>NZ_LFLZ01000018.1 GCF_001189845.1 Bradyrhizobium tropiciagri
CGCGAGCGATCCGCACGGCTGGAGCAGGATCTGACGGCAGCGCGGCGCGACGTCGAGTCCAAAACTGCGCTGGTCGCAAAAGCGGCCGAGGATCTGTCCCGGCTCACATCGGCGGGGAAGAGCGGAGCGGCGGATCTGCAAAGGGAGCGTGAGCGGTCCGCGCGGCTGGAACAGGACCTGGCAGCAGTGCGTCGCGATAGTGAGGCCCAGACGGCGAAGGCCGCAAAGGCAAGCGAGGAAGTCCTGCTGCAGAAGCAGGCAACAGAAGCTGGCGCTGCCGAGTTGAGGCAATTGCGCGCCAAAGGCGCAGACGTGAAGGCAGAGAACTTCTTCCTGTCGCGGAGCGCGATCCATGCCTATGAGGCCCAAGGTCGCGCAGGGCTTGGCGCTGTGTCGTACGTCTTGACGACCGGTTCGCCTGGCCCAGATAGGTTCGGCTCCGTCGGAGCGGCTGCCAGTCCGATCGCCGAGCAGGCGCCTCTGGCGCCTGTTCGCGCCGTTGCTCAGCCCGCTTCCGAGCAGGTTGCGGAAGCTGCAGGGTTGGTCGCGCGTGCGAGCTCCCTGCTCCGGCAGGGCGATGTAAATGCGGCACGGCTTGTGCTCGAGCGCGCCGTCGAGATGGGCAGTGCCCAGGCGAGCTTCGCGCTGGCAGAAACCTACGATCCGTTGGTTCTGGCGAAATGGGGAACTTATGGCACGCGCGGCGATTCGAGCAAAGCAAGAGCCCTGTATGCCAGGGCCGATGCCGCCGGAATTAAGGAGGCGAAAGGTCGGCTGGACGCACTGCGTCGCTAACATCTGCAGACGCGCGCCAATCGACCGAGCGTCGGACGTCCCAAGCCCCAACGCTCGCAAACGTGACCGGCCGAGCCGACCTCATCACCTGATACCGACCGACGGTGGATCAGCTTCTGTCACCGCAGTTCGGCCGGTCGCCGATGAGGGGGTTGAGCTGCTTAGCCTTCGGGCAGGCGCGTCCGGAAGATCCTGGTATCGCAAGGAGACTTCGACCGTGTCGCCTGGTTGCAACTCGGTATCTTCGCTCGCGACAATCTGCTCCGGTCCGTTCTTGCTCTTCCTGACGATGGTAATGTCGGGCTTGCTGCCTGCTCCTCGCACAAGCTGTGATCGAACCATCGCGGTGTACTGAATCTTCTCCCCTACGCTCTGCAGCTTCTCGCGAACCTGGTTAAGCCTCAAGCTCGTATCCTGCAGCTCACGTAGCAGGTCAAGTCGCCGCTGATCATCGAGCTTTGTCAGCCTTCTGACGAGCTCATCCTGCTGCTTCTTGACTTGCAGCAGCTGCGCGGAGGTCTGCAACTTCCTGGTTGACGACAGCAAAACCGCTCGACGCGCATCCGTAACGCGCGGGCTGGTCAAGGTACCTCTGGCGAACATGTCTTGCGCTTTTTGCAACTCGTCCTGGTCCGACTGAAATCCTTCCTCCTCGCGCTTCTGCTGCTCAGACAGCACACGAACTTCATCGTCTCCTTGCCGAACGCCGCGCTGGATGAACTCCTTCTCCTGCTGATAGTCATTCTGCTTTGTCTTCAGATACTCCGTTTCCGCATTGAAGATTTCTGAAATCGCCGATCGAGCTATCGGTGAGTCCTTCGCAGCGTTCGGAACGATCTGGGTCGCCTCTCCGAGTTCCGTCTTGATACGCCACAGGCGCGCTTGCTCTTTGGCGAATTCTGTCCAAAGCGATCCGTACTCGGCTCTCAGGTCCGCCAGATCAAGATACGGATTGTTCATTCTCACATGCATGATGTCGTAACCGCTCGCCACAGCTATGAGCTGACGTGCGGTGATCGCTGGGAGGTAAGGGTACTGACCAGGCTTCGATACGTCACCATTGATGTATATCGGCCTGTAGTCCGCCACGGTCGCAGTGACTTCATCTGCATCGATCACGACGACGCTTTCACGCCCATCCGGACTTCGCTGTCGAAACACCTTGTTCGCTAGCACGGCGCCGACCTTGGTTCGGATCTGCGGTAAGCTCAGGCCGGCTACCTGGAGCACTCCAACGAGCGGCAACGAAATGTTCCCGTCTGTCTGGACGGCTGCACGAGACCGCAGCTCCGGCACACCCGCCGCCGCGACCTCCAGCACATCTCCGACATTTACGAGATATTCGGCTTTCGCTTGTGCCACCGAAATCGTTAAGCCGAGGGCGGCCAGGCCACATTTGATGTAACCGCCGAGGTCGTTGCCAAGGATCCTGATTCTGAGGCGTTTGCGCGGTGCGGAGTTCGGCATGACGGCAACTTTCTCTACGACGTGGTCACCAGGATGAAACCCTCGGGATCCGTTGGTGTGCCAACACGTCAACATCGCTGACACTCGGGTAACATCGAGACGGACGACCGGCAAACCGAGGTTCTTTTCCCATTTGCCCGGAGGCAGGGTCTCTCGCCTACTTTTTCGATTGATCGGCCCTGTTGATCGTCAATTCGAAGTTGCATCAGACCCATTGAGATGTGCGAACGAGCGGATCGCCGCACGAATTTAGTCCGGTAGTGTCGCGGCTCAATGGACCATCGTAATTACCCATTTATTGCCTTTCCCAACCCGTGACCCGGAATGTACTGATTTCAGCAGGGACTGAGCGATTGGGTCGTAGAGTGCCATGAACGATGCGTTCTTCGCCGATTTGCCGGCCTCCGCCAGCCTGCGGGCGCATCCGGTCGACAGCGGTTTGGCGAATTCAGCAGCTACCGTCAGGCCGGTTATCGATCATGCTGGCTATCACTGCTGCCGAATTCGACGCCAGCTCAATTTCGGCAGATTTCGCGGCCGTCGCCGATCGCAGGTTGGTGCGGCGACCACTCGCCCATCCCGAGCCAGCTACCCTCGTCTCAAAAGGTGCATTGAATGCCTATTGACGTGACTCAGCCTGCTGCGCCTTCCGCTAGCCGTGCTTCCTTCGGTGAGCCCCCTTGCGCTTTTTGACCTAGCTGCCGCAAGGGAGTTCCAATTATCAGCGCTGGTACGAAAATGTTACAGAATACGACGGAAAATTGGGTGAACCGAGACAATCTGCCGCCGCCGGAATTTCGTCCTACGCCGGTCATTTCCCTGCCGGCGGTGGTGGCCTTCATACGGCGACGCCTGTTGACCATATTTCTGGTGTGTTGCGCAACGCTTGGCGTTGCCATCCTCTATCTTATCATGGCGGTACCCACGTTCACTGCTAAGGCGCAACTTATCGTAGATTCGAAAGCGACCCCCGGGGACGTTGCAGCAGTCGCGACGATTGTTGAAAGTCAGATCGGAATCATAAGGTCCGAGAGCATCGCTAGCGCCGTGATCGAGAAGCTCGGCCTCGCAGAAGACCCGGAATTCGCGGGCGGCCAGGGCAGCAGCACGCTATCCGTCTCGCGTTTGCTCGGTTGGACTAGACCGCAAGGTGCAGCTGGCGCCATGCGCTACGCCGTGGAATCGTTCGGACAAAGGCTGACTGCCAAGCGTGTCGGCCCGACCTACCTTGTCGAACTCACTTTCAGTTCGAAAGATCCTGATCGAGCAGCGCAGATTCTGAACGCCGTCGCGGAAAAGTACATCACTCATCAAATGGATCAGGGCGGCTCGTTGCAAGATGAGACATGGGTCCGGGATCGACTGAACGGATTGAGCACGCAAGCCTCAGCTGCGCAAAGGGCACTTGAGGAGTTCGGTAGAGACAAGAAAGATGCGCTGGATTCGGCTGCCAGGATGGATAAATTGGCGGCCGCTGCGGAATCATCCAAAAGTGCCTATGATAGTTTTCGCCATATGTTGCGCAGACTGGAGGCGACGCGACAACAATCCTCGCCGGTGTTTGCTGCAAGTCTCATTACCCAGGCGTTGCCTCCTCTGAGGGCCGCTTCACCGAAGCCCAAGAATGTGCTTGGAATAGCGATCGTTGGCGGGCTGCTTCTTGGCCTCGCCATCGCTGTGCTGCTGGATCTGCTGAATGGCCGCATGCGTTTCGCTGCGTGGGACCTCTTGACCGGACACGATGATGGAATCGAGCGGTCTGTTTCGGACGCAGTCCGACCGGAGCTTCAATCTGACGCATCGACAAAAACCAGGCCAGTACGCCTCACGGGTTCAGGGTGAAGGCGGGAGCTGCTATTCTCAACAACGCTCGCGACACGTTGTTTTGGACGGCAGGCGGGCAGGCGCCATTGGGCGATCGGTATCAGGCGCGACGAAGCCTTAGCCGGGGCAGCGCGGCGCAGAGATCGTGGCGTAAGCTGCCCAGCCGCGGTCGCGCTGGAAGGCAAGGAAACGGTCCGTCATGAACGTTGCGTTAAGACATAGCGGCCGAACTCCCTATCATCAGACGTCTGCGTATTCGCTTGGCCAAAGTGGAAAATGGCTCTTTCTGGCGATCGTTTTCATATTGCCCTTTCAACGAGTGCCGTTCGTCAATACGAATCTATTCGGCATGCAGGGCTGCAAGCCCTTTAATCTGTTGTCAGCTGCAGTCTTGATCTATCTGTTAGTCCAGGGATCACTGTTATCCGCGACTGACAGGATTGAACGAACATCCATTCGCGTTCTTTTGTTATATTTTGTAACCTTCACCATTGCCTTCGCCAGATCAATCCAGAATGCGCCTCTGCTTCATGATCGCCTCCCGGATGTATTTCCAGATTCCTATCTGGATTACATCATGTCATACGGCATGGTTCCGGCGTTCTACATTTTGCCGTTTCTGTTCATCTTGAAGCGATGTCGCTCGCTTTCGGAGATTGAGACAGTCGTCAACGCAATCTGCGTTTCGATTCTGCTCTTATCGGCTAGCTTTGTCTTCGTCGCCTTCATGAATCCATCCGCGGCACTTTCAGGGCGCGCCTCCGTCAATGGGTTGTGTGAAGCCTACTTCGGCATCCACTACAATACGATGGGCACTATATACATCTGCACGGCGCCTTTGTTGCTGTACAAGGCACTTACTCGTAGCTCGCTCTGGATAGTGCCCGTCGCCTTGTCGCTTTTGGGACTGCTTCTACTTTCGTCGCGTAGCGCGCTTCTAACCGTTGCCGGCTCCTATGTTTTGCTTCTGCTTTACAAGCGCAAGTTCGCTGTTCTCGCTGTCGGCGCCGCGATGGTCGGCATCGCGTCCGTTCTCTGGATCGCGCCAACTATGGACGCCATTCTTTCCATCGGTTTCGACGGGTCTTCGGACGTGTCGGCTGACGAATTGCTTACTGGCCGCGTAGATTTCATTTGGATACCGCTGCTCAGTGAGTGGACAAGCGATCTCGGCCTATTTCTGTTCGGCGCGGGTCGGTCCGGAATAATCACCAGCGAAGCCTGGTACTCGGGAACGCTCATACAGGCTACTCATGCACACAACGCAATCATCGATTTCTTTCTCGACTGTGGAGCGATCGCTACCGGTATTCTTCTCGTTCTTATGTGCGTCGGGATATCAACCGCTTGGCGTGTCGGCCGACGGTTGCATAGCGACCTGTATTGGGCCTTGTTTGCGTGCATCGTCGGCTATGGAATAAGTATGTTTACTGAGCGGGAGGTATTTCCATCGTTCGAGAACATGTACCTGTTCCTTCTCATCGCGATGATGGTCAATCTGGCGCGCCTATCCTCGCGCACGGGCCATACCTCAGCTTGAGCCAAGCTACTAAGCATTGCGATCTTTGATGATGAAAACGTGCTTAGCTGAGGCGTTGCCGACCTGACGTTGAATCCGCATGGTCGCTCGAATTGTTTGCGCAATCTCTGCCGTGGCTCGATAACTGCGCTGGCAAGCTGGAGCGATCGACGGCCTATGCCGAGCGTGTGGCTATGGCGCAGCGAACGCGGCGACAAGCCAGTGGAGGTAACTCCTGTTCTCCGTTTCCGAGCAAGGTGACCTTCTTGCAACGAAGCAATCGAGCTCGCTTAATAGTGATATTTTACTTGGTATCGTTCTATTGGCTCGGTGGATTCCAACATGACTATGTTCGGGCGGGAGTTGACGGTTCGCAACAACTCGATCGAGATCCGAGGCCAGGGCGCCCATGGAGCGCACCGACGTGTGATCGAGCCGCGTGAGCAGGGAGGGCTCCAATGATAGGCCCGCTCAAGCGTTTAACGCAGCGCTTGCTCATTGGCGCGCTCGGGTTTGACAACTATCTCTTCTTCGTCGCTCAAGCGCGCATCGCGACGATAAAAGCGTTCCGCTATGAAGCCGACTTTTTGTATTTTCTTGCCATGGTGCCGAACGACGGCGTGATCCTCGACATCGGCGCCAATATCGGAGTGACGGCCTATTTCTTGGCGGCCACCAAACCCGGCTCGCGAGTTCATGCGTTCGAGCCGGGTCCCGAGAACTTCAAGAGTCTGACACGCGTGGTCGCGCGGCATACGCTCGCGAACGTGACGGTTCACGAGTGCGGCTTGGGTCGTCAGGCCGCAGCGCTCCCGATGATCATGCCCGTGATCGGCGGCATCAAACGGCACGCACTGTGCCAGGTCGACGACGGGCATTCCGAATACAAGGAAGGCGTCCGCTTCCAGATCAAGATAGAGGCGTTGGATGGCGTTCCAGACCTCAAGACGTGCACGGACGTGCACGCGATCAAGATCGATGTCGAGGAGTTCGAGGCCGAGGTCCTAAAGGGAGGCATGGAACTGATAAGGCGCTGCCGGCCGCTCATCTTCTGCGAGATTTGGAAGCCTGAGAATCGCGACGAGATTCGCGCGATGTTCGAAGGCGAGCACTATCGCATGTACGGCTATGAGCACGGCGTGCTCAGGCCTGCCGGCTCCGGCCTCAAGAATTTCACGGGAAATTTCTTCATCATCCCTGATGAGTGTCCGCTGCCCCAATAAAGGTCGCGCTAGTGTCCCGAATCCTGTCGTACTCGACACCAGCATACGTGCGAGCGTGCGCCAGCCACCGATCACAGCCCCCTCTGGCTTACGCCAGCCGTCCACGCCAAAGTACTACTCACGATGAGCAACGCAGTGCAACGGAGCGCTCCATTGGGAGCGCGGCCTCCCGTTGCGCCGGAGAGCCAAATGAGTTCAAATCGCCCCTGAAAGTTCGACTCCGCTGGATAGATGACGGGGGCGATCATACTGTGCCCGACTCCGCTCTGCCGCAGTCGAAACTCAAATGAATCGTCGTGACGCGCATTCTAGTTGTAACGCATAAGCCGCTCGCAAGCCTAACCAACGGCCATGACCTCCGCGTGTGGCACTTGTGCCGCGAACTGGCGAGGCGGCATGAACTGTACCTTTTGACGGTGAACCTCGGTTCGACGGACAAGTGCAGCGACGGCTTGGTCGGCTTGTCCGATGTCTTCCGAAAGATTGTTGAAACGCCGAAGTTTCCGAATCACAGGCCGTCACTGAAGAGGCACTTCCGCCGAAATGATTCTGAATACTACTCGCTCTCTTATCCGCGTCACCTTTCAACGGTTACCAAAACCATAGCCGACTTCTGTGAAGAGAACAGTATCAGTCATATGATTGTCTTCTGCCTGGTGCTTGCGGAATTCGTCCGACCGTTTTCGAGCGACAAGAAAATCATCTTTGATCTCATCGACAGCGAGGTTCTAACGCTGACCAGACAAATGCAGTATCTTCCACCATGGCCCGCGCAGCTGAGCGCGCGTCTGGACGCACACGTGATGCGCGCGCGCCGCGCGAGGGCCGAAGCCTGCTTACCTCATTGGTTCAACCACGTCACAACAGTCAATGATGCGGATTCCGATACTGTTTGTCGACTGTCTGGCAGGACTGCGAACGTTAGCACGATACCGAATGGAGTCTCGCCCGACTTGGTGGAGACATTCGACTCAAATGCACGTGTCGCTAAGCGAAGGGGAGTGGCATTTTGGGGCAATCTTGCCTTCAGGCCAAACAGCGATGCGGTCCGCTTTTTTTACCAGTACGTCTATCGACCGTACTTGGCTCCAGCCGGAATTGAGTGGTGCGTGGTGGGCAAAGATGCGGAAGGGTGGCTTCTACAGGCGGCAAGGCGAGACGACGGTATTCGTCTCACTGGGTTCGTTGACGATATCTGCTCCGTGCTCGCGGAGTATCCCATCATGGTAAATCCAATGCGGATTGGCAGTGGATTGAAGAACAAGGTGCTTGAGGCGTTTGCCATGGGGTTGGCCGTGGTTTCAACGGGAGTAGGCATCGAAGCGCTTGGCATGGCACATGATGGCGTCGATTACATGCGGGCTGATGAGCCCGAGAAAGTCGCGGCTGCGATCAAGCTGCTCATCGAAGACCAAGGCCGTCGGCACTCTATGATCCAGAGTGCTCGAAAGGTGATGCTAGAGCACTATACCTGGAACAGGGTCGCGCGTGACTTGGATGCACTCGTGGGCTCATTGTGAGCGCCGCGAGAGGTTCAGCCATGAGTCGGTATCGATTTAACTCTGCGGTCTGACAGGTGATGCAACCAGATTGGTTCTTACGAGATGGATGAGAAGTGGCTCGAGGGAGGTGAGCTGTAAGCAAGCCAATTGCCATCAAACCCTTCGCTTCATCGGGGTGGCTTCCTGCCCTGCGGTTCTGGAGTTTATCAGTGAGTTATGATCGTTTTCTTGGAAAGTTCGAAGGCGGCAATTCGCGCTTTGGATCGTCGACGCTGTCGGTAGGTCGCTGATCCATGGCATCGATACTGCGTCAAGGAATTGCACTCTCGGCTGCCCAATACACCGAGCAGGTCATCATGCTATTGACGCCGGTCGTTCTGGTGCGAACGATCGGCCCCACGGCGTTTGGTGAATACCGGCTGTTCTGGCTACTCGTAACGACTGTGGCCCTGTTGTTCTCCTTCAACATGCCCCGCAGCTTGCTCTTCTTCTTTGTCCGGCTGGATGCAGAGGGACGGCGGATTTACGTCGGGCAGACGGTCTTGTTTCTGCTCGCCACAACCATGATTGCGGTGCTTCTGGTGTTTACCTTTCGTAATGCCCTTCCCTCGGGCATGAAGGATCTGCTGCACGACCACGGGTTGTTACTGGCGAGTTTCCTGTTTGTCTGGAATTTGGGCCTATTGCTGGACGTGTTACCCAACGCCGTAGGGTTGATCCGCTGGCAGGCGCAAGCTATCTTGGCTTCATCCGTGCTGAGAGCCGCGCTCATAATTTCTGCAGCAGTCGTGTTTCATCGATTCGAAGAGGTGCTGATCGCGGCCTTGATTGCCGCTAGCGTGCGCGTAGTACTTCTGGCCGTCTTCATTGCGCGCCATTGTGGTATTCGACTGTTTCCGATCAAGAAAGAGCAGTTCCGTGCACAGCTTCGCTACGCCCTTCCGTTCGGTGTTGCCGGCCTGCTGTGGAGTATGCGGAAACAGGCGGAACTATGGATCGTAGCGACGATGTTTTCGTCGGGTATGTTCGGCATTTTTTCAA
This sequence comes from Bradyrhizobium tropiciagri, assembly GCF_001189845.1. Taxonomy (GTDB): domain Bacteria; phylum Pseudomonadota; class Alphaproteobacteria; order Rhizobiales; family Xanthobacteraceae; genus Bradyrhizobium; species Bradyrhizobium tropiciagri. Next base: position 9,372 of record NZ_LFLZ01000018.1, read on the forward strand.
TTGCGACTACGCTGCTGATGCCGTTCGAAGTCTTGAGAGGCGGGCTGGGGAATTTGCTCTTGCCAAAGATGAGTCATTTCCACTCGTTGGGTCGCCACGAAGAGCTGTTACGCCTGAACAATCAGGGGAACGTTATCATAAGTGCGGTGATGTTCCCGGCCATTGCGGCATTGTTCGTCTTTGCTGACGAGGTCATCCAATTTCTGTTTACGAAGGAATACGTGAGCGGCTCTCCAGTGCTGCGCATTTATCTGATCCAGACGTTGATCTCGACCGAAATTACCACTCTGCTCAATGTGTTCGGGCAGGGTTCGGCCAACATGCGTTATGAAGCTGCGATCCTTCCATTTGCCGTGTTAACGAGCTTGGCCGGCGTCTGGTACTACGGCTTGCCAGGGGCAGCGATCGGGTCGGTATTAACAACTTTCGTTGTGTATGTGTTTTTCTCAGAAGACTTTCAAAGGTGATGAGCATTCCGATCGCAAAGTTGCAGGATTGGAAAAACCTTGCACTAATTTTGGTCGCATCGGTATTGGCGGCAATGCTAGTGCGGTTTTCGGTTGATCTGCTGAAGCCGCCGGTTCCGATTGCTGCGCTGGTTGGTCCGGCTGCGGTTCTGGTGTGTTATGTGGCTATGCTGTTCGTGACCGGATACTATCGAACCCTGGCTGAGGTCCGGAGAGAATGGGGAGTTCTCGGCGCGTGACGCAAGGTGCTCTGCTTGACGGGGCTGCCTTAACATCAGAATAAGGACGCGACGGCCCAACGAGAGAGGTCCGAAGTTTGTACGAATCCTGGTGCCCGGTACGATCGAGTACGAACAGCACGGTGAGGACGCTCGCTCGTTAGTGAACCTTCGGCTGGCCGTCGGACCAGTCGTACTCGGTTGCGATGCTGTACATGATTTCGTTAGCCAGCTGTCCGCCTTGATCTCCGTTCGTCATGATAACAGCGCCGTCTCCATTTTCGAACATGGTCATCAAGCTGACGAACCCCTCGTTGACGCCCGAATGCAGGAATCGTCGATGCGGCGCGACCCCTAGAACAATCGGACCAAGTCCATAGTTGCCGAGCCCGGGTGTGAGCATTTGGAGAGCCGTGGCCTGAGATAGTACGGTAGTGTCTTGACCGGTCCAAGCGTGGACCAAACCAAGCGCAAAGTGCGCAACGTCGGTAGGCGTCGTCCACAAACCTGCGGCAGCCAATTCGGGATAGATATGCGGACCTCCCGACACCGGCGCTCCCGTCGCTCGGTAGGGCGTTGCGGCCATTGGAGCGTCATTTTTGGGTAGCGGTTGGAGAAAACTGCTGTGCGTCATTCCAAACGGCTTGAGGACAAGTTCTTCAAGTAGTTGTGGGAACGGCCTTCCGGTTACGTCGATGAGCAGTTGCTGCACGATTGTGTACCCGCCACTTGAGTACTCGAATCTTGTTCCGGGCTCATGATCGACCACGATGGGGGCGGTGTTTACAGGCGCCCGTCCCCTGCGCGCCGGCGTTGCCGCGAGCCAGCCCATCCGTCTGGCAAGGAGGTTTCGTACGCGCTCATAGTACGACGCGCCGTTGAGAACGTCGACGAGCGATGGAATTGGTGCGCCTACAGGATATCCCGGAAAATAGGGGACAGTTATGCCAGCCGAATGGTTCAGCAGTCTTCGAAGTGTGACCTGGGATTGATTAGTGAACGAGTTAACAGGAATCCTCCAGCTTTTAAGGGAGCGATTGACATCGTCATCGAGATCGAGATTTCCGGCCTGAACCAATGCGAGCGCCGCTACAGCCGTAACCGGTTTGCTGATTGAAGCCGCTTGGAACAACGTTTCAGGCGTTACTGGCGGACCACCGATGGTAGCGGATCCGAACCCGCGGGCCTCGACTATGCCGCCATGAATCACTGCGATGCTGACGCCAGGAACATGCAGTTCGTTCATCCGACCGGCAAGCCTCATCGGAGGTTCGCCGGCAGTGGCAGCCCGCAGTCCATTCACGATCCGCTGCATGCGCTGTTCGAAGTCGCCACTACTGCCTGCGAGCGCGCCGTCCCGTGCAAGCGAAGCCGAAAGGGTTGCGATGCTTCCTACGATGACGAGCAAGGCGATACGGCCGACGTTAGGAATCATCGACGTGGAGCTCCGCGGGCGGCCAATGGATTCGGCCATGGGAGCATTTCTAGCAAGAAGACGGCACGTCCGGTAGGGAAGCCGTCAACCGTCGAAACCGTGGCCCCTGACGGCGCAACTGCCACCGTACGCGCCTGCAATGTGTAGCAAGGCAAAACTCCTTCCAGCCGACTGCAGAGCTCCCAGACCTCCCCTGGTCGGGGCCCATTCCGAGCCAGTTAGCCTGAATTGTCGCCGTGATCGAGATTGGGTAATCCGAAAGGGTCGAGCCGTGTATCGATCCAAAAGATTATGCTTGTGAGCGCGAGAAACAAGGCGCAACTCGAGTTCCTGCGGATTGTCGATCGAAGGGTTCTTCCTGTCGACGACCACGAGCAGCGTACTTTCAATCGATTAAGTTCGAGCGATCTTGAGAGAAGCGAGTCGAGCAGAAGGTGCAGTACATGACGGTCCTGATGCGCTTCTCCGGAGATTTTGGGGGCGGCGTGGTTTTGAATGCAAGGAGTTTCTTGACGGCAGGAGATGCGTTTACGCAAACACAGGAAGCGGCGTTCTTCGCCTCGATCCGTCTGCGTAACGGCACCTACAAGACCACCGATCATCATCGCCTCGATGATCTGAATATGCTGGTTATCGGTGAGTGGAGGAAACTTGGCAGCAAGCCGAGCCAAATCATGGACGTCGGCGTATCATCAGGGATTTCCTCGCTCGAATGGGCGGATGCTCTGACGCGCGCTGGCATCGAGACGAAAATTCTGGCGACCGATCTGTGCATGCGCGGGAGCCTCGTGCGCCTGTTGCCAGGATATGAGGTTCTGCTCGACCGTGATGGCAAGGTGCTGCAGCACATCGTCTCTAATCTTCCGGTGCGCTGGTATCTGAATGGTCCCCGGGACTTTCTGAAGGGCACCGGATTCGTGGTCGCCGCGCTCAACGCACTTGCAGGCGCGCTCCTGCCTCTGGCCAACGCGCGAGGAAAGTGGAGGGATGTACTCCTGGTGAACCCGCATGCCCGCGATGACGCACGGCTGAGCTTTGCCGAGGATGACATTCTGGCGCCTAACCCGGCGCAACTGCGCGGCCGGTTCAACGCAATCCGCGTGTCAAATCTGCTCAATCATGGCTATTTCAACGAAGCGCAGTTGCGCCGCGCCGTCGCCAATCTAAGAGATCGCTTGGTGGGTGCCGGTTCGTTCCTCATCGTGAATCGAACGCATGCGAACGGCATCAATCACGGCACGCTCTTCCAGCTTGGCGACGCGATCAGGTTTGAGGTGGTGGCCAGGATAGGGGAAGGGAGCGAGATTGAGAACATCGTGTTGTCAGCTTGACAAGGAACGATCTCGTTCCTTGCTGAAGGCATGGCTCGCCCTCTTACTGCGCGAACTGAGAATCCGTACAGCTCGAGTTCGCGGGCAAGGCCGCGTGCATGTCGCCGAGCTTCTTGTCGTGATACGGTCCCAATAAGCACGGGGTATCGGGTGCGCATTCTCTCGATGGATTTTTCCATTCCTTATCTGATGAAAGATGAGAACTATCCGATTGGCGGGTGGGCGATCGAGCTCGCAGTATGGCTTCGGGCGCTTGAAAACGCCGGTCATGAAACCGCTGTTCTCACCTGGAAGGGGGCGTTGGAGCATGTAGGTTCGGGACAGCAAATCAAACTCATAGAAACTTACGATCCCGCTCGTGGGATTCGGGTCGCGAAGTATTTCTATTCGTATATCCCGAAAGTGTTGGCAGCCGCCCGCAGCTATCGCCCGGATATCCTGGTCCAAGGAGTATGCGGGATACATACCGCCATCATGGCGTTCGTCGCCGACCAACTGAAGATTCCATTCGTTTATCGCGTTGTGAGCGACATAGATGTCGATGAGCGATGCAAAGCCCTCCTTCCATCTTATGAATGGCTTTCCTATTCTTGGGCCCGGCATCACACCGCCGGCTTTCTCTGTCAGAACGAATATCAACGAGGGAAGCTGGCTGCGCTTTTTCCGGGCAAGCCAGTGCACGTCCTTCATAATCCGTTTGCCGTAGCAGAGGACGCGGCCGCCCCTTTGCCGCGTGCAGAACGCAGATACGTTGCCTGGCTCGGTGTCTTCCGCTATCCGAAGAATCTGCCGTTGCTTTTTCGGATTGCGCAGGCATTGCCCGCTGTCAAGTTTCGCGTGGCAGGGATGACCTCGCCGAATACCGATCAATCGACGCTGGACGCCGTGAATGGCTTGCGTCAGCTGCCAAACGTCGAATTGGTTGGCTATGTCCGACGGGCGGACGTTCAACAATTTCTGTCAGAAGCAACGATGCTTCTCTGCACCTCTGATTTTGAGGGCTTCTCAAACGCGTTTCTGGAGGCGCTCGCCGTCGGTGCCCCCATCGTGACGCGCCGGCATGTTGATCCGGACTCGATCGTCGAGCGTCATATGCTGGGTGCATCAGTCGAGGACGAGTTAGCGCTTTCCAATTCTGTGAGTGCGATTTGGAATATGGACGCGGGTGACTACGACGCGCTCGGTCGGCGATGTCAGATCTATGTCAAGGCTAATCACTCCCCGATGGTGAAGACTCACGAGTTGATGGCGGCTTTGACGCCCCTTGTCGCCGGGTCAAAACGCTCGGGTGCAACTGTGATGAACTGAGCGGCTCGCTCGTCGCCTATCCGGATCGGGGACGAGTACTGGACGCCGCGTGGTGGGCCCCTCAGTCGGATCCAGGCCGTCGGTTTTGCGTCCGCGTCAACGAGCCCGCAGGGGCCTTATCGACGCGACTGCCATCGACGCGCTCTGACGGCGTGATCCGCTAGCAGGCAGATGCGCTCGCCGCGAAGCTGTGCATTCCGCGCGCAGGGAGCATTCTTTCGAAGTCTGCCTGGCGGTAGTCCTTATTTTCCCTCGATCGAATCCGGTGAAAATTGCATTGATATTTGAATGAGTTACTCTTGCGTGTGACTAGCGCATCTTGCGACAGACGCTGACCGGAATAGGGATAGCAATGAAGATAGTTTTATCCGTCATCTTTGCGCTGACTGGCAGTGTAGCAAATATCTCTAATGGATCGACATCACTCATCGCCGATGCAGGCGGTCAGGCAAAACTATTAGCTGAGGGCCCGTCCGCCAATACCGACAATATTGCTGGCACCGAGAGGGATACCGCAAGAACCAGAACAGTTGTTCCGTTGATCACGTCATTCTCCGGTAGGCCGCGAACCCGCTTTCGGATCGGCGACGACGCCTACGGTGTTCACGTTGCTGACCAGAGCTATAGCCTAACCAATCCTGACCCCCAAACCCTGCGCTTCGAGGTCCACAAGGGCGACTATGCCTGGTATGACAGCTCGTCCGTCGATCGCTCCGAGATCAATTCCACGGTAACCTATCCCGCCGCCACACCCATCATGCTCAGCTACCAGTTCATGGTGGAGGCGAACGGTAGCAACGGGGCGTTTGTGAACAGCGCCACCGGTTGGTTCATCGTCGGACAGTGGCACAACGACGACAACGCCTCAGGCGTAGGAACGTCACCTCCGGTCGCGCTGAACATGCAGGGCGATCACCTGCAGGTGCTTGCGCGCTACTGTCCGCCCGGCAAGAGCCCGAGCAACGGCGCCGGCTTCGTCGTCACCAAAACATTGTGGACCGCCCCCAACCCGATCGTGACCGGCAAGTACCACGACGTGCAGATGCAGGCCCGATTCTCGAACGACGCCACTGGTTACCTGAAAGTTTGGGTCGATGGGGCGTCGGTCGTAAATTACAGCGGACCGCTGGGCTTTGGAGTTGGCACCAACTGGGAATACGGAATCTATCGGTCGTCGGCGCCCGAGATTGCTGCCGTCAATTACCGAAACTTGATGATAACGAGCGATTGGTCAACGCCCGTATCTTCGGGGCATCCGTGACCCGGGGTGGGCAACGTCACTGCGGCACAGTTCCCTGGCTCGGACGGATGCGGCCGCGCTGAAGCACGATGAACTGCCGCTGAAATTTCCTTCAGCGGGCTTGTCCGACTGGCACTGACGATTGGCAAAGCGTGCGTGCCATTGCCGACGGCTGTCGCGGTCAGACGGCGCATTTCGGACCGGCCGACGCTACGCCGGTCAAGACGCCTTGGCGGCAGCTCCGCCTGGAAGTTGCGGGCCAGCAACGGAGTCAGCCGGTCACTGGTTCGCGGTTGGTACACTCGCGCGGAAAGGACGCGCCAGTTCGACGATGCCGCGCGAGTGTGTCGAACAGTGACTCGGTTCGGTGGAGCAGAGTTATCGTCGCGCGGGTAGGGGACCTCGCGAGACAGCTCTTCGTGCACCAAGCTCAAAAACCGCTCGCGCTTAGCGCGCAAAGGACTGGGCAAATGGTCGCTACCGGGGTCCCGAAGGTTGGAGCCGCTTCGGATCGGGCCACGAACTGGCATCGCATGGCGTAGCATCCTTGGCCGGTCTGCCGCGGTCTGGTGGTCTGTACTATGGGCTTTCTGCGATGGCGGATGGCGGCTAAGCATCTGCTGAAATGCGAGAGAACGGGTTTCTCTCCTCATTTATCCCTTAGTTCGAATACTTTGTCATAAGCCGCCAAAAGCTTCGTCGATGCATGATGCCAGGCGAGCTCGCCACTAATTCTCTTTTGACCGAATGCGCCCATGGCTTCGCGCCGCGCCGGATCTTCTAAAAGCTCCAGTATTTTATCACCGAACTCGGCAGTGTCCGCATTCTGAACATACAACGATGCCTCTCCCGCCGAAAAACGGCCTTCGGTGAGGTCGAATTGGACGATGGGCTTACCCAACGTCATGTACTCCATGATTTTGTGCATCGTCGACTTGTCGTTCATCGAGCTGGGGCGGTCCGGATTTACACATACGTCCGCCGTCGACAGGATGGTGAATAGCGTGGCGTCATCGACCCGGCCCGTGAACGTGACCACGTCATCCAGCTCGAGCGCCATTGCAAGCTTCTTGAGCTCGTCCAATTCCCGCCCGCCCCCGACGATCACGAACTGGATATCATCGCGGTTCCGTGTCCCGCGGATGTGCTTGATTGAATCCAGCAACAAGTCGAGCCCCTCCTGTCTCGCGATAACACCCACATATCCGACAAGGTACGTTCGTCCCTTCTTCCAGGCGGGGTCGGGCGGAAGTGAGCGAACGCGGGACACGTTCGGAGCGGAGCGGACAACGAACACGCGATCTGGGCTCATGCGGCCGCGTTCGATCGCAACAGTACGATACGATTGGTTGGTCGCAATCGATACGTCTGACAAAGCGAATGTGATGCGTTCAAGTAGAACCATAACGCGCCAAAGAAAGCCACGACGTCCGAATTTCGCCTCGTAGAGCTCCGGATTGACGTCGTGTTGATCGAAAATGAAAGATTTCCCGAGCAGAAACTTATGAAACGCACCAACTATGAAAATGAGATCGGGCGGATTACAGGCGTGGATTACGTCAAACCCACGCGTTGCTACAACCTTCACGCTCAGCACGAATTCCCAGAACAACGCCACGCTGTACTCGACCACATAGCCTAGCACCCCACGACCTTCAGCAGGCATCCAATGGCGATAGACTGCGATTCCTTCGAGCATTTCAAATGAGGCCGTTGCGCCTGGTCCCTTGGGACAAATCACAGACACCTCGTAGCCATTCCGTGCCAGCGTGCTCGCTTCCGACCATACCCGGCCGTCAAACGGTACTGGGAGATTTTCGACGATAATCAGCACCCGGCCACGCACCGCGACAACGCTCGCTTGTTCAGATTTGCGTGCAACGGTGTCGTCATGAGAGAGTGTTGACATCAATTACCCGCTTCGCGTTTAACGCCATTTGCTTCGCCCACCCTCTGGTGTCGATGACAAGATCGAACAGCTCCGATTCGGCGGCCGATTTTGCGATTAGCAATTTGCGGAGAGCGGGCAAATTGGAGAACGCATAGCCAAGGTTCTGCCCAAGCAGTTTCGACGGCTCGACATGTGGATCGTAGATCGACAGGCCGATGTGCAAGCGGAGGAATTTGCGAGCCAGGTCAATATTAGGACTCTCGCGAAGATCGTCGCTGTTCTCTTTGAAGGCAAGCCCAAGCATAAGCACTCGTCCGCCGGCGGGGACTGCCTTCAGGCAATTCTCAAACAGGAAATTCTTGTGCTCATCGTTCGATCTAAGTACCGAGTCCACGAGCCAGGTATGCGCCCCAACGTCGCTCGCGATGTATTGGAGCGCGCGAACGTCCTTTGGCAAGCATGAACCGCCGAATGCGCCGCCTGGCCGCAAATAGTAGGGTGAAATGTTGAGCTTGGTGTCAGAGACGAAAATCTTGTGAACAGTGGTCGCGCTGATGCCGAGTTTGTCGCAAACGCGACCGACTTCGTTGGCAAAGGCAATTTTCACCGCGTGGAACGAGTTGTCGACGAATTTGGTCATCTCCGCCGTACGATAGGTGGTGTAGAAGACCGGCGCCGCGATGTTCGCGTTCAGTTCGTCGAGGACCGTGCACCGTTCCCCGTCCCTTGTTCCAACCACGATCTTCGGTGGATTGAAGAAGTCTTCGATCGCCACCGACTCGCGCAAGAATTCGGGATTATAGACGACGTTGATGAGGTCCATCCTGGCGTTCAACGAGCTCTCGAAAATCGGAAGGACCAGATCGTCGATGGTGCCGGGCCGCATCGTAGAACGAAATACGACAGTCAGCACTGTCGTGCGAGCCGGACCGATCAGATCTGCGATCTGATGGGAGACCTCGGCGACAAAGCTCATATTGTGCGATCCGTCCGGTGCGCTGGGCGTTCCCACGCACACTATTGCCAACGCGCAAGCATCGAGATGCCCGCTCGCGTCCTTCGTTGCGCTCAGCAAGCGTTTGCGGACGGCGGATTCCACAAGTTGATCGAGGCCGGGTTCTGTGATTGGAGATTTCCCCGCATTGACGATGGCGACTTTCTCGTCACTGATGTCGACGCCGATCACTTCGTGGCCTTGCCTGGCAAGGCAAGCGGCTGTCGTCATGCCCACATATCCTAGTCCGAACACGGCTATTTTCATTTTGATCCATCATGCGCATCAGGTTGCGCTGGCAACGCTGGCGGCTGCTTAGGGGTTGTCTGAAAGGTCGACGGTGTCATTCAGAGGTTGTATGCGAGCCGGTACCCGGAGAAAGTTTTACGCATCGGCAACTTCCACCAAAGTGCGGCGGCTGTTAAACTTGGGATCACAATCACTACGACTTCAAGCCAGCGTCTGGATTGTATTCGTTCAGGCTCGTGGAGCCTCAACTTTTTCGGGCTACCTATTCCGGTTTCGGCAAGAGAAGACGGACTAAAAGATCACTGATTTTCACCATGATCGCGGTGGAATTGATTGAACTTGAGGAATCGCAGACCTATTCGCAGGGGCCACGAGACTCGCGGTTCAACCGCGCAGAGGCAGTCAGTGATGCTGGTCGGTCGATGCAGACGGCAGACAGTGGTGTTGGGGGGGCGGGAAGCAAGAGAGGGAATGGCCGAGACCGGGATCCACTTCAACAGACGAAGCCCTTTGATCGCGCAGCTTCCGGAAAATACGTCGTGGCCGCTGCCGAGCGACCGACCGGTTGGAGGCCGTGCGGCGGGGCGGGCCTCTGAATCGTCGGAGCAAGGCAGCGATCGGCCCGAAGCATCCTGGTTGACGCGTTCTGTCAGGGCCGTAGCGGCTTGATCATGTCGCTTTTGGTTCGCCTCCGGCTACGCGCGAAAGCGGAGTAGGTGACCGTAATTATCACGGAGTTCAGATAGATACCGCCGCACGGCGACCCCGAGGAGGTATCGGATCGATTCTGACGCGGGCGAGTCATCCGGCGGTTCGTGATAAACGCACCGTATATCCACCGAACCGCCGGGCGGGATATCGACCATCACGCGCACATATCCGTCTCTGTATTCGTGCGGGACCAAGCCTTCGTTGACTGTAATGCCCTTTAAGGCAGCGAGCTGTGGTTCCCGCTTCCTGATCGAGGTCCGTCGCGTCATTGCCTCTCTGTTCTCAAACAGAAGCCGCTCAGCCAGCATCTCTACTACGATAGTGTCGCCGTCGGATTGAAGGCTGTAGCCGTGGCAGACGGCGTCCTCGAGAGGTCGCCAGCGGAGTGTCCACCGCAAGGATGCGAGCTGCCGAAGGAATTTCGTCAATTCGCTACCGTGGCCGCGGAGAAGGTCGTGATGTCCGGCAATGAAGCACGGCTTGCCCAGGAGTCCGTCAAACGCGAAGTTTTCGATGCCGTGGTCAATGTACCGTCGGGTATAAATTGGGAAGCTGCCGTATCGGACGATGGCGACACTCCAGAGATCCGCGAGTGTCGTTTCGTTCAGCGCTTCATCCGCCGGTGCAACCTCTGTGTTCACCGCCGCGATGAAGCCATTTTGCTTGAGCGCCAAGGCTGCCTCGGGCGAGAATGCCCCTTGCGGGAAGACCATCACGTTTTCGTAGTCAAGCGCGTGTTTTTTGCGAAGGGCCTGCATCCGAAGTCTGGCGGTCTTTAGCTTTCTGTCGAGCGACTGAAGCGAGCGGGCTGCAAACTCGCCACGGGTGTGATCGCAGCCGTGCACGCAAATCGATAATTTCCTGCTGCTTTCCCGGAAGGCGGCAACAGTGTCGCGATTGGTTCGTCGCCAGTTCCATGGAATGAAGGCAATGGTCGTCGCGAATGTCAGCTCGTCAGCCAGCTGGAGTAGTTCGTCAAAATCGAGGAGACCGTACCGTGGCCACAGAGGCGGATCGTCGATGATCAAGCAAGCGCTTGTTTCGGCGGTCATCGGGCAAACGTCGCGGAACGCCCACTTCAGATACATCACGATCGGCACCGCGCCGGCGAAGCATTTTTTTACATCGAAATAGGTTGCGGCGCGTTCGCGAATGTCCACGATCTCCAGCGAAGAGCCGGCAAAAAAGCGGACACCGGAATATATGAACCCGGCGAACAGGTGTCCCTCGCGCGCTCCGACGATGCTCTGCAAGTTGGTATTGCGGATGACGAGCGCGGTATCGGTGGCGCCACGCTCCACCGGGATCTGTAGTCCCGACATCGGGCCGCACATCTCGGGAAAAGTATCAGTAACTGCTGCGCTCATTGGCCACTGACCAAAGCCGCGGATTTCCGCCTCGGGGTCTCCAGTGATCTGGCGCAACAGTGCCCTACAGGGATCCGCTGCTTGAAATCCAAAGACGAAAATCGAATTGGCAGCTGCAACCAGGCCGGAAGCGCCTCTGTCTTGCATCGCTGCAGGACTTCGGCGAGACAGGGCGCGGAAGCCAGGATGGAGAACTGCGTATGACCGGCCGTTAGCGCGGCTATCTTGTCGCCATTGGTCTCGACGACCGTCAGCGCACTCCAAGGAATCTCAAAGAAATCGAGAATTTCAGCGAGATTGCGATCATTGGGCGATGGAGTGTCGCCGCGGAGCAGGAGCGCGATCGAAGAGCCTTTGTCCATAGCGTCGGCATTTCACCCGTGGGTTGTGCATCGTCTCTTGAAGGCCGTCAAGCCTCCTGCGGGTCCCTCGTGACCGCGCGCTTGTGTCCCTCTTCTGAAGAGTCCTATCCGAACGGTGGCCGGGTTTCCACTGATGGACACATGCGCAATGGTCCTGCGGACTGACTAATCTGCGGTAGGCGATCGGGTGGCTGATCGTGATCAGATCAGACTGCTCGCCAGGTGACGAGGCGATTGGTGAATCCCGCAGTCGGCAGTGGTCTCAATCCGCAGCACCAAGATTGGGCGCAACCTTCTGCTTTGAGTACAAGCGTCCCGTCGGGTTGCCGCAGGCGAATTCCGGACGTCGGGCATTCGCCCGCAGGTGATGAGAGGACGACAGGGTGCTGTTGCTCTCAGTCCGAGCGTGCCGGGCAGCGCTGCAAGCCAAAAAAGTCATGGATTACAATGCGGTGCCGCAACAGTTTAACACCCCCGGTCCTGCCGTTGCGCTGCGTGCGAAGCCTCTGGGTTGCCCGCGCAAGGGCGGGGGTACCCCCGATGGGCGTAGGTCATAATCCGTGTTCTATCGCGGCGCGCGCGCTCAACCGGCTATCCTGCTTGAACGCACGTTGAGGCCTTCAAACAAGGAGCCGCCATGGCGAGATAACCGTGCTCGTGAGGATACTGAATACTGACATTTACCATTGCTTTTCCTCTGGCGTGATCGTGGCAAACATGTCGAAACAATTATATTCCAAACTTGTCCCTGGCTTCATTGATACTCAGAACCACATCGCCGGCGCGGAAATTCAGACCGCGAAAGCCGGCCCATCGCTTGCAGTCATCGGTTGCGGCTACTGGGGCGCAAAACACATCCGTGTTGGCCACGATATCGGCGCAAGGGTATCGATGGCCGCCGACATGCGGTCTGACCGACTGGAGTATGTCAAATCACAGTATCCCTCCGTGGTTGTTTCGCGTGACTTCGATGCGGTCATCAATAACTCTTCCATCGACGGAGTGATTATCGCCACGCCCGCCGCGACGCACTTTGAACTGGCGCGGGCAGCGCTCCAGGCTGGAAAACACGCGCTCGTCGAGAAGCCGTTGGCTATGGTGAGCGCGCATTGCCGCGAACTGATTGCGATAGCCGAAGAGCGGAAGCGCGTGCTGATGGTGGGGCACACCTTCGAGTATCATCCAGCGGTGGGTATGATGCGCCAGATGATCCGAAGCGACGCGCTCGGCGAACTCTACTACATCGACTCGCGGCGTCTGAACCTCGGTCTGTACCGGCCCGATGCCAATGTCCTGTGGGACCTAGCGCCGCATGACCTCTCGATCATCTTCTTCCTGCTTGAGGAGGCCGCGCAAAATATCGGCGCCTGGGGTTGCGCGCACGTCCTGCCGGATGTTGAGGATGTTGTTTACGCCAAGTTGGGCTTCAAGAGCGGGCCGACCGCCCATGTGCATGTCTCATGGTTGGACCCCGTCAAGGTACGCCAGATCACGGTCGTTGGAAGCGATGCGATGATGGTGTTCGACGACGTGGAGCCGTCCGAGAAAGTCCGCGTCTATCAGAAGCGCTTCAGGCCGCAGATCAGCGGCGATTCGTACGCCGACTTCCAGTCAGCCTATCATCATGGCGATGTTCATATCCCCGCGATATCCGGTAGCGAACCGCTGAAGCTCGAGTTGCTCGACTTCGTCAACGCTATCAAGACCGGGGGACAGCCCCTTGCGAACGGAGCGCATGGCCTGCGCGTCGTCGAAGCGCTCGAAGCCGCATCGGAATGTCTACGGCTCAACCAGGAGCACCGTGGCAACGGAACACATCAACCGGCGTTTTTGCGGCGGAACGCGTCGGCGGGGGCTGCCGAAATTGTCGTTAGATGAAGCCGTGCGATGGAAGGCGAGCCCGCGGGAGTGCGTCAAGCGGGTGCTTGACATTGCGATCAGTGCTAGCGCAATCCTGATACTAGCCCCTTTTCTTGTGGCGGTGTGGATAGCGATCCGTCTCGACAGTCCCGGCCCGGCGATCTTTTGCCAGCGCCGGGTCGGACGAGACGAGGAGCCGTTCAATTGCTTCAAATTCCGGACGCTTCGTCACAAGGCCGACGAAAACGTCCATCGCGACGCTATTCGGCGGGTTTGGGCGAAAGAGCTCCTCTCGAACGATCCCGATGCCCCGTACAAGCTGACGGATGATCCTCGCGTGACGCGTGTGGGGCGGTTGCTGCGGAGAACCAGCGTCGACGAGCTGCCGCAACTCTTCAACGTATTGCGAGGCGAAATGAGCATTGTCGGTCCGCGGCCGGCGATTCCCTATGAACTCGAGTACTTCCGCGAGTGGCATCACAGACGTCATATCGTGAAGCCCGGCATCACCGGACTTTGTCAGGTCCGCGGCCGCGGTCGCCTCTGTCCGGAGGCGATGCTCGAGATGGACGTCGAATATGCAATGAACTGGACCTTGTGGACGGACCTGAAGTTGATTGCTCTGACGTTTCCCGCGGTGCTGCGGGGCCACGGTGCTCGATGAGATTCTCGAGTGACAGAGATGAATCCTGGTGAGGCTGGAAAATGAAAATTCCGTTCGTAGACCTCAAAGCACAATATGCGACGCTAAAGGATGAGGTAGCCGAGGCAATTCGAGGCGTGCTCGAATCCACGCAGTTCGTCGGCGGCGAGGCAGTTGCTTCGTTCGAAAGAGACTTTGCCGCGTATTGCCAAGTGCCCTATGCACGCGGTGTGGCGAATGGCACCGACGCGATTCATCTGGCGCTGCGGGCGTTGGGTGTCGGTCATGGTGACGAGGTGGTTACCACCGCACATACTTTCATCGCCACCGCTGCGGCGATCGTTGCGGCAGGAGCGCAGCCGGTATTCGTCGATATCGATCCCGATACCCACACGATCGATCCGAGGATGATCGAGCGGGCCCTGACGAGCCGCACGAAGGCGATCGTTGCAGTTCACCTCTTTGGCCAGCCGGCTGACATGGGCCCAATCAAGGACATCGCACGACGGCGCGGCCTCTTTGTAATTGAAGACGCAGCCCAAGCGCATGGAGCGGAGTATCAGGGGATCCGAACCGGGGCCCTCGGCGATGTAGCCTGCTTTTCGTTTTACCCGGGAAAGAACCTCGGGGCATATGGCGATGGGGGAGCGGTAACCACCAACAGTGCAGCGATTGCCGAGCGGATCGAACGGTTGCGCGACCACGGTCGAACCACACACTACAGCCACGCCGAAGTCGGGTTTAACAGCCGCCTGGATGCTCTCCAGGCCGCAGTTCTCCAGGTCAAGCTCCGACGCCTGGATGAGTGGAACGATCGCCGGCGGCGTGCCGCTGAGTGGTACTCTGCGGAGCTGACACACTCAGGCATCAAGACGCCTTTCGTCCGAATGGGATCCACACACGTCTACCATTTGTACGTGATCATCACGAACGAGCGGGACGTCATACGCAGTAGACTCGACGAGGTCGGCGTAGCGAGCGGAATCCACTATCCGTTGCCGCTCCATCTGCAGCCCGCGTTCGCTTATCTCGGCTACAAGCGGGGCGATCTGCCGTGCTGTGAGGAGATGGCCGCTCAATCATTGTCTCTACCGATGTTCCCCGAGCTCACGCGCGACCAAGTGCGCGGTATCACGGCGACTGTGCGTGCAGTTGCTGAGTGCGGAAACCGTCGGGAACGGGAGCGAAAGCCCGTCGCGATGCACGCGGATAGCGGGAAGGTGTGACGATGAATCGAATTAGTGCACGAGCGGTGGTCGAGACCGAGGCGATCGGTGCGGACGTGACGATCGCCGAGTTCGCCGTAGTGCGGTCTGGTGTAACGATCGGCAACAGGGTGGTCATTCACCCGCATGTCGTGATCGAGAGTGGCGCGAGAATAGGGGACAACGTCGAGATATTCCCAGGAGCCTATATCGGAAAGGTACCAAAGGGTGCCGGCGCGTTGTCGCGAGCACCGCATTTCGAGGCATGGATCGATATCGGCGCCGATTGCTCGATTGGACCACACGCGGTCATTTTCTATGACGTCTCGCTCGGCGCGGGGACCCTGATCGGTGACGGCGCCTCGATCCGCGAACAATCGCGGATCGGCTCGAAGACGGTTGTCGGACGTTACGTTACGGTCAATTACAACACGTGCATCGGCGATCGCGTCCGGGTGCAGGATCATACCTGGCTGGCGGGCAATATGACGATCGAAGACGACGTGTTCATATCGGGCGGCGTCGGCACGTCGAACGACAACGCGATCGGCCGGAACGGCTACGACGGTTCGCCGATGCGTGGGCCCACTATCGCACGCGGTGCGGCGATCGGCGTCGGAGCCAACCTCCTGCCGGGCGTCAGAATCGGTATTGGCGCGATCGTCGGCGCCGGCTCGGTTGTGACGAAGGACGTGCCCGACGGTACGCTCGTGACGGGCGTGCCTGCGGGGATCCGACGAAAGCTCAACGAGGTAGGCGGCACCGAGCAGTGACTGGATGACGGTTCGTGCCAAAGCGTTGAGGGAGCAATTGTGAGGATCCTCTGTGTCACCAACATGTATCCAAGCCCGGAGAGACCGGGCTCCGGAGCCTTCGTGTACCGGCAGGTAGAGCAGCTGCGCCATTTCGGCCACACGGTCGACGTCATCAATATTTTCGGTTCTCAGTCAAAGCTGAACTATCTGAAGGGCACGTTTGATGTCGTGCGAATGACAGGCGGAGCGACATACGACATCGTCCATGCGCACTACGGATATTCGGCCTATCCCGCAATGTTTCGGTTGCGTGCGCCGCTCGTCATCACGCTGCACGGGACCGACGTGCTTGGGAATATCTTTGAAAGGCTGTCCACCCGGGTTGTGTCGCGCTTCGCCGATGCCATTATCGTCGTGTCTGAGGAGATGCGGAAGCGGATTCCCGGCATCGTGATTCCCTGTGGGGTCAACCTTGGCATATTCAAGCCGTACGATCGCAACGAAGCCCGAGCGCGGCTGCAGTGGCCCAAAGATAAGTTTGTCGTGCTGTTTCCGTTTGATCCGGCACGCCCCGAGAAGAGATATGATCTGGCACGAGCCTCAGTCGACCAACTAATGCGAAATGGCGTCGACGCGGAGCTGATGACAGTCATCAATGTTCCGAACGAGGAAATGCCTTGGTACTACAGCGCGGCAAATGCCCTGCTTCTCAGCTCGGATTATGAGGGATCGCCGACCTCTATCAAAGAGGCTCTCGCGTGCAATCTTCCGGTGGTGTCGACGATGGTCGGCGACGTTCGGGAGCAGTTAAATGGCATCGCGGGGACGCGGATATGTCCGGCGGACGCTGGCACGATTGCGCGCAGCCTTCGGGAGGCCTTTGATTGGTCGCAGAACGGCGAGTTTCAAGGGCGGGCGGCGGCGGCGCGATACGACCAGGCGCTCACCGTGGAAAGAATCGTCGGCGTATATACCGACGTCCTCTCCAACTTCAGGGCAAGAACGGTAGGCCGGCGCGTGCTGCGGAGCGGATGACGACAATCCGCTTCGCGTAGATAACGCTGCCGCCAGGGTCATCGCTTCGGCCAGCGGAGAGGCGCGGTCTTGTTTTTATGGTGGGTTAGAATGAAGCAGGGTCTCACGAACAGCATGATCGAAATGGCCCGCTGGTCTGGTCTAATGCCGGCCTTCCGCAAGATCTTTGCGGGCCGGGCGGCTATCATCATGTTCCATGAGATCCAGCAAGATAGCCGCTCGGAATTGATGACCGGGACTTCAGTCGGACTGTTTGAATATTCGCTCAATTGGCTGCGACAAGAGGGGTGGGAGATTGTCAGCCTTGAAGCATGTATCGAGCGATTGGGCACGAATTCCGGGACGGGACGCTATGCGGTACTCACATTTGACGATGGCTATCGAGACAATGTCGCGACCGCGCTTCCAATCCTGGAGCGATACAACGCGCCGTTCACGGTCTACGTTCCCACTGGCGCGCCGAAACGGACGTTGCAGGCGTGGTGGTTGGGTTTGCGCGAAATGTTTCGCTCTGGAGACACGGTGACGATCGATGCGATGGACATGCGATTCCACTGCCCCAGGCTACACGAAAAAATGTCGGGCTTGAGTGAGGTTACTGATTGGATTCACCAAGATTATCACCGGATCGCAATGCTTGCTCCAACGTTCAACAAGGCAGGTTTGTCATTATCTGCCTTGAATGAGGCATACTTTCTGGATGAGAGCGAGCTTCGAAGCTTGGCGCGGCACCCTCTCGCATCAATTGGCGGGCACACCGACACGCATGCCGCCCTATCGTGCCTGGATATTCAGTCAGCTCGGGCCGAAATGGCAGATAACCGCCGGTATCTGGAGCAATTGCTGCAGCGTCCCGTTCAGCACTTCGCTTATCCTTACGGTGACTCAAGGGCATGTGGCCCGAGGGAAGCGCACCTTGCAAAGGACGTTGGTTTTTCAACCGCAGTGACAACGCGGCATGGGCAACTGTCTAATCTCGAATCCAATCACTTTGCACTTCCTCGTCTCGGCGTCGGAGGGCAATTCGATACGTCAGCCAGGTTCGAGGCGCGCATCAGCGGCATTCAATCGGCAGCTCACATGCTGCTGGGGTCCCAACGTTGAATGTGGCGCTGACCAACTCACAGCGACGTGAACTGAATCAGTTCACTCGGGAGGGCGTTGAGATGCGCATATTGCACCTTATCGAACGTCTTGGCCCGGGAGGGAAAGAACGACAAGTCGTCGAACTGCTGAAAGGACTTTCCGCTCGCCGTGACATAAGGTCATTCGTCGCCGTTATGGACAAGGACGAGGTGCGGCT
This sequence comes from Bradyrhizobium tropiciagri, assembly GCF_001189845.1. Lineage (GTDB taxonomy): Bacteria > Pseudomonadota > Alphaproteobacteria > Rhizobiales > Xanthobacteraceae > Bradyrhizobium > Bradyrhizobium tropiciagri. The sequence goes on from NZ_LFLZ01000018.1 coordinate 27,746, forward strand.
CGAAATTGACCGCGAACATGCGCAACTTATTCAGCTCAATCGGAGGGGAAAGAAGGATTGGCGCCTTTTCAAGAGTTTATACGGGCTGGTCTCTGACCTTAAAATAGATATCATCCACTCGTGGGGGGCGATGTGCTCGGTCTATGCAGCGCCGGTTGCGAAAGTGTGCGGTACGGCCTTCGTAAACGGGTTTGTGCGAGATGCACCCTCGCATATGACGCTGCGGGATAAAGGCTACCTGAGGGGCAAGCTGACTATCCCGTTTTCAGACGTCGTTGTTGCCAATTCGCGTGCGGGGCTGGCTGCCTACGGTATTCCCGAGCGCAAAGGTCTCTGTATCTATAACGGGTTCAGTCTCGAAAGGGTCTCCAACCTAAGGGACAAGACCGAGCTTCGCAGCATTCTGGGAATTGTGACGCCCCACATTGTCGGAATGGTCGCTAACTTCACGCCTAGGAAGGACTATGAGACCTTCGTCGAGATGGCACGCCGCATCTGCCGTCTAAGGGATGACGTCACGTTTTTGGCTATCGGTAGCGGTGAAACGCTGCAGCAGGTGCACGATAGCATCCCGGCGGAACATTCGCTGCGCATAAAGCTTCTAGGGCGGCGGACCGACGTAGAGAGCATTGCTAATCTCTTCACTGTAGGCGTTCTTACCACCAATAGCCGTTTGCACGGAGAGGGCATTTCTAATGCAATAACCGAATGCATGGCGTTGGGTAAGCCAGTTGTGGCAACAAACGACGGGGGCACTTCTGAATTGGTCCTGGACGGCGAGACTGGATTTCTTGTGCCGAGCCATGACGCCGGCGCCTTGACCGATCGCGTGCTCAGACTGCTCAGCAACGCCGAACTCGCTGATGATTTTGGTGCCGCAGGACGTCGGCGTGTTGAAACAGCATTCTCGCTGGATGCGATGTGCGACGCATATCTCCGCCTTTACCAGAAAGTAGCGGACAAGAGAGCGCGCGACCTGGCACGGCGCAACGGTTGAGCCGCCTCGAGAACTGCAGCGGGCGATGTGGCTAACGTCGTCCGCTCCGCATCCGGTCAAACCCCAGTCTGTTGTCTTGATCGCCGTATCGACGCTGTTTGTCTTGGGCAATCAAATCGGCCCCCGAACGGAATGCCTCGCTAGAGTTTCCAGACCAGATAGCCTGAAAGCTCGCAAGAACAACTCGAGGTTGGCAAGAGACCAAAGTACCTTTTCGTGGTTTTGACGTCGGTCGAGATGCTCGTTGACCAACTGCCTCAAGACATCTCTGTTGCAGAAGGATGCCACGCGCGCACCATCGCAGATCAGCAAATCGGACATAAACTTGCGATAGGGACCGCGAAACCACTCCTCTATCGGCACGCGAAATCCGATTTTCTTGCGCGTCAGGATCCCCGGTGGAAGAGTGTGCTGCATCGCCGCTCGCAGTACTGACTTGCCCCCGCTGCGACCGACCAGAAAATCGTCCGGAAACCGCGCCACAAGCTTGGCGAGATCAGTGTCCATGAACGGCATTCTACCCTCAATTGAACCTGCCATCATCATTCGGTCAGCGCGTTCAAGGAGGTTGTCGGGTAGCCACGACGTCTGATCGAAGAACAGCGTGCGCCTGACATTCGACCCGGTGCCCATTGAAAACGGATGCGAATCCGGCAGCGTTACAGGTAGGGGACGTCCGATAATCCGATTCCGTTCGTCAAGGGAGACTCCGCCGAACCAGAGTTGCATGCGGCTCGGCCAATCCCGTTCGCCCGCTGCGGTAGTCACGATCTTGGCGCGACGCATATCGTACGGCAGCGCACGCATTGCGGGTGATATGATGCGGTCATGAATGGTCTGCGGAACCAGTCGCTGGTAAAGCTCGATCCACAATTCGGCTCGATGCTTGGGATAGCCGCCCAAGAGTTCGTCTGCTCCTTCTCCGGTGAGGACCATCTTCACCTTGCTCGCCGCCATATGCGACAGCATCATAACCGGAATATCGGCCGGTTCGGCCGCAGGTGCGCCGCGGCGCAGAATGGCGGCCGGCCAGCTTTTCAAGAAGTCGTGTGGCTCCAGCACAATCTCCTCGTGATCGGTGTCGAATTGCCGAGCGATGGTGCGAGCGTGATCAAGCTCGGAGTAGCTGGTTTCGCGAAAGCCAACCGAGAAGGTGCGCACGCGCTCAGAGCTATGGCGGACCATGGCAGCTACAACCGCAGACGAATCGATGCCGCCAGACAGGTAGGCGCCAAACGGGGTGTCGCTCCGCATGCGAATGCGCACGGCATCATCGAATGTCGACTTGAACGTCCGCACGGCCTCGCCAAAGTCCGTGATGTCCGGCTCTGCCGACGCCAACGGTGGTATGAAATACCGGGTGATGCTGGTGCGACCTGCGCGCCATACCAGATGGCAGCCGGGGGGAAGCTTGCGCACGGCCTCGAAAAATGTCCTGGGGCCGGGCACATATCGATTGAGGAGATAATGCTCGAGGGCGTGGGGGTCGATCGAGGTATTCATGCCCGGGAATTTGAGCAGTGGCTCGATTTCCGATGCGAACAGTAGGCCTGGGTTCTCGGCTATGAACAGCGGCTTCTTGCCGAACGGGTCGCGCGCTAAGACAAGCTGCTGGGTTCTCGCATCCCACAATCCGAAAGCGAACATGCCACGGAAGCGTCTTATCGAATCGATCCCCCAAGCACGATAAGCCTCGATCAGAACTTCGGTGTCGGAGGACGTCCGAAAGGTATGGCCGAGAGGGATAAGCTCGTCGCGCAGCTCGATGTAGTTATAGAGTGCTCCGTTGAAGACGAGCCCAATCGAGCCATCAGCGCTCCACATCGGCTGGGCTCCGCCCTCGATATCGATGATCGAGAGACGCCTATGCCCCAGGCTGACTTGATTGCGCTGGTCGGCAGTGTCGCCCTGCCAGTAGCCCGCGTCGTCAGGGCCCCTATGCTTCATCAGGTTGGTGAGGCGGACAAGAGTCTCGTAGTCTTGCCGGTGCTCTCCCCGGAGTACCCAGCCAAAAATCCCGCACATCGCTCCCGCCATGTTTCCATCGGAACAATGCTGTAGCCCCGGATGCCCCTCAACGGGGAAGGCGGATTAATCCTTGGAGATTTGCGTCAACTTGTCCTCTCGACTAATTCGCGAAAGGTGCGCGCATCTCGCGCCATCACGCTCAGTGGTGCTCGATCAGGAGGATCAAGGAAGGCAGGCTGATGAACTTCCATATTTCAGCATCCTGTAAGGGCGGCGTGTTCAGCGTCGATTCTGAGAATCTCTTTCCTTCTTCCTTCCGGCGAGGCGCTCGGTCGGCACAAGCGGGTTGGCTCCTCCGTTCATTCGGCGACGAGCAAGGCTAGACCGGGTCTGGACCAACCGAAGGCGGTGTCAGCGGCCATTCAAGAATCCCAACTGGCGGTCACTGCCGCGGGCGTCGAGCATATCGATTGGACGGCTGCTCGCGCCGCCGCAGATGCGGCGTGATCGGGCGTCAAGAATCGCCGCGATTGCCTCTGTGGGGTGCAGTCCGGCGCAAGCGCTCCGGCATCAGTAATGTTCAAACTCGAGCGCTGTTGCCGCGCGACCTGGATCATTCGGGATGGCGAGCGCCAACATTGTCGCTATCTTTCAGTTGAAAACTTCTTTTGCTTCCGTACCGCTACGACGCTTAATTTAGCAGCAACGGCAAGCACATGCCGTCGGCGTCACGGGTTTAGTCATTTCAAACTATTGCCTTACCAAATAATTTTTTTGCCATACTCGCTCATTAACAGCCAACCCAGCAGTTGGGGATGGGCGATTCGCACTGCATTGGAATGTGCACGCAGTTGATCCTGCGATGCATTGAAATCTGTTCGTAGCGCAGGGCGTTGCGAGCACGTGGTATGTCGCGCGCCTTCGCGCTGCGGCCGTGAATTCCCTTGTAAGCGTCGGAAGAGAAGCATCTCTGCGACCCATGGAGGCATGAAGTGGATACGACTGGGACGATTACATCGTTTTCTTCCACACCGATGTCGAGGTTTGCCATCGGTGGTGACATCTACGGAGTTCAGGATGCGAGCACGAGCTACAGCCTGACCAATCCTGACCCACAAACTCTGCGCTTCGAAGTCCAGCAGGGTGATCACGCCTGGTACGATGACTCATCTGTAGACCGCTCGGAGGTTTCAGGCGCGGTCAACATTGCGGGCAGCACTCCGATCAACTTGAATTATCAGTTCATGGTGGAGGCAAATGGCCCCAATGGGTCATTTGTGAATACGGCAGATGGCTGGTTCATCGTCGGACAAATGCACAATGATGACAACGCGAGCGGAGTGGGCACCTCGCCGCCGTTCGCCATCCAGCTTGCTGGCGATCATCTTCAGGTTGTCGCCAGATATGTTGCCCCGGGCCTGGATCCGAGCAACGGAGCCGGCAACGTGCAGATGCTCACGCTCTGGACTGACCCCAATCCAATCCAGACGGGCGTGTACAACAACATCCAGATCCAGGCCGATGTTTCAAACACCGGTGGCGGGTATTTGAAGGTCTCGATCAACGGGACACAGGTCGTGAATTACAGCGGCCCCTTGGGCTATGGGCAAGCCACCAACTGGGAATATGGAGTCTATCGGTCGACGGCGCCCGAGACCGTTGCCGTCGATTACCGAAACATGACGCTGTTGACCGGGGCGGCGGCGACTGCCGCGGGGACGTCGACGCAGCCGACCACCCCGACGCAGCCGACCACCCCGACGCAGCCGACCACCCCGAACGTCGCGCCGACGGTGACGCAGGCGTCCGCTTCGCCGGGGACCGGGACCGAGCATGTTGGCGATGTCGTCACGTTGACGCTCGCCTTGAGCGAGGCCGTGACCGTCACAGGTACGCCGACGCTGTCGCTCAATGATGGTGCCAGCGCCACCTATGTTGGTGGTTCCGGGACAAACACGCTCACCTTCCAGACGAAGGTCGCGTCGACTGATACGAGCACCTCGGCGCTCGCCATCACCGGGGTCAATCTCGCGGGCGGCGCGAGCATCAAGGATTCCGGGGGGCTTGCCGCTGATCTCTCGGGCGCGGTGAAGACATTCTCCGGTCTCCAGATCTCGCCGACCACGCCCACCATGCCGACACAGCCAGCCACACCGACGGTGACCATGCCGGTGCTCTCCGTCGCGGACAACTCGCTCTGGGTGGCCGGCAGAGGCGGTCATGTCGACCTTGGGACAACGGTGTCCACGACCGATCCCAACGATAGCGTCAGTCTGAACATCAAAGGGCTGCCGAAATACGAGACGATCACGACCGGCGATGGCACCACGTTCAGGGGCAGCGACATCACTCTGAGCTCGGCGCAAGTTGCCAGTGGACTGACGCTGACGTCGTACTACAGGGGCAGCGCGCATCCGGTGGCGAACCTCACATTGACTGCGAGCGCGAAGGACCCGGTCACCGGCGCAGTGACGTCCTCGGCGTCACAGACCATCACCGTTACGGATCCTCGGCCGTCGACGACCTCCACCGGTACGACGAGCCTAGCAAACCAAGGTTTCTCGCATTTGCACGACCGCCTCGGATCGGACACCAATACGCTGGCGACCAACGCACCGCAGACCACCTCTTGGGCGGGGCACGACACGGCAAGAACGTCCCAGACAAGCCATAGCTTCGCGCTGCTGAACCAGTATCTGGCGGGTAGCTCGGGTCGGGTCGACGGGGGGCAGATCGCGGCAGCCATTTCGAATGGCGCCGCCTGGGCGCAGAACGCGTTCCTGACGAAGCCGCACCAATAGCGTCCTGCCGCACCCGGGCACTTTGCGCCCGGGTGCGGCACCGTCGGCTTTCTGGACGCCAGGCGGCAAAAGTGGTCGGTCAGCAGCCGCGAGGGACAGGTGAAACCAATCCACAACGGGGGATTGCCGACTGCCGCCGTTTGACGGAAAATCGTCGTACGGCTTCCGATTCGATCCTTGGTTGTGAGCGTAAAACCTCTGAATTCAGGTCAGTTTTCGGGCACAACTTGCGTGTGCATAAATCACAATTCGAAAGTTTTTTCGCCATTTTTGCTCGTTAACTAACCGCTCGGCGCTCGGGGGGGCAATTTCCAAATATCCCGTCGCGCTGACATCTCCTCGCGGTTCGAGGCCCTAACGCTTTGATGATTGCTTGCGCCGTTTTGGCTGCGAGCAGGCGTATGTCGCCTATCCTCGGATAGGGCGTCATTGGAATTCCATGTGCATGCAAAGGAACACAAACGCAGGCGGTAGCCGCGAAGGGTAGAGTAACGAAATGGCGATCCAGAACGGAAATGCCTACGTACCACCAGACTTGGGGTTTCGAGCGCTGGCTCTGTTTCTGCGCCTTCATGGCGTGAACACTGAACCTGATCAGCTCCGCGGTCGCTGTGGAGATGAAGCGATAGGCATCCGCGCAATGCTTCGTTGTGCGCACGAATTCGGAGTCAGGGTCCGTGCAACGACGATGGACTGGCCGCGGCTGGCGGGCATCCAGCTGCCTGGAATCGCGTCGCTGCGTGACGGCGGATTTTTGCTTCTGGGAAAAATCGAGGATCAGGTAGCGCTTGTGCTGCACCCGACCTCGTCGCATCCGCGGCGGATGACGCGCGCGGAATTTGAAGCGATCTGGGATGGCGGCTTGATCTTGCCCGGCTCACAGAACCTCGCACATCGCGCATTTCATGCGATCGCCGACATCCGCGCGCGAGGCGTTGACCTCGGGGTCGAGCTGGGCGCCGGCCTGAAGCGCCGCGCCGGCAAGGTCATGATCGGGGCTCGCGACGGCTTGGTGAATATTCGAGATGCCTTCGTGACGAAGGCGCCCGACAGCCCGATGCGGGCGCGCTTTGCAGCGCGCGACGATAATCCGGGCGAGGCGGCGGACACCGGATCCCCGGCCGCGAGCGTCGATTCCGATGACGTCGACGAATCTGGCCTCATTGCGCTTGCAATCCTGCTGCGTTGCCATGGAATCGCTGCCGACCCCGGCCAAATCCGCCACCGGGTGGGCGCGGCGCGCCTCGGCGTTACAGAAATCTTGCGCTGTGCCAAGGATTTCGGGCTCAAAGCAAGGGTGCAGAGGACGAGTTGGAGCAGGCTTGCGGTCACGCCGCTGCCAGGAATTGCACTTTTGCGCGACGGCGGCTTCCTGATTCTTGGCAAGCTCATCGACGACAAGCTTCTCGTTCAGCGCCCGCTGTCTCCGCGCCCTGAAACACTGACCCAGGCCCAGCTCGAGGCCATCTGGGATGGTGGCATCATTCTAATGGCCCGGCGCGCGAGCCTGACCGATTTCGCGCGACGCTTCGATATCTCCTGGTTCGTCGGAGCCATGCAAAAATATCGCCGCCTGCTCAGCGAGGTGCTGGCAGCGTCGTTCTTCCTTCAGATCTTCGCCGTTGTCTCGCCGCTGTTCTTCCAGGTGGTCATCGACAAGGTGCTCGTGCATCGAAGCATGAGCACGCTCGATGTTCTGGTCATCGGCCTTGTCGTTCTGACTGTGTTCGAAGCCGTTCTCGAGACGCTGCGCGTCTATCTGTTCGCGCATACGACAAACCGTATCGACGTCGAGCTCGGTGCCCGACTATTCCGTCACCTGATGGCACTGCCGATCGCCTATTTCCAGACCCGGCGCGTCGGGGATTCGGTGGCACGCGTCCGGGAGCTGGAGAATATCCGCCAGTTTCTGACGAGTTCGGCGCTCACGCTGGTCATCGACCTCCTTTTCACGGTCGTCTTCCTTGTGGTGATGTTCTATTACTCGACGACGTTGACTTGGATCGTACTGGCGTCCTTCCCGTTCTACATCGGCATATCGGCGGGCGCCGCGCCGCTATTCCGCGCGCGCCTCGATGAGAAGTTCAATCGCGGCTCTGAGAACCAAGCCTTCCTGGTCGAAAGCGTCACCGGCGTCGAGACCTTGAAGGCCATGGCGGTCGAGCCACAGATGCAACGCCGCTGGGAGGAGCAACTCGCCGGCTATGTGGCCGCAAGCTTCCGCGTGCTCAGCCTGAACAACACGGCGAGCCAGGCGGTTCAGATGATTAACAAGCTGGTCATCGCCGCGACCCTTTACTTCGGCGCGCGACTGGTGATTGGTGGGGACCTCACCGTTGGCGAGCTCGTTGCGTTCAACATGCTGGCGGCGCGCGTCAGCACGCCGGTGCTGCGGCTTGCGCAGGTCTGGCAGGACTTCCACCAGGCCCGTCTGTCGATCGACCGTCTCGGCGATATCCTCAACACTATTCCAGAGCCGAGCTTCACGCCCTCCCGCGCGGCTTTGCCGCCAATCCGCGGCCACGTGAAGTTCGAGCACACGACTTTCCGCTATCGCATCGATGGCCCTGAGGTGCTGCACGACGTGTCTTTCAGCGTCGAGCCAGGCCAGGTCATCGGCATCGTTGGCTCTTCCGGCTCGGGCAAGAGCACCATCACCAAGCTGATCCAGCGTCTCTATGTTCCGGAGAGTGGACGCGTACTGGTCGATGGCGTCGATCTGGCAATGGTCGATCTGAGCTGGCTACGGCGCCAGATCGGTGTCGTGCTGCAGGAGAACGTGCTGTTCAATTGCACGATCCGCGACAACATCGCGCTGGCCGATCCGGCCATGCCGATGGAGCGCGTCATCGAGGCGGCAATGCTTGCCGGCGCGCACGACTTCATCCTGGAACTGCCCGAAGGTTACGACACTATCGTCGGCGAGCGCGGCAGCAGCCTGTCTGGAGGACAGCGCCAGCGTATCGCAATCGCGCGCGCACTGATCACCGACCCGCGCATCTTGATTCTCGACGAAGCGACCAGCGCGCTCGACTACGAAAGTGAGCGCGCGATCCAGCAGAACATGAGGCAGATTTCCGCCGGGCGGACCGTATTCGTTATCGCTCACCGGCTGTCGACTGTGCGCAATGCCGACCGGATCATCGCTCTCGAGCATGGCCGCATCGTCGAGGACGGCAGCCATGATGAACTGATCCGCACCAACGGCCGTTACGCGAACCTTCATTATCTGCAGGCTGGTATCCATGACATCCGCTAGTCGCAACATCGTCCCGTTTCCGAGACGCGAACTTCGGCGCCGGGAACACGAGATTGCATTTCTGCCGGCTGCGCTCGAAATCGCTGAATCGCCGCCATCTCCGATCGGGCGCGCGATCGGCGCAAGCATCATCGCGATGTTCTGCATCGCGCTGTTGTGGGCTACGCTCGGCAGCGTCGACATCGTCGCCACCGCGACTGGCAAGATCGTGCCCGGCGGCCGCACCAAGCTGATCCAGCCGTTCGAGACGGGTGTAGTCCGCGCCATCCGGGTCCGCGATGGCCAAAGCGTGAAGGCCGGTGACGTTCTGATCGAACTCGACCCGACGATGACGGAAGCCGACCAGGAGCGCCAGAAAAGCGATCTGCTTGCGGCCGAACTCGACGTAGCGAGACTACGGGCGGCACTCGCAGCCGATCCGCTCGCTGCCTTCCGTCCCCCGCAGACCGCAAGCGCTGCCGAGATCGAGATGCATCGCCAGTTCCTGATTAGCGAGCGCGCCGAGCAAAATGCCAAGCTTTCCGAAATCGATCGGCAGCAGGGGCAAAAGGAGGCGGAACGAGAGACGACATCGGCGAGCGTGGCCAAGCTGGAAGCGACCGTTCCCGTGCTGCAGGAGAGGGTCGATATCCGCAAGGGCCTCGTCGAAAAGGCACTGGCGTCCAAGGTCGTCTATCTATCCGAGTATCAGGAGCTGGTCGCGATGCAGCAGGATCTTGTGCTGCAGAAGAGCCGGCTGCGCGAAGCCGATGCGGCGATCGCGCTACTGAAGGAAACAAAGGAAAAGACTGTCGCGGAGTATCGCCGCGCCACCTATGACGCGCTTGCGAAGGCCGAGCAGAAGGCTGCGAGCGCGGCGCAGGAGGTGGTCAAGGCGGATCGGCGTACGAAGCTCCAGCGTCTGACCGCGCCGGTCGACGGGGTCGTGCAACAGCTTGCCGTTCATACGGTGGGCGGCGTGGTGACGCCGGCTCAGGCACTCGCAGTAGTGGTCCCGAGCGAAAGCCAACTCGAGATCGAGGCCATGCTCTCTAACCGCGATATCGGATTCGTCCATCCGGGGCAGGCCGCCGAGATCAAGATCGATACCTTCAACTTCACGCGATACGGACTGCTGCATGGTGATGTGCTCAGCGTGTCGACGGATGCCATTACCCGCGACAGGACGCAGGGGGCGAACGACCGCGCGTCGGGCGCCACGCTAAGCAGTAGCGAGCCGAAAGGTCAGGAGCTGGAATATGCCGCGCGCGTGTCGCTCGACCGGACACACATGCAAGTGGAGGACAAGCTGGTCAAGCTCGGCCCGGGCATGGCAGTGACCGTCGAGATCAAAACCGGCACGCGCAGGATCATCAGCTATCTGCTTTCGCCGCTGGCGAGATACAAGCAGGAAGCGCTGCGAGAGCGGTAAGAGGCGGTCTTTCTTCGGCGAGCCTCGTGCGGCCGGAGCAAACCGGGCGCCACGCAGACCCAAGATGAGACGTTGGAGAGGCCCGGATCGATAGTGTCATGATCCGGGTCGGGGCATGGCCGCTCAAGGTGGGCGCGGCCTAAGGCAGCAGCCCTTGGGGGTGCCGTTTGAACGGCCAGTTCACCAAGCGCTTTAGTCTGCGGGCGATCGAGTCAAGGCCTCATCCGCCATCCCGTAGATCATTGGATCCGTTGGCCCCTGACGTGTGGACACGGCATGGGGCGACAATCTCTGCGTGACGCCCCGGGCCGTATTGCCCCACCGGGACGTCCGCCAGCGTCGTCCGTCGCATCCCGGTCTCGCCGCCGATCTGAGGGCGCAACATTGCGGTTACTCCCAAACAGCCTCTCAACGCATTTTGGTTACCTCGGACTGTGCGCTGTTCAGCTAGCGAATTCAATGCCACTGTTAAGGCGTTCCAGTCAGAGCGAGCGCTGACTGTCGTGAGGTAGATCGGCCAGCATACGGAAGGGTTAATCGCCTTGTGCGGCTTCGTTGGCATATTCGAATTTTCGGAATCGTTTGAAGCGGCGCGTAGCCGAGCGCTGGAGATGGCAAAGACGGTTAGACATCGCGGGCCGGACTGGAGTGGCATTTATTCCAGCGAACGCGCGATGCTCGCACACGAACGCCTCTCCATTGTCGATGTAGAGCACGGCGCCCAGCCCCTTCTCGACGTTACCGCGGGCCGGGTGTTGGCTGTGAACGGAGAGATCTACAATCATGTCGCTTTGCGCGACGCACTGAAGCTGCCGCACGCCTGGAAAACGAAATCGGACTGCGAGATCATCCTGTATCTCTACGACGAGTACGGACCAGCCTTGTGCAATATGCTGAGTGGCATTTTTGCGTTTGCCCTCTTCGACGAACATAGCGGCGATTTCTTCGTCGCCCGGGACCACATCGGCATAGTGCCGCTCTATATTGGATGGAGCGGGGACGGTGCAACTTACGTTGCCAGCGAAATGAAAGCTCTCGATCCGGTGTGCGAGACGATCCAGGAGTTTCCGCCGGGACATCATTATAGCAGCAAAGCCCGCGAGTTCGTCAGGTGGTATGATCCACAGTGGGCGCATGCATTTCCAAACAAAAACGTGTCGTTGCACGAGCTCCGGGCGTCACTTGAAGCCGCGGTCAAACAGCAAATGATGTGCGACGTGCCTTACGGGGTGCTTATTTCTGGTGGGCTCGACTCTTCTCTTATCGCAGCGCTCGCAGCACGGCACCGCTTCAAGCGGATCGAGTCAGGGGAGACCGAGGAGGCCTGGTGGCCAAGACTACATTCGTTCTCCGTGGGTCTGGAAAACTCACCCGACATGAAGCATGCGCGAACGGTGGCGGCTCACATCGGCACGGTTCATCATGAAGTTGTTTTTACTGTACAGGACGGACTGGACGCGTTGCCTGATGTCATCAGACACCTGGAGACCTTCGACGTCACCACCATTCGTGCTGGCACGCCGATGTATCTCATGGCGCGTAAAATTAAGGCGATGGGCATCAAGATGGTGCTGTCTGGAGAAGGTGCCGACGAGGTATTTGGCGGCTATCTTTACTTCCATATGGCGCCATCAGCAGAAGAATTCCACGAGGAGACAGTTCGAAAGCTGTTTGCGCTGAGCAGGTACGATTGCTGCCGCGCGAACAAGGCGACGGCTGCTTGGGGGGTCGAAGCCCGAGTGCCCTTCCTGGACAAGGAATTCTTGGATTACGCGATGTCGATAAACCCCGCCGAAAAAATGTGCCCCGGTGCGAAGATCGAAAAGGGCATATTGCGGGAAGCCTTTAGCGATCTGTTGCCGCAGGAGGTCTTGTGGCGTCAAAAGGAACAGTTTTCGGATGGGGTCGGGTACAGCTGGATTGAGTGCCTGAAGAATCATGCCGAGAGTAAGGTCTCGGATCAGATGTTCGCAGAGGCGGGCATGCGCTTTCCGCAGCAAACGCCGACTTCGAAGGAAGGATACTTCTATAGGACTATCTTTGACAGCATTTTCAAGAATCCGACGGCCTGCTTAACTGTCCCCGTTGGTCCCTCGATCGCGTGTTCCACGCCGACTGCGTTTCTTTGGTCCCAGCAATTTGCGAGGATGGACGATCCATCTGGAAGGGCAGTGAAGGGAGTGCACATTCAGGCCATTGATGACGTTTGAGCAGTCAACTTATTTCGGCTAAAGCATGATCCGGAAAAGTGCGAAGCGGTTATCCGAAAAGGCAGGCGGCAGCGGCCAATAGTTCAGTTTGCATTTGCCGACCCGAATAGCCGCAGTTTCTTTTTTGGAAGGTTCGCAGCAATCGTTCGTAGCGTCCGTTTGGCATCGCGGAGCTTCGCCTCGATGTGGCGCTCTGGACCGTCTCGGCTTATTGCGATCCACTTCATCGCATACTCGTTATTTGCCAGATGGGCCTTGTGCCCAGCGCCGCCAGCCAGGAAGTCGTAGCCGCGTTCTCCGCGTGAAATGCTTTCCTCAATGGCCAGCACATGGCTCACCAGCCCGGGCTTAAGGCGGCCATCGCTTTCATAAAGAAAGCCGCTTTGGTAGTTCAGGACGCGGCCGTCATGCACGAAATTGTACACGACTCCGATCGTCTGGCCGCCAACCAACGTCCGTGAGATGCGGACCGCCCCTGTAGGAATGCCGCGTGCGATCAACTCCTCGTGGAACGGACGGAAGCCCGGATTTGCGAAAGCCCCCTTGCGTCCCCATCGCGACCGATGAAAGTCGCTCAGCAAGTCGAACGCAGCCAGGGCCTCCGTTGTGGTTTCCATGATCCGGAATTCAAGGGGACCTCGCTCGGCATACAACCTCATGGCACGGCTCACGGCCTGGCGAGTGCTGCGGCCCAGGGTGGCACGATAATCCTTGTTTCGTTGACGGGCCTTCGCGAAATCAACCCATAAGGCCGTATCAGCCTGTTTCACTTCGCTAACGAGCCCGGCCCGGCCCGCGGCACGGCAAGCGATTAGTTCGAGATCCGCATCAATTCCGGAAAGAACCAACTGATCCGCGCGAGGTAGGCGGGATGTCAACGCGTCGAGGCCTGCCGGAATAATGGTGTCCGGTTGCTCTGCGAGAATACCATTGCACTCGATGAATAGTCTGTCGAAACGGGTATCTCCCGATTCATTTAGCAGCCAACGTGCCCGCGCATGCGGCCCAAGACTCCAGGCTCTCCGCCGGCAGATAACCGCCAACCCAACGATCCTGCCTGACGCGCGAGCTACGAGGACGTGCGGTTGCGTGCCATCCGGTATATGCCGCAACCAGGTGCCGATCCAGAGCCAAGACAAAAAGAACGAGTGAGTGGCCCGAGCTTCGAGTTCCTTCCACGCGGCTTCAAGCCAGGCAATATTGTTCAATGGCTCCAGTCTAACATCCGGGACCGGATCGGGCATGCTCATTTTGGTTCAACGCCACAAGACCGCAAACGTGCCTTGATGAAAGAAAAGGGATCTTGCCGCAATGGTCGCACATCATCCCCTAATGGGTGGTCCGGCCTGGTCACGCACGTATCCTTCTGGCAGCCACGTCGGTGGGTGCTTCTGGCCGTTGCCTCGGCGGAGGCGGATATCGGAAGTATATCGGAAATTCGAACCATGTGCGGACGCTTTCTGATTACCCACGGGGGCTTCCCGCCACGGCGCCTTCGGAGTGACTGTGTCGATGTGGTGCGGTGATCGGCTGGGCTCTCGGCTGGCGTCGATGCTTCCGCCCGGCGTCTGACGCCTTGACTCTGTCCGCGCACGACTACGATGGTCGAGATAGAGCCTGAACCGAGGTCAAGAACGCTCCGAGTTGCTCAACCAAATCTGCGGCGATTGACTTGTCGACCATAAGAATTGCGGTACCCGGTGTCTTGTCGGATGACCACGTGCCTTGAGCCGAGATCGCAGCATGATCGGAGCGGACCTTCACAAGCACGCGAGCTCTCGTCACATTGAGACGCTCACCGACGAGCTTGGTCCCTTCCACGGAGCCGCCAGCAGTTTGCCTGCCAACTGCGACGGGCGAAACCTCTAGTATCGCCTGGGCCAACCAGATCGCATGCTTGTAGGGAATCGTCCAAATTGCCGAGCCATAGTCGGCGTCAACATCAACTTCAAATGCTAGTCCGTCATCGGAGCTCTCAATGCCGCGAAAATCCTTGATGGTCTGTCGCTCAAGCGTGCCGTCTCTGTTGGTCAACGCAGGCCTCAATCTCTGGCTTTTGCGGTGTAGGTATCGCTGTTTCGAATCCAACCCATTTTCGAGCGAGCTGATCGCCCCGCAATTGGGCGGGACCGTCGCTCCTTAAGCCGGAGCGGCGATCCCTTATCGCGAGATATGCTTGGTCGGGCTGTAGTTATCCGCCAATTCGCACGACTGGGGACAACGTAAATCAGCAAGTGCCTGCGGCAATTGCCATTTTGAACTAGTCGTAACCAACAGATCCGACAACGGGTTGCCTGTTGGGGCAAAGGTGGTAGCGCGCTGCAACAATTGCAAAATCCTGGTGACGGAATTCAGCAGAGAGATGTGACGTCATGAGTCGAGGTTGGCCGCTACAATCTCCGGAAGCTCCCATAGCCCCGGCTCGCCCCCTGAGCTGAGGCTCGCCGCGCGAAAGGCGTCGTTGTCCGCTCGACCAGGGGCGTTGCTGAGGCGACGCACCAGTAGATTCAGTCGCGCCTTGGCCGCGAAAATGAAGAGGCCGCCAACTCCTGATCCATTTGCAGGAAGTATCGCAGATCGACTTTAAGGAGCAGTTGTTCGGCTTATCCGGTGACCAACTGCTTCTGTGCAGGCGGCTGAAACACGGACAGCGCCCCTGTCGGCACTGTCCAAGTTAGGCCATGCGCTGGAACGGATTAGAACATTGACGCACCATCATTGGAACAACAATTCCCCGTGTAACTCTGACGGGGTGGGTTCAGGCCCCCAAGCCTCGCACCCCGGCAACGGCCCCGGTCTATCGCCCAAGATCGGGGCTGTTTCTTTTCAAGGGAGCGGCGGCCTGTAGCGCGCTCACCGGGAGGCAACAGTCTTCTAACCCTGAAGGGGTAGCCCGCCAGCACGGGCCGTGCACGGTCTCGCTAAACTGGCGCGTGCATCCCTTCCTCACGGCAATAATCCGATACGCAGGCGGTGCTGACTGAAGGGTGTAAGCAGTGTATTCTAGCTTCAACACACCAGCCGGTGCGAAGCACGACGCTCGTGTCTGAGAAGCTGAGCAATGACCTCGATGCCGTGGATGTGGCACTGGTGGATTTTTCTAGGCGCTTCCGTCCTTGGTACGCTTGCGGCGAGGAGCCTCTTTGAGGAGAGGAGAGCTCAAAGCGGAGACATGTTTGTGTCCCTGCGGCCGACCAACTACGCCGACCTTTGTCGGTGGCTAGCGATGGGCGCCCTGTTTGGCGTGGTTATCGCCTGTATTGCCGGTTTCCTGAGGTGAAAGAGGGCTGCACGCCTACCAAGGGCAGGGAAGTGGGGGCTTGCTGCCGGGCGTAGCTTTCGGATGTGAAGGCGTTCACAAGAGTATTGCAAACCCGGCGCTATACTTCCGCAGACTATTGCCCATTATTTTATTGCTGACGGAATTCATGGCAAGGCCTTTGGCGGTTGTTGCAATCGTGCTTGCAGTTCTGGCGGCGGTGCGAGGCCAGCCCAACGAGCTTGTTCTGCTGCCGACGAAGCCGATGCCGGCGGTTCTTATTCCGTGATGGATCCAGTTTTGACTCTAGACGCGGCCCATAGAACAGCGTCGCTGACGGGCAACACGTCTCCTTTGACGAAGAGGCTGACATGGAAGAATACCAGATTGCGCTGTTGCGGACGCACGAGCGAAACATCGAGCGCTATCGAGGACTACTACGTACCAAACTCAATGACGTTGAAATTCGCTTTGTTGAACGACGGCTGTCGGAAGAGCGTTTTGCTGTCGAGATGCTCAAGGTTGCGGGCCGAGAGGAAGTTTCATCGAATCAGCTCGATTAATTAGAAGCAGTCTCGGTCGGCTGCGCGGCAGGATCTTGTTTCCGCTTAGGGAAAGTTATGTCGGATATATTGATCCGCTGCGTTGAGACAGGAAAACCCGTGCAGACAGGGTTAGATACTGAAACGGTCGTATTGGAGACGCTCCCAAGCATTGAGCTTCGCGTCCGGTGCCCACATTGTACACAAACACATTTTTGGCGACCCGCAGAGGCCTGGGTCTACGACGGCAAACACTCGAC
The DNA here is from genome assembly GCF_001189845.1 of Bradyrhizobium tropiciagri. Lineage (GTDB taxonomy): Bacteria > Pseudomonadota > Alphaproteobacteria > Rhizobiales > Xanthobacteraceae > Bradyrhizobium > Bradyrhizobium tropiciagri. Next base: position 44,453 of record NZ_LFLZ01000018.1, read on the forward strand.
GTCACATTAGGGTCTACGCGCGGGTGGAAATCCGATGATCCTGTTCACCGGGTCACAAGCCGGACCTGCGACAAACGACAAGCGTCGGCCAAAGCGTTTGAGTGCACGCGTTAGGCGAAGCCCAAGTATGGCCGGATGGCCCACATATCGTCGCCAAGGCTCTCGCGGCCCTCAAGGCGTGTGGAGGGCGTCATACGCGTGGGCACCAAAGATAGCCGCGCTGACGCACAGCAGCCCGACAATGGTCATCGCCACCATGACACTTCCCCTTGTGGTTTTGCGGAAGTGGTATCGGCAAAATGTTTCAGCCCGGTTTCGTCAGTTGGTCAATATGGTGTCACGACCGGCCCGGCGGGGCCCTGGTCTTCAGCTCGGGGCCCTGAAATCCCCCAGCGCCGGAAATCTGCCAAAAATCAACTCGGTCAACTGTGGCTTGGTTCACACAGAATTAGGAAGAGCCGGCGCCAGGGCCCGTGCGCCAGCTCCTCCTGAAACGTGACCGTCTTCTACGTTCCCAATCGGTCCCGTCCCATGAGAAGCGTGCGCTGGTTTGGTTGCTGAATTTGCTAGCGGCGCAAGAACAATGAAGCGCCCTACGTCAAGGTCGCTCTCGTTTGTCTATTGTTTGGTGACGGCGTTGCCCTCTGGTGCAATCCTGCATTTGTGGGCCATTGGGCCAAGTGAGGTCAGATATCGGCGCGGTTCGATCCAAATCCACCGCCAGAAACCGTGAGCAGGAATCTCACTACGTGAAGCGCGTCGCCGGCGTCGAGTTGGTCGCGACGGGCCGACCGCCGCGGTCGTTAGTAGAAACACAATCTTTCGCGCGCAACATCGATCAAATTTGCATTGGTTATTGATGGGCTCGGAAATGATTGCCTTTCCAGACAGGCGAAAGTCTGTACGTAATCCATCACTGGATAATGCCTTAATCAGGTTTGGTGACTTGTCGCTATGCTGTGTCGTCGGCGACATCACAGAGAATTGCGCGTCGCTGAAGGCGGATGATCCGCCATCGCCCCTTCCTGACCAATTCATGCTTATCGTTCCGCCTAGCAAGACTTACTTCTGCAAAGTCGTTTGGCGAAAGCGCGGATGGGTTGGCGTTGCGTTCGTTGCCGAGTGATACGAACGGCAGAAAGCGCGAATGCAATGTTTGAAGATCCGCGCGGCTAGCAAACCTCACGCGCTGCCGGATGCCTGGCCTATGCTATCGCGCTTGGATTTCAGCGGGACGTCTTAGACAACAAAATTTGCAAGGAGAGAACGTGTTGGCTCGCTTGCCGGACAAGGCAGCCACGCCACTGTTCCGGCTCGTCGTGAACACTTCGGATATATTGCTAGGCATTGACAGGAAGCCGAGAGTGCCGCTCGTTTCGGCAAGGCAGTTGCGCCATCCGGAGGATCAGGTAGGCCGCTGAACCAACAACCGGCCGCAACGGCGCCGCTTAATTGGGCATTAGTTCCGGCGAGGACAGCTGCCGGCTTAGACATGCACTTGTCTCGGCGTGTCGAGCGAGCTTTATCAGTGCCTCTTTGGCGGCGCATGGGGCCAGTGCCGCGGCCTCGTTCCGCAACTCTCTCGCTCGTTCTGCGAGTCGTGCTTCGAGGCTGTCCGTCCAAACCACGCGGCGGCGTAATTGTCCCATGTGCTTTTCCTTTTCAGGTCCCACCAGGAACTTTGGATCGCAAGCGTTAACCGCGCGTAAAAGTTCCCTCGGAGGTGTTTTGGGGCGCCAAGACGGCGCGAAGAGGGCGCCAAATAGGACAAATTGCGGATTGCTTGGCAGACAGCGTTGGTGGCCGAGATTCGGTCGATGGGCTTGGCGGATCCAGGCGACGGGGGGGCGTTTTCATGCCGGCTCGAGCGCCGCTCGCGCCTGCTGTGATCTACAACAGACGTCGGAGAATGTAGTTCGTCACAGATAGTGTGTCGATCGCGCAACGTCTCGATAGTTCTGCTGAGCATCCGACGTGTTTAGGCTTCACGTCGTGGCGAATTCATCGTCTAATAATGGCGGACCTTCGGCGGCGATTTTATTTCCAAAACGTTCATTTGAGATCGGGTCCAGGAGGTCGCTGTCCAGCGCCAGCGGCCTCTTCGTTTTGCTTCATTGGATTGCGAGAACCCGTCCGATGCCGATACAGGTGTGGGCCGTTGCCGCTTCGATCGGCTGGACAACTGTCGTGGGCGCGATTCTGCTATGTGATTTTCGGCCCCGGCTAACTTGGCAAAGCCGCAATGTGTTACGCTATCGCTCTACGACCGGTGGCGCCCGGGACACGACATAGACCGACAGTTGGCCTCTCCTAATTGTCGCCATGCGAGCTCATTTTTTTCGCCATACTCCTTAATTAACCATCCAAGCCTAGCAGCTGGGGATGGGCGATTCGCACTGCATTGGAATGTGCTCGTAGTTGATCCTGCGTTGCATTGAAATCTGCTCGTAGCGCAAGGCGTTGCGAGCGCGTGGTACGTCGCGCGCCTTCGCTGCGCGGCCGTGAATTCCTTTGTAAGCGTCAAAAGAGAAGCATCTCTGCGACCCATGGAGACCTGAATTGGATACGACCGGGACAATTACATCATTTTCTTCCGCACCGATGACGAGGTTTTCTATCGGTGGTGACAGCTACGGAGTTCAGGATGCGAGCACGAGCTACAGCCTGACCAATCCTGACGCACAAACTCTGCGCTTTGTAGTCAACCGGGGCGATCATGCCTGGTACGATAGCTCGTCTGTTGATCGCTCCGAGGTTTCAGCCGCGGACAACATTCCCGGCAGCACTCCCATCGCCTTGAATTATCAGTTCATGGTGGAGCCAAATGGCCCTAACGGGTCATTTGTGAATACGGCAGATGGCTGGTTCATCGTTGGACAAATGCACAACGATGACAATTCCAGCGGCGTAGGCACCTCGCCGCCGTTCGCGATCCAGCTTGCTGGCGATCACCTGCAGGTTGTCGCCAGATATGTCGCCCCGGGTCAGGATCCGAGCAACGGGGCCGGCAACGTGCAGATGCTCACGCTCTGGACTGACCCCAATCCAATTCAAGCGGGTGTGTACAACAACATCCAGATCCAGGCCGATGTTTCGAACACCGGCGGCGGGTATTTGAAGGTCTCGGTCAACGGGAATCAGGTCGTGAATTACAACGGCCCGTTGGGATATGGGGTCGGCACCAACTGGGAATACGGAGTCTATCGGTCGACGGCGCCCGAGACCGTTGCCGTCGATTACCGAAATATGACGCTATTGACGGGGGCGGCCGCGACGACTTCGTCGACGTCGACGTCGACGTCGACGCCGACGCCGACGCAGCCAACCACGACCACCGCTCCAACCACCACCCCAACCGCCGTTGTCGCGCCGGCTGTAACACAGAACCTGACTTCGCCGGGGACTTCGACAGTCGACCCGGGGACGACTGTGTCAACGACCGACCCCAACGTCCAAAGCGCCATGGGACTGGCGCCGACGTCCCCGTCCGGTTGGTCGACGTACTCGACCGGCGCAAGCACCGGAAGCCTGGCAAACCAGGATTTCACGCAGCTGCAGCAGCCTCCGGGATCAGACACCAGCATGCTGGCAACCGCCGCCCCGCAGGCGATCTCTTGGGGGGATCAAGGCACGGCCGCGGCGTCTCAGGCGGGCAATAGCTTTGCGCTGCTAAACCAGTACCTGGCGGGGAGCTCCGGTCGCGCCGATGGCGGTATGGTCGCTCTAGCCATGCGTGGCTCTGATTGGACACAGAACTCGTTCCTGACCAAACCTCAGAGCTAAAGCATGATCCGGAAAAGTGCGCAGCGGTTTTCCGAAAAGACTATGCTCAAACAATGAGCTAAAGCGCGATGATGATTCAACCCAATCTCATCGCGCTTTGATTCGCCCGCAAATCCGCTCTCGTGGCATTGGAGCCACGCGCGATCCGCTGCGCACTGGAAGCCGACGCGTTATCCGGCCGGCGTCGCTTCGTCCTGGAAAGTATTGCTATAGTTGATCTTCGTAAGCATTCGCCCAGGGCCGCGGAGCGTAGCTCCGGTGCGATGATGTGTGGACGGCTTGTTTTCCGCGGTTGACGGCCGGTTCGTGCGATGGCCTCGTTGCTTCGAGGAGCGAGGGCATGCGGATCGAAGATCAGCTTCGCGATCGGCTGAAGAAGGTGGAGGCGCTGTATTTCGGCGCGGCCACGGCGGGAGAACGCGACGCCGCTGAAGCCGCAGCAGAGCGGCTGAAGGCCAAGCTTGAGGAGGTCAGTCGTCGCGATCCCCCGATCGAGATGAAGTTCAGCCTGCCAGACCAATGGTCGGTCCGGCTGTTCATTGCCTTGTGCCGGCGTTATGGCATTCGGCCGTTCCGATATCCGCGGCAGCGCGCGACGACGATCATGGTCAGGGCGCCGCGCCGCTTTTTCGACACCGTGGTGTGGCGGCAGTTTTCCGACCTGCACACGGACCTCTGGCTGTATTTCGAGCAGACCACAGAGCGGCTGATCCGGGAGGCTATCCACGCCGATACTGCTGACGCCGAGACGACGGTCGAACCGGCCAGCCTGCGATGACGCGCATCCTGGCCCGCTCGCGTACAGCTCTCCAATTGCACGCCAGAAGCTCGCGCAGCCCGTCGATGATCATTCTGACCGGCGTGATAGTGATCAGGCCGCCTGAGCGATAGCGGACGCCGCGCACTTCCATTCCCAAGGCAGTAGCTCGTGAAGCCGACCTTGCCGAATGCCGGCGATGCGAGCGAGCACGTCAGCGAGCCAGGCCAGCGGATCGACGTCGTTAAGCTTGGCCGTCATGATCAGCGTGGCCATGACCGCGGCCCGGTCGGCCCCGCGTTCGGAACCGGCAAAGAGCCACGATTTGCGTCCCAGCGCAAAGCCGCGCAGCGCGCGCTCGGCTGCGTTGTTGGTGAGGCAGATCCTGCCGTCGTCGATGAATCGCGCAAAACGGTCCCAACGTTTGAGCATGTAGTCGATCGGTTCGGCGACGGAGGCAGAGCGCGACAGGCGGGCACGCTCATCGCGCAGCCAGGCTTCCAGGACCGTCAAATGAGGCGCGCTTTGTTCATGTCGCGCCCGCAGCCGCTCTTCGGCGTCTAGGCCATTGATGCCGCGCTCGATATCGAACAGCACGTCGATGCGCCTGACCGCCTCCAGCGCGACAGGCGAGATCGCCGCTGCGTTCTTGCCGCGCCGGGCATTGGCGGCAATATCCGCTAACTCGAAGAACTGCCGCCTTGCGTGCGCCCAACACAGGGCCGACGTAACCGGCCCCGGTAAGCGGGACGGCTTGTAAAGTTCGTTGTACCCGTCATAGGCATCGGCCTGCAGAATGCCGGCGAAGTCTCGAAGATGCCGGACGGGATGTTCATGCGTCGGTCCCGAGAGGCGTAATACAGCGCCGCCGGCGGTGCACGTCCGCCAAACGGCCGGTCGTCGCGGACATAGGTCCAGATGTGCCCCTTTACCGTCTTGCCCTTCGCCAGGATCGGCACCGTGGTGTCGTCGCCATGCAACCGTTCGGCGGCCAGAACGTGGGCCTCGATCAGCGCATGCAGCGGCTGCAGCACCGTGGTGCAGGCCCCCACCTGGTCGGCCAGCGTCGAGAGGCTGAGATCAATGCCTTCGCGCCGGTATCGCTCGCTCTGGCGGTTCAGCGGCTGGTGCTGGCCGAACTTCTCGAACAGGATCATCGCCAGCAAATTCGGCCCAGCGAAGCCGCGCGGGGTAACATGGAAGGGCGCCGGCGGCTGGGTAATCGTCTCGCATTGCCGGCACGAGAACTTCTCGCGCACCGTCTGGATCACCTTCCAGGACCTGGGGATGACCTCCAGCGTTTCGGTGACGTCCTCGCCGAGCTTCGACAGCTTCGCCGAGCCGCAGCAGGGACAATTCTCGGGCGCAGCAATCACCACGCGCTCACGCGGCAGATGATCGGGGAAGGGCTTGCGCGAAGGCCGCTTGCGCTGGAATGAGCGCACCGTCTGTGCACCGGCCGCGGCCTGTTCGGCCGCCATCTCATCTTCGGTCGCGGCTGCTTCCAGGTCCTCCAGCTGCAATTCCATCTGCTCGAGCAGCCGCGCCTTGCGTTCTGAGCTGCTGCCGTAAAGCTCGCGCCGCAGCTTCTCGATCTCGAGTTTGAGATGGGCAATCAGCGCTTCCGTGTTCGCGTTCACAGCCTGGGCGCGGGCTGCAACCGCCTCGGCTTCCACACGCGCAGCGCGCTCCTTAAGGATCATCGCGTGAGCGGCGGCGAGATCGGATGGAAGCGATTCAGCTGCGTCTTTCACTAGACGATGGAATCACATCCGCTGCGATCCGCAAGCCAAAACTGTCAGCCGACCGACGTCGGACGCCAGGTTTCCTGAGGATTGCGCCAGTCAATACCGGACAGCAGGTAACCAAGCTGTGCCGGTGAGATCGTGATTGCGCCGTCGGCTGGGCTCGGCCACAAAAACCGCCCGCGCTCCAGCCGCTTGGTGAACAGGCATGCCCCTTGGCCGTCATGCCAGATCACTTTCAGAAGATTGCCGCTGCGTCCGCGGAAGCAGAACAGGTGCCCACCCAGCGGATCGCGCCGCAGCACTTCCTGCACCTGCAGCGAGAGGCTCGCAAATCCCTTGCGCATATCGGTGTGCCCGGTTGCCAGCCACACCCGAACATTGCTCGGCACCGGAATCATCGCCGCTCCAGTACCGCCACAACCCGCGCCAGCACGGCCGCATCGACGCCATTGTCGACGATCACCCGATGTCCGCGCATCAGCACGATCTCGATCCGACCCGGCACCGCAGGCACACATGCCTGAGGTGGCAGGCTCCGATCCGCAGCTTCAGGCTGTTCCGGCGATATAACTATCGGTGCAAACGTCGTCCCCCCGTCCGCTTCCGCAAGCCGACCAGCCCGGGCCAGCCGGCGCCATGTAAACAGCTGGCTCGCAGACAGCCCGTTCCTCCGCGCTGTCGCCGACACCTGCCGCGGCTCAGCGTAACTCTCCGCCACGATCCGTTGCTTCTCGTCCAGCGTCCAACGGCGCCGCGCACCCGACGAAATTACGTCGAGACGCGCGACCTTCAACATAGGCGTATGACCAGTCATACGCCTATGTCTTCACCGTCCCGTCACGTCAGACAAGGCGGCCCACGCCGTAGGAATTCTGATCTTCTCAATGTAGATCCGCTCATCCTGACGGGCTCGAACGCGCGAGAATGCAAGAATGGCATAGCCGTGCCTGCGGCGGTCGCTGGCTCATTTTGCCACCGGACAGGCTTCTTTCCCCCCGGAGACATTGTCTGTGGCCATTGGCTGCCTCCGTAAGGGCCTGGGACGGCAAGCGAGGCTGCGCCCGTCGGGCCGCTGACAGCCCTTGGCCCGCTCGCCCTGGATGCCAGACGGCGGCCTACGGCCGCTGCAGCGCGCCTGGAGGGGGAGGCGACCGACCGAACTCTGCCCGAACCCGACGGGTGGGCGGCGGATCGGTACGTCTCGCAGGGCGCTTAGCGCGAGCCCCTTCGAGGCGACCGGTTGCATCGGGTCGGCACGCAGGCGAGGCGTACGCGAGGGTATAAGGCTGTTGATCAGCGATCCGATGCCGGCGGCTGAGCACCCGCGACCCAGCGGAGCAGGCGCGTGATGTCTATTCAAAGCTCAGACGGCCCCCTGGCTGCTACGATAGCCATCCGGATTCTGCATTTGCCAGCGCCAATGATCCGCACACATCTGAGTGAGTGATCGCGTAGATGTCCAGCCCAGCAGATTCTTTGCGAGCGTGGGGTCCGCGTAACAGGTTGCGACATCACCGACCCTGCGTTGGTCAATCACGTACGGAACTGGCCGGCCACTCACGGCCTCGAACGTTTTGACCACCTCCAGGACACTGCTGCCGCTTCCTGTTCCGAGATTGACTGTCAGAACGCCGGGCTGTCTCAACTGGCTCAAAGCGCTCAGATGTCCGGATGCAAGATCGACGACATGAATGAAGTCGCGGATGCCTGTGCCATCCGCAGTATCGTAGTCATTTCCCCAAATTTGCAGTTTCGCACGCCGCCCGATCGCTACTTGCGCTACAAGCGGCAACAAATTGTTGGGTACGCCGAGAGGGTCTTCTCCGATGCGCCCGCTTTCGTGCGCGCCAACCGGATTAAAGTAGCGCAGGATGGCGATCCGCCAATCGCTGTCGGACCCATGGAGATCCCTTAGAATCTCTTCGACAAAGTACTTTGTGCGGCCATACGGATTTATTGGTCCTACGGGATGTTTCTCGTCCAGCGGCAGATATGTGGGCGTGCCATAGACCGTTGCGGACGAACTGAAGACCAGCGTTTTCACATCGGCACGCGACATCGCCGACACGAGCCGCATCGTCCCCACGACGTTGTTTTCGTAATACGTCATGGGTTGAGTGCTGGACTCACCGACCGCCTTGAGCCCGGCGAGGTGAATGACCGCGGTCACTCCGTGAGTGCGCAGGATCTCATAAATCGCCTCTTCGTTGCAGATATCGATGTGCTGGAATACGAGCGATCGCCCGCAGATGGCCTGTACCCGTTCGAGGGAGGCGCGATTGCTGTTGCAGAGATTGTCGACCGCAACGACATCCAGCCCGGAATCGAGTAGGGCGACCGCGATATGGGACCCGATATAGCCGGCGCCTCCGGTCAATAGGATCATTTTGATTCCATTTTCTTTCCGCGTCTGCGGGGGCAATTCTCGCCGCGCGCGAAAATCAACCCGTAGACCTTCGCGACAGCTGCAGGTTGTGCCTTCGTCCGCGCATAGTCAAGCTTCGTGCATCTCACCTCGCGGTGGAGGCGTCAGGCGGTATCTGAGACGTCAACGTTCAGTGAGCTACGGCTGACCGGTGGTGCATGGACTAATTTCGGCTATTTACGCAGTCGAAGCGCGCCTTCGGCCTTCGAACCAAAATCCTTGCGGGTATGGCCGTTGGCAAGAGGCACTTCGAAGTAGTTTGCCGCTTGGTCGATTGCACCGAGCGGAGCGGGCCGGCCTGTCCTGGCGATTTTGGGAAGTTCTCTCTTTGGTGGGAGGAGGCGCTCGGTTGCGTCAGCGGCCGACTGCGCAGTCCTATTTGATGGCCAAGCTGTCGGTCGATGGTTCAATCCCCAGATCGCCGCTTGTGTCCTGTTTTGAACGCGAATCTTGCGAAGGATCGCCTTGATGTGAACCTTCACCGTGGCTTCAGCGATATTGATCTTGCGCGCGATGCACTTGTTGGAATCCCCTTCGATCAAACATTGGAGAATAGAGATTTCTCGCGGCGAAAGTTGTTGTGCAAGCCTGCTGTCTGCATTTGCTATCGCAGGGCTATCATCGACACGTGCAGAGGCATCGTCTGCGTCACGCTTTTCGACATCGAGAGCAGACGTCAAGAAGTCAGTCGGAAATACCGTCCCGCCCATCATGACCAGCTCGATGGACTTGATGAACGTGTCGCAGTTCATCACGTCGATGAAATAGCCAGTGGCACCGGCCCGGAATGCAGCAGTCAAGTCGTTCAGACAATAGTGATCCGCGACGACGGCAATGCGTGCGTCCGCGTGACGGCGCTTGAAGCACTCGATCTGTTCGATCGCAGGGCCGAAATTATCGCCGCTGTGAACAATCAAGTACAACGCCGGATAGGCTGAAGCACCCCCGACATTCTCCTTACCGGGTAAACTACCAGGTAAATCAACATCGGCTATTGAGGCAAATACTTGAAAATTTTCGGAATTTAGAATTCTAGCAAGACCTTCTTTCCGAAGACTATTTGCACCACCAAGTACAATAGAACAAGAATATTGTCGTCTCATGGAACTCTCCTGGACGCGACAAAAAATATACAATGGGCTCATCGGTTTAACCCGACTCGTTTCTTGGATGGCTCGCCAAGCCAAAACTACGACGCATTGAAATTGCCTCTTCAGTTTCGGTCGCTCGGACAAAAAACTGGGGCGAAAAAGCCCTAAGCATGCGTCAAAAGATTTACTAATATTAAATGCTAATCCACGATATCCATATATATCCTTGGTTATAGACTTTGCGGGAGATATCGCCCACAGTGGCTTGATTTCTCGGCACAGGTCGGGTGCTCGCTTTGAGTGAAATCAAGATATTCGTACGATTTAAGATTGTAGTGTAAACTAGGTTCATCAGGCCATCGGGATGGCAAGCTCGGCGTGCCCGCGGCAACAAAACCTTCCTGAAAAGCCCCAAATTAAAGTAGCTTGGAAGCGATATTGAAAGGGGCGCCGAGCTGAACCGGACAGACTGAGGATTGGCCGGAAATGCATTTCAGTCGTGTGGTAATTGCTAGCAGATTTCCAGTTGTTTCATTGGGTCTGAACTGCCTGCTAGAAGCAGAACGTGACTTCAGGGTCGCAGCTCGATGCAACAATAGTGCGAGCTGCTTCAAGGCAATTCGGGCTCTTGTGCCCGACGTCGCCATCTTGGACATATCGATGCCTGACATGTTTGGGCAGGCATTGCTTGATATCGCGAATTCCCGGACCCCAGCCGTTCGGCTCGTGTTCCTCGCAAGCTCCGTTGAGGATCGCGACCTCGCCATGTTGGCAGAAGTGGGGGCCTTTGGCGTTATCCTGAATGACGAGGAGCCTGAAGCTCTTCTACAGACATTGCGGCAAGTCGCCGACGGCCAGAGAATGCTGCCTGCCCCCTCCAACGAAGTAGCAATCGCTTCTGGGCAGCCTGCGATCGCGGACAAGCAGCTTTCCGTGCTGACGGACCGTGAGCGTCAGATCATGCGTCTGGTATCGGAGGGACTATCAAACAAGGAGATTGGCCGTCGATTGAAGGTAACTGACGGCACGATCAAGGTTCATCTCCACCATATCTTTCGCAAGCTTGAGATCGGCAACAGGACAACCCTCGCAACGCTCGCCGTCTCATCCGCTGGGCCAAGCGGCTTCACTTCTGACTAACACGCAGCCTTTGGCCTGGTTGAGCGCGATATCAACCGCCTGACGCGGGGGTGCGCAGTGTTCGGGTTGCGCCGGGACGGGAAGGACCGTTCGTCCGCGTTTCTATTCTATCGCGCCGCCAGCTCGGACGCTTGGTAAGCGGCCGTCCTATCTCGGCCTTTGACCTCCTTGCCGCAGCAAAGCTGAGACCGAGCAACCTGCGAAGCCGCACCGCCGCTTCGCTACGGCTCTTCTCAACCGCAATGCTGACCATGTCGAGATCGATGGATTCTTCCGCAGGTGATGAGCTCAGGCAGGCATCCAGCGCGACGGCGCCCGAAGCCGCGCGTTTCTCTATGCCACCGCTTGGCGCATGGCGGCGGACGGTGATTGTCTGCGCGAGATTTCGATGTTGAAGGCTATCTGTGGCGAGCTCGTCAACGAGGTCGTGTATGCGTGCGTGCAGTTTCACGGCGCCATGGGCGTCATGCGGGAGAGCCCGATTGAGCGCATAGCGCGCGACGCTCGCATCCTGTCCATCGCCGGCGGCGCGACGGAGGTATGCTGGAGGTGGTCGCGTCGATGTCTTGAGCCCGATGCGAGAGCGGCAAACTCAAGGATATCAAGAAGCGGATTCGATGGTTGGCGATGGCACGCGAAGCCAGCCGGGCGTTTCATGCATGTCCAGAGCAAGCACAATACGAATGCTGTGGCTGTTTCGTTCTCGTTCCTGAACCCATCAAATCTTGGGCCGCGCCGATAACCCGCCTCCATCAGGCTTGCGGAAGGCTAGACACGCGTGCGGCGGGTCGAGGCGCCAGTTGCACCAATGTAGCGCCGATACTGGTCCCCGCTTTGACACGAAGCGTCGCTGAGCCACCGACCAATTTCTCTGGATCCGACGACCCGTTTCGGCTGGTGGGGGTTGATCGTTCCGGCTGAAAGGCTTTTGATTCGATGGTCCTCCGCCAGCGCTCTTGTGAATTGTTTTGCATCCTGTTCGGATCTGAAAGTCGCAGTCCTTCGCGCTTGCCTATCGGGCGGAGCGTCGCGCTGATCGATGAACGAAACGTACCAGATGTGATCTGGCGTCATGCGGCCACCTCGGCGGTTGGGTTTCGGCGTAAACAAACTTTGCCAGCCTAAGTGAGCTGGCGGCTGGTCCGAGGATAAGAAAGGGAAAATACGACTTTCGGTTACTCAGTCTCTCGGATTTTTCTAAGTACGCCTTCTGAGCATCAGCCTGCTGACAGCCGATATCGCAGCCTCGGCGTCCCGTTGCTTCGACGATTGACAGGCAATTATTACATGTATAAAAATATGCAAATTCATATAATATGAGATGCCCGAATGGACGCGCATCCGCTCAAGCTCAGAGTGCAGTCGGTCGTTGCGGAGACGCCAGTCATTCGCAGCGTTGTGTTCGGTGTGGAGGGCGGTGCCGTGCCGGACTGGCAAGCGGGCGCGCATATTCGCGTGCTGCTGCCGGGCGGAGGCGACCGGCCGTATTCCCTGATGGCGTTGCCGGATCTGCCCGAAGGCACGGTTGCGCTGGGGGTGCTGCGCGAGCAGACGTCGACCGGCGGTTCGCAGTTCATGCATGCCCTTCAGGTCGGCGACGTCATCCGGGCGAGCACTCCGGTCAACAATTTCGGTCTTCACGAGGGCGCCGCGCCGGCGTTGCTGTTTGCCGGCGGCATCGGCGTTACGCCGATCTTGTCGATGGCGGCCGAGCTGAACGCGCAGGGAACGCAGTATCGCCTGCATTATGCCGGGCGAATGCCGGGGCTGCTGGCGTTCCTGCCGCAGTTGCAGACAATCTGTTCGGAGGGTTTGGCGGTTCATTACGACAGCGATGAATCCCGCCTCGATATCGCAGCAGTGCTTGGCGAGGCACCCGCAGGCGCTCACGTCTATGTCTGCGGGCCTGCCGGCATGATTGACGCGGTGAAGGCGGGGGCGCTCGCCAGGGGCATCCCGGCAGACCGCATCCATTTCGAGCTGTTCAAGGCGGAGCAGCCGGGTGCGCCGAACAAGCCGTTCGAGGTCGAGCTCAAATCGACCGGGCAAGTCATCACGTCGCGACCGATCAGAGCATCATCCAGGCGCTGGAAGCGGCGGGGCTCGACGTGCTGTACGACTGTCAGCGCGGCGACTGCGGCATCTGCCAGTGCGGCGTGATCGCAGGCGTGCCCGATCATCGTGACGTCATTCTCGGCGATGAGGAGAGGGCGTCCAACAAGGTCATGCAGATTTGCGTGTCGCGTGCGAAATCGGAGCGGCTGGTGTTGGATCTCTGAGCGGAGGCAAGAGGCGCCATGGTGAAATACGGAAACAATCCCCGCGCGATCGGCGGGTTGGTGCGCGACGCCGAGGTGCATCGCGACGTCTATGTCGATCCCGAGATCTTCGATCTCGAGATGGAGCATCTGTTTCCCAATAGTTGGATCTATGTCGGGCATGCCAGCCAGTTGGCGAAGGCCGGCGATTTCATCACCGCCAATATCGGCCGGCAGCCGGTGGTGGCGAGCCGCCACACCGACGGCTCGATCCACCTGTTCTACAATCGCTGTCCGCACAAGGGCGTCAAGATCGCCTCCGAGCCGTGCGGTAACACCGGAAAGTTCTTCCGCTGTCCCTATCATGCCTGGTCGTTCAAGACCGACGGCTCGCTGCTGGCGATCCCGCTGAAGAAGGGCTACGAGGGAACCGGATTTACCGACAGCCCGGCGAGCGACGGGCTATCGCGGATCAGGAATGTCGTCGTCTACCGGGATTTCATCTTCGCGCGGCTGAGCGAAACCGGCGTCGCTTTCGAAGATTATTTCGGCGAAAGCCTCTCGACCATCGACAACATGGTCGACCGCTCGCCGGAGGGGAAGCTCGCCGTCGTGGCCACGCCGATCCGCTACATGCACACCTGCAATTGGAAGATGCTGGTCGAGAACCAGACCGACACCTGCCATCCGATGGTGGCGCATGAGAGCTCGGCCGGCACCGCTATCAAGGTCTGGCAGCGCGAGCAGGGCGACTCCAAGGAAACGCCGATGGCGGTGCAGCTCTATGGACCGTTCATGAGCCCGTACGAGTTCTACGAGCAGAGCGGCATCCGGATCTGGCCGAACGGCCATGGCCATACCGGCGTCGCCAATTCCATCCATTCGAACTATTCGGATATCGAGGGCTATCTCGGCCAGATGGTCGCCGCCTATGGCGAGAAGCGGGCCCACGAGATCCTCGGCGAAGTCCGGCACAACACGGTCTATTTCCCGAACATCATGGTCAAGGGCGCGGTGCAGATCTTGCGCAATTTCATCCCGATCGCGGTGGACCGAACGCTGGTGGAAAGCTGGGTCTATCGTCTGGTCGGCGCGCCCGACAAGCTCTACGAGCGGGCGCTGATGTACAATCGCTTCATCAACGCGCCGACCTCGATCGTCGGGCACGACGATCTCGAAATGTATGAGCGGGCGCAGGAAGGGTTGAAAACGAACGGCAATCAGTGGGTCAATCTGCGCCGGCTCTACGAGAGCGGCGAGGAGCCTGACGTCACCGCTGTCATCAACGGCACGTCGGAGCGCCAGATGCGGAACCAGTTTCATGCCTGGGCCAAATTCATGACCATGGATATGGTCGAGCCGGTCGAGGCCGCGGAATGATCAGCGAAAAAACCATCACCGATTTCGTCTATCGGGAAGCCGACCTGCTCGACACGATGCAGTGGCAGCCATGGCTTGACCTGTTTCACCCGGAGGGGCGCTACTGGATGCCGCTGGAATGGCAGCAGCAGGATCCGGTGCTGCAGCCGTCACTGATGTACGAAGACCTGCTGCTGATGAAGGTGCGGATCGAGCGGCTGGCTGGTGAGCGCACTTTCAGCCAGAAGCCGAAGAGCCGCTGCCATCATTTGCTGCAGGCACCGCAGATCGTCGCCTGCGATCCGGCGACCGGCATCTTCAAGGCGCGGACGTCTTTCATCTATACCGAGACGCGCGGCGACACGCTGGAGCGGTTCTCGGGATGGGCGTCGCACGATCTCGTCCAGGTCGGCGACGGCCTCAAGATCAAGCTCAAGCGCATCGATCTCGTGAATTTCGACGCGCCGTTCGGCAATATCCAGCTCTTCATGTGAGTGCGCCTTGACCACAGCGACCACAGTCTATGCCCGCTTCCGCGACACCGCGCTCCGCCGGGGGGAAGCCGGCTTTCTCAACGTGCTGCCCGAGACCGCCGAGATCTACGGCATCGCCGCCGGGGAGATCTCGTACCGCGCCATGCTGGAGCGGGTGGAGCGCTGGCGCGCGGCGTTTGCGAGCCGCGGCTATGGCCAAGGCCATCGGGTCGGGCTCTTGCTGCAGAACAGGCCGGTCTTCCTCGAGCTGTGGTTCGCGCTGAACGCGCTCGGTGTCTCCGTGGTGCCGATCAACCCGGATCTGCGGGTCAGCGAGCTCGAATACATCATCGCGCATTCCGAGATGAACGCCGCCTTCGTGCTCGCCAAGCGGCGCGATGAGGTCGAGACGGCGGCGCGCCAGGCCGGCCGGCCGATTCCGGTGGCAACCGAGGGCGACGATGTTCCAGCCCCGTTCGGCGGCGCGCGACCGGCGAGCGCCGGCGACGGTGCGAGCGAATGCGCGCTGCTCTATACGTCGGGGACGACCGGCCAGCCCAAGGGCTGCGTGCTGACTAACACCTATTTCCTGTATTCCGGAGACTGGTATCGCGACGTCGGCGGGTTGATCGATCTTAGCAGCGATGGCGAACGCATGATCACGCCGCTGCCGCTGTTCCACATGAACGCGATGGCGGTGTCGCTGATGGCGATGATGTCGGTCGGCGGCAGCCTGACCATGCTCGATCGCTTCCACCCGCGCAGCTGGTGGACGTCGGTGCGCGACAGCCGCGCGACCTGCCTGCATTATCTCGGCGTGATGCCCTCGATGCTGATGAGCGCGCCGCCGTCGGATGAGGATCGTGCACACAGCGTGCGGTTTGGCTTCGGCGCCGGCGTCGACAAGCTGCTGCACGCGCCGTTCGAGGAGCGCTTCGGCTTTCCGCTGCTCGAGGCCTGGGCGATGACCGAGACCGGAAGCGGCGGCGTGATCGCGGCCAATGTCGAGCCGCGCAAGGTCGGCACCAGCTGTTTCGGCCGTCCGGCGCCCGAGGTCGAGGTTCGGATCGTCGACGACGGCGGCAACGACGCGCCGGTGGGCGTGCCGGGCGAGCTGCTGGTGCGGCGGGCGGGCGATGACCCTCGCTACGGCTTCTTCAAGGAGTACCTGAAGAACCCGGAAGCGACCGCCGAGGCCTGGAAGGACGGCTGGCTCCATACCGGAGATATCGTGGCGCGCGATGTCGATGGCGATCTTCATTTCGTCGATCGCAAGAAGAACGTGATCCGCCGCTCCGGCGAGAACATCGCCGCGGTCGAGGTCGAGTCCGTCCTCAATCGCCATCCCGCGATCCGGCAGGCCGCGGTCGCGGCGACGCCCGACCGGGTGCGCGGCGACGAGGTCGCGGCCGTCATCATCGCGGAGCAGCCGGGCGCGGATCGCGCGCTCGCCGAGGACATCGTGCGCTGGAGCCTGGAGCAGATGGCCTATTACAAGGCACCAGGCTGGATCTGCTTCGTCGAAAAGCTGCCGCTGACCGCGACCGAGAAGATCCAGCGCGCCGGCTTGAAGGATTTCGTCGCGAAGCTGATGGGTGATGGCGCGTTCTTCGACCTTCGCGATCTCAAGCGGCGGCAGGAGTGACAATTGGCAGGGAGCCAATCATGAGCCAGATCCGCACCACACTCATCACCGGAGGCAATTCCGGGATCGGCGAGGCATTGGCGAAGCAGCTCGTTGGCCAAGGACAGCGGGTCGTCTCGGTCGGGCTGGAGAAGCCGGTGTGGACGCACGAGCTGCTCACCGCCTATCGCGCTGACCTGACCAGCCTGGCGGAGACGCGGGCGATTGCCGAGGAGATCTGCCGCGATCACGCGGTCGATTGCCTCGTGCACAATGCCGGCATGATCCTGCCGAACCTGCTGCGCGATGCGAAGCCGGAGGACATCCTGACGCTGGCGCAGCTGCATCTGGGCGCACCGATGCTGCTGACCCAGGCGGCGATGGAAGGGATGCGCTCGCGGCGGTTCGGGCGGATCGTGTTCGTGAGCTCGCGCGCCGCCATGGGCGCGGCTACGCGCTCGGCCTATTCGGCGACCAAGGCCGGCGTGCACGGCATGGCGCGGACCTGGGCGCTGGAGCTGGCATCGAGCGGGATCACGGTGAACGTCGTCGCGCCAGGCCCGATCCTGACCGACAATTTCTGGGGCATCATCCCGAAAGGCTCTGAGCAGCAGGACAAGATGGCACGCAACGTGCCGGTCGGGCGGCTCGGCACCCGCGAGGACGTCGCGCACGCGATCAGCTTCTTCCTCGACGAGCGCTCCGACTTCGTCACCGGGCAGGTGCTCTATGTCTGCGGCGGCACCAGCCTCGTCGGGCTCGGTCCCTGATCCAGCCAGATTAGGTCAGGTCAGATCTGGTTCTGGCGGATGTTCTCGACCATCTTGGCCAGCACCCGGGCGCACACCTCGATCTCGTCGGGCTCGATGCCGACGGTCAGGCGGTCGTAGTTGTTCTCCATGATCGGCCAGATCTTGCGCAGCAGGGCTTCGCCGTCCGGCGTCAATCCGACGACGCGGCGGCGCTGGTCTTCCTCCGCGATCTCGCGCTTGACGAGGCCCGATGTCACCATCGACTCGACCATGCGGCTCGCGGTCGACTGCTCGGTGACGGCCAGCACGGCGATCTCGTTGACGGTCAGGGTCTTGTAGATGAACAGCACCGACAGCGTCCGGAACACGACGTTGTTGATGTTGTGCTCGCTGAGATCGCGGTTCTGATCCAGGTTCCAGCGATTGGCGAGCCGGTTGAACAGGTAGGGAATGTAGCTTTGCAGCTGGTCCCGCGTCCGCGGTGGACCGGATTTCCATCTGCTCCTGGAGTCTTTGGCCATTACTTCCTGCGACCCTGCTTCTTGCTTTCGCTGCCAAGTTTCGAGGAGAGGGACCGTAGCATCGACAGTGCCGTCTCCAGCTCCCGCGCGGGGATGCTTTCGAGCCGTTCGCTCAGATGCTTCTTATGCACGTCGGCGGCCTTCCTGAACAGGGCCTCGCCCTTCGGCGTCAGGCGCACGATGAATGAGCGGCGATCCTCGCTCGACATCTCCTTGCTGATGAGGTCGTCGGCCAGCAGGCGCTGCACCAGGCCCGAGACGTTGCCGCCGGATACTTTCAGGTTCTGCGACAACTGTCCGAGCGCGAGGCCTTCTGGGTAACGATCGAGCTGCGCCAGCACGTCGAATTTTGCGAGCGACAAGCCGAACTCCGAGCTCAGCATGGAATTCAGCGACGCAAACAGCTCGCCATGCAGCGACAGCAGTTGCAGCCAAAGCCGGGTTTCGATCTGGCCGAAGACGGGAGCTGTGCTCTCCTTGAGGGCTGACGACGTCATGCGAAGCTCTTGATGGTCTGGATCACGCCGTCGAGCTCCTTGCCCGCGCTGTCCTTCAGCGCGGCTTCGCGCAGCCGGCGCGCCCAGTCGGCGGCATCGTCGCGCGGTGCGACCAGCTTGATCGCGGCCAGCGTCTTGTCGAATTTCGACAGGCCGCGGCTATGGGTGTCGGAATAGCCTTTGACCAGGCGCCGGCATTGCAGGATCTCGACGCCCAACTGATAGTTCGTTCGGACCGCCTCTGTCGCGGCCTTGAGCCATTCGTCCCGGTGCGCCGTCTCGATGGCGTGGCGCAGCGAGCGGCGGCGCATGCCGCGCAGTCCGCCGACGACATAGAGCGCGACGAACCAGGGCAGCGAGTAGGTCTTGACCCGTCGTCCCTTGTTGACGCGGCGGTCGAGCCAGCCGAGCAGGCGCGGCTTTCCGCCAAGCCAGCGGGCAAATTTCGCCGGCAGCATGCCCATGACCTCCTCCATCCGGGGATGCATGAATTCGGTGGTCTGCAGCACCTGGCCGTCGGACAGTTCGAGCTCACCCTCGATCCGCGCGCGACGGGCCGATCGGGTCTTGAGGTCGGCAACGCGGATGACGTCGTCATAGGTCATGGCGTTGGCGAGATATTTTGCCGCGGCCTGGGTGAAGGCAAAATTTCGCTCGGCGCCGCCGGAGTTTTGATCGGCGGCGTGGAGCCTGCCGAGGATGTCGAGATATTCGCCGCCATAGGCGACGTCCTGGAAATCGACCACCTTCTTCAGCCCGGCGCGGCCGATGGCGTGTGCGACCTCCGGCAATTCGTGCGTCAGCCGGGCGGCGAGGCCGGCAAGACGGGGGTCCAAAACAGCCGGAGCGGAGGGCGTCTTGGCAGTCTCCGATTGCGCGGGTGCCGCTACCTCCGGAGACTTCGACTGCACGCGGTCAAACGCAGCCTCGAACGCCCGGACGCTGGCCTGTGCGCCTTTCTCGCCGGCGCGGATCACGTCGAGATAGCTGTCGCGGCTGAAGCTCAGTACGCCGGCACCTGCGAGCGCGCCGAACATCGCAGCCGAGATGACGCTGCCGTTTGCGATCGCGAGCGCATTCATGTCGAAGATGATCTCGGTCTTGGCGGCAATTCCGATGGCGCCGGTCACCGCGCCGTTGTCGGCGATGCCGTTGCCCGGCGCGATCTTCTCGCCGATCGCAAAGGTCCGGTGATTGGATGCGATCAGCGTGGTGCGGTCCGGCGTCACCAGGCCGCGCAGGATCGAGCGGCCGGCTTCCATGAATTCCGCCGCCATCACCACGTCGACGTCGCCGGGGGTCGGCATCAGCGACAGGATCGGCTTGCGGCCACCCAGCGGCGGCATCGCCTCGATGTAGTAGATCGTGGCGCCGGTACGCTGGGCGACGCCGGGCACCGAGGTCGACTGCGCGACCCAGCCATGGTTCTCGGCGAGCTGGACGATCCAGTCGGTGAGGACGCCGCCGCCCTGGCCACCCATCGCGACGATCGCGATCGAGATCGGCCGCTCGGTTGCATCACCCGCGGCAGGCAGCGCCAGCTGGACCGTTTCGTCTCTCATGCCAAGGTTCTCATGCCAAACTTCTCATGCCAAGAATCTCATGCCAAAGTCTCGAGCGCCGGACGCCGGCGATCGCGCCGCCGCTGCAGCCAGCCGACCACGGTCATCGCGACCCTCGACCTGAACCTGTCCCAGCCGGTCGGATTGTGAATGACGTCAGCGCGATAGAACGAGGGACACAGCACGGCCGCATCCGCGACCTCGCCGCAATTGCCGCAGCCGACGCAGGAATTGTCGATCGCCGCGACGGGATCGTCACGCAAGGGATCGTCGAGCTGCTTGACCGAGAGCGACGGGCAGCCGGAGAGGCGGATGCAGGCGTGATCGCCGGTGCAGACATCCTCGTCGACGCCGAAGCGTTCCTTGACGGTACGAACGCCGTCCTTGATCGCCTTGCTGATCTGCGGCTTCACGCGGCGCTGCTTGTTCAGCATGCATTCGGAGGAGGCGACGATGACCTTGGGGCCTTGCTCCTTGGTCGTCAGCGCTTCCTTCAGCGTATCGCGCATCCGGCCGACATCGTAGGTGCGGTCGATCTGCCGGACCCATTGCCCGCCGATGCCCTTCACGGCCTGCACGATCGAGTTGTTGGTGTTGCGCCGCTTGCTGACCGCACGCGATGACAGGATGTCCTGACCCCCGGTCGCCGAGGTGTAGTAATTGTCGACGATGACGAAGACGCCGTCATGCTTGTTGAAGACCGCGTTGCCGATGCCGCTGGTCAGACCGTTGTGCCAGAAGCCGCCGTCACCCATCACGGCGATCGAGCGCTTGTCGGCCTTGACGTTGAAGGCCGAGGTCGAGGCCGGGCCGAGGCCAAAGCCCATGGTCGTCGCGCCGATGTTGAAGGGCGGCAGGATCGAGAACAAGTGACAGCCGATGTCGGCGGAGACATGGTGCTCGCCGAGCTCGCTCTCGACCAGCTTCATGGCGGCGAAGATCGGCCGCTCCGGACAGCCGGTGCAAAGGCCGGGCGGCCGCGCCGGCACGACCTGCTTCAGCTTCTCGACCTCGGGATGGCTCAGCACGGCGGTTGCGTCCGGCGCCGGCGGTCGATTGCCGAGCAGCCGCGGCTCGGTCTTCTCGAGGAACTCGCGCACGCCGCCGAGCAGCACCTGCGCGGTATAGTCGCCGCCCATCGGCAGCACGTCCTTGCCGTGGACGCGGGCCTGGATATCCCGGCGGCGCAGCACCGTGTTGATCGCCTGCTCCAGATATTCCGGCTGGCCTTCCTCAACGATCAGGACGGCGTCCTTGTCGAGGCAGAACTCCGCGACCTCGCTGTCGATCACGGGGTAGGTGACGTTCATGACGTAGAGCGGGATCTGGGTGTTGCCATAGGCATCCGATAGCCCGAGATATTGCAGCGCGCGGATGACATTGTTGTACATCCCGCCCTGCATGATGATGCCGACCTTGCCCTGCTTCGGCCCCATCCATTCATTCAGCTTGTTGTCCCTGACGAAGTTGATGGCCGCGGGCAACCGTGTCCTGATCTTCTCCTGTTCATGCTCGTAGGCCGCCGGCGGCAACACGATGCGGCCGACGTCGCGCTTCGGATTGTTCAGGGCGTCCTTGATGGTGTGGGCCGGCCTGACATTGTCCGTGCAGGCGAAGCTTCCGTGCATGTGACAGGCGCGGACGCGCACCTCCAGCATGACAGGGGTGTTCGAGACTTCCGAGAGCTCAAAGCCCTTCTCGATCAGATTGACGATGCATTCATGGTCAGGGCGCGGATCCAAGAGCCAGATCTGCGATTTCATCGCAAAGGCGTGGGTGCGCTCCTGCATGATCGAGGAGCCTTCGCCGTAATCCTCGCCGACGATGATCATGGTGCCGCCGGTGACGCCGCCGGAGGCGAGATTGGCGAGCGCGTCGGAGGCGACGTTGGTGCCGACCGTCGATTTCCACGCCACCGCGCCGCGCAGCGGATACATCACCGAGGCCGACAGCATCGCCGCGGCCGCCGCTTCGTTGGCGGAGCTCTGGAACACGACGCCGAGATCGTCGAGCACGTCCTTGGCGTCGGCCAGCACGTCCATCAGATGCGAGATCGGCGAGCCCTGATAGCCGCCGACATAGGCGACGCCGGATTGCAGCAGCGCCTTGGTGATGGCGAGGATGCCTTCGCCGCGGAAGGTGTCGCCGTCGCCGAGCCGGAGATCCTCGACTTCACGAGCAAAAGACCGTTCAGCCATTGCAGCCTCCAGAAATATGCGATAGCATACGTTTACATGTAAACTAAGTCAACGCTGCGCCATGCCGTCAGACTTCGCGGATCTCTGCTCCGGACGGCGATCATGAGCCAGCGACAGGGTAGGGCCAATGCTGAAGCTGCCGCGCTTTAGAGCCGCCGCCGTCCAGGCTTCACCTGTATATCTCAATGCAAGCGCAACCGTCGACAAGGCCGCCTCACTGGTGCGTGAGGCCGCGGCGAACGGCGCGCGACTGGTCGCATTCCCCGAAGTTTTCGTGCCCGGCTATCCCTATTGGAACTGGATCACCGATCCCGTCACCGGAAGCGCCTGGTTCGAGAAGCTCGTCAAGGCATCGGTGCTGGTGCCGGGTCCCGAGATCGACATCGTTCGCAAGGCGGCGTGTGACACTGGGTGCTATGTCGTCCTCGGCGTGAACGAGCGCAGCCCGGTGTCGCTCGGCGCCATCTACAACACGCTGGTGTTCATCGGCCCGGACGGAACGCTGCTCGGCAAGCACCGCAAGCTGGTGCCGACCTGGGCAGAGAAGCTGACCTGGACTGGCGGCGACGGATCGAGCCTGCGCGTCTACGAGACCGAGATCGGGCGCCTCGGCGGGCTCGCATGTGGCGAGAACACCAACACGCTCGCGCGCTTTGCGCTGCTCGGGCAGGGCGAGCTGGTTCACGTCGCGAGCTACATCTCGCTGCCCGTCGCGCCGCCCGACTACGACATGGCGGAGGCGATCAAGCTGCGCGCCATTGCGCATTCCTTCGAAGGAAAGATATTCACGATCGTGTCCTGCTCGACCGTGTCGGAGGAGATCATCGCGGCGATGCAGACCGTCGTTCCCGATGCGCGGGCGCGTCTGCAGCGCAGATCGAGCGCATTCTCCGGCGTGATCGGGCCGGACGGCCGTCTCGTCGGCGAGCCGCTGATCGACGATGAAGGCATCGTCTATGCCGACATCGACCTCGAGCGCTGCATCCAGCCGAAGCAGATGCATGACATCGTCGGGCACTACAACCGGTTCGACATTTTCGATTTGCGGGTCAATCGCCGTCCGCAGACGCCGCTCGGCCTCGCGGAAGGCGAACGCCCGGCAACGGAGGCCGCAGAGCAGCCGAACTTCACATCAATTCCCGGCAGGACGGAGTGATCGGACGTGTCGATCCAACGACGCCACGATGCGCGAACCCTCCTCACCGTCGTCCTGGCGAAAGCCAGGACCCATTACCCCGAATGGTCATTGTCGAGCGATCTTGGGCCGCGATCCCTTTTACAATCGAATGCGGTGGTTATGGGTCCTGGCCTTCGCCAGGACGACAGTTGTGGGTGTGGCGGCAGGACCGCATGAGACATGACGTAATGAGATCTGACGTCACGAGATAAGACTTGGAGGACAGCATGAGCGAGAACATCATCGGCCGGGCCAATGTCGAGGATACTCCGGAGCTCAAGGCCTACTACAAGGACCTGGAGAAGTTCGAAGCCGGCGCGCTGTGGACGGTCGCCAACAAGATCGAGCCGTGGCAGCCGCAGTCGGCGTCCGTTCCCGTTCTCTGGCGCTACAGCGATCTGCGTGAGCACGTGCTGCGCTCGGTCGACCTGGTCTCGCCGGAGAAGGCGGGACGGCGGGTGATCTACCTCAACAATCCCGGTCGCCGCGACGTGTCGGCCGCGGTCGGCTGGCTCTATTCAGGCTTGCAGGTCATGCACCCCGGCGAAGTGGCATCGGCCCATGCCCAATCAGCTTCGGCTCTGCGCTTCATCATGGAAGGGGCGGGCGCCTACACCATTGTCGACGGTCACAAGATGACGCTCGGCGCGCGGGATTTCGTGCTGACGCCGAACGGCACCTGGCACGAGCATGGCGTCGAGGCAAACGGCTCGGTCTGCATCTGGCAGGGCTCGACATTCCGCTCGTCAACGCGCTGGAGGCCAATTTCTTCGCCGTTCACCCCAAGATCCAGCAGGAGGAGTCCGGCTATCCTGTGGACGACATGACCAAGACCTGGGGCAATCCCGGCCTTCGGCCGGCGGACTCGCGATGGTCGAACGGCTATTCGCCGATGTTCAAATACGAGTGGGAGCCGACCTACGAGTCGCTCGGGAAATATGCCGCCGCGACCGATGGCTCGCCCTATGACGGCATCCTGATGAACTACGTCAATCCGATCACCGGCGGACATGTGATGCAGACCATTGGCGCGAGTATGCAGATGCTGCGGCCGGGCGAGAAGACCAGGTCGCACCGGCACACCGGAAGCTTCGTCTACCAGGTCGCCAAGGGGCAGGGCTATTCCGTGATCGGCGGCAAGCGGTTCGAGTGGCAGGAGCGCGACATTTTCTGCGTTCCGTCCTGGGCCTGGCATGAGCACGGCAACGCCTCCGAAACCGAGGACGCCTGTCTGTTCTGCTTCAACGATCTGCCCGTCATCGAGGGGCTCGGCCTCTACCGCGAAGAGGCCTATGGCGACAATGCCGGCCATCAGCCGGTCGCGGCCTGACATTGCCCTGCAGAATTCAACCCGAATAACCGGATCAAGCTTTCATGCGTCTTGTCACCTACACCTTGGGCTCCAGCGGCGCCCGCCTCGGGGCCGTCGTCAACGGATTGGTCGTCGATGTCGATCGCCTCGGCGCGTCACGCGGCCTTGCCTGGCCGGCCGACATGTTGTCGTTCATCGATAACGCCGTCACGCTGCTGCCGGCGTTGAAGCAGTGCCTGGAGAGCGCCAACGGGAGCCTGCCGGCCGGTGCAGCCGTTCCGCTCGAGGATGTCAAGCTGCTGGCACCGATCCCGCGCCCGCGCAAGAACATCTTCGGCATCGGGCTGAACTATCGCGCGCATGTCGCGGAGTCCGCTGAGAGCCTCGACACCGACAAGGACCTGCCGAAGCAGCCGGTCGTGTTCTCCAAGCCGCCGACTGCCGTGATCGGGCCGGGCGCGGCAATCCAGCACAATGCCGGCATGACGCAGCAGCTCGACTGGGAGGTCGAGCTCGCCGTCATCATCGGCAAGACCGCAACCCGCATTCCGGTCGAGAAGGCGATGGATCACGTCTTCGGCTATTCGGTGATGATCGACATTTCCGCGCGCGACAATCGCCGCGCCGGGCAGTGGATCTTCTCCAAGGGCATGGACACCTACGCGCCGTTCGGCCCCTGCATCGTGACCGCGGACGAGATTCCCGATCCGCATGATCTGAGGCTCTGGCTGACCAAGAACGGCGTCATGAAGCAGGACTCCAACACCAAATACATGATCTTCGACATTCCGGCCTTGATCGCCGACATCTCATCCGGCATGACGCTCGAGCCGGGTGATATCATCGCGACCGGAACGCCCGAAGGCGTCGGCGCCGGCATGAGCCCGCAGGAATGGCTGTGGCCCGGCGACGTGGTCGAGGCCGGCGTCGATGGTGTCGGCGTCATCCGTCCCCCGGTTGTTGCGATCTGATGACGTCGTTCTCGTTCGATCGCGAGCTGAGGTTCGGCGATTGCGATCCGTCGGGGATCGCCTATTTCCCGTCCTACCTGAACATCCTCAACGGCGTGGTCGAGGAGTTCTGGTCGACGATCGGGTTCTCCTGGCCGGAGCTGATCACGATCCGGAAGATCGGGACGCCGACGGTCCATCTGACCTGCGACTTCTCACGGCCGTCGAAGTTCGGCGACCGCCTGACATTCGGCCTGCGCATCGTCAGGATCGGCCGCGCGTCGCTGCATCTGTCGCACATGGTCACCGGCGCGGATGGCCTGCGCTGGCGCGCGCGCCAGATCCTTGCCGCGACCTCGCTCGTCGATCATCACGCGATTCCCTGGACCGACGACGTGCGCGCGGCGCTCATGTCGCATCTGCAAGCCGGCGAGGAGGCGGTGGTGGCATCATGATCTCGCTGTTCATGACGTTCTCCGATCCGAAGGGCGAGCGGCGAATTCACGCGAACGATCTCGCGGCCGCGGCTGCGATGGTGGGCTCGATCCCCGGGATGGCCGAGGGCCTGCTGTTTACGCCGCTGGAGCAATCGGTCGATCATCCCTACAAGGCCGATGGGGCCGGGCCGGCCTTTGCGCTCCAGCTGCGTTTTCCAGACCTGTTTGCGTGCGAGGCCGCGATCGATCGCGGCGGCGCGCTCGCAGGTCTTGCGGTGGCCAGCGGACTGCCGAGCCTTGCCGGATTGGACGTGACACATCAGGCGATGGTGACGCGCGCCTTTCCGGTCGACGACGCCACGCATGCCAACGGCACGGTCACTCCGTGCAGCTACCTCGTGCATTATCCCGGGCCGGCCGACGACATGAACGCCTGGAATTTGCACTACCTGGAGCATCATCCGTTGATCATGCGGACCTTCCCCGGCGTCCGCCAGATCGAGATCCACACGCGCATCGATTGGGTCGACCGGCTGCCGTCGCAGCGGGTCGAGTACATGCAGCGCAACAGGCTGATGTTCGACAGCCCGCAGGCTCTTGCACGCGCGCTGGCCTCCGACGTGATCAAGCGCATGCGCGCCGACTTCGTCCAGTTTCCGCCGTTCGCGGGCGGCAACAAGCATTTTCCGATGCTGACGAGGATGGTGCGGCCCATAGCATGATGGGATCAAGGCTGGTTGCGAGCCGCGCTGGACAAGAGACTTATGCGACGTAACGGAAGGTGTTCAGGGCATGCACGCGCGGCGCATACACTCATAGTCGCCCGGCTCGCGAAGGTAGGTTGTTAAAACTTTTATTTCGTTTTTTCGAATACAAGGAGGCTCCTCTGCATCCCCTTATCTGCCCAGTTTGGCATTATTCGCCACGTCGAAGTGACTTGAAGGCGATCCCCGTCTAATTTGAAAAAGCGTGTTTGCTCGGTGCCCACCCATTCTGGGTTCCAAGCAACATCGACCTTCGTAATCCATTTGTCCCCTTCGAGACGGTACATGCCGGTGTAGGCGGCCATGCTGTTTAGCAGATCGGCGCGATCTTCGACTGTTTGTGGTGGCTTGCGCCCCTCTCCGGTCAGGACAAACATTACGCGGCCCTCAGCCGTGAAAATTGCGTATCCCGTAGGGGAGCGTCCGAAGACGGGTTCTTTCTGCCCGGTGGCTTGAATTTCAATTTCTTGGGAAACCAGTTTCCAGATGCCGATCACCTTCTCACGGTCATCGGCAAAGCTCGGATACGCCGCAATAAGCCACCCAACGGTGGCAGCAAGGCATTTTAACGTGGACATAGGAAGTGTCCCTCCAATGCTCTGCCTTTTTGGTACTCGGTGGGCTGACACTAGCGCAGGAATTGAGCGGATGAAATGTCAGTTCCGGGTCAATCGCTACAATCTAGCCCTGTGTCAGTAACGTCCCGGTCTACCCCACGCAGCGGACAGGTGCGAGGTCGGGCGCGTTGGTCGCGATGGGCCACCATGCGACATCGGCTCAGGAACAAATTCGGCGCCGCGGTTCGCGATGTCGTGAACGCGTTTCGAGGGGCTCGGTATCGGCGAAACAATCGCCCGCCGGACGAAACGACTTTTCCAAAGCTGCGAAATTATCCAAGAACAGATTGGGCGTATTGTACTGATTTCGCCATCGGTCGATCACGGTGGAGGCTGATCAAAAGATACTTTCCCGAATGGGCTGCCTATCGCCGTTGCAGGTGCTGCGAAAAAATTGAGCTGTCATCCGGATCGTCGAGGGCGAATAATCCTGTTGGTGCGGGCGCGCTTGTGAACGATTTCACTGCGCCGTTGTGCCTGCCAAGCGACAATGCCTTGCGTATTTGAATGGAAGTAATTTGCAGGAGGGTTGTCATGAAGATTGCAATTCCCGCAATTCCCCACTCTACGATTCGATCCACACGGCCTATCGGCAATCGCGGCGGCTTGATCACCGTCGGATACGTGGTTTTGGCGCTCGTCGCAATCGCCGCGATCTACCTGGCAGCGGGGCAGTCGGGTGTCACCCAAGCTGAGCTCGCGATTGCAACGGTATTACCGTGACCAATGATCGCCTGCGACTGACCACGTGGTGCGTTGCTGTATCCATCATCACGGCGGTCTGCGTATGGACCTTGATCGGTTCGCCTGAAAACCGAACCGAACACTCCTGGCGCCATTTGTCGTCGGAAATGGCCGCACGCAACTAAAGCGTTTTCGAGCGAAGCGAATACCGGCCCGCGTGAAGAAGCGCTTCAAACGGGAATCGAGAGCTGCGTTCCGATTCCATCGAACGAAAGCAGCTCTGGGGCATGAGCGCGTCAATGCGCTTGGTGGTCCGCGAATGGACGGACACCAAAAATTATTCCGCGCAAAATGATTTTGGAGATGATTGCCATGCTTGAACAGATTGCTCGCGTACTCTTGTGGCTTTCCCTGGGTGAAATTGCCGCCAAGTCTGGCTTGTGGCCGCTTCCCGCGCCAGTCACCGGCCTCATTCTGCTCTATGCCGAACTCGCCATTCGGGGACGGCTGCCCGATGATCTGGGTATCCTTGCAGACCGACTGCTTCAGTTTCTGGGCATGTTGTTTGTGCCGGCAGGCGTCGGCGTGATCGCCTATTTGGATGTCTTTAAGACCGAAGCAACGCCAATTTTGGCCGCGGTGATTGGAGGCACCGCCATTACTCTTTTTGTCACGATGGTTGTCGTGAACCGGCTCGGCCGAACGATTGCAATAAGTCGGGAGCCCGGGTCCGAACGCGTCGAGGGAGCAGCACGCGATGTCAACGCTTGATCTGACAAATTTGACCTGGGTCAGCCTGGCTGACCAACCGATCCTGGAAACGGGTGCGACCGTATTCGCTTTCTTGGCAGCAACTCGCATATCGCGCCTCGGCGGCAATCACCCGTTGCTCAACCCCACCCTTCTGGCGATCGTCCTCATTTCGCTCGGCCTCGAAGCGACACATATCCCCTACAAGACGTATTTGCGCGGCGCTGACCCGATACACTTTATGTTGGGGCCTGCGGTCGTTCTGTTGGCCGTACCGCTATTTCGTCAGCAGGCCGTAATCCGCGCTTCCGCACGGTTGATCGCGGTCGGATTGGGTGTCGGATTGCCCGTTGGGGTCCTAAGCGCTGTCGGCATTGCCTGGGTTATGGGGGCAAGGTCGCAGACCATCCTTTCCTTGGCGCCCAAGTCGGTCACTGCCGGAATTGCGGTCGGCATTTCCGAGCAGATCGGTGGTCTGCAAACGCTTACGATTGTGCTCGTGATCATGACCGGCATTGCCGGAGCCGTCCTCGGCCCACTTATCGCGCGCCTTGCTCGTATTGACGATCCGCGTGTCGTTGGCCTGACCATGGGCATTGCCTCCCACGGAATCGGAACCGCGCGGGCCCTCCAGATCAACGAGGTCGCCGGTGCCTTTTCCGGGCTCGGGATGGGCCTAAATGGCGTACTCACAGCCATCCTGCTTCCATTGATTTTTCGGCTGTTCTGAATTGTCGACCAACGACCGGGATAGACGGCAAGATATCTGACACAGTCGTTTTAGACCTCGCACCGGCGGGTCGGCACTTCCTGTCTTCATTCGGAAGCGGACTTCGTCACGGCCGTCCGGCATGTCTCAAGAGGGCCCACAAGCAGACATTAGCGCTTTCTCCGAGTTCGGGTCGCACTGACGATCTCCGCCGCCGCATCCTGAAGTTCACCGAGGTGGCGGGCCGCGAAGGCTTCCACCGAAAAGGCGGTCTTAAGCCAAACAATGTTGATCGAGCCCAGAACGCGCGCACCGTCTCGGAGGGGAACGGCGATTGCGAGCAGTCCGTCCGCATGCGGAGGCTTACCATACCAGCCGCCGACATGGGTGGAATCGCGGGTCGCGTAGCCACGCGCCCGGACGTCCGCGAGTATCGCATTCAGACGCGCTGGCTCTCTCGCCAGACGGTCCTCCGCTTTGCTCGAAGTTTGCAGCGTCTCGATGATGTGCTGTCGCTCTTTTGCAGGACAATAAGCCAGATAAGCCCTGCCGACCCCCGTCAACAGCCAGTTCACCTGTAGACCTATCCTCTCCTCTTGCAACAGGATTGGGCTTCGCGCACGGCTCGTCTCACGGATTTCCATATGGTCGCCTGCCGGCACCATCAGGTCGGACGGCCACGACACGCGCTGGCACAGCCGTTCCAAGATCGGGGCCGCGGCTTCCGCGATCCGGTCGCGATGTTCGCGGCGCGAGGGGGTACGCGAGAGCGTCGCTCCGATGCGGTAACGCCCGTCGGCGAGCCGCCGGGTGACCACGCCGGACCGCGCCAACGTGTGAAGGATGCGAAGAAGGCTGGGTTTGGAAATGCCGGTATAGACGTAAAGCTCATGCAGCGACGAATCCGGCTGCATCTGTAACGCCTGCAAGACATGGAGGCCTCGCTCCAGGCCCTTGATGACCTTTGGACCCGCCATCGTATTAATCACTCCGTTCCACAATGTGGAATGTAATGTTCCACAATGTGGAACGCACGTCGATTTTTCTGGCAAAGGACGCCGGCACGACCAAAGATAACGTGCTTGCAGGTTGCGACTCGGAATTGGAATCAATTTTCATCGCTTGATGGAGACTTCCATGAGATCACACCCGTTGTTCCGCGCTGCTTCACTGTTCGTTACGATCTTGGCCATGCTTGCGGCCCTGAGTCTCCCGACTTCGGCGCAGCCTTCGTTCCCGTCGGGGACGGTTCGGTTCGTGGCGCCGTTCTCGGCCAGCACGCCGCCCGATATCGTCAGCCGCATCATCTCCAAGGAATTGACGGAGACGGAAGGCTGGCGCGTGATCGTCGAGAACCGGCCCGGCGGCGTCACCACCATTGCGGCGACCGATGTCCTTACCCAGCCGGCGGACGGCAACAGCCTTTATGCAATGTCGGTACCATCGGTGGCGGCGCCATCGCTGGTGCCGAACATCTCATTCGACCTGGACAGGGATTTCGACCCCATCATTAAGGCGAGCGTCTCCTACAATGTCCTCGTGGTGAATCCGTCGGTGCCGGCCAACACGGTTGCGGAGCTGGTTGTGCTGCTGAAGAGCCAACCCGATAAGCTGACGTTCTCGTCCGGCGGCTTCGGCACGCCTGCGCATTTGATCGGCGAGCAGTTCAAGCTTCAGACCGGCGCGCGCGCCCAGCACGTTCCCTATGCGCAATTCCCGCAGGCGATTGGCGATCTGCTGAACGGCACCAACGCCTTCATGTTCATCACCATGTTACCAGTCGTCGACCTCATCAAGACCGGCAAGCTGCGGGCGTTAGCGGTTACTGGCCCGAAGCGCGTGCCGATCCTACCCGACGTGCCGACCATCGTCGAAGCCGGCTATCCTTCACTGGTGGTCGAGGACTGGACCGGTTTCGCGGTCAAACATGGTACGCCGAAAGATACGGTCACGCGGCTCAATGCTGCGATCAACAAGGCCCTTCAGAAGCCATCAGTGCGTGAGGCCATGGCGAAGATCGGCGCCGAGCCGGCGGGCGGTACGCCCGACCAGTTCGGCCGCCTGGTCGGCGATCAGGTCGCGCACTGGCACAAGGTCGTCGCCGACGCCGGCATCAAGGTCCAGTAGTAATGCCATCGGATTTTCGGGTGACATTGCTCGGGACGGGGACACCGATCCCCCGTCCCGATCGTTTCGGTCCTAGCACGCTGATCGAGGCCGGCGATCACACTGTGCTGATCGATGCTGGCCGCGGCGCCGCCGTGCGGCTATTTCAACTCGGCGTTCCCATCGGCCGGATCGATGCGCTGTTGCTCACGCATTTTCATTCCGACCACACGGTTGGTATTCCCGACCTCTGGCTGACCGGCTGGCTGAGCTCGTATTTCGGCAATCGCCGGCGGCCATTCAACGTGATCGGCCCGGTCGGAACTGCAAAACTGATGCATCATCTCGAATCAGCCTATGCGCACGACATCGAGATTCGCGTCGAGGACGAAAAGCTCGAACGCGAGCATGTCGCGATCACGGTGAAAGAGTTTGACGAGGACGGCGTCATCCATCAGACCGGCGACTTGCGCGTCCTTGCATTCAC
Organism: Bradyrhizobium tropiciagri; assembly: GCF_001189845.1. Lineage (GTDB taxonomy): Bacteria > Pseudomonadota > Alphaproteobacteria > Rhizobiales > Xanthobacteraceae > Bradyrhizobium > Bradyrhizobium tropiciagri. The sequence goes on from NZ_LFLZ01000018.1 coordinate 76,634, forward strand.
GGTCGACCATGGCGAAGCGATCAAGCCGGCCTACGGCTATCGGGTCGAGTATCAAGGTCGCGTCGCAGTGATTTCCGGCGACACGCGCTACAATGCCAACGTGCTGCGCCATGGCGCGGGCGCCGATCTCCTTGTGCACGAGGTCGCGATGGCGCCCCCGGAGCTGCTGGGCCAAGCCCACATCCAGCGTATCGTCAACCATCACACCTCGCCGCAAGAAGCCGGACGGATGTTTGCGCAGGCACGGCCAAGAATGGCCGCCTTGACCCACCTCGTCATGCTCGCGAGCGACACCGTGGCGGCGCCGACCATAGACGAGTTGATCACGGCAACGCGTGAGACCTATGCGGGGCCACTTGTTATCGGCGAGGATCTGATGAGCTTCGAGATTGGCGAGAGCGTTACCATCGGAAATCTGAAATCCCGCCCATGAGACGTCCGCTTTGGGTCTTGGCCGTGTAAAAACGGCTTCGGCGGGACACGATCCGGAGGGCCGGGACGGAGTGTGGCTCAGGCCGCGATCGCGGCGACCAATGTCTTGGTCCCGACGATGTTCATGACCCGTGTCAGATTATAGGCGAGGACCGAGAGTGCCATCTCGGCGGCTACTTTTGGAAGCGTTTTGGTCAGGAAGTGTGTCGCCCTCATGCGGGCCTTCATGGTGCCGAACGGATGCTCGACCGTCTCTCGACGCTGGCGCATCGCTTCCGGGTGCGCGTCGAGGCGCTGCTGCACAGCCTCGAGCAGATGCTCGTGCTCCCATCGTGTAATCCGCCGCTCTGACCCTGGCGTGCATTGGGACTTGAGCGAACAGCTTTGACAGGCTGTGGTCCAGTAGCGCCGCAGCATCTTGCCGTCTTCTTCATTTGTATAGCGATATGACAGCCGCTCGTCGGCCGGACAGCGATAGGCGTCCTCCTCTGGCAAATAGGCAAAGTCCTGCTTGCCGAAGCGGCCATCCGCCTTAGCACCCGATGTCAGAGGTTTGGGCAGCGTTACCGTGATGCCTGCTTCGTGGCAGGCGAGGATCTCTGGGCTGTTGAAGTAGCCGCGATCGGCTACGGCTTCGAGCGTCTCAGTCTTTAGAACAGCCTTCGCCTGCTTGGCCATATTGGCAAGTTGTGCCCGATCTGAGCCGCTGTTCGTCACCTCGTGCGTCACAATCAGATGGTGCTCGGTGTCGACGGCGACCTGCACGTTGTAGCCGACAACGCCAGAACCGCGGCCACTCGTCGCCATCGAACGGCTGTCGGGATCGGTCAGCGAGATTTGCTGGTCAGGCGAAGCAAGCATTTGCCTCTCGTAGACGGCAAGCTTGCCCATTTCTTCCTTCAGCTTCGCCAACTTCTCTGTCAGCCGTGTCACCTTCGTCGCCAGCGCCTCCGTCGGCTCCTGCCGGTCCGCCGTATCAAGTTGGCTCAGGTAGCGTGCGACACTCTCCTCAAGCTGAGCACGCCGCCGTTGCACCTTCGCCTTTGTGAAGTTCCTGTCCCGATTGTTCACCGCCTTGAACTTGCTGCCATCGATGGCAACGCTCGCCGTCGCGAGAAGGCCCATCTCACGGCAGAGTTCCACAAAACGCGCACAGACCTTTCGAAGCGCCAGGCCGTTGTCCTTGCGGAAGTCCGCGATCGTCTTGTGATCAGGAGCGAGCCGACCCAACAGCCACATCAGCTCGACGTTGCGTCCGGCTTCTCGCTCCAGCCGCCGGCTCGACTGCACCCGGTTCAGATAGCCATAGATGTAAAGCTTCAGGAGAACCGACGGATGGTACGATGGCCGGCCTGTTGCGGCTGGGGTCACGCCCTCAAAGCCCACCTCGGCCAAATTCAACGCATCGACAAACGCGTCGATCACGCGAACTGGGTTGCTCTCGTCAATGAAATCATCGAGGCATTCGGGCAATAGCGTCCACTGCCCACGATCCGCCTCTTCAACGAAGCGCCTCATCGATTCCCCCAAAAGAATCACTAGGGAATCTTAACAGCAGCACGGCGTTTTCACACAGCCAGGGTCATTCGCGACTGGGGCGAGCCGGCAGCGAGTCCGGTCACGTCCGCTGCTCCGCCGGAAGCGGAAGGCAATTCAGAGCATTAGCCAACATGGTGACGGGGGCGAAGTCGCGAGAATCGGAAATTGCAATGGCTCGCGCCGCCAGCCAATGTTTGCGTTCTTTCCAGGTGGATGCCTCGCGTCGCATAGGTGTCGAAATCAAGCCCGCAAATGTTCGGCAGGATTTCCTTGTCTCCATGGCGAGCCGCGAATTTGCAAAAGCCGCAGGCCTTGTAGTTGATGCCGAATTCAAACCTGTCACCCGGGCCCGGTCGACGAAATCGTAGACGAAGTCTTCCGGAAACTCGTTCTGATGACTGTCTGTAGCGCTTTCAGCCGCCTGTTCGCGCAGCAAAGCCTGATTCTCGGGCGACATGAATTGACGCCCTGAGGCAAGACGTTGCGCCTCGGGCTCGGTGAGCAATTGCGCCTTGTAGGTTTCCCGTTCGATTTCGCCGATCATGGAAACCGGCACGCCGTGCCGCCGGAGCACCCGGCTGATGGCCATGAAGCCGGTGAGGCGCATGAAGAAATCGCTCATGCGACTTGCGGCGCCTCCGACATAGGGCATTTGGGTGAGCACGATCTGGAATTCGTCCATCACCTCCTGCCGAACTCGATCGATATCGGCGAGATGCGCGCGCTCGCGCAACATCGCTTCGGCAAGGTCGAGGCGGTGGCGCATGGCGGCGTCCATTGCGCCGCGATGCGATTCGTAAAACGGATGGATGGTCTCAGTCATTGGACACCTGACACTGTTGGATCGTTGTGACGTCGGGGAAACTGGTTTCATTCGGCGGCGATCGCCTCGATCTCCAGCAACCATTTGCTGTCGACGGTCTCGGCGATCATGACCGTCAGCGCGGGCTGATGCCCGCCGAGCATCTTGCGGCGAATGGTACGGTTGGGCGCGACCTGATCCCGATCGGTCAGGAACGTGGTGACCTTGACCAGATGCTCGACGCGAAGGCCTGCGGCGGCGAGCACCTCCATGACGTTGCGCCAGGCCTGCTCGCATTGGGCCTCAAAACCCTCGGGCACGGTGCCGTCGGATCTCTCAGGCACCTGGCCGCTGATGAAGAGCAGGCGGCGATGCTGCGTCAATTCAAGTCCCATGCAGTAGCCGCCGGCGGGAGGGTGGACCGTTGCGGGATTGTGGCTGACGATGTGAGCTGGCGGCATCGGGCGTCTCCGGATTGCGGGCAGACCGTATCCGGCGGCGTCGCCGCGGCGCAAAGCATGTTTGCTGCGGTTCAGCGCAAGAAAATCTATTGCAAGGCCACGGCCTGTCGGTGTCAAACTCCCGCGCAATGACCTACGCCCTGCCACCTCTCAACGCGCTCCGGGCCTTCGAGGCCGCCGCGCGGCACCTCAGCTTCAAACTGGCCGCGCACGAGCTGCACGTGACGCCTGCCGCCGTGGGGCAGCAGGTGAAAGCGCTGGAGGCGCGCCTCGGCGTGCAGTTGTTCGAGCGGCTGCATAAGCAGCTGATCCTGACCGCGGCCGGTCAGGCCTATCTGCCCGGGGTCTCCGAAGCTTTCGCCATATCGCGGACGCGACCGCGCAATTGAAGCCGGCAGGTGCGGTGCTGTTGCAATTGGGCGTCCATGGCAGCTTCGACCTGCGCCGCCTCAAATTGGCGGAGTTTCGCAGCGCGCATCTCGAAATCGGTTTGCAGGTGCTGCAGCCCGCCGGCTTGCACGAGTTGGCCGAGGGCAAGGTCGACCTGCTGATAGCCCGCGGCCTTGGCCACCATCCGGGCCATCGCTGCGACCGGCTCAATGAGGGATCCGGTTTGGGTGATTGGCTGATTGCGCCCGAAGGCAGCGCAGACTGTCCCGAAATCGTCAGCTTCCGCGAATGGCTGCGCGTCGTGCAGGCCGAGAGCCCGCTCGCAAACCACCGACCGCGTCTGGTCGGATAGCGGACTTGCGCTGCGATGATGGCAGTACACCCCTGATTTGCCCGACGTGTCAAGGTGATTTCGTAAAAAACGAATTCGCGCTCGGCCCCCGCGGGCTGCTTTGCATGGGGTTGTTTTCGATATTTTGGCGTCAGTGCCCGCCGAGATAAGCGGTGATCAGCCGGGGATCGTGGATGAGGTCCTTGGCGGGGCCTGATTGGACGACCTCGCCGGTCTCCAGCACGTAGCCGTAATCGGCCGTCTCGAGCGCGGCGCGGGCGTTCTGCTCGACCAGCAGGATGGACACGCCGAGGTCGCGGAGCGAGGCGATGGTGCGAAAGATCTCGCGCACGATCAGCGGCGCGAGGCCGAGACTGGGTTCATCGAGCATCAGCAGCGCGGGCTTTGCCATCAGCGCGCGCCCCAGCGCCAGCATCTGGCGCTCGCCGCCGGAGAGTGTGCCGGCGGCCTGGCGTTGCCGCTCCCTCAGCCGGGGAAAGCGATCATAGACCTCGTCCAGCGTCCTCTGGACGCCGGAGCGGTCGCGGAGGCTGTAGGAACCGAGCAGAAGGTTATCGGCAACCGACATGTCGGAGAACAGCTCGCGCTTCTCCGGAACCAGGCAGAGCCTGCGCTCGACGCGGTCCTCGACCGACATTTTCCGGATGTCGTTGCCACGGAATACCATGCTGCCGCGCGATGCGAGCAGGCCGATGGCGGCCATCAGCAGTGTGGTCTTGCCGGCGCCGTTCGGGCCGATCACGGTGACGATCTGCCCCTCGTCGACCGACAGCGAGACGTTGCGAACGGCCTCGACATTGTCGTAGCAGACGGTGACGTCGGTCATGGACAACATCTGGCTCACGCGACGCCTCCGAGATAGGCCTCTTGCACCCGCTCGTCGCTGCGGATCGCGCTCGGCACGCCCTCGCAGAGCTTGGAGCCGAAGTCGAGCACCACGATGCGGTCGACCAGCGACATCACGAACTCCATGTCGTGCTCGACGATCAGGATGGTCAGGTGATCCGCCCGCAGCGAGCGGAGCAGCTCCGCCAGTCGCAGCTTTTCCTGGCGGCGCAGGCCGGCCGCCGGCTCGTCCAGCACCAGCAGCGCGGGATCGGCGGCGAGCGCGCGCGCGATCTCCAGGATGCGCTGGTTGCCGAGCGGAAGATTGCCCGCGAGCTCGAACGGCTTGTCGCCGAGCCCGACGCGCTCGAGCTGCATCAGCGCCTCGTGGCGGGCGCTGGCTTCCTCGCGTTGATTGAGACGAAAGGCGCCGGCGAACAGGCCGCTGCTGGTTCGGCCATAGGTGCCGAGCATGACGTTCTCCAGCAGGCTCATGCGCGGCCGCAGCTTGACATGCTGGAAGGTCCTGGCGACGCCGGCCTTGGCGATGCGGGATTGCGGATCGCGCACGATCGAGCGTCCCGCGAAGACGATTTCGCCCTTGCTGACCCGCAGCGCGCCGGTCAGGCAGTTGAACATCGTGCTCTTGCCGGCACCGTTCGGGCCGATGACGGCGAGGATTTCGCCCGACTTCACCTCGAAGCTGACATTGTTGACCGCAACGAGACCGCCGAACCGGCGCTCGGCGCCATCGACCTTCAGAAGCAGTTCGCCCGGCGTCGGCTGCGGCCGGCGCGGCAGCGGCGGCGCCGGCTTTGGCCGCTCGCGCCGGATCTTCGGCAGGTAGCGTGCGATCGAGGGAACGATGCCCTGCCGCGCCCATTGCAGGAACAGGATGAACAGCGCCGAGAAGGCGACGATCTCGAGCTGCCCTGACGCACCCTTGGCGATCAGCGGCAGATAATCCTGCACGCTGTTCTTGAGCAGGGTCACGATGGCGGCACCAACTACACCGCCGAGCAGGCTGCCGGCGCCGCCGACCATCGTCATCATCAGATATTCGATGCCCATGCTGGCATCGAACGGACCAGGGCTGATGAAGCGGCTCATATGCGCGTAAAGCCAGCCGGAGAGCGAGGCCAGGAAGGCCGCGATCACGAACGTCACGAGCTTGATCCGGAAGGCGTTGATGCCGAGGCTCTCGACCAGCGTATTGCCGCCGCGCAGCGCCCGCATGGCGCGGCCGAGCCGCGAGTCCAGCAGATTGTAGCCGAGCAGGAGCACCAGGGCGACGATGCCCCAGATCAGGTAATAGATTTGCCCGCTTGAGACGAGCGCGAAGGAGCCGAGGCTGATCGGCGGGATCGACGAGATGCCGTTGAAGCGGCCGAGCCCGTCGACATTGCCGAACAGGAAGCCGATCGCAAGGCCCCATGCGACGGTCGAGAGCGAGAGGAAATGGCCCTGCAGGCGCAAGGTGACGACGCCGAGGATGACTGCGACACCGCAGGTCAGCACCACCCCGAACAGCAGGCCGAGCCAGGGCGATTGCCCGTTGAGGGCCGAGACCCACGCCGTCGCATAGGCCGCGATGCCGACGAACGCGGCCTGTCCGAACGACACGATGCCGCCGACGCCGGTGAGCAGCGCAAGACCGATGGCGACGAGCGAATAGATTCCGATATAGTTCATCAGCGTGATGCTGAACGGGCTCAGGACGACGGGTGCGAGTGCGAGGCATGCGAGCGCTGCTGCCGCGGCGAGCTGAACGTGAAGGCGCGTCATTCCTCGATCTCCTCCTCGGAATGCAGCGAGGCGAGGGATCGCCAGATCAGGATCGGGATCAGCAGCGAGAACACGATGACGTCTTTGAGCGCGCTGCTCTGGAATGATGCGAAGCTTTCGAGGATGCCGACCCCGACCGCGCCGATCGCGGCACCGGGATAGCTCGTCATGCCGCCGACGATGGCGCCGACGAACGCCTTGAGGCCGATCAGGAAGCCGGAATCGTAGAACACGGTATTGACCGGCGCGATCAGGATGCCGGATACGCCGGCCATCAGCGAGCCCAAGAGATAGGCGATGGTGCCGGCGCGTGCCGGCCGGATTCCCATCAGCCGCGAGCCGGTGCGGTTCACCGCCGTTGCGCGCAGCGATTTGCCGACCAGCGTGAAGTCGAAGAACAGATAGAGCAGGCCGCTGAAGGCCAGCGCGGCGATCACGATCAGCATGGTCTGGCCCGAAATCAGCACGCCCGCGAACTCCGTCGAGAACGACGTCAGCGGCTCGGTCCGGACCCCCTCAGGGCCGAAGAACAGCAGGCCGAGACCGACCAGCGCGAAATGCAGCGCCACGGAGACCGTCAGCAGCAGCAGCACGGTGCCATCGGCGATCGGACGGAATACGATCCGGTCAAGGAGCGGGGCGATTGGCGTGATCAGCATCAGCGCGAGCACGAGCCGCACGGCGAGCGGCGGGTCCATCCGCATGGTGAGCCAGGCGATGCCGACAACTGCCAAGGGAATGGCGAGATAGAACAGCAGCGCGCGCGGCAGCAGGCGGATATCGCCGCTGCGAATGAGCGAGATGATCTCGATCAGGGTCGCAAGGCATGCGAGCACCACGACCAGCGCGCCGGTCCCCGGAAAGCGCTTGGCATCGAGCGCCGCAAGCGTTAGCGCGGTGAAGGCGGCGATGTCGCCGAACGGAATGAAGATGACCCGCGTCACCGTGAAGATGAGCACGGTTCCGATCGCCACCAGCGCGTAGACCGCACCGGTGGCGATCCCGTCGATCGCAAGGATGGCCGCGATATCGCTCGTCATTGAGACGCCGTTCCCCCGTTCTGATCGCCTGCCGTCTTCGGTCTATGGCGCGTACTTCCAGGCGCCGCCGGTCAGGCGGACCACGACCAGCGAGCGCTCGTCGACGCCGGTCACCGCGCCGGGCTTGAAGTTGTAGACGGCATGCACGCCGGGCAGTTCCTTGGTGCTGAGGATGGCATCTCGCAGCGCGGTGCGGAATTCCGCCGTGCCGGGCTTCGCGGTCTTCAGCGCCCGCTCGGCGGCGTTGGCAAAGATCAGCCAGGCATCGAAGGAGTAGGCCGAGAACCCGTCGGTGGTCGGAATGTTGTGGGTCTTCTGATAGACTGCGCGGAAGTCGAGCGCGATCTTCTTGGCAAAGTGCTCGTCCGGAAGCTGCTCGGCCACGATCACGGGGCCGGCGGACACCTGAATGCCCTCGGCGGCCTTGCCGCCCACGGTGACGAAGTCCGGATTGACCAGCGCCACGGTGCCGTAGGTATTGCCCTTGAAACCGCGCTCGGAGAGCGTGATGAGGGGCAGCGCGCCCTGCGTGCCGGAGCCGCCGATCAGCACCCCGTCGGGACGCGCGGCCATGACCTTGAGTATCTGCGCGGTCACCGAGGTATCGGTGCGGGCATAGCGCTCGTTGGTCTGCACCTTGATGTCGTCGGTCGGCTCGGCGGCCTTGGCCCCGTTATAGACGAGGTCACCCCAGGCATCGGAGAAGCCGATATAGCCGATGTTCTTCATGCCGTCGCGCTTCATCCGGTCCGCGACGATCTTGACCAGCAGCGAAGCCGGCTGCGGCACCGCGACGACCCATTGCTCCGGCGAGCCCGGAAGCTTGCCGAGCGGCGAGATCGCGATCATCGGCACTTTCAATTCGCTGGCGACGGCCGCCATGGCAATGGTCGAGGGCGTCGTCGCGGTGCCGATGATGAGGTCGACCTTCTCCTCCTCGACGAGCTTGCGCGCATTGCGCGTCGCGGCCGACGGATCGGAGCCGTCGTCGAGCTGGATCAGGCGGATGGTCTCGCCGTTGATCGTCTTCTTGTATTCATAGGCGGCATTGATGCCGCGCCCATAGGGGATGCCGATCGACGCGCCGTTGCCGCTCAGCGAGGTGACGAAGCCGATTGTGATGTCGGCCTGCGCCGCCGTTGCCGCGAAGACGCCGGCGACAAGTGCGAGTAACCCCAGAGTCTTCTGCCGCATTTGCGTTGTCCTCCGTTGATGCTGGTACGAATGTCTGGAAGCCGGGCAGGAGCCCGAGCCGCGAACGAACCGATTGAAGGCATTGCTGCAGCGCCAGACGCCGGGCGCGGCGAGGGGAAGTTTCGCTGGGCCGGGGCGTCAGCGGCCATGGCGAGGCGTGCCGCTCGAACCGCGGCCAGGTCGGCGGCAACCGGCGGTCACCTGTCGAAGCGAAAGAAGTTGAATGCCGCCGCCGCGCTGTGCGGCCGGCGATGCTGCTGCCGGCCATTGCGGCCCGACGCTAGTCCACGCGATTGAGTTTCTCAAAATCGGTGCCCTGCAACATCATCGTCATGGCCACCGGCAGCGGCCGGTGGTCGATTACTTAAAGCCTAAAGTATTCTCCGTGGCGCCGTCAACACGTGTCACGGGGCTGTCAGAAAAAAATGTTGTTGCATACAATTTCGTGCGCGCGCGCCATTTTCCTTCATTTCTTTGTCCCGAAAAACGGGCCTCCTGGCTGCGATGGAGCGGCCGCTTGGCAGGCTCCGCCGCGCGCATTTGACGCGTCAATTAGTTTATGGTTGAAATATCTCCGTCGGCAGGCCGACGGCCGATGCTCCTGTCACCGTTCGAGGAGAAGGGCGATGCGCATCTACTGGCAGAGTTTCGTCGATGCGAGCGTGAACGCGCCCTATATGGCGCGGCTGTCGGAGTATCTCAACAACATCGCAGCGCCCGGCACGACGGTTCAGGTCGAGGGCATTTCGCCGCCGGATCGGGAGTTCGGCCGGCTCGCCGAGTTGCGCTGCGCGGTTCAGGCGATCGACAACGGCATCGCGGCGGAAGAGAGCGGGTTCGACGCCTTCGTGATGGGCCACTTCCAGGATCCCGGACTTTACGAGCTCCGCTCGACGCTCGACATTCCCGTGATCGGCACCGGCGAGGCGACGTTGCTGGCGGCCTCGCAGCTCGGCCGGCGCCTCGGCCTCGTGACGCTCGATCCTGTCTTCGAGGTCTGGCACTACGAGCAGGCCGAACGTTACGGACTAGGTGATCGCGTCGTCCACGTGACCGGCCTCGGTTGCAAGCCGGAGGATTTCGCACATGCGTTCGCCGGCGATCAGGCGGCCCATGCCCGGATGATCGAGGATTTTCTGGCTTGCGCCCGTCCGCTGGTGGAGCGCGGAGCCGACGTGGTGATCCCCGCCGGCGTGCTGCCGGGCCTCTTGATCGGGCGTGAGCATGGCCTGAAGGTCGGCCACGCGCCGGTCGTGAACTGCGCAGCGGTGGCATTGAAGAGCGCCGAGATGTGGGTGCAGCTCAGGAAGCTCAATGGCACCGAGCCGAGCCGCGGGCCGAGCTTCAAGCGCGCCAGCGCGCTCGCCCGCGACGATTTCCGGGCGATGCTCGCGCGAAACAAGCGCTAGCGCGAAGAGCCGACCAGTTTTGGAGAACGAGCGATGATGAGACCCGAGAAGATCCTCTACGAGACCGAGGTGACCGCGACGGGGGGCCGCGACGGCAAGGCCGCAAGTGCTGACGGCCTGCTGTCGGTGTTGCTGTCCGTGCCGAAATCGCTGGGCGGACCCGGTGGCGAGGGGACCAACCCGGAGCAGCTCTTTGCGGCCGGCTATGCCGCGTGCTTTCTTGGCGCGGTCAAGCTCGTGGCGCGCACCGAGAAGATCGCACCCTCTGCCGAGCCATCCGTCATTGCGAAGGTTGCCATGGGACCGGTCCCTGTCGGTTATGCGCTCGCGGTCGAACTGAAGGTCAGCCTGCCCGGCGTCGAGAAGGCGGTGGCGGAGGAGATCGTCGCGGGCGCGCACGAGCGGTGCCCCTATTCGAATGCTACTCGTGGCAATATCGACGTGAAGCTGACGGTGATCTGAGGCGGCAGGCAAGGCAGGCGGCTGGTGAAAAATTCGCTGCGCACACCGTATGACGGCATCGTGATGGCGGCTCCCGTCACGATCCCCTATGCGCGCTATTCCATCGAGAGCGCGCAATGGTGGATCGGCCGCGCGCTGAGCGCGCTGGTCGCGAAGGCCGGCATCAAGGCCTCCGACATCGACGGCCTGTGCGTTTCCAGCTTCACCATGGGGACTGACAGCGGGATTGGCCTGACCCAGCATTTCGGGCTGTGCGTCAGATGGCTGGACACGATCCCCCTCGGCGGCGCCAGCGCCATCGCGGCGGTACGAAAGGCAGCACGCGCGGTGCAGTCACGCGATGCCGATATCGTGGCCTGCGTGGCCGGCGATACCAACCACGTCGATTCCTTCCGCCTGACGCTCGAGAATTTTTCGCGCTTCAACCAGGACGCGGTCTATCCCTATGGTGCAGGCGGCGCCAATGCGAGCTTCGCGTTGATCGCGCGCAACTACATGCGGACGTATGGCGTCACGCGCGAAGATGTCGGCGGGATCGCGGTCGCCCAGCGTGCCAATGCGCTGCGCAACCCGCATGCACTGATGAAGACGCCATTGACGATCGAGCAGTATCTGGCAGCGCGTTCGATTTCCGATCCCATTCATCTGTTCGATTGCGTGATGCCGTGCGCCGGGGCCGAGGCCTTCCTTGTGATGCGGGACGAGACTGCGGCATCGCTTGGCTTGCCGGCTGCGCGATTGCTGTCGACCATCGAACGGCACAACGCCTTCGCCGACGATCCGATGCAGGTGCGCGGCGGCTGGGCAATGGATATCGGCGAGCTCTACGCAATGGCCGGCGTGAGGCCTGACGATCTCGATGTCGTGCAGACCTATGATGACTATCCGGTCATCACGATGATGCAGTTCGAGGATCTCGGCTTCTGCAACAAGGGTGAGGGCGCGGCCTTCGTGCGTCAGCACGATCTGACGATTGGCGGCGACTTCCCGCACAACACCTCGGGCGGTCAGCTCTCCGCAGGGCAGGCCGGCGCCGCCGGCGCCTATCTCGGGCTGGTCGAAGGCTTGCGGCAGGTCCTGGGAGAAGCCGGTCCGACGCAGGTCAAGGATGCAAAGCTCGGTCTGGCGTCCGGCTTCGGTATGATCAACTATGACCGCGGCCTGGCCTCCGGTGCCGCGATCTTTGCAGGGCCTGCGCGATGATCGATCCGATTGAGCCACCCCGGCGCAAGAACCCGCTGCTGCGGACACGGCTTCCCGCGTCGCCGCCGCGGCCGCGCAGCCGAACATCGCACGGCTTCACGCGCGCCGCCGCCGAAGGACGCTTCATGCTACAACGCTGCGAGGCCTGCGGCGCTTTCGCCTATCCGGCGCGAGAGGCATGCCCGGCCTGCCTGTCGGCCGGTCTGACCTTCGTCGATGCGCCGCGCCGCGGCGCGCTGCTGGCCGAAACCACGGCGCGGGTGCCAAGCGACGTTTATTTCCGCGAGCGGGCGCCCTGGCGCATCGGTCTCGTCAGGATGGACTGCGGTCCGACGATGGTGGCGCATCTGCATGCCGACTGCATCGAGGGCGCGCCCGTCCTGATGTCGTTTCAGCTCGACAAGAGCGGTCAGGCGGTGGCCTTTGCCCGACCCGAGAGGGAGACTCCCAACATGGCAGACGACCGGCAATGGCGGGAAATGACGGCCGATCCGAAATTCCGCCGTGTGCTCGTGACCAACGGCCGCAGCTTGATCGGCCAGGAGGCTGCTGCGGCGTTGAAGGCCGCGGGCGCGAAGACGGTGTTCGTCGGCGTTTCCGAACCGTGGCGGCCTTTTGCCGGCGAGCAGCTGTTGCGCGGACAGGCGGGGATCGAGATCGTGACGCTCGACGCGGCCGACGAAAAGTCGGCGACTGACCTCGCGGCTGACATCGGCGGCAAGGTCGATATCCTCGTCAACACGACGGAATATGTGCGGCCCGGCGGTCTGCTCGACCGCAGGGGCACTGGTATCGCGCGGGACGAGATCGACCAGGCCTATCTCGGCTTCATCAACCTTGCGCAGGCCTTCGGTCCCGCGATGCGGATGCGCGGCGCCGATGGCATCAACAGCAGCGCCGCCTGGGTCAATATCCTGTCGGTCTACGCGCTGGCGAACTGGCCCGCTTTCGGCGCCTACTCGGCGTCGCAAGCCGCCAGCCTGTCGCTGTCGCATTGTCTTCGCGCCGAGCTCAGGCCCGGCGGCGTCAAGGTGATGAACCTGTTCACGGGGCCGGTCGATACCGAATGGTTCCAGACCGTGCCGCCGCCCAAGGTGGCGCCGCGCGCTGTCGCGCAGGCGATCGTGTCCGGGCTCAGGGGCGGGCTCGAGGAGGTCTATGTCGGGGACGTCGCCGAGGAAATCAGGCAGCGTCTTGCCGCCAATCCGAAAGCGCTCGAGCGCGAGCTCGACAGATAAAATCAGGATCTCACCAAAACGGGAGGACGTCACAATGCAAGGCAAGAATCTCCTGGAGCTGGCTGGTGCGGTTTCGTCCGGCGCGGTGCGCGTCGTCGATCTGACCTTCACGCTTAGTCCGGATTTCCCGGTCATCGTGCTGCCGCCGGAGTTTGGCCAGGCGGCTCCGGTTCGGATCCAGGAGATATCGCGCTATGACGGTCGCGGTCCGGCCTGGTACTGGAACAATGTGACGTTCGGCGAGCATACCGGCACGCATTTCGACGCGCCGATCCACTGGTTCACCGGCAAGGACCTGCCGAACAATTCCGTCGACACGATGCCCGCCAAGGACATGATCGCGCCGGCCTGCGTCATCGATTGCTCGGCGGGCGCGGCGCAGGATCCGGATTTCCTGCTCACGGTGCCGCTCGTCGAAGCCTGGGAGGCGAAGCACGGACGGATTCCCGAGCGGCATTGGGTCCTGCTGCGCACCGACTGGTCGAAGAAGGGCTGGCGCGACTACGCGAACCTCAGGGAGGACGGCGCGCACACGCCGGGCCCGAACCCGGCCGTCATGAAATGGCTGGTCGAGGAGCGCGGCATCATCGGCTTCGGCACCGAAACGATCGGCACCGACGCGGGGCAGGCCGGCCATTTCGAGCCGCCTTATCCGGCGCATCACTTCCTGCACGGCGCCGGCCGCTATGGCCTTCAGTGTCTTTGCAACCTCGATCAGCTACCTGCCACCGGCGCCGTCATCGTGGCTTCGCCCCTGAAGATCCAGAACGGCTCCGGCAGCCCGCTGCGCGTGATCGCGTTGGTTTCGGTGAACTGAAGCGAGCGGATGGCGCTTGCCCGACAGAAGAAACGCAAATCAAGAAGGACAGGTGCCATGATCTCGATGAAGACCGTGCTGGCCTCGGCCGCGTTGCTGGTCGCCGTTCCGCAGGCCGGGCAGGCCGACATCCTCGTCGGATTCGTCACCGGCCTCAGCGGGCCGGTGTCGTCGATCGGGATTCCCAATGCAAAGGGGATCGCGGCCGGCGAGGCCTATGTCGGCGAAGTCGGCGGCGAGAAGCTCCGCGTCATCCAGCTCGACGACGCCTCCGATCCGACGGCGTCGGCGCGCAACGCGCGCAAGCTCGTCGAACAGGAGAAGGTCGACATCCTGATCGGCACGTCGGGCGCGCCGCAGACGCTGGCGATGGCGACGGCCGCGATCGAGATGAAGATTCCGATGATCGCGGTGTCGCCGATCGCACCGGTACCATCAGGCGATGGCGGGCCCTGGGTCGTGCAGACGCCGCAACCGACGCCGCTTCTCGTCCAGGGCATCGTCGATCACATGAAGGCGCGGGGGTTGAAGACCGTCGCGTTCATCGGCTTCTCGGACGCCTTCGGCGACCTCATGTACGACTCGCTGTCGCAAAGCGCCAAGGCGGCCGACATCAAGGTCATCGCCAACGAGCGATACGCCCGGTCGGATTCGTCGGTGACCGCCCAGGTGCTGCGCGCGTTGGCGGCGCGGCCCGACGCCATCATGCTCGGCGGCACGGGAACGCCGGGTGCGCTGCCGGTGATCGCTCTGTCCGAACGCGGATACAAGGGACCGCTCTACGGCAACCACGGGCTGATCAGCGCCGACTTCCTGCGGCTCGCCGGCAAGGCCGCCAACGGAATCATCTGTCCGACCGGGCCGGTGACCGCGGCCGAGCAGCTTCCGGCCAGCAATCCGATCCAGAAGGTTGCACTGGATTTCCGCGCCGCCTTCGAGAAGGCAAACGGTGAGCCGCCGACCGACTCGTTCTCGTCCTATTCCTTCGACGGCTGGCTGGTGTTCGTCGATGCGGCCAAGCGCGCGATGGCGACCGGCGCCAAGCCGGGCTCGCCGGAATTCCGCATCGCGCTTCGCCAGGCGCTGTTCACCACCAAGGAGCTGGCGGGGACACAGGGCGTCTACTCCTACACGCTGGCGGATCGGCACGGCGTCGATGCGCGCTCACGGATCCTGGTTCAGATCGAGGACGGAAAGTACAAGCTGTTGCCCTGATTGAGCGGCGGGATGGTGTCGGAGGGCGTTCGGCTGCGGCGCCAGTTGCAGCGGCAGCTTACGGCTTCTGCATCTCGTCCCTGACGGTGCCCTTGAGCTCGTCGAGCTCGCGGGTCAACCCATCGAGCCGGTCAGCGGGGAATCCCGCCAGCAGTTCGGCCAGCCATGAGCCGTGGCTCTTGGCCATGCGCCTGAAGGCTTTCCGGCCTTCGACGGTCATGCAAACGATCTGCACCCGTCGATCCAGGTTTGAAGGCGTGCGGGTGATGAAGCCGTCCTCGACCAGCCGATCGACGATCGGCGTAAGATTTCCGGCAGAGACCATCAGCCGCTTCGGCAGCTCTCCCAGCACCAATCCGCTCGGCTCACGGTCAAGCTGGGCCAGCACGTCGAAGCGCGGCATCGTGAAATCGTATTCCTCGCGGAACCGGCGCCGCAGCTCGCCCTCGATCAGGGTTGTGCAGGCGAGCAGCCGAAGCCAAAGCCGTGTCTGAGCCCTGTACTCGGCCTCCTGATCACCCCCGTTCTTGGGCGAAACAGGCGGGGACGCCTTCGCGACTGCCAAATCAAATCTCCTGGGGCATCCGGGCCCGTTGAAGGTGACGGCCTCGATGTCGTCCGCAAGATAGTTCGTGCCAAAAGTAAATTCAAGGCTCGTTCAGGGGCCGCGGATCGGCCCTGCGGTGCATGGAATTTTGCGGTGCCGGGCCTGCCGGAAGGCGACCTCCGCGGTTTTCCGACGAGCGCTGCAGCGTTCCCTGGCGGGCGTAGATATTTCATGTTTAAAATAAAGAGCGAGCATCGCTGCCTGCGCAGGATCGGCACGACCTGCTCGTCGAAGAGATCGAAGCCGCCAGGCAGCCAGGGCGGGATGACGTTGAAGCCGTCGGCCGCGCCGCTCTCGAACCAGGTCCGATGTTGTCAGCGATCTTCTCCGGCGGGCCGACGATACCCAATGGCCTCGCGCGCCCGCGAGACGCTGCACGGGCTGGCGGATCGTCGGCTGCTCGCGATCATCTGTAAGCATCTGAAATCAAAGTAAAATGCGGGACGGCTGAATTTGCAGTTGTGTCGGCTCAAAAGTCCGCTATCTCAGGCGCGATGATAAAGCGAAATAACATCAGTACGTTGTCGCATCGTTTTACCGTTGCCCCGATGATGGATTGGACCGAGATATCGCGAAAAGTGAAGCGCGATCAGCACTTAAACGAGATTGCGATCAGCCGTGCAGTACCAAATGCTGTACCCCCGCCATCGACAAGTGGCGTTTTGACTAGGCTGCGTCCGAGATACGCATTTCAACATGCAGGCCGGCAGCTCCGATCATATTGACCAAGGTATCGAGGCCAAACAATTCGATCTTACCGCGCATGAGGTCAGAGATGCGCGGCTGGGTAACACCAAGCAGCTTGGCGGCTTCCGATTGGCTCAGCCCCGTCCTGGCGATGTGATCCTTCAAAGCCATGATCAACGCGGAACGGAGCTTCATGTTCTCAGCCTGCGCAGGCGTATCCTCAATTGCGTCCCACACGTTAGCGAAGCGCTTCTTGCTCATTGACCTAGCTCCTTTAACAAATCCCGGTAACGCTGCGCCCCTAGGTTCAGATCCGCCTTGCTCGTTTTCTGCGTCTTCTTCTGGAAGCAATGCAGCACGTAAACGGCCTCGTTGAACTTCGCCACATACAGCACTCTGAATGCTCCCGCGGCATCGCGAATCCGAATTTCCCGCACCCCTCGGCCAACCGTATTCATGGGCTTCCAATCGTCGGGCTCGCGCCCATGCTGGACTTGGTCAAGTTGATGTCCCGCCTCACGCCGAGCCGCTTGTGGAAACGCACGCAAATCGTCGAGTGCGCTGCCTCGGAACTCGACCGGCTTGATATCAATCATTAAAACTCATATACAAAATTTTGTATGAGTTGGCAACTCCTTTCCGAGTGCTGTGAAACCGGCGAGTGGCTAGCGAACTTTGAGTCAAATCGCTCCTTCAGGATTGGTATTGTCGGGCAGAATAAACATTGGCGCGCGACAGTCTTGGCAATGAAGCAGACAGACGCCAGAATCGCTGAACTCATGGCACGGCTTACCGCGCTGGAGCGCGAGCGTGCGGATGTCGTGGCTGAGATCAACGCCCTACGATTGATGCAGAGTGAGGAGACCGAGCCTATCAAGGAGGTCCCTTCGGGAAGCGCTGGCGAGCCCACGGACCGGAATTCGCCAATCGAAAAGAAGCTTGCCCTGTTTCGCCGGCTCTTCCGTGGCCGCTCAGATGTCTACCCTATTCGTTGGGAGAACCGTACGACGGGGCGAAGCGGCTACGCGCCCGCCTGCGCGAACGAATGGCGCCGTGGGACTTGCGAAAAACCGAGAGTCAAATGTTCAGCATGTCCAAATCAGGCATTCGTGCCCGTCGATGACGTGGCAATCGAACGCCATCTACGCGGGACCGACCCGAACGGTGCCCCGTTTGTGATGGGCGTCTATCCGATGCTTGCGGACAACGCCTGTTCGTTCCTGGCCGCGGATTTCGACGAAGGGGATTGGCGAAGGGATGCCTTTGCGTTCAGGGACTCCTGCGAGCGTCATGGAATACCTGTTGCCATTGAGCGGTCCCGATCCGGAAACGGTGCTCACGCCTGGATCTTTTTCGACCAGCCGGTCTCGGCGGTATTGGCGCGCCGTCTCGGGGCCTTCCTGATCACCGACACGATGGAACGCGTCCCCGATATCGGATTCGGATCCTACGATCGGTTTTTTCCGAGTCAGGATTTCACGCCAGCGGGTGGCTTCGGTAACTTGATTGCCTTGCCTCTTCAGGGGCTCGCGCGAAGTTCTGGCAACAGCGAGTTCATCGACGATTCTTGCTCACCGTATCCGGATCAGTGGGCCTTCCTGTCCGCGATTGCATCTGTGCCGCGAGCGAAGGTGGAGCATCTGGTCGAGGAAGCAAGTGCAGCTGGAAAAATTCTGGGCGTGCGTATTCCTCTCGCCGACGAAGACGAAGAACCGTGGCTAGCCCTGCCGTCGCGACGACAGACGCCACCAGCGATACGCGAGCCATTGCCGGGTGTGATCACTGTCGTACAAGCGGACCAGATCTACCTTCCGCGTCACGCACTGCCACCGTCGCTGATCGCGCGCCTGATTCGCCTTGCGGCATTCCAGAATCCCGAATTCTATGCCGCACAAGCAATGCGCCGATCGACGCATGATAAGCCTCGGATCATCTCTTGCGCGGAGTTGACCAGCCATCACATTGCGCTGCCTCGCGGGTGCTTCGACGCTGTACTAGATCTGCTTGCGTCATTAGGAGTTACAGTGACAATCGAAGATTGCCGTGTTCCCGGTGCGGCGATCCCATTTGCCTTCACTGGTGTATTGCGCTCCGATCAAGAAACCGCCATCAGGGCCTTGTTACCGCATGATACCGGCGTGGTTGCGGCAACGACGGCGTTCGGAAAGACGATCTTAGCCATCCGGATGATGGCCGAACGCGGGCGGAATACATTAGTCCTCGTTCATCGCCGTCAGCTCATGGATCAATGGATCGAGAGGCTCTCCGCGTTCTCAAATATGCCGCGCGACGCGATCGGCATGATCGGCGGCGGCCGCCGCAAACCGAAAGGTCAGGTCGACGTCGCCTTGATCCAGAGCCTGGTTCGCAAGGGCGAAGTCGATGATATCGTCGGTAATTATGGGCATCTCGTCGTCGACGAATGCCACCATCTGTCGGCTGTAAGCTTCGAGCTGGTCGCGCGCCGCAGCAAGGCCCGCTATGTCCTCGGCCTGTCAGCGACGGTTACGCGAAAAGACGGACATCACCCGATCATCGTTATGCAATGTGGTCCCGTCCGCCATCGCGTGGATGCGCGATCCGAGGCAGCCAAACGCCCATTCGATCACGTGGTGCGGATCAGGGACACCAACTTCCAGCTTCAAGCGGCATCGGACACGGTCGCCTCTATCCAGGACGTTTTCAAGGAATTGATCGCCGATGAAGCACGCAACGAGCTCATATTTGATGACGTCTTGAATGCGCTGGAAGCTGGCCGTTCGCCCGTCGTGATAACCGAGCGTACCGCCCATCTGGAGATCATCGCAAAGCGTCTTGAGCGTTTTGCAAAGCATGTCGTCATATTGCGCGGTGGGCAAAGCGAAAAACAGCGCCGAGAAATCGCCACGCGGCTCGCAGCAATTCCCCAAGCCGAGGAACGCGTCATTGTCGCGACCGGACGTTATCTCGGCGAAGGTTTCGATGATTCCCGCCTCGACACCCTGTTTCTTACCATGCCAATTGCTTGGAAAGGTACCCTTGCTCAGTATGCCGGCCGGTTGCATCGTCTCAACGACGTCAAGCGCAAGGTGATGATTTATGATTACGCCGACATGAGAGTGCCGGTCCTGGCCCGCATGGCTGCGAAACGCCGTGTTGGCTATCAGGCGATAGGTTACGAGATGTTGGGTACGCGTGATCTGTTTTCTGATCGGGCCACTGCGCCGAACGAACCCACATAGGTCCCGCGCGGATCGCTGACCAGTCAGGCATCTACGTTACCGCAGTGCTATTCCCAATTCAAATTCGACGAGTTGGCGTAGTTGGTCGTAGCCAAAACACCTTGTCGAGGAGCGGTACTGCACGGGCAATTTTGGTACTGCCGTGCAGTACCTGGCATGGTCAAAAAAAGCGAAAATGATTGAGTGATCAGATCAAGCCGTTGAAAAGAAAGGAAAATGCTTTAGCTCTAACGCTTCAGATTGTCCGTCGCACCAAAGTCGATTGGACCGACAGAGTTTATAAAGCTTAAAGAAAACAGTATGTTAGATCGCATATTTTCCGTGGCACCCATGATGGATTGGACGGACCGGCATTGCCGCGTCTTCCATCGCCTGATGTCGCGGCGGGCGCGGCTTTATACCGAGATGCTGACCACAGGCGCCGTGATCCACGGCGACCGGGCGCGGCTGCTCGGCTTCGATGCCAGCGAGCATCCGGTGGCGCTGCAGCTCGGCGGTTCCGATCCGCGCGATCTCGCGACAGCCGCGCAGATCAGCGAGGATTTCGGCTATGACGAGATCAACCTCAATGTCGGCTGTCCCTCTGATCGGGTGCAGAACGGCCGCTTCGGCGCCTGCCTGATGGCCGAGCCCGCGCTGGTCGCCGAAGGCGTTGCGGCGATGAAGCGCGCGGTAAAGGTGCCTGTCACGGTGAAGTGCCGGATCGGCATCGACGACCAGGATCCGGAAATCGCGCTCGATACGCTGGCCCACGGCGTGATTGCCGCCGGCGCCGATGCGCTGGTCGTGCATGCGCGCAAGGCCTGGCTGAAGGGATTGTCGCCGAAGGAGAACCGCGACATCCCGCCGCTCGACTACGATCGCGTCTATCGTCTCAAGATGGCGCTGCCGGATGTGCCCATCATCATCAATGGCGGCATCACGAGCCTCGCCGAAGCGAAGCAGCATCTGGCGCGTGTCGATGGCGTGATGCTGGGGCGGGCGGCGTATCAGGAGCCGTGGCGGCTGCTTACCGTCGACTCGGATCTGTTCGGTGAAACGTCGCCGCACGCGACGATGAAGGACGTGTTCGCAGCGATGCTGCCCTATATCGAGCGGCAACTGGCCGAAGGCACGCGGTTGCATTCGATCACGCGCCACTTCGTCGGCGCCTTTCATGGCGTCCCCGGCGCGCGTGCGTTCCGCAGGCATCTCGCGGAGAACGGCGTTCGGCCGGGCGCTGATGTCAACGTGCTGTGCGATGCGATCGCGCTGGTCGACGATCGCGCACGCACGGCGGTGGCGGCCTGACGGGACGGACTACGGCTTGCGCTGACGTCGCACGACGTCCTGTGCGACCTTCAGGAAGTTGAAGAGGTGCGGCATCCGGTTGTCGCGCCGGTAGTTCAGCGACAGCGCGGTGCCGGGATTGTGCCCCTCATAGGCGCGGTAGGCGACGCCGGGGCGTTCCGCCTGCGAGACTGATTTCGGTACCAGCGCGATGCCGACGCCAACCGACACCAGGCTGATCGCGGTCTGATAATCCTGCGCCAGCACCTGCGATTTCGGAATGAAGCCTTCTTCGAGGCAGATGTTGAGGATGTGGTCGGCGAAGCTCGGGCGCGGCTTGCGCGGGTAGAGCACGAACGTCTCGGCCTTCAACGCCGCCAGCCGTGTGACCTGCAGTTCGAGCAGCGGCGAGGTGTCTGATAGTGCGAGGATCAACGGCTCCTGCAGCAACGGCTCCGACTTCAATTCCTCGTCTTCGAGCGAGGGCCGCGCGACGGCGATATCGATCTCGCGCTGGATCACCGCGCGCTTCTGCTCGGCGTTGTTCATCGCCGACAGCGCGAGCTCGACATCGGGATAGGCCGAACGAAATGCCTTGATCACGTTGGGCAGCACGCCATAGGTCGCCGATCCGACGAAGGCGACGCGCAGGTGCCCCGAAAAGCCTTCTCCGATCCGCTTGATCTCGCGGTGGGTGCGGTCGAGCCGCTCCAGCACGTCGCGCGCACGCTCGAGCAGGACGCTGCCGGCCTGGGTCAGCCGGATCTGGCTACGGCTGCGGTCGATCAGCATGACGCCGAGATCGCTCTCCAGTTGTGCGATCTGCCGGCTCAACGGCGGCTGCGCGATCGCAAGCCGCGATGCGGCGCGGCCGAAATGCAGTTCCTCGGCGACGGCGACGAAATAGACCAGTCGCCTGAGGTCCATGACGTCGTCGCGATCGGTCACGGTCAGTCGAACGTTTGTCCGCGGGCTTCCGGGGAAGCTGCGGGAAGGGCTAGCCGGGTTTGCTGCGGCGTGGTCATCAGCGCGCGTTCGAGACGATGGTTTCGGTGCGAAGACTGGGCGTGGGTCCCCGGATTGTCAATTGTCCGCAGGGACAACGCCATCTGATTAGTCCTTGCGAGCGAAGGCACGGATCTTGTCCTCGTCGATCTCGACGCCGAGACCGGGGCCATCAGGGACGCAGATCTCGAACTCGTCGAACTTGATCGGGGTGACGACCAGATCCTCCACGAGAATTCGCGGACCGAAATGCTCGGTGCCCCATTCGAGCCTGGGCAGGGTGGCGAAGGCGGCGAGATGCGCGGCGGCACCGACGCCGCTCTCCAGCAGGCAGCCGCCGTAGAGTTCGAGGCCATGCGCGCCTGCAACCGCGGCGGCACGTTTCATCTCAAACAGGCCGCCGCTCTTCACAAGCTTCAGCGAATAGACGCTGCCGCAGCCCATCGTGGCGACGCGGGCGATTTCCTCCTTGGTGAACGCCGCTTCGTCGACCAGCAACGGGATCGAGGTGCGTGCCGCGACACGCGCCATGCTTTCCAGCTGCAGCGCCGACACCGGCTGTTCGACCAGCGCGACGTCCAGCTCCTCCAGCGCGGGCATGAAGCGGATGCACTCGGCCTCGGTCCAGCCCTGGTTGACATCGACGATCAGACGCACCTCGTCGCCGAGGCCGGCGCGCAACGCCTGCAGCCGCTTCAGATCGGCCTGTGGCCGGTTGAAGCCGAACTTGATCTTGAATTGGCGGTGCTCGCGGCGCTGCAGCTTCTCTCTTGCTTCCTCGAGCTCCTGGCCGCTGTCGCCCGAGGCCAGCGCCCAGATCACCTCCATGCGCTGGCGCACGGCGCCGCCGAGCAGTGCGCTGGCGGGAAGGCCGAGCGTCTTGCCGGCAGCATCGAGCAAAGCGGATTCGATCGCGCCCTTGGCCGCGAAATTGCGGGTGGCGGCCTTGCTCATGCGCAAGGCGTTGGCCTCGAAGGCGAGGGCGGGCTGCCCGAGCAGCGCCGGCGCCAGGTAGTTGGTGACCGCGGCCTTGATCGATTCCACGCTCTCTTCGGCCCAGCGCGGTCCGCCGAGCGTCGAGGCTTCGCCGATCCCCTTCACGCCGTTGTCGAGCAGCACGCGCACCAGCACATAGCCCTGATGGGTGACTTCCGTGTTCGACAGCTTGTGTCGCCGGCGGGTCGGCGCTTCCACGATGGTGGCGCGGATACTGCGGATCGCAGTGTCCTTCGCGAGTGGCTGCACTTGCTCCACGGGCTCGGCGATTTCGATCACGGCACGGCTCATAAGTCCTCACAGGTCAGTTCAAGTTGAGCCCGCCGGGCTTTCGAAGTCTGGCGGGCTTGCTACGGATTACTCGGCAGCGACGAGCCGCTCGACCGCCGCCTTCTTGAGCTTGAAGTCGAAGGCGAGCACGAGATCGGTGTCGGCGCCGGCCGGCGCCTTCGCGAACGTGCCGATCAGGCTCTGCTTCACGGCGAACACCGAGTCGTTGTCGAGATATTTGGTTTCGGAATCGTAGATCTGCGAAATCAGCGACTGATAGCCGTCCTTGGAGAGCATGAAGTGGATGTGGCCCGGGCGCCAGGGATGATGGCCCATGTACTTCAGCAGCTCGCCGCCGGCGCCGTCATAGGGGATCGGGTAGGGCTCGGGCGGAGCGCCACGAAGGCATATTCGCCGTTGGTATCGGTCGTGAACCGGCCGCGCAGATTATAGGCCGGCTGCTCGGGGTCTTGCAGATCATAGAGCCCGTTCGGCGCGTCTTCCCAGACGTCGATGGTGACGCCCTCGATCGCCCGTCCCGCGGTGTCGCTGATCCGCCCGCTGACCTTCACGGTCTGCGCATTGTCGAACGTCTTCTTGATGATGGAGGCGCCCTTCGGCAGCACCGGCGGGTTTTCCCGGTAGAACGGCCCGAGCACAGTGGACTCGCTTTCGCCGTCCGTCACCCGGTGGTCGAGCATGTCGACCAGCACCTCGACGCCGAGAATGTCAGCGATCAGGATGAACTCGTTGCGCTTCTCGTCCGAGATATCGCCGGCACGACGCAGGAATTCGCAGGCGGCAAACCATTCGGCGAAGGTCAGGTCGACCTCCTTGCAGAAGGCGTGCATGTGACGGATCAGGCTGGTCATGATCTGACGGTTGCGATCCGGGATGTCCGGTGAGAGCGCGGCGATCACGTGGTCGGTGATGGTGTCCTTGTTGACGTTCAGCATGGTCGTTTCCTCCTTTTCTTGCAGTTTTGATCAAACTTGCATCCCCGGTTTCGGGAATCTCGGCGCTGGCTTCACCAGACGAATTCGTAGGCGGCGTTCTCCAGCATCGCGGGCGCAGGGTGCGGGTCGGCGAGGCTGCCGAAGCGGCCGCGGAAGAACAGCAGCGGTCGCTTGCTCGGCTGCAGCGACATCTCGCGGACGTGGCCGAGGAAGATGGTATGGTCCCCGGCGATGATCTCGTCGGCGAGATCGGTCACGAAGTACGCCGCCGCGTTGGCGATGATCGGCAGCTCATTGCGCCGCTCGAAAACGTCGCAGAGGTCGAGCTTGGGCCTGCCCGCGAAGTGCCAGGCAAGATCTTCCATACCTTCGGCCAGCACGCTGACTGCAAAGCGGCCGGTGGTCTGGATGTTGCAAAGCATCCTCGCGCTTTTCGCGATCGAGATCGCGACCAGCGGCGGATCGAGCGAGACCGACATGAACGCATTCGCCGTCATGCCGTGGTCGCGTCCCTCGCAATGCGTCGTGATGATGGTGACGCCGGTGCCGAACTGGCCGCAGGCGTTGCGCAGCTCGCGCGGATCGATGGCGGTCATTGGCTGATGACCTCGAGTTGGGCCAGGCTTGATCGATTGGCCGGTGACGCAGTCACGATGTCTCGCCAGTTTTCCAGCGCTGACGCTGCGGCGGCAAGACCGGATTGCCGCAGCGAGCGGATCCGGCTGCTGGAGACGATCTCGCCATTGCCGCAGCGCACCGGCGGCAGGATGCGCGTGTTGAAGTGCTGCCGCAGCAGCTGCGCGGTGCCGCCCTTGCAGGACCCGAAGCGGAAATCCTCTCCGACGATCACTTCGCGAGGGTGCAGAAGCTGCAACTCGGCGAGAAAGTCGGCCGCGGTGCGGCTGACATAGATCTGGTTGAAGTCCGCGACGATGACATGGTCAGGCGCGAATGTTGCGATGCGCTCGAGCTTTTCGTCGAGCGAGATCAGCGCCTCGGCCTGGCCGAAATACACCTTCGGCGGCGGATCGAAAGTGTAGACCACGGCAGGAACGCCGCGGCGTTGCGCTGCCGCAATGGTCTGCCGCAGCAGTTCCTGATGGCCGCGGTGGACGCCGTCAAACGCGCCGATGGTCACGACGCTCGCCGTGAGGGCCAATTCCCCATCGCGATGGAAAGCGACAGCGGTGCTGTCAAAACCCTTGGCTAAACCTTTGCCCATGGTTCGCTCCCTTTGCCATGCTGCGCGATTGCTGCGTCAGCTGCGGCGGCCGAACGATCATCGCCGCCCGGTCCGTGCCATCTTGTCATAGCCCGAGCCGCGGCGGTCCGCGCGGTATGGTGTGATACCTTTCGCCGGCTCAGGTTGAGCGCGTAGCTTTTCCTCCGATGTCACGCCGACCAAGAGCGTGACGGGATGGTCCGGATCGGTGCGGCGACGTCCGCCGGTCGAGCGACACTAGCGGAGGAGAAGCCATGACTACGACAGCAGCCCTGCGGGCCGACGCGCCTGCGGCGACGACCAGCGTCTATTCCGGCGCGGAATTCCTGGACAGCATCCAGGACGGCCGGGAAATCTACATCTACGGCGAGCGCGTCAAGAACGTCACCCAGCATCCCGCGTTCCGCAATTCGGCGCGGATGGTGGCGCGCTGGTACGATCGTTTTCACGAGAAGAAGGATCAGATCGGCGTTCTCACCGATACCGGCTCGGGACAGATCACCCATCCGTTTTTCCTCGGCTCGAAAACGGCCGACGACCTTGTGAAGGGCCGCGATGCGATCGCCGAATTGCAGAAGGTCGCGTATGGCTGGATGGGGCGTTCGCCTGATTACAAGGCCGCGTTCCTTGGCACGCTGGGCGCGAACTCGGGCTTCTACGGCGAATATGCCGGCAACGCAAAGAAGTGGTACGCGCGGACCCAGGAGCGGCTCGACTTCTGGAATCACGCCATCGTCAATCCGCCGATCGATCGCGACCGCGCCATCGAAGAGGTGCGCGACGTCTTCATGCATGTCGAGAAGGAGACCGACGCGGGCCTGATCGTGTCAGGTGCGAAGGTGGTCGCGACCGGATCGGCGCTTACGCACTACAATTTCATTGCCCATTACGGCATCCCGATCAAGGACAAGTCGTTCGCGCTGATCTTCACAGCGCCGATGGATGCCAAGGGCATCAAGTTGATCGCCCGCTCGTCCTACGAATTCACCGCGGCCGCGACCGGCTCGCCGTTCGACTATCCGCTGTCGAGCCGCTTCGACGAGAACGACTCCATCCTCGTGTTCGACAAGGTGCTGGTGCCCTGGGAGAACGTCTTCATCTATGGCGACGTCGACAAGATCAACCAGTTCTTCCCGGCGTCGGGTTTCATCCCGCGCTTCACGCTGCACGGCGTGACCCGGCTTGCCGTCAAGCTCGACTTCATCGCCGGCCTGTTCTCGATGGCGGTGGAGGCAACCGGCTCGAAGGATTTCCGCGGCGTGCAAACCGCGGTCGGCGAGGTGATCGCCTGGCGCAATCTGTTCCACGGCATTGCCGATGCGATGGTGAAG
Organism: Bradyrhizobium tropiciagri; assembly: GCF_001189845.1. Lineage (GTDB taxonomy): Bacteria > Pseudomonadota > Alphaproteobacteria > Rhizobiales > Xanthobacteraceae > Bradyrhizobium > Bradyrhizobium tropiciagri. The sequence goes on from NZ_LFLZ01000018.1 coordinate 103,362, forward strand.
TCGCCCATCGCCTGGCAGGGCACCGAGGGCTACAATCTGCCCAATTTGAATTACGGGCTGGCCTATCGCGTGTTTGCGCCGATGGCCTATCCGCGGATCAAGGAATTGATCGAACGCCATGTCGCGAGCGGCCTGATCTATCTGCCGTCGAGCTCGGCCGACCTCGAGAGCGAGGCGATCCGGCCCTATCTCGACCGCTTCGTGCGCGGCTCCAACGGCTATGCGGCGATCGACCGGATCAAGCTGCTCAAGCTGCTGTGGGACGCGGTCGGCTCCGAGTTCGGTGGCCGTCACGAGCTCTACGAGCGCAACTATGCGGGCAATTACGAGAACCTGCGCGTCGAAACGTTGATGGCCGCGAGCGCGACCGGCGATCTCGGCGCCATGCAGGATTTCGTGCGCAATTGCATGAGCGACTACGATGTCTCGGGTTGGACGGCGAAGGATCTCGTCAATCCCGATGATATCAACCTCGTCAGCCGCGGTCTGGTGCAAGGCTGACGATCTGGTAGACGGTTAGCTGGAGCCGCCGCGACCACGCGGCGGCTCCATCCTTGCAGAGAGAGTTCATCGCCATGTTGTTCCACGTCGAAATGGATGTCCGCATTCCACATGACATTGCGGCCGAGAAGATCGACGCGCTGAAGCAGGCGGAACGCGTTCGCGCCATGGAGCTGCAGCGCACGGGGGCCTGGCGTCATCTTTGGCGGGTGGCCGGACGCTACGCCAATGTCAGCATCTTCGACGTATCGGGTGCGCAGGAGTTGCACGACATCCTGTCCAGCCTGCCGCTGTTTCCGTTCATGGAGATTAAGGTCACGCCGCTGTGCCGACATCCGTCGTCGATCCACGACGACGATAGATAGCGCTAGTCGACGACGGTGCGCGGGCGCCGGTGGCGGCTTGAGGTGATGCTTCCGGTGACGTCGGGGTAGCCGGTCAGCGACAGCGTGTCGGCGCGCACGCCCCAGCTTTCGAGCCGGTCGAGAAAGCTCATGCCGAGCAGATTGGTTTTCATCTGCCCCCGCTGCACCACCAGCGCCGGCACCGATTTCTCGACCAGCTTGCCGACCGCGAGACGATCGAGCGTCAGCCGCGCCGCCTTGGTGTGACCGCCGGCGGTTTCCAGGTCGACGTTGTATTCCAGCATGTCGGTCGGCAGCCCGATCGCCTTGGCGGTTTCCCAGGTCAGCACGACCGAGGTCGCGCCGGTGTCGATCACCATCGGCGCGCTGACGCCGTTGATCTTGGCGCGGAACGCGAACTCGCCGCCTTGGCTGCGCGCGATCTGCACCGCAGGGGCAGAGGAGGGTGTTGAGGCCGACGCGACGATGCTACGGCCGAAGATCTGGGTCAGGTTCTCCCTCGCGCGCGCGATCTGATCGGGATCGCCATAGGCGACGACGGCGCCGGCGGTTGCCATCAAGAGCAGGATGACAAGGAGGATGCGGGTCACAGTGCGCCTCCGGTCGCGGCGGTGGCTAGGCGCGCTTCGGGCGCGGCTCCATGCGCTCGAGCCCAGCTTCGGCCATGCGCGCCGGCAAATTCGCCATGACGGACAGCCGCTCGGTGCGGTCCATCTTGTGCCAGCGCGCGATCTCCGGAAGCGTGCGGCCACAACCGAAGCAGAGCTTCGTCTTGGGGTCCATCATGCAGACTGCGATACACGGCGTTTCTGAGCTCATTCTTCAACTGTTGAACCGTTTCGGCCGCCAGTGCAAGCCGAGCGGCGCGCGATGCTGCATCACGCCCCGGCTTTTTGTCGCGAGCATGGTCCCGGCGCGAGCGCCTTCCGTTTGTTGACCTTGAAACCCGCGTCACGTTTGTCCGCGACATGCTCTACAATCCGGTGCCGGCACTCATGATCGACTTGCGGCGCACACGTTTCCGGTCGGCGCCCATCGTGGGCTCGGCGGGCTCCGGCTGCATCGGCGGCGATTCTTCCGCCATCGGCGCCAGCGCGCTCATCACCCGCTCCGGCGGCAGGGTCACGATCACTTCGGTGCCGATGCGCAGCTTCGATTTCAGCGTGAAGGTGCCGCCATGCATGTCGATCAGGCTTTTTGCGATCGGCAGACCAAGGCCCGCACCCTGTTCCGCCGACTTGATCGAGTTGGAGCCCTGGCCGAACGAGGCGAGCACGACCGGGATCTCGTCCTCGGCGATGCCGCTTCCGGTGTCCTTGACGCTCAGATATTGCCCGCCCGACGCGGTCCAGCCGACCTTCAGCCAGATTTCGCCGCCCTGCGGCGTGAACTTGATCGAGTTGGAGAGCAGATTGAGCACGACCTGGCGGATGGCGCGCTCGTCGCCCCAGATCCTCGGCATGCCATGCTCGAACACTTCGTGGATGGTGATGCCGCGGCTGGAGGCGCGCAGCTTCAGCAAATGGTGGCAGTCGGCGACGACATGCACCAGCGCCACGGCCTCTTCGTTCAGCTCGTAGCGGCCGGCCTCGATGCGCGACAGGTCCAAGATCTCGTTGATGAGATTGAGCAGGTGTACGCCGGAATTATGGATGTCGGCGGAATATTCCTTATAGACCGGCACGGCGTGCGCGCCAAAGATCTCGCTCTTCATCACCTCGGAGAAGCCCAGGATGGCATTCAGCGGCGTGCGCAGCTCGTGGCTCATCTGGGCCAGGAAGCGTGACTTGGCGACGTTGGCGGACTCGGCACGGTGCCGCGCCTCGTCGGAGATCGCCTTGGCCTGCTCCAGTTCGCCGATCAGCGCGTCCTTTTCAGCGCGGGCTTCCAGCGTCGCCAGCGTGGTCGAATGCAGGCGGTGCGCCAGCAGCGCGAAATAGCCCTCGGCAGCAAGCGCAAGCAGCGCCAGCACGTAATTGTCGAATGCGCCGTTGAGCACGAGGTCGAGCGCGATCCCGACCGTCACCGGAACGGTCGCCGCGAGTGCTGCGATCGGCAGGCTCGCCGCCAGCATGCTGGAGACCGCGATCACCAGCAGCATCAGGAACATCATCAGCGTGTTGGAAGCGAGATCGCGCCCGGCGGGGTGGATCAGGATCGCAGTCCAGCACAGGCCGTAGAGCAGGTCGAGCAGCACGAAGCGGGTCCGCCATTTGCGCGTCACCGCGACCGAGGTCGGCTCGGCGAGGAAGCGGGAGCAGCTGCGGATGATCAGGAGATGGACACAGAGGATGCCGACCGTCCAGGCGCCGGCCACGATTGGCTTCATCCAGAGGCCGAACAGCACGCCGGTCGCCACCACGAGCAGCATCACGACGTAGGACGCCGAGATCCGGGTCTGGGCGTATTGGCGAAGCAGTTCGGCGTCGAACGCCGGGCGGGTTCCACTGGTTGACGTTAACCGATCCCGTGCCTCGCGCACCCGCTGCGCAGCGACACGCCGGCTGTTCACCGGCGCCGCTACCTGAGGTCCTGCCGGAAGCGCTACAACTTCAGGCTTTTCTGCGGGATTACTCATAAACAACACAAATCCTGCCAGCGAACCGCGCGGGCCTTTTGCATTGTCTATCTGTGACGCCAAATCATTAAGCGATGACTTAAGAAGCTAAAGAAACTCGTTAACCGGGAGTTAAATTAACTTTTGGCGGGCGCGCCCGGCGAACCGCCGACGGCCTTGCGCAAGGGTGTTCGATCGCCTGCAAAAAGGGCGCGGCTGAGCCGCGCCCGTACTGTTCGCTCCGTGCCGGATCTCAGCGCTGCAAACGGGCCAGCAGGCTCGACGTATCCCAGCGCTTGCCGCCCATCTTCTCGACCTCGGCATAGAACTGGTCGACCAGCGCGGTGGCGGGCAGGGTGGCGCCGTTGCGGCGGGCTTCCGCCAGCGCGATCGAGAGGTCCTTGCGCATCCATTCGACGGCGAAGCCGAAATCGTACTTGCCTTCGTTCATGGTCTTGTAGCGGTTTTCCATCTGCCAGGACTGCGCTGCGCCCTTGGAGATGGTTTCGATCACGGCGGCGACGTCGAGGCCACTCTTCTTGGCGAAGTGGATACCCTCGGACAGGCCCTGAACCAGGCCTGCGATGCAGATCTGGTTGACCATCTTGGTGAGCTGGCCGGCGCCTGCCGGTCCGAGCAGCTTGCACATCCGCGCATAGGCGCCGGTGATGATCGGCTCCGCGCCCGCATAGGCGTCCTCAGTGCCGCCGCACATCACGGTCAGCACGCCGTTCTCGGCGCCGGCCTGGCCGCCCGACACCGGCGCGTCGACGAACTTGAAGCCGGCCTTGGTGGCGGCGGCGTCGAGTTCGCGGGCGACCTCGGCGGAAGCGGTGGTGTGATCGACGAAGGTCGCGCCCTTCCTGATCCCGGCAAAAGCGCCGTCGGGGCCGATCGTGACCGAGCGCAGGTCGTTGTCGTTGCCGACGCAGCACATCACGAAGTCCTGACCTTCGGCGGCGGCCTTCGGGGTCGGCGCGGTCTTGCCGCCGAACTTGTCGGCCCATTCCTTCGCCTTCGCCGCGGTCCGGTTGTAAACGGTGACCTCATGGCCGCCCTTTTTCACGAGGTGTCCCGCCATCGGGAAGCCCATTACGCCGAGACCGAGGAAAGCGACTTTAGCCATGTCTGATACCTTGTGATTTGCCGTGGTGATCGCCCCTTGGGACCGCCGGAAAACGTCGCGGCGGGCAGGGCATTCCGTCCATGGAAGGAGCCGCACCATACCCCCTGCGCAGCGGAGGGCAACGGCTTCGTTGGATGGCAGACCCCGGTTTTGTGCTAGGATCGGGCTACCTAAGAAGCTCACAAAAAAGGGAGTGTATCGCATGGGCATGAGCGTCGGTGTGCTCGATCATTTCAATATCCGGACCCGGAATCTCTCCGCCACGGTGCGGTTCTACGAGGACATTCTGGGCCTGGAAAAGGGTGCGCGGCCGAACTTCGCGTTCCCCGGTGCGTGGATGTACAGCGAGGGCAAGGCGGTCGTGCATCTGGTCGATATTTCCGCGACCGATGAGGCACAAAAGCCGGACTCGGGCGTCGTCCACCACGTCGCCTTTGCCAGCCAGGGCTTCGACGGGATGCGGCAGCGGCTTCGGTCCAAGGGCATGGAGTTCGACTCGCGCCAGGTTCCCGGCGGCGATCTCTGGCAGATCTTCGTGAACGATCCCAACGGGGTCATGATCGAGCTGAACTACGAGGCCGCCAAGGAAGGCGGTTCGGCAGCCCCGGCCGAGCGGCGGGACGACGTCGGAGCGCGGTAGCCTTTTGCGCTGCAACGCTCTATGGGAGGTCTCCTGGGCGTGATCCGGGAATGAGGTTTTCCGGCGCGACAAACGCGACGCGATTGCGCGGAGATCACGCCCCGCTAAAAAGCCAGGAGATGCGCGGTGAGCGTGACGCAGCAACAGGTTCTCGATTGCCTTGCCAAGGTGATGTCGCCGCGCGGCGTCCCCTTGATCAACGCCAATGTGCTGTCGGCGATCACGGTCACCGACGGCAAGGTGTTCTTCTCGATCAACGTCGATGCCGCGGAAGCCCGTGCGTGGGAGAGCGTGCGCGCGCAGGCCGAGAACGCCGTGCGCGCCATTCCCGGCGTCAGCGTCGCGATGATCGCGCTGACCGCGGAGCGCAAGGCGGGCGGCGGCGCGGCGCCCGCGCCGCGGCCGGCCGGCGGGGTCCAGCCCGCGTCCGCGCACCGTCATCCGCATCCGCCCGGCGCGCAATCGCCAATGGCGCGCCAGGCCGAGATCCCCGGCATCGCCGCCGTCATCGCGGTGGCCTCCGGCAAGGGCGGGGTCGGCAAGTCGACCACGGCGCTCAACCTTGCGCTCGGCCTGCGCGACCTTGGCCTGCGCGTCGGGCTGCTCGACGCCGACATCTACGGCCCGTCGGTGCCGCGGCTGACCGGCATCCGCGAAAAGCCGCAGCTCAATGACGACAAGAAGATGGTCCCGCTGGTGCGCTTCGGCCTGTCAATCATGTCGATCGGCTTCCTGGTCGAGGAGGACACCGCGATGATCTGGCGCGGGCCGATGGTGATGTCCGCGATCACCCAGATGCTGCGCGACGTGGCCTGGGGCACGCTCGACGTGCTGGTCGTCGACATGCCGCCGGGCACCGGCGACGCGCAGCTCACGCTGGCGCAGAACGTTCCGCTCAAGGGCGCCGTCATCATCTCGACGCCGCAGGACCTTTCGCTGATCGACGCGCGGCGCGGGCTTGCAATGTTCAAGAAGGTCAATGTGCCGGTGCTCGGCATCGTCGAGAACATGAGCTATTTCCAGTGCCCGCATTGCGGCACGCGCTCGGACATCTTTGGCCATGGCGGCGCCCGCCACGAGGCCGAGAAGCTCGGGGTGCCGTTCCTCGGCGAGGTCCCCCTGCACATCGCGATCCGCACCGCCTCCGACTCCGGCAATCCGGTGGTCGAGAGCGAGCCGGACGGCCCGCACGCGGCGATCTACCGCGCAATCGGCAGCAAGGTCCGTGAGCAGCTGCAAGGCGTGATCGCCGCCGCCTGAACCCGTGTAGTTGTCTCTGCGAGCCGAGGCGCTCCGGCGGGCTTTCTTCACAGGCCGGTCGCTCGCGGGCGATTGCTGAATCGGTTCCGCCCTGTATGTTTGTGCGGGACTGGCCGAATCATACCACCCTTCGATCAATTGAAGGCGGCCAAGGGAAGAAGCCGAAACCGCGGGAACGGTCGTGGGGCGACCATCGACATGGCAGCATCACGCGAGGCAGACAAAGAACGCAAACATCTGACGCGGGAGAAGCGCGAAGAGGCCTCCCGGGTGGCGTTCAACGTTGCGAAGAAGTCGGAGTCCATCGGCGAAGCTGCGGCGACGATCTCGAAGATGTATGGCGTCAGCAAAACAACCGCGCAAAGCTGGATCCGGCGCGGGAAGCATTTGGCCGATAAAGCCAAGAAATCGCGGGAGGCGACGCGGCGCTGATTGCCCCGGTAACCCGGTGGTTGAAAAGCAGCCGAGCGGCCCGTACGCGGCGATTTACCGCGCGATCGGCGGCAAGGTCCGCGAGCCGCGGCAAGGTGTCGGCGCCGCCGCTTGGGCCCGTATTTTTCGGCAGATTTTCCGCATCATCAGACTTTCGTTTAATTGGTGCGGTCATGCCATTGTCGCGTTTCCGTGGGGCCGCCTTCCGTGTTAAAGGGCCGACCCAGAGCGCCTCGGCGGGCCTTTGCAACCGTCCTGCCGGAGAATTGCTTGCGGTCACTGGGAAACGCCCCTCAAGGAGAAGCCTTACGATGAAGCGTCGTGATTTTTTGAAAGTTTCTGCGGCCGGCGCAGCCGCGACGGCGGTTGCCGCGCCGGCGATCGCGCAGTCCTCGCCTGAAATCAAGTGGCGCCTGACCTCGAGCTTCCCGAAGTCGCTGGACACCATCTATGGCGGCGCCGACCAGGTGGCGAAGTACGTCGCCGAAATGACCGACAACAAGTTCCAGATCCAGGTGTTCGCGGCGGGTGAAATCGTCCCCGGCCTGCAGGCGCTGGACGCGACGTCGAACGGCACGGTCGAGATGTGCCACACCGTGTCTTACTACTATGTCGGCAAGGACCCGACCTTTGCGATCTACGCGTCGGTGCCGTTCGGCCTCAACGCCCGCATGCAGAACTCCTGGTGGTACCAGGGCGGAGGTGAGGCGCTCGGCAACGAGTTCTTCAAGAAGTTCGGCGTGATCGGCTTCCCCTGCGGCAACACCGGCACCCAGATGGGCGGCTGGTTCCGCAAGGAGATCAAGACGGTCGCCGATCTCTCCGGCCTCAAATTCCGCATCGGCGGCATTGCCGGCCAGGTGCTGCAGAAGGTCGGCGTGGTGCCGCAGCAACTTGCCGGCGGCGACATCTATCCGGCGCTGGAAAAGGGCACCATCGACGCCGCCGAGTGGGTCGGTCCCTATGACGACGAGAAGCTCGGCTTCCAGAAGGTCGCCAAGTACTACTACTACCCGGGCTTCTGGGAAGGCGGCCCGACCGTGCACGCCTATTGCAACCTCGAGAAGTGGAACGCGCTGCCCAAGAACTACCAGGCGATCCTGACCAACGCGACCGCCAACGCCAACACCTGGATGGCTGCGCGCTACGACATGCAGAACCCCTCGGCGCTGAAGCGGCTGGTTGCCAGCGGCACGCAGCTGCGTCCGTTCACCAACGAGGTGCTCGAGGCCTGCCTCAAGGCGACCAACGAGCTGTGGGGTGAGATCTCGGCCAAGAACGCCGACTTCAAGAAGTCGATCGATGCCATGCAGGCGTACCGCTCCGACCAGTATCTGTGGTGGCAGGTCGCCGAGTACACCTTCGACAGCTTCATGATCCGCTCGCGCACCCGCGGCTAAGAGCGCTTCGAGCGTTCGCGAGAAGAGAACGCGCCACAAGCTTCGACTTAAGTAGCCCGGCCCCCGCAAGGGGGCCGGGTTTTTTGCGTCTGGCATTCGCCGGGGGGATGTTCCATGCTCGCCGCCGAAGCCTCGGCACGAAGGCGGCGCGTGATCGGTTACCGGTCATGACGGCAAAGAAAAGCGGCGCGACGATCGCAAGCAGTCGACGCTCGGACAACACAATCATACAGGGTGGAATTCAAATGAAGCGAAGAGATTTCATCAAGGTCACGGGCCTCGGCGTGGCGGGTGCGGCAACGGTCGCAGCTCCCGCGATCGCGCAGTCGATGCCGGAGATCAAGTGGCGCCTGACCACGAGCTGGCCGAAGTCGCTCGACACGCTGCACGGCGGCGCCGAGCTGATGGCGAAGGCGGTCGGTGAGGCCACCGACAACAAGTTCCAGATCCAGACCTTTGCCGCCGGCGAGATCGTGCCGGGCCTGCAGGTGCTCGACGCCGTGCAGAACGGCACGGTCGAGATGGGACATACCGCGCCGTATTACTATTTCGGCAAGGACCCGACTTTCACCTTCGGCTCCTCGGTGCCGTTCGGGCCCAACATGCGCCTCAACCAGGCCTGGTTCATGCTGGGCGGCGGCAAGGAGCTGCTCAACGAGTTCTACAAGAGCTACAACGTCACCTCGCTGCTCGCCGGCAACACCGGTTGCCAGATGGGCGGTTGGTTCCGCAAGGAGATCACCAGCGTCGACGATCTCAAGGGCCTCAAATTCCGCATCGGCGGCTTTGCCGGGAGGGTGATGCAGAAGCTCGGCGCGGTGCCGCAGCAACTCGCCGGCGGCGACATCTATCCGGCGCTGGAGAAGGGCACCATCGATGCGGCGGAGTGGGTCGGTCCCTACGACGACGAGAAGCTCGGCTTCTACAAGGTCGCGCCGAACTATTACTTCCCCGGCTGGTGGGAAGGCGGCCCGATGCTGGTGGCGATGATCAACCTCGACAAATGGAACGCGCTGCCGAAATACTACCAGCACGTACTCGAGCAGGCAGGCCATCTCGCCAACAACTGGATGATGGCGCGCTACGACCAGGCCAACCCGGTCGCACTGAAGAAGCTGCTCGCGGTCGGCACCAAGCTGCGGCCGTTCCCTTCTGCGGTGATGGAGGCCTCCTTCAAGGCCGCCAAGGAGCTGCACGCCGAGGTCGCGGCAAGCAATGCCAATTTCAAGAAGGTCTATGACTCGCTGACGTCGTTCTCCAACAACGGCTATCAGTGGTTCCAGGTCGCCGAAGTTGGATATGACAATTTCATGGCGCGCCACTCTCAGGTCTGACGCCGTGCACCTTCAACGCAGGCAGAAATCCCGGGGCAGGGCTCCGGGATTTTTGTTCGGAGCCGGCGAGCGCTGGGCGAATGGATGCCTTTTCGCCGGATGAATGCTTTTTGGCCCCGATTCGTGCTAGCGTTGCGGAGGAGCATGAATCAGGGCGCCATATGCGTTTCCTCGGTCTTTTCCTTCGGACGCTGTTTCTGATCGTCGTGGTGGTCATCACTGCACGCGTCGCAAGCCCGCAAAACGAAACCATCTGGTCCGCCTACGAGACGCCGTCCGATTTCTTTCGCACCCTCCTGGGCGCCGCGGTCTGCCTGTTCATCGCCGCTCAGATATTCACGTATTCGAGAGATCCGGTTGAAATGCGCAGGTGGGTCGTCATCGGGGGGGCCGCGCTTCCGCTGGCGCTGCTTTGCGCGGCCGTCATCTGGTAGGCGGCTTCGCGGGTCGCATCGGGCATTGTCGGCCGAAACCGGCGCGACGGTCAGTAACCGAGCCCGTCCACCGAGCTGCACCTCAGGCGGTAGGTGTCACCCCGTCTAGGGGACGATTTCCGCAACGGAATACTGTCCAGCCGCGTTCTTACAAATCGTGGACCGTTCGATGGGGTGACCTCGAGGGTCACTTTCACAAGCCAGTATCCCATCGGCGCGTAGGGCAGCTCTTCAGCATGCAGAACCCTGGCCGTGCAGTCGTTCGGGTTGGCGGGAGAGGCCTCGGCGTTCGACAGGGCGCCCAGGCATAGCGCTGCTGTCAACGACACGATGCCCAAGGCAGCACGTTTCATGGCGTGTTTCCTTCACAAGGCGTTGGCCTGACACGGTGCCGGGCGGTTGCCATTGGCGCGATCCCGCCGATCAAAACGGAAACGGGAACGCGCGCACCGGGACGCGGCTCTCGAAGCTCATTCCGGTGGCCGGTCCAGTGCGGTAATGGCCGTTATAATGCCCGCCGCCTGGGCAGTAGTTCGGGTCCTGGCGCGCCTGATCGTCGATCCTCCGGCGCGTGCTCCGCTGGTGATTGCGCGTCTGCCAGCAGCGACAGTCCTGGTCGCAGGCAAGCCGTACCCGGACGGCGCCTGCGGGGTGTTGCGACGACAGCCTCGTGACGTGCAGGGGCGCCGCGCTGGCGTCCAACGCCATCACGGCGATAGCCGCAGCGATGAGAAACAGCAGCGTAGCGTTTTTCATATTTGTCCCATCGAACTGATCAGCGTGAATCCCGGGAGCCGATTCAATTGCCGGTGCGTGCCACTACTTCTTCGGCAATGGCTTTGGCGGCGATGGTGGGGGCGTTGGCGCGCTCGCCTGCGGAGCCGGAACCACCGGGTTCTTCTGGACGGTCGGCCCGCCGAGATTGCTCGGCTTTTTCGGGCCGCCGACCGCGCTCTGTGCGGCCGCCGATCCCGCCCAGATCGCGAGCAGGATTGCCGCCAAAGTCAGCATGTTTTTCATTCGCCGGCTCCTCCAGTTCGTGTCTCGTGTGTCGCATTGGTCAGCGGACAGGAGGCCCATTTTCGCTGACCCGCTGCGCCGTGGCGGCGGGCGCGTCGTCGAGGACGCATTTGCGCCAGTCGTTGGATGCGCAGTTGGTCGGCCATCCGCCGCCGAGCGCCATGAACAGGGCGGCGCTGTCCGAAAGGCGCGTCGCCTGCGCCTGAACGCGGACCACCGCGGCCGTCAGGTAGACTTGCTGGGCATTGAGCACGACGACCTGGCTGACCTGCCCGAGGGCAAGCTGCTTCTGAATGATGTCGAGGCTGGCCTTGGCGGCGAGTTCGGCCTTGACCGCAGCCTGCAGGGCGCGCGCGTCGGCCTGCAGGCTGCGCAGGGCGTCGGCGACGTTCTGCATCGCCGTGACCACAGCCTGCCGATACAGCGCGTCGGCCTGGTCCACCGCGGCCTCCGCGGCCTTCTGCTTGTGGTAGAGCGTCAGGCCATCGAAGATCGGCTGGGTCGCGCTCGCCGCGATGGCGTAGAAGCTGGTTCCCGGCGTGAACAATTCGGCCAGGGTGAAGGCGGTGGCTCCGGTATTTCCAGTGATCGTGATGTTGGGCAACCGCGCCGCGATCGCCACGCCGATCTGGGCGTTCGTCGAATGCAGTAGCGCCTCCGCGGCCCTGACGTCCGGACGCTGGCGTATCATCTTGCTCGGCAGGCTCACCGGCAGGTTTGCGGGGAGCGCGAGGAGGTCGAGCGTAAACTTTTGCAGGATCTCGTCAGCCGAGAATTGCCCGGCCAGCGAGGTCAGCAGGTCGCGCTGAACCGCGAGCTGCTTTTCCAGCGGCGGCAGCAACTGCTCGGACTGGGCCAGCGCGGCCTCCTGCGCCAGCACGTCGACCTGGGCGGCGCTGCCTGCGTTGAACTGGTTCTTCACGATCTCCAGGATGCCGCGTTCGATCTTCACGACGCGCTGGATCGCGCCGATCTGGCCCCGAAGCGACGCTTCCTGGATCGCCGCGGTGACGACATTGGCTGTCAGCGTCAGGTAGGCCGCTTCCAGCTGGAACAGTTGCTGCTCGGAGATCGCGTCGAGACTCTCGACCGCGCGAACATTCTGGCCCCAGATGTCGGGGACGAAACTGACGTTCAATTGCGCGGTATGCAGCGAGAACACCGAAGGGGACTGGCCGCCCGGGCCCGAGCTCGACGCGCCGGAAATCTGCTGCTGCGACGGCGTGTAGTTCGCACCGATTTGCGGGAAGAACAGCCCGCGCTGGGCCAGCGCGTTGTATTGCGCGATCCTGATCGACGCTTCAGCCGCCTGCAGGGAGGGGTTGTGCTCGACCGACATTTTGATCAACTCGTCGAGCGGCTTCGACCGGAATGCCGTCCACCATCGCAGCGACACGTCCTCGCCGCTGACGAAATGCTGCTTCGGTACGCTGGGGCTCCCGGCGTTGGTGCTGGGGGAGGCCAACTTCTCCGGTGTGTAGCGATCGACGTCTGGAGCGGCCGGCGGCACGAAATTCGGACCGACCGCGCAGCTCGCAAGCATGAGGGCTGCGGCCGCTACCGCCAGCGCGCGCATGGGGACGGCGGCTGCGTGGCGAGACATTTTTGCGCTGAGGGCGTGCATGACTGGGCGCCTCTAATGCGCTGCTTCGGGCGGCGTCGCGGCAGCCGTCTCGTCGAGCGAAGCAACACGCTCGCGCGACAGGAATATCTTGCGCAACGCCGGTGCGACGATCAGAAGCAACAGCGGGCCGATGAACATGCCGCCGACTACGACCGTCGCAAGCGGCCGTTGCACCTGACTGCCGATGCCATGCGACAGCGCGGCCGGGAACAGACCAACACCCGCGGACAGCGCGGTCATCAGCATCGGCCGCATGCGTTGCTCGGCGCCGTTGAACACCGCCTCTGCGATGCTCATGCCCGAGGCCCGCAATTCGCGGAAATAGGTGATGTTGAGGATGCCGTCCATGACCGCGACGCCGAACAGCGAAATGAAGCCGATCGCGGCCGAGATCGAGAAATCGAGCCCGGCGAGGAACAGCGCGATCAGGCCGCCGCCGACCGCGAAGGGAATGCCGGCCAGCGCCAGCAGACTGTCGCCCAGCGAGTTGAACAGGCTGTAGAGCAGCACGAAGATCAGCAGCAGTGTCACAGGCACGACGATCAACAGGCGCGCCTTGGCGGCCTGGAGATTGTCGAACTCGCCGGACCAGATCATCCGGTAACCGACCGGGAGCTGCACGGCCTCGGCGACGCGCGTCTGCGCCTCCGCAACCGTGCTGCCGAGATCGCGGCCGCGCACGCTGAACTTGATCGGGATGTAGCGCTGGCTGCGCTCGCGATAGATGAACGCGGCGCCGGTATCGAGCGAGATGTCGGCGAGCTCGCTCAGGGGGATGTAAGCGTTGGTACCTGATGGTGTCTGGTAGGCGACCTTGATCTCGCGCACCTCGTCGATGCTCTGGCGAAACTTGGGATCGAGCCGCACCACCACGCCGAACTGCCGGTCGCCCTCGAGCACCGGCGTCGCGCTGGTGCCGCCGAGCGCAGCCTGCACCACGGTCGTGACGTCGCCTGTATTGAGACCGTAGCGCGCGGTCTTCTCCCGGTTGACCTTGATGTTGAGGTTGGGCTGCCCGACCAGATGGAAGATGCCGAGGTCGGCAACGCCGCGGATCTTGGCCATCTCCTGCGCGACCTTGGTCGCGAGCTGTTCGAGCACGGTAAGGTTCGGGCCGATGATCTTGACCGAGTTCGCGCCCTTGACGCCCGACAGCGCCTCCTCGACGTTATCCTGAATGTACTGCGAGAAGTTGAAGGTGACGCCGGGCAGTTCCTCGTCGAACTCCTTCTGCAATTCCTCGGTGAGCTTTTCCTTGGTCAGACCGGGCGGCCATTGGTCGAACGGCTTGATCGGCGCGAACAGCTCGACGTTCGAGAATGGCGAGGCGTCGCTGCCGTTGTCGGGACGACCGTGCTGGGACACCACCGTGACGATCTCGGGATGACGCAGCAGGATCTCACGCATCTTGCGGGTCGGTTCGGTGCCGGCGTCGAGCGACATCGTCGGCGGCATCGAGGCGCGGATCCAGAAATTGCCTTCCTCGAGCGCAGGCAGGAATTCGCTGCCGAGCTGGCTCGCGGCAAGGCCGCTGAGCCCGAGGAAAATGACGCCGGCCGCGATCGCGACGCGCAGATGCGTCAGCGACCAGCGCAGCACCGGCGTGTAGGCCTTGCGCAGCGAGCGCACGATGATGGTTTCGGTTTCCTGGATATGCCGTGGCAGCAGCAGCGATGCCAGAACCGGCGTCACCGTGAAGGTCGCCAGCAGCGCACCGGCGAGCGCGTAGCCGTAGGTTCGCGCCATCGGTCCGAAGATCTGGCCTTCGACGCCCTGCATGGTGAACAGCGGCACGAACGCGGTCACCGTGATGGCCGCGGTGAAGAACACCGCCTTGTCGACCTGCAATGCGCTGACGAAGATCATGCGCAGCCGCTCGGTCCAGCCTGGCGCGGGCTGGCCGTTGCGCGTGGTCGGATCGCCTCCCCAGTAGCCCTCGGCGAGGTTCTGCAGCACGCGCAGCCGGTTCTCCGGGCTGGACTGGAAGTTACGGAAGATGTTCTCCATCATGATGACGGCGGAATCGACGATGATGCCGAAGTCAACGGCGCCAAGCGATAGCAGGTTGGCGTCCTCGCCCTGCAGCACCAGGATGATGATCGCGAAGAACAGCGCGAACGGGATGTTGGCGCTGACGATCAGCGCGCTGCGCAGGTCGCCCAGGAACACCCACTGGATCACGAATACCAGCAGGCAGCCGAACATCAGGTTGTGCAGCACGGTGTGGGTCGTGACGCTGACCAGCGAGGTGCGATCGTAATACGGGACGATCTTGACACCGGGCGGCAGCGTGCCGTCGCTGTTGATCTTGGCGACTTCCTCCTGGACCTTCGGCACGATGTCGTTGGTATGTTGGGTGCGACCCATGACGACGATCGCCGCGGCGACGTCGTCGCTCTTGTCCTTTCCTGCGATGCCGAGCCGCGGCACATAGCCGACCGAAACCTTGGCGACGTCCTTGATCTGGATCGGCAGTCCGCTGGATTGCGTCAGAACGACGTTCTCGATGTCCCGGACCCGGTAGCCTTTGGTGACATCGTCCTCGCCGCCGGAATTGATCAGGCCGATGCCGCGGATGTTGACGGATTGCTGGCCGATCGCGATCTCGCGGCCGCCGACATTGACGTTGGAATTGCCGAGCGCGCTGATCAGCTGCGGCACGGTGATGTTATAGGCCTCGAGCTTTGCAAGATCGGCGTCGACGTTGAACTGCTTGGTGGTGCCGCCCCAGGAGTTGATCTGCACGACACCCGGTATCGTCATCAGCCGGCGGGCGACGACGTAATCCTGCAGCGTCCTGAGATTGGTCAGGCCGAAATTCGGCGGACCGACCAGCTGGTAGCGGTAGATCTCGCCGACCAGGCTCGATTGCTGGATCTGCGGGATCTGGTTGCCGGGAAGCTGGACGTTCTGCGTGAGGTTGTTGGTGGCCTGCGAGAGCGCGAAATAGTAATCGACGCCGTATTTGAAGGTGACGCGCACGAACGACAGGCCGTAGAACGAGGTCGAGCGGATGTTGACCACGCCCGGCGTCGAGTACAGCCCGACCTCCATCGGGATCGTGTAGTACTTCTCCATCTCCTCGGCGGAGAGGCCGGCGGCCTGCGCGGTGATCTCGAGGATGACGGGCGCCGGGTTCGGATATGCCTCGATGTTCAGCTTGGCGAACGCGGCGAATCCTGCGGCGCAGAACACGGCAAGGCCGAGCACGATGACGGCGCTTCGGGTCAGACCGAATTGAAGGAGGCTCTTGATCAAGGTGCTGCACTACTCTTGAGCGGACCTGGGCGCGGTCGGCACGGGCTAGCCGCTGGCCGCGTTGGCGAACTTGTTGCTGAGGAAGATCGCGCCGGTGGAGGCGACCTTCTCGCCGGCCGCGAGGCCGCTGAGGATTTGGCGCCAGCCGTCCTGCTCCATGCCGATCGTCACCGAGCGGCGGTCGAACTTGCGTCCGTCGGTCGTGACCCACACCGTCATCGTCCCGTCGCCTTCACGCACGATGGCATCCAGCGGAACGCTCACCGACAGTTTCGGCGGCTCGGTTTCGATGGTGAAGCTCGCCAGCATGCCGGCGCGCAGCTTGTGCTGGGGATCGTCGATCACCGAACGCACCAGCTGGCGGTGCGAGTTCGGATCGATGTTGAGGCCAAGCGTCGTCACGCGGCCGCGAAACACCTCGTTCGGATAGGCCGGCACCCGCACCTCGACCGGCTGGCCGATCCGGTAGGAGGGGGCATCGGTCTCGATCACATTGGCGACCATCCACATCGTCGAGATGTCGGCCAGCGAATAGGGCGCCGGCGCATTGCCGGGTTGCACGAAGAGACCCGGCGCGGCATTGCGGGCAATGATCCGGCCGGAGATCGGGCTCGGCACCACCAGGATGGAATCGACCTTGCGGTCGGCGACGATGCGATCGATCTCGGCATCGGTCTTGCCGAAGATGCGCACCGCGTCGCGGCCGGCCTTGTAGTTGCCCTCGGCGGTCTGCTGATCCGACGTCGCCTGGTCGACGTCCTTCTGCGCACCGCCGCCGGTCTTCAGCAGCTGCCTGACCCGCGCCAGCGTCCTGGTCTGCAGTTCGAGCACGCCGGCCGAGGCGAGCAGCGACGATTCGGCCTGCAACAGATCGGGGCTGTCGATGGTGAACAGCCTGTCGCCCTTCGTCACCTCGTCACCGACGTTGAGCGGCGTGTCGACGATCCTGCCGGGATTCGACGTAAACGCCTGCACCAGCATGTTCTGGTTGAAGTCGATCGAGCCGACTGCGTTCTTCAGTGTCCGGAACGAGCGCTGCTCGGCGGCCATGACCTTCATTGCGGCCGCCTGCTTGTCGTTCAACGCAACGTATTGCTGCTCGACATTGACATCCTGCGGCGCGGTCTCCTGCACGGCCTTGGCGCTCACGATACCATCGGCTCGCGTCGTGAGCCACGCGCCGGCGAGAAGCGCCGCCAGCACCGGCATCGCCGCAAAGCCCATAAATCTCATTCGAAATGACATCTCTTGCCCGGCCAATACTGCATGAAGGCCCCGCGCAGGAGACGAGGTCTTGCCGCATGGTGGGCCGTCGTCGATCTCCCGGTGAGAGCGGATGAACAGTTATCAGGGCTAGCTGACGCCAGCCTTACATTCGCCCTTTTCGGCGGTGGGCGGGATCGGCGAATTTTGATTGCGGCGGGTGCAGGTTTATCTATTTTGCGTGGGGACAGGAGCGGCCCCGCATAGCCAAAACATAGCGCCGTCAGCGGCAATTCAGGCGCTGTGCTCAATTGCGTGTCGTTTGCTTATCGGGCTTGCTCAACGCGCGATCTGTTGCGGATTTGTCGCTTGGCTGGCGCATCTCAACAAGGTGTGCAAACAGAAGGCCGGTCGAATGAAGACAGGAATGCCGCGATGCGCCTTCTGATCGTCGAGGATAACGTCGAACTCTCGCGACTGCTTGCCAGCGGGCTGATGGCGGCGGGGTACGAGTCCGATATCGTCAACAGCGTCGCGGAGGCGCGCGATGCGCTGCGCAGCGTCAGCTATGCTGCCATGATCCTCGATCTCGGTCTGCCCGACGGCGATGGCCTGTCGGTGCTGTCGGAGCTGCGCCGCAAGAGCGACCCGCTGCCGGTCCTGGTGCTGACCGCGCGCAACGGGCTGCAAGACCGGGTCAACGGCCTGCGCAGCGGCGCGGACGACTATCTGGCGAAACCGTTCGCGCTGGAAGAGCTGGTGGCGCGGCTCGAAGCCATCCTGCGCCGGCCCGGCCAGCTGCTCGGCTCGTCGCTGAAGCTCGCCAATCTCGTCTACGACACCGAGAGCAAGCAGGTGTTCGTCGACGGCGCGCCACACGTGTTCTCGGCGCGTGAGACGTCGGTGCTCGAGATCCTACTGCGGCGGCAGGGACGGGTGGTGCCGAAGAAGAATGTCGAAGATCATATCTTCGGCCTGTCGGGCGAGGTCGCCTCGAATGCGGTCGAGGTCTACGTGTCGCGGCTGCGCAAGCTGCTCAGCGAGCACGACGCCAAGATCGTGATCCACACCATCCGCGGCGTCGGCTATCTGATGGCGGAGGAGAAATAGGGGTGGTGTTCCGCTTCACGTCGCTGACTTCGCGGATCGTGTTTCTGCACATCGTGGCGGTCGCGGTCGCCGCGATCTTCCTGCCGCTGCTGCTGCTGTGGCTCTTGAACTCGGAGATCAACCAGCTGCATCGCGAAGCGATGCGCGATCAGGCGGCCGATCTCGGCCAGAACCTCTCGGTCGATTCCGCCGGCAAGGTCGTGCTCAACCTGCCGGACAGCCTGAGAGGGCTCTATTCCGACGCCTATGGCCGCTACCGCTACGACATCTACGATGCGGACGACAATCTGCTGTTTTCGTCGCATCGCACGCCGCCGCGGCTGCCGGTTTCGGCGGACCGGATTTCCGGCGCCAGCGTCACCCAGCTCGTCGGCGGCGAGACGCTGCGCATCCAGGTCGCCGAGGACCTGTCGCATCGCGACGTCATCATCGACGACATCGTCTCCAATTTCTTCCGGCGGGTAGGCTGGATCACCATCCCGATCCTGCTGATCCTGCTTGCAACCGACATCCTGATCTTCCGCCGCGCCGTGATTCCGCTGTTGCGCGCCTCGGAGGAGGCGAGGAGCATCGGGCCGGCCAGGACCGACATCCGCCTTCCGACGGACGGGATTCCGAGCGAGATCCTGCCGCTGGTGACCGCCGTCAACCAGGCCTTCGACCGTCTGGAGGATGGATTTCACGTGCAGCGCCAGTTCACGGCCGATGCCGCGCATCAGCTACGCACTCCGCTCGCGATCCTGAGGACCCGGATCGAGACGCTGGATATCAGCAAGGGGACCAAGGAGCTGCATGCCGACATCGAGAGCATGAGCCGTATCGTCAGCCAGCTGCTCGAGATCGCCGAGCTCGATACGCTGGTGCTGGACCCGGGCGAGACCGCGGACCTTCGCGCCGTGTGCGCCGAGGTGGTCGGCTCGATCGCGCCCTACGCCCTGGCGCAGCAGAAGGATATCGCGCTGCGCGGCACCGACGGTCCGGTGCGGGTCAAGGGCAATGCCGAGATGCTGCAGCGCGCGATCTTCAACCTGGCGGAGAACGCCATCAAGTACACCGCCGACGCGACCTCGGTCGATGTCGAGGTGCATGAGGACGGTTCGGTGCAGGTGCGGGACTGCGGGCCCGGCATCGCGCCCGCCGAGCAGGGCCTGGTGTTCCAGCGCTTCTGGCGCGGCGATCGTCAGCGCCACCGCACCGATGGTGCCGGGCTCGGGCTCTCGATTGTCCGCGGCGTCGTCGACGATCACGACGCGACCATCAAGGTCGAGAACCTGCCGTCCGGCGGTGCCCAGTTCACGCTGAGCTTCCGCCTTGCCAAGGCGGAGCCGGCGACCGCCTGAGAGGCCCGGTCAGTGACGTCCGTCGTGCCGCGGCCCGGCCGGTTTACTTCACCTTGCCGTTGGACAGGTCCATGATCATGCGCGTGGTCAGATACAGGCGCGGCACGATGCTGTTGATCTGCACGTATTCGGCATCGTTGGAGTGCGCGCCAAAGCCCGACAGACCCATGCCTTCGACCACGGCGCCCTTGGTCTTGAGCGCGGCGAAGGCTGCGTCGGTGCCGCCGCCCGTGGCCCTTTCGGCGACGTTCATCGACAGGCCCAGTTTCTGATAGATCGCCTTGCCGTGGCCGGCCACACTACGCGAGGCGTCGTTGGCCTCGAGCGGCGGACGGCGCACCTCGAACTTCACGTCGACCTTGGAGTCGGGCAGCAGGCGGTTCTTGATCTTGTCCTGTAGCGCCTTCTCGAGCTCGTCGAAATCGGACACCTTGAGCGCACGCGCATCGGCCTGCGCCGTGGCTTCGGCGGGGATCACGTTGCGGTTGGTGCCGGATTTCGAAACCGTCCAGTTCAGCTTCAGGCCCTGCTCGGGCTTGGACAGGTCCTTCATCTGCAGCACCTGGTGCGACAGTTCGTAGAGCGCGTTGACGCCGCCCTCGGGCCTTGCTCCCGCATGCGACGACTTGCCATGCACCGTGAGATAGGCCGAGCCGATGCCGCTGGTGGCGAGGCGGAGCGTGCCGTTGGCGTCGCTGCCCTCAAACGAGAACACGGTGTCCTGCTCCGCGGCGAGGCGGGTGATGGTGCTGCGCCAGCCGGGCGACGAGATCTCCTCGTCGCCATTGATGAGCACGGTGAGCGTGCCGTAATCCTTGAAGTTCAGCTTCTGCAGCAGCGCCACGGTGTGGATGATGGTGGCGATGCCCTGCTTGTCGTCGGCGATGCCGAGCCCATAGGCCTTGTCGCCGTCGATGCGGAACGGCTGGTCCTTCAGCATGTCCTTGAGATAGACCGTGTCCATGTGCGCGATCAGCATGATCTTCGCGCTGCCGGTGCCCTTGAAGACGGCCTGCACGGCCGGGCCGATCTTCTCGGGCGTGTCGTCGAGGCGATAGATGTCGGTGGTCTGCAGGATGTCGACCGTGCCGCCGAGCTGCTTGAGCTGGCCGGCGATGCGCGCGGCGATCTGGTTGAGGCCGTCGATGTCCTTGCTGCCGGATTCGATCTGCACGAGGTCGCGCAGGGTATCGAGCAGCGGCTGCTGCTCCTGTTGCGCCAGCGCGCGAACATCGGCCGCCGGCGCCGCGT
Source organism: Bradyrhizobium tropiciagri (assembly GCF_001189845.1). GTDB lineage: Bacteria > Pseudomonadota > Alphaproteobacteria > Rhizobiales > Xanthobacteraceae > Bradyrhizobium > Bradyrhizobium tropiciagri. The sequence continues at coordinate 124,217 of NZ_LFLZ01000018.1, forward strand.
TCGCGACGGTCGCGGCAAAGGCCAGGCCAAGGGATGCGACGAGCGGGCGAACGAACGAGCGGGTGGGGCGCGGTTGGGGCATGGGCGGCGATCTGTGAGTTCGAGGACGGTCCGGGCCTCGTCTATTCACAGGCTGCTTGGCCGCCGTCAACAGCCGCAGCATGCCTCGCTTCCGCGAGACATGCCTGAACGAGGCCGAAAGCCGGTTATTGCTTCGGCTGGCCGAAGTCGAGCGGCGGCAGCTCGATCTGCGGCACCTCGATCTTGACCTTGTTGAGGTCGACGTCGAGCGGCTTGTCGAGCAGGCCGGTGACGACCACCGGGAATGCGATCACCAGCGCCACCATGATCGCCTGCAGGCCGATCCAGGGCATTGCGCCCCAATAGATGTCGGAGCTCTTCACTTCCTTCGGCGCCACGCCGCGCAGGTAGAACAGCGCGAAGCCGAACGGCGGATGCAGGAACGAGGTCTGCATGTTGACGCAGAGCATCACGCCGAACCAGATCAGCGCGGCATCGGGGCCGACTACGGGCGCCAGCACCTTCTGCGCGATCGGCGCGATCATCGGCAGGATGATGAAGGCGATCTCGAAGAAGTCGAGGAAGAACGCCAGGAAGAAGATGAAGATGTTGATGAAGATCAGGAAGCCCCAGACGCCGCCGGGCAGCGAGGTCAGATGGTGCTCCAGCCAGGTGCCGCCGGACACGCCAAGGAACACCACCGAGAAGCAGGTCGATCCGATCAGGATGAAGGTGACCATGCAGGTGATGCGCATGGTGGTCTCGTAGCCCTGCTTGATCAGGTCGCGCAGGTCGGGGATCTTCACGGCCTCGAGGCAGATCCAGACCACCGCGAGATAGGTGATCGCGAAGGCGAGCCTGAAGATCAGGTTCTCGCTGTAGAGCATCGCGACGATGGTGCCGATACCGCCGGCGATCACGCCGATGATGAGCATCTTGCGGCCGGCCGCGCTGAAGTCCTTGTGGTGGATGGCGGCGAGCACGATGGCGCCGACCGCGCCCATGGCGCCGGCTTCGGTCGGGGTCGCAAGGCCCATCATCATGGTGCCGAGCACGACGAAGATCAGCACGGCTGACGGGATGATGCCGAGCAGGCACTTCTTCCACAGCGCCCAGCCGGTCAGCGTGCGAGCCTCGATCGGCACCGCGGGCACGTGGCTCGGCTTGAAGATGCCGAGCAGGAAGGTGTAGCCGGCGAACAGCAGGATCTGGAACACCGAGGGCCCCAGGCGCCGAGATACATGTCGCCGACCGACTTGCCGAGCTGGTCGGCGAGCACGATCAGGACGAGAGAGGGCGGGACGAGTTGCGTGATGGTGCCGGAGGCGGCGAGCACGCCGGTGATGTAGCGGATGTTGTAGCCGTAGCGGATCATCACCGGCATCGAGATCAGCGCCATCGCGATCACCTGCGCCGCCACCGTGCCGGTGATGGCGCCGAGGATGAAGCCGACGATGATCACGGAATAGCCGAGGCCGCCGCGGATCGGGCCGAACAACTGGCCCATCGAATCCAGCATGTCCTCGGCGAGCCCGCATCTCTCCAATATCGCGCCCATGAAGGTGAAGAACGGGATCGCGAGCAATAGCTCGTTGGACAGCACGCTGCCGAAGATGCGGCCCGGGATCGCCTGCAGGAAGTTGAGGTCGAAGAAGCCGAGATAGATCGAGAGGAACCCGAACGACAGGCCGACCGCGGCCAGCGTGAACGCCACCGGATAGCCGATCAGCATTGCAATGATCAGGCCGCCGAACATCAGCGGCGGCATCATCTCCAGCGTGATCATTGCGTCGGCCTCTCATACTTCGCGTCGATGGTCACATAGCCCTGCAGCGCGGCGATCCGCTTGATCACCTCTGAGACGCCTTGCAACGCAAGCATCACGAAGCCGGACGGGATAACGAACTTGATCGGCCAGCGCAGCAGGCCGCCGGCATTGCCGCTCATCTCGCCGACCGCATAGGCCTGGTAGAAGAACGGCCAGGACAGATAGGCGAGCAGCAGGCAGGCCGGGATCAGGAAGAACAATGTGCCGATCATGTCGAGCCAGAGCTGGCCGCGCTCGGACAGCATCAGATAGAGGATTTCGACGCGCACATGCTCGTTGCGCTTGAAGGTGTAGGAGGCGCCGAACATCACGAGGATCGCGAACATGTACCACTGCGCCTCGAGCCAGCCGTTCGAGGAGTAGCTGAACGCGTAGCGGATCATGGCATTGCCGGCGCTGACCAGGCAGGCGATCAGCACGAGCAGATTGCAGACGTAGCCGATCTTCTCATTGAGTCGGTCGATGGCCTGACTTAGTGCCAGCATTGGGCGCATCACGATCTCCGCGGTCGCGCGATCTGCGCACCGAATGTCTTCTCAAGCATCATCTGGCCGCCGCGCGCATGCGCACGGAGCCACGGCTCACTTTCAGGAGCAGTTGCAAGCGATCGTCCTCCCCCGAAATCCGCTTCCGCCGTTGTTAGCTGCTCTTGGCTGCCGGATCGTCGGCAACGACCGACGGGGCAGCGGCCTGTCCGGCCTGGCAAGCGTGAAAGCCGGGGCACCAAATCAGCGCCGTGGAACGCCGTCAATCGGAAAATGGGCAAATTGACGCCACGGCAAACCGTTGTCCCGCCTTGGTAATCGGGGGACGACGCAGGCGTCGGGAGAGGGCGGCAGACTAGCCGCCGGTCACGCTCATGTGGCGGCTGACGCTCGGCCGGTTGTGGCGGCGGTCGATGATGAAATCGTGCCCCTTCGGCTTCAGTCCGATGGCCCGGTCGATGGCCGCCGACAGCAGATCATTGTCCGGCGAGCTGCGCAGCGGCCGGCGCAGGTCGGACGCGTCCTCATGGCCAAGGCAGGTGTGCAGCGTGCCGGTGCAGGTGATCCGTACCCGGTTGCAGGATTCGCAGAAATTGTGGGTCATCGGCGTGATGAAGCCGAGCTTGCCGCCGGTCTCGGCGACCCGGACGTAGCGGGCAGGGCCGCCGGTGTCGTCGGCGAGGTCGGTCAGCGTGTAGTGCTTTTCGAGCCGCGCGCGCATCAGCGACAGCGGCACATACTGATCGACGCGGCCTTCGCCGATGTCGCCCATCGGCATCACCTCGATCAAGGTCAGGCCCATGCCCTTGCCATGCGCCCATTCCATCAGCGCGGGAATCTCGTCCTCGTTCATGTTCTTCAGCGCGACCGCGTTGATCTTGACCGCGAGCCCCGCCGATCGGGCCGCCTCGATGCCCGACAGTACCTTGTCGATGTCACCCCAGCGGGTGATGGCCCGGAATTTTACGGGGTCGAGGGTGTCGAGCGAGACGTTGACGCGGCGCACGCCGCAATCGGCCAGCTCCTGCGCGAACCGCGCGAGTTGCGAGCCGTTGGTGGTCAGCGTCAATTCGTCGAGCGCGCCGGTTGAAAGATGCCGCGACAGCGAACGCACCAGGCCCATCACATTGCGGCGGACCAGCGGCTCGCCGCCGGTGAGGCGGATCTTGCGCACGCCCTTGGCGACGAAGGCCGAGCAGAGACGGTCGAGTTCCTCCAGCGTCAGCAGATCGGCCTTCGGCAGGAAGGTCATGTCCTCCGACATGCAATAGAAGCAGCGCAGGTCGCAGCGGTCGGTGACGGAGACGCGCAGGTAACGGATGGTCCGGCCGAACGGATCGGTCATCGGACGAAACAGCGTGTCGGAATGCGCTTGCGTTGAGACGTTCATTCAGCCCGGGCCTCAACCAAAGTACTGCAACCAGTTCCCTTGCACGCCGCGTCGCGATCGGCTGCGGCACGCATAATCTATGCATGTTGGCAGGCTGTCACAATGCGTCCCAAGGGATGATGCATGCGATGATCAGCAACATGCAACGTCAATCGCAAAGCGATAGGTGAGCCAGATCGCGCGATGCACGATCGCAATCGCCGATGTGTCTCGACCAAAACCAAAAACCCGGCGTTGGGCCGGGTTCTTGTGCAGTGCAAAGTGCGCAGTTGCTAGCGCGTCGGCGCTGGCGCCGCGGCCGGCGGCGGCGCGGCAGCCGCGGCGGGGAACGCCGCGTCCGGCGCGCCGCCAGGCGCCGCCGCGGCAGCAGCCGGCTTCGGCTTCTTCCGCTTCGGCCGCGGCTTGTGGGCGCGCGGCGGCGGACCGGCGGGCTGCAACTCGGCGAACACCGGGCTCGGGTCGAGCGCGGTGGTGGCCGGGCTCGTGAAGTCACCCGGCGTGCGGGTCACGGTCACCGGCACCGTCGCCGGCTGGAACTTCGGCATGTTGAAGGTGACGGTGAAGTTGCTCTCCGGCGCCGGGATCGACACGGAGCAGGGCGTCTTGCAGCCCGGTCCGATCGACGTCACGGCGTCGGCGCCTTGCGGGTTCGAATCCAGCTGCACCTGCATTGGCGGCGGCGCTGACTTGAACGAATCCAATGAGAAGGAGGAGCAGCCGGCCAGGCTCAGCCCGGCGGCCGCAATCACGATGATACGACGCATGATCCACACTCTAATGCGGCAATCAGCCACAATCCCCGAACCGACCATAGGAGCGTCGGAACAGAGGCGCAACAGGGGGAGGCCTGTTCGTTAAAGGATGGTTAATGCAAAATCGCATGGCAAAATATTGCCAAGTGATATCAGTATGTTGCGAAAAACTTATGCCGCGAGGAGGCTGGCGACGGCGTCCGGCAGGTCGCGCATATGGCTGATCAGCCGGTCCGGCTTCAGCTCGGTCATCGGGACGTCGGTATAGCCGAAATCGACCCCGATCACCGGGACGTTGGCGCGCCGGGCGACCCCGACATCGGGACCGGCGTCGCCGACCATGATCGCGCCGGGCAGCTTCCCTCCGGCGCGGGCGACCGTCTCGCGCAGGAACGCCGGATCGGGTTTGGCGACGCCGAACGTGTCCTGGCCGCAGATCGCGGCAAAGCGCGGCGTCAAACCGAGCCGGTCGAGCAACAGCTTCGACAGCCACTCCAGCTTGTTGGTGCAGACCGCAAAGCGGTGGCCCTTCGATGCGAGCCGGTCGAGCGCGCTCTCGAGCCCGTCGAACGGACGTGAACCGTCGGCGATGTGCTCGGCGTAGAAGTCGACGAAATCCTTGGTCAGACGATCGAGCTCAGCGAGGCTGACCGCGCGTCCGTCCACCTCGAGCCCGCGCTCGAGCAGCTTGCGCGCACCGGCGCCGATCATGTTGCGCGCCGCGGACAGCGGCACCGGCTGCAGACCCTCCCGGTCGAGCACATGGTTCAGCGCGCTGATCAGGTCAGGCGCAGTGTCGACCAGCGTGCCGTCGAGATCGAATACAATGATGGGGGGAGAGGACGCGGACATCTGTCTGTCGCTATCGGGCAGCGCCGCACGATGCAAGAGAAGATGCTAGTGTTGCGCAAAAAAGGGAGGCTCGGATGCGGGAACTTGCCGGAAAAGCCGCATTTGTCACCGGCGCGGCCAGCGGAATCGGACTGGCCATGGCAACCGCGTTCGCGCGCGAGGGCATGAAGGTGATGCTCGCCGACATCGAAACCGGCGCGCTCGACAAGGCCGTCGCTGCGCTGCGCGCCGGCGGCGCAGATGTCCGTGGCGTGGCTTGCGACGTCGCTGACCCCGGCAGCGTCGACGGCGCGGCGCAGGCCTCGTTCCTCGCTTTCGGGAAGGTCCATGTCGTCTGCAACAATGCCGGTGTCGCGGGTGGCGGCGGCATCGACCGGATCTCCGTCGACGACTGGCGCTGGGTGATCGACGTCAATCTGATGGGCGTGGTGCATGGCATCCGGAGCTTCCTGCCGCACATCCGCGCGCACGGCGAGGGCGGCTATATCGTCAACACGGCGTCGATGGCCGGCATGAATGCGGGGCTCGGCGTGAGCCCGTATTCGGCGTCCAAATTCGCCGTCGTCAGCCTGTCCGAAGGGCTTTCGGCGCAACTGAAGCCGCTCGGGATCGGCGTCAGCGTGCTCTGTCCGAGCTATGTGCGGACCCGGATCGGCGAGAGCGGGCGCAACCGCCCCGAGCAATACGGCCCGCCGCGCCAGCACGTGCCAGACAGCCCCGCAGCCGCGCTCATCGCGGAGATCGCGCGCCGCCTGGAGGCCGGTCTCGACCCGTCCTTGGTTGCGGCCAAGGTGCTGGCCGCGATCCGCGACGACCAGTTCTACATTTTCACCCACCCCGGGATGCGAGCCGAGGTCGAGGACCGTTTTGCGGCGATTTTGGCCGCGATGGACGCCGTTTCGGCCTAAAGACGGGCGCGGATGGCGCTATTCCTGTCCGTGAATCGAGGCTAGATATGCGCCCGCCGGGCCGCCCGATGGCGTGCCCGTAACGGACAACCGAGGGGCTATCGGCCGTGGACATGGATGCACTGAAACGCCAGGCGGCGGCGCGTGCGCTCGAAGAGGTGCGCGACGGCATGAAGCTCGGGCTCGGCACCGGATCGACCGCCAAGCACTTCGTCGAGCTGCTCGGCGAGAAGGTCCGATCAGGCATGAAGGTGATCGGCGTGCCGACCTCGGAAGCGACCCGGGCGGACGCGATCCGCTGCGGCGTGCCGCTGACCACGCTGGACGAGATCGACCATCTCGACCTCACCATCGACGGCGCCGACGAGATCGACCCCGCGCTCAATCTGATCAAGGGCGGCGGCGGCGCGCTGCTGCGCGAGAAGATCGTCGCGGCCGCCAGTGATCGCATGATCGTGATCGCCGACGACAGCAAATGGGTCGACGTGCTTGGCCGCTTCCCGCTGCCGGTCGAGGTGATCCCGTTCGGGCTTGGCGCGACGCAGGCGGCGATGGCGCGGGCGTTCGGCGAGGCCGGCGTGTCCGGCCAAATGATCATCCGCAAGGGCAGGGACGGTCACGTTTTTGTCACCGATGGCGGCCACTGGATCGTCGATGCGCATCTCGGCCGGATCGGCGACCCGCCGCGTCTTGCGGGTTTGCTCAGCGTCATTCCGGGCGTGGTCGAACATGGCCTGTTCATCGGGCTCGGCAGCGTCGCCGTTCTGGCCGGCGCGCAGGGAATTCGGGTTGTTGAACGGCGATAGCGCCGCAAGCAAGGAGACTTGGAATGAAGCGTTTTTCGGGACTTTTGTCGGCAGCAGCCCTGGCGGCTGGACTGGCGCTCGCGGCGGCGCCGGCCATGGCGCAGCAGCAATTGCCCCCCATGCCGAAGGTCAAGCAGTCGACCCCGGCGGCGATTGCGGCCGCCAAGGAAATCCTGACGATGAAGAACGTGGCCGTGATGTATTCCGGCGCCGTTCCGGGAATCATCGAGAAGACCAAGACCGGCCTGCTGCAGCAGTACCTGAACTACCAGAAGGATCTCGACGAGGTCGCGGTGATCGTCGCCAAGCAGTTCGCGGGCGGCGAGAAGGAGATCGGCGACGGCATGGCGCAAATCTACGCCGCCGAGTTCACCGAGCAGGAGCTCAAGGACCTCGTGACGTTCTACAAGACGCCGCTCGGCCAGAAGCTTTTGACCGCGGAGCCCACTGCAATCAACGGTTCGCTGCAATATATGCAGCAGTGGGCGCAGCAGTTCGGCACGATCGTCAATGGCCAGTTCAAGGCCGAGATGAAGAAGCGCGGCAAGGATATCTAAGGATATCCAATGCGTTTTCGAGCGCTCTGATGCGCTCCGTGTGACCTCGCCCCGCTTGCGGGGCGAGGACGAAGAGAGAGGTACCCATGGCCGAGTTTGACGTCGACCTGTTTGTCATCGGTGGTGGTTCGGGCGGCGTCCGTGCCGCCCGCATCGCCGCCAATTACGGCGCGAAGGTCATGGTCGCCGAAGAGTACCGGATGGGCGGCACCTGCGTGATCCGCGGCTGCGTGCCGAAGAAGCTGTTCGTGATCGGCAGCCACGTCCACCAGGAGATCGAGGATGCGGCCGGCTTCGGCTGGAGCATCGGCCAGGTCTCGTTCGACTGGGCCACCCTCGTCGCCAACAAGGACAAGGAGATCGCCCGGCTCGAGGGCGCCTACACCACCAATGTCGAGAAGTCGGGCGCCAAGATCGTGAAGACCCGCGCGGTGCTGGAGGATGCCCACACCATCCGCCTCGCCACCGGCGAGAAGGTGACGGCGAAGTACATCCTGATCGCGACCGGCGGCGCGCCCAATCACGGGCCGGCCGTTCCCGGCATCGAGCATGTGATCTCCTCCAACGAGGCGTTTCATCTGAAAGAGCTGCCGAAGCGGATCGTGATCCAGGGCGGCGGCTACATCGCGCTGGAATTCGCCGGCATCTTCGCGGGCTTCGGCTCCGACGTGTCCGTGATTTACCGCGGCGACAACATCCTGCGCGGCTTCGACGAGGACGTCCGCAAGCATGTCCGCGCCGAGATGGAGAAGCGCGGCATCACCATCATCACCGGCTCCACGGTGACCAAGGTCGACAAACACGGCCGTGATTTCACCGCACATCTATCCGGCGGCTCGAGCATCGCTGCCGATCAGGTGATGTTCGCGATCGGCCGGCATCCCAATGTGAAAGGGCTCGGACTCGAAGCCGCCGGCGTCGCCATCAATCCCGCCAATGGCGGCATCCAGGTCGATGGCTGGTCGAAGACCTCGGTCGACAACATCTACGCGGTCGGCGACGTCACCCACCGCACCAATCTGACCCCGGTCGCGATCCGCGAGGGCCACGCCTTCGCCGACACCGTGTTCGGCAAGCGCCCGGTGCAGGTCGACCACGCGACGATCCCGACTGCGGTGTTCTCGCAGCCGGAGGTCGGCACCGTCGGCCTGACGGAGCAAGAGGCGCGGGCGCAGTTTGCCCACGTCGACATCTACAAGGCCGATTTCCGCCCGATCAAGGCGACGATGTCCGGCCGCGACACCCGCGTGCTGATGAAGCTCGTGGTCGACGGTGCGAGCGACCGCGTGCTCGGCTGCCACATCGTCGGCGATGCCGCCGCCGAGATCACTCAGGCGGTTGCGATCGCCGTGAAGATGAAGGCGACCAAGGCCGACTTCGACGCCACCATCGCGCTGCATCCGACCGCCTCCGAAGAGCTGGTGACGATGCGCACCCCGACCGCGCGCCACGTGCGCCAGGCGGCCGAGTAGGGATGGTCCCCGCGACCGCGAAGCATTCACAGCGGCTTGGCCGGGCTCGACGGCGTCTAGCCGTGTGAGCTACTCCCATCTCCGGGCAAGCTGATTGGCCTGGCGGTACCGTTGTCGTACAATGCGAACGGTGCAGCCTCGATACAGCACTCGCTGTGCCGCAAGGGGTTGCCCTGTGACACAGGGAGGGACCGATGCCCGCGCTGGTTTATGGCGTGATTTCTTACATCGTTTTTCTTTTGACCTTTTTGTACGCGATCGGCTTTGTCGGCAATATCGTCGTTCCCAAATCGATTGATCATGGCGGCGCAGCGGCCTCGGTCGCCGGAGCGCTGATCGTCGATGTCGTGCTACTCGGTCTGTTCGCGGTACAGCACAGCGTCATGGCCCGGCAGGGCTTCAAGCGCTGGTGGACCGGATTTGTGCCAAGCTACGTCGAGCGCAGCACATACGCGCTGTTCACCTCGCTCATCCTGATCCTGTTGTTCTGGCAATGGCGTCCGCTGACCGGCGAAGTTTGGTCCGTCAGCGCGCCGGTTGGCATTGCGGCGCTCAGCGCGATCTTCTGGATTGGCTGGGGCGTGGTGTTACTCGGCACGTTCCTGATCAATCATTTCGATCTGTTCGGGCTTCAGCAGGTTTACGCCCATTCGCGGGGATCCGTGGCGGAGTCGCCGAGCTTCAGGACTCCGTTGTTCTACAGGTTCGTTCGTCATCCGATCTATCTGGGCTTTCTGCTGGCGTTCTGGTCCACGCCGATGATGACCGTCGGACATCTGCTGTTTGCGGTCGCGACGACCGGTTACATCTTCATCGGCATCTGGCTGGAGGAGCGCGACCTCGTGAGTTTCCACGGCGAGGCCTATGTCAAGTATCAGCAGAACGTCTCGATGATCATCCCGATGCCGCCGAAAGGGGGCTGAGACCGGTCGACGCTTTACCGAACACGGGTTGCGTTGTGCAGGCGGCCCGGGGGGCGGCTCTGATCCTCGATCGGGAAACGAGCCCTGCCCGACAGCCCAACGCCGCCCGCTTAAAATACCTGCGAGCGGCGCTGTCTCTAGCCCCAGGAGGGTCGTGGCAAAATCCTGATGAGGGTTTGTCTGCGTGAAGCCGCAAAGGTTTCATACCTCTGAAGGGGTAGCTTGCCGGCCGCAAGATGGAGCGCATTGCGGAGAGTCCCCTGCGGCCACTCGCGTTGGCGCCAGAGAAATTAGGGCACCTTTGTTGACATGCATATGTGAATGCGGCCCCGCCGCTCGGGGCTCAGACTGCGGGCATGTTCCGACCGGATCACATGGACAGCTTGGATACGGCTTCCTCGGCTTTGCAGGGGCGTCGTTCATAGCCCTCATCGTCGGTGTTGCCTGGCTGCTGATCGTGTGACGCTTCGACTTCATTGGTGAAGGACTTTGGCCTCAGCCCGGCCCCCCTTGGCTGGGGCCTTTCTTTGGGCACGCTCAAATCAAGTCCAGTTTCAGGCTAATGGCCCGTGCCATGGGCTTGTGCACAGATGGCGCGTGCCGTTGGCAGTGCGGCATCTCGCGCGCCTTGGAACCTTGCGCTATGCTGGCTGTTCCACTCTCAAACAGTTTGATGTCTCAAATTGAGGGAGCCGCCCATGAGAGGTCCCACCGAGCAGGAAATCCGGACCCGCGCCTACGAGCTGTGGAAGGACGCCGGAGAGCCGCGAGGCCAGATGGATCAGCTCTGGTATAAGGCCGAACGGGAACTGCTGGAGCGCAAGGCCGCCAACGGCGAAACGCATTGCGATATCAACGGGCACAACGAGCCGACACCGTATCCGGCGAAGTTGAGGGGCGTGCATTGAGTGTGTCGCGCCGCTGAGCTAACGAGCCGGGCAAGCTGGCCCGGACCCGGAGGCATCATGAGCGACGCGATCGATCTCTCGCAGAAACTGTCGACGTTCTCCGACCACTGGTCGCCGCGCACCGTCGCGCAATTCAACGCCTGCGACGTGATGGTCGTGAGGGTGCAGGGCGAGTTCGTCTGGCACAAGCACGACGACACCGACGACTTCTTCCTGGTGCTGAAAGGCGTGCTCGACATCGAGCTGCGCGACCGCACCGTCACGCTGAAGCAAGGCCAGATCTACATCGCGCCGAAGGCGTCGAGCATCGCCCCGTCGCGCGGGAAGAGGTGCATCTGTTGCTGATCGAGCCTACGGGGACGCCGAACACGGGGGATGCGAAGACGGCGGCGGCACGGCTGGAAGCTACGCCACTTTCCTAGCATCACCCCTGCCGGAGTCTTGGAGATCAAAACTCAGAACAATTCATCAACCGCCGTCATTATGCCGCGAGATGATCTTGCAAAAGGATCAAAGATTGCCAATGCCGTGCTCGAGACCGCGCCGAGAAACTCTTTCTCGCCAATAAGAGGCTGGTCGCCAAATTGCCCTCGCAACCGCTTGAAAGAATTATTCATCACTGCGATCGAGCTATCATTTGACACAAATTGAGATGGTAACGAATTGATCAGCAGGCCGTACAAATAGATTGCCAGCCCTGTTCCCTGCTGATCGTTCAACTTGATCAGGAGCTCCGTCACTGGATTATCTGGAAATAGCCAAATGGTATCGTGCGCTCGGACGCCCATAAACCCATCCAGGTTACTTCTGCGAATGTTAGTTGCTCCGAATTTCACGTCGCTACGTCTCCGACGAAAGTTCATCATGTGCGGAACGCGCGCTTCTATAAGTGCCCTATTCTCAGGGCGAACTGATGCCGACGTGGACGTCCAACCGTTCTGGTTGGGAAATTCTTCCCACGAAAGGTCAACGCGCTGCTCACTTTGATAATGCACGAATTCCTTTGGAGCAAAGAATCGCATTGCGACGTCGCGTCGAAGGTCAGTGAGATTTGGCACTACGTCTTCGTCCGGAAGCTGTAGTCCTTTTTGGCAGACCTCCACGAGGGCTTCCATGCTAATTTCGGCTGAGCGTGTATCCGGAACTGTCGAGCATTTCTGACAATGTCACTCTCCGTGCTTAAACCAAATGGTCGGAAATCAAAGATTCGCTGAAGTCGTGTGCAATCTAGACGGTAGTGACGAGTTTGCACAACTCGTATCAGGAAGGAGCGAATGGTTTGGAGCAGAAGTGGGAGCCCTGAGATTTCGGGACACAAATTGCATCGCAAGTGGACTCTAAACGCGAAATATCCTAACCCAATCAACGCGATCACCCCCGTCCAGTCCCCATTCGGATATTCCTCTTGGCGTTCGCCCCAACTCCAGATGTTCAATACGCCCGTCTCACCCGATCGAGGGGCGCTGCGCATCGTCAGGAGTGTTGCGGTGAGATGCGGTGGACGCCGAGGTCACGAAAGACGACGCGTGACTGAAGCGGACGGTGAAGTCGTGTGGTCCTGACGCCCTAGTGGCAGGTGTCTCTCGAATTGCGCGGTGCGCGTTGCGGAGACGGTGACAAACAAGCCAAGTCTCGCCGGGGAGAGCACGAAGTAAGCCGTAACCCATCGCGCAGGGAAAGCCGGGTTGTTTCCGGTTACACCTGTGGTCCTACCTCCCGCGTTTTTTTATTACGCGGGACCCATGGGTGCGATCGGCGCCCGGCTTTCCCTGCGCCCTCTGATTCAGAGCGGCGGAACGAGAGGCAAGACTCGGGCAGATCATGTCGCGAGAACGCGGTTGGTTGCGCAAATCGATTCCCGTCATCCTGAGGTGCGAGCCTCTATGGCAAGCCTCGAAGGATGCACGGCCGTACTGTGGCCGATTCATCCTTCGAGGCTCGCTCCGCTCGCGCCTCAGGATGACGGGTCTGGCAGTGGTGCCAACGCTCCTCGCAACGACGGTACGTGGTTTGGTGCGA
>NZ_LFLZ01000019.1 GCF_001189845.1 Bradyrhizobium tropiciagri
CCGCGTGCGGGGAGAGGTCGGATCGCATGCAGCGAAGCGGAATGCGTCCGGGTGAGGGGGAGTTTCCGCAAACGCAGCTGTCACCGCGTGTGGGGAGACAGCCCCTCACCCCAACCCTCTCCCCGTAAGAACGGGGCGAGGGAGCGCACCGTCTTCGTGGCTCTTCAGCGTGCCGCTATTCGGCCGCAATGCTGGTCGGCACCGGGATGCCGACCTTGGGCCGCGCCTTCGCCGCACGGCTCTTCTTGCTGAAGCGGCTGCCGGCCAGCAGCGCGGCGGCGGCGCGCAGCTGCTCGCGCAGCCATTGATTGGTGGTGTCGCCCTCGGCGGTGGCATGCCAGTAGAGATAATTGACGTGCGGGCTGATCGGGAACGGGCAGGGGAAGCACTGCAACAACCCGGGATCCTCCAGCACCGAGGCGGCGCTTTCCGAGGCCGTCAGCAGCATGTTGCTGCGGCTCACGACATGGCAGGCGGTCGCAAAATTCTGGCAGGTCAGGCGGACGGTGCGCGTCAGGCCGAGGCGCTGCAACTGAAAATCCTCGAACGACACGCCGCTGCGCCGCGACGTCACGCAGACATGCTCCATGCGCAGGTAGGCCTTCTTGTCGAGCCGCGCGCCGAGCTCGGGATGGCCGCGCCGGGCAAACACCGCGATATGCTCGGTCAGGATCTGCTCGCGCCGCACCTCGGTCGAGAGCGGCAACAGCGTATCGATCGCGACGTCGAGCGTGCCGGCGGCCAGCTCGCGCTCCAGATTGTTGCGCTCGCTGCGCACGGTGGCGATCTCGACCAGCGGCGCGACCGCGCTGATGCGGTTGATCAGCGCGCTCAGCATCGGCGCTTCGAGATTGTTGCGCAGCCCGATCACGAAGCGCTTCGGCGTCCTCGCCGGATCGAAGCGGTTGGTGTGGGTCAGCGTCGTCTCGAGGCCGTTGAGCGCCTGGCGCACCGTCGTGATGATCTGGCGCGCCAGCGGGGTCGGCGTCATCACGTGATGGCGGCGCACGAACAAGGGATCGTTGAACATTGTGCGCAGCCGGCTCAGCGCATGGCTCACCGCGGGCTGCGTCAGGTTGAGACGGAAGCAGGCGCGGCTGACGCCGCCCTCGGAATAAATCGCGTCGAACACGACGAACAGGTTCAGATCGATATCGCGCACATGCATGGAAATAATCAATCCGTATCCGTCGAATGCATTTGACGAATATGAGTTGCCACTCTTAAAGTCTCAAGCAAAATAATACCTGGAGGAAACGATGAGCGTGCAATCGCCATCGCGCGGCGTTGCTGTCCCTGCGGCATCATCTCGCTCGGGCTCAATGTTCGCAAAGCCGAGCCAGGAGCAGATCGTGCTCCTGATCACGATCGCGCTTCTGGTGGTGTTCGGCCTGACGCTGAACGGCTTTGCCACCGTCTCCAACCTGCTCAATCTGTTGCGCAGTATTTCCATCCTCGGCGTGCTCGGCCTCGGCATGGGGCTGATCGTGATCAGTCGCGGCATCGACCTCTCCGAGGTCGCGATCATGGCGGGTTCCTGGGCCATCGCGCTGATCTATATGCAAAATGGCATGCCCGTTTTCACGGCAGTGCTGCTGGCGCTGGCAATTGCGGTGCTGATCGGCGTCGTCAACGGCGTGATGGTCGCCTTCGTCGAGGCGCCGGCGCTGTTCGTGACGCTGGCCGCCGGCTTCGTGATCTATGGTCTCGCGTTCTGGATCGCGCCGGCCTGGGTGGTCTACGCGCCGAAGGATGCGCCGGGCCTGATGTATCTCGGCGCCGGACGGCTGTTCGGCGTCCCGGTTCCGATCCTGGTGTTCGCGGCCTGTGCGATCGCGATGCATCTGTTCCTGTCGCGCACCTCGATCGGCCGCTTCATCTATGCCCAAGGCGACAATCCGGAGGCCGCGCGGCTGACCGGCATTCCGCTGCGGCCGCTGATCGTGCTCGAGCACGTGCTGGTTGCGCTGCTCGCCTGGATTGCAGGCCTGGTCTGGGTCGGCACCACGGGCAGCATGCAGATGGCGATCACGCAGGGCACCATGATCTTCGACGTCGTGCTGGTCGTCGTGATCGGCGGCATCAGCCTGATCGGCGGCCGCGGCAGCGTGTTCAGCGTCGTGGTCGGCTGCATCCTGATCGGCACGTTGCTCAACGCCTTCACCATCATGGACGTCAACAGCGAGGTGCAGAACATCATCAAGGGCGTGGTGCTGCTGGCGGCGATCGTGCTCGATAACTGGCTGCACCCCCGCGACGAGGAGACCGCGCGGCAAGGGGACTGAAGCAAGGCGACTGATGCGAGTGTCCCCCGCGCCAAAATCAATCATAACAATTCCAAATCAATCAAAAGAATTTCTTGTGGAGGAGACGATGAAGACGACGAAGTTCTGGACGATCCTGCTCGCCGGCGTGGCGCTTGCCGCAATGCCGTTCGCGGCGTCGGCGCAGGAGGAAGGCACCAAGGCCGGGCGCGAGTTGCGCGCCGCCTACGACAAGTCGCTGCAGGGCAAGACCGTCGCCTATCTGCCGATCGCGCTCGGCGTGCCGTTGTCCGATGAATGGGGCCGCGTGGTGCAGGAAGAGGCCGAGTGGCGCGGCATGAAATACGTCGTGCGCGATCCCAACAACAATCCATCCGCCATGCAGCAGGCGCTGACCGCGCTGGTCGACCAGAAGCCCGATGTGCTGATCGTGCAGAACCCGAGCGTGACGCTGCTGATGAAGGACCTCAAGCGCGCCGAGGCCCAGGGCACGCATGTGATCCAGGTCAACATGGCCTCGAACTACAAGTCCGGCGCCTTCGTCGGCGTCGACTGGCGCGAGATCGGCAGGTTGCTCGCGAACGAGGCCGTCAAGGCGTGTGGTACCGGCTCCGGCAAGTCGGGCAAGGTGCAGATCGTGCAGGGCGAATTGACCGCGGCCGCCAGCGTCGACCAGGTCGGCGCGATCATGGAAGTCCTGAACAAGGATCCCAACATCAAGGTGGTGTCGAACCAGGCGGCGAACTGGGACGCCAACACCGCGCTCAACATCACTGCGACCGTGATCCAGCAGCATCCCGACCTCTGCGCCTCGATCGGCTTCTGGGGCATCATGGAGTCGGGCGCCGCGCAAGCGATCCGCAACGCCGGCAAGATCGACGACGTCAAGGTGTTCGCCTCGGGCGAGGGCTCGCAGCTCGATTGCGACCAGGTCACATCGGGCAATTTCAGCAAGTTCCTCAGCTACAAGGCGACCGAGCAGGGCCACGATCTGATGTTCGCGGCCGAGACGCTGCTGATGTCCGGCGACAAGCCCGGCACGAAGAACCTGTCCTATTACACGCGGCCGATCTGGATCGATAAGTCGAACGCCTCGCTCGGCGGCACCTGTTTCGCGCTACCCAAGAAAAATTAACAAGGCGCGGGGACAGCCGGCGCGGGGGGCATTCCCGCGCCGGCTGTATCACGAGCATGATCCGGAAAAGTGGAAGCCGGTTTTCCGAACAGATCATGCTCAAAAGAGAGACGAGATCACGGTGTGATGTCTCGCATCATGATCGAGGAGTGCTTTGACGATGTCGATGGCCGTTGATTCCTTTGCCGCATCGGTGCGGCGGTTCTCACCCCGGCTCCTGCTGTCGGAGCTGTTGCTGAAACAGTGGTTCGAGCCGGTCGTTCCGTTCACCGTGATGATCGGGCTGTGGGCCTATTTCGCACTCACCATTCCCGACTACGCCTCGGTGCAGAACTCCGTGTCGCTGCTGCGGCTGTTCGCCGAATTCGGCTTTGTTGCGCTCGCGATGGGCTTCTGCCTCGTCACCGGCGGCATCGATCTTTCGGTCGGCGCGATCTTCGCGCTGTGCAATTTCGCCGCGCTGTATTTCCTGCTGGTGCGCGAGTGGCCGGTCGGCCTCGCGGTGCCGGCGACGCTGCTGGTCGGCGCGCTGCTCGGCAGTATCAACGGCTTTTTGATCGGCTTCCTGAAGACGCGGCCGTTCCTGACCACGCTGGTGACGCTGATCATCCTGCGCGCCTCGGTCAATTTGCTCAACACCAGCTATGCCCAGGTGTTCGCGACCAACTCGATCGACAGCGACGCCTGGGATTTCATCGGCGGCGGCAGCGTGCTCGGCATTCCCGTCAATGCGGCGACGCTGTTTGTGGTGCTGCTGGTCTGCCACATCTTCCTGTCGCGCTCGCGCTATGGCTGGCATCTCACCGCGATCGGCGCCAGCCGCAAGGCGGCGCGCCATGCCGGCATCCGCGTCCGCCTGATGCTGTTCATGACCTATGTGCTGTCCGGCACGCTGTGCGCGGCGAGCGGCATTTTCTACGCCGCGCGGCAGGCCTCGACGGATTCCACAACCGGTGTGGGCTGGGAATTCCAGGCGCTGACCGCGGTGGTGCTCGGCGGCGTGTCGCTGGCCGGCGGCAAGGGCACGGTGTGGCGGGCGATGATCGGCGCGCTGATCATCTTCCTCTTGATCAACGGCCTCGTGCGGATGGGCATCCCGGGCTACGTGACCTCGGCAGTGACGGGCATGATCCTGCTCGCCGCCGTCGGCATCGACGTCAAATGGTCGAAGAACCGCGGCAAGGCGATCCAGAAGATCTACGTCAATCCGGCCTTCGTGCCGCTCGCCTCGGCGCCCGCGGTGCAGCCCGGCGCGGCCTCGCCCTATGCGCAGAACGACCGGCTGATCAAGGCGCAGGCGATCGGCGTCGATCAGGTCGAGGGGCCCGAGGACGTGATCCTCGACCGCCAGGGCCGGCTCTACGGCTCGACCCGCGACGGCAATGTGATCCGCTTCTCCGGGCCGAACTTCGAGACCCGCGAGGTGTTCGCCCATATCGGCGGGCGGCCGCTCGGCATGCAGTTCGATCGCGACGAGAATCTGATCGTCGCGGTGGCCGGCATGGGCGTCTATGGCGTCGCGCCCGACGGCCGCATCTTCAAGGTCACCGATGAGACCAACCGCACCTGGTACAAGCTGAACGACGACAGCCGCCTGCGCATGGCCGACGATCTCGACATCGCGCCCGACGGCAAGATCTATTTCAGTGACTGCACCACGCGTTACGAGATGACCACCAACACCCTCGACATCCTCGAGGGCCGGCCGAACGGCCGCGTGGTCTGCTACGATCCGGCGACCAAGACCACGCGCACCGTGATCAACCACTTCTATTTCCCGAACGGGATCTGCGTCTCCCATGACGGCAAGTCGATCCTGATTGCGTCGACGTCGCTGTGCAAGGTGTTCCGGCACTGGATCGCGGGACCGAACAAGGGCAAGACCGAAGTGCTGATGGACGAGCTGCCGGGCAACCCCGACAACATCAACCGCGCCTCCGACGGCACCTACTGGCTGGCGCTGGTCGGCATCCGCACCCCGACCTTCGACCTTGCCGCGCGAAAGCCCGGCTTCCGCCTGCGCATGGTCAAGCAGGTGCCGACCGACGAATGGCTGGCGCCCGCGCTCAACCATGGCTGCGTGCTGAAGTTCAACGAGAAGGGCGAGGCGCTGGAGTCGTGGTGGGATCCGACCGGCATCTCGCATTCGACCCTGACCTCGATGCGCGAGCACCAGGGCTATCTCTATCTCGGCGGGCTCGAGAACAACCGGATCGGCCGCATCAAGCTCGACGGCGTCGACGACAGCTGGACCGGCTACGACGCGTACTGGGGTGCCAAAAGCAGGGTGACGACGTAATGGGATTCTTCGATCATCTGCTGCGCGACATCCGCAGCGTCGTCGACCGCGATGGCGGCCAGAACGCGATCCCGCCGCTCGACGGCGCACTCAGCCCGAACGACCGGCTCGACACCGCCGTGCCGATCGGCGAGCCGCTGCCCGGTGTCGACGACGTCATCGCCGCCGGCGACGGCGGGATCTATGTCTCCGCCGGCCGTCAGGTGCTGAAGCTCAGCGGTGCGGATTTCTCGACCCGCACCGTCATCGCCGAGTTCGAGGACGACGCCGGCGGACTCGCGCTGCATCCGGACGGCCGCCTCCTGGTCTGCGTCGCGGGGAGGGGGCTCGCCGCGATCGATCCCGCCAAGCCCGTGCCGCGCTGGCTGGATGCAGTCGGCGGCAGCGCGCTCACCGGGCTGTTGTCGGTGACGGCAGCGCCCGATGGCCGCATCTATGCCGTCGAAGGCAGCATCGGCCGCCGACCCGGCGAGTGGCGGCACGATTTGATGGAGAAGCGCGCCAATGGCCGCCTGATCTGCTGCGGGGCCGGCCTCGACAATCCGCAGGTGCTGCTGCGTGACCTGCCATATCCCTACGGCGTGCTGGTCTCGGCCGACGGCAACAGCCTGTGGCTCACCGAGAGCTGGGCGCATCGCCTGAGCCGGTTCGCTCTCACAGCCAACGGGCTTGGCTCGCGGGAGACCGTCGCCGCCAATATGCCGGGCTATCCGGCGCGGCTGCATCCGGATGGCCGTGGCGGGCTGCTGCTCGGCATGTTCGCGCGCCGCACCCATCTGATCGAGTTCGTGCTCAAGGAAGACGATTTCCGCGAGGAGATGATGGCGACGATGCCGCCCGAATACTGGGTGGCGCCGGCGCTGGTCGGCGGCAGCGATTGCCTGGAGCCGATGCAGATCGGCAGCGTCAAGGCGCTCGGTATCCAGAAGCCCTGGGCGCCGCCGCGCTCCTATGGCCTGCTCGTGCATCTCGATGCCGAGGGCGATGCGACCGACAGCCTGCACAGCCGCGCCGGCGGCCGCTTTCACGGCATCACCGCCGCTTGCGCAACGCCATCGGGGATCGTCATCGCGGCGCGCGGCGCCGGACGGCTGCTGCGCTACACGGGAGACCTGCGATGAATGACGGCGTGATGCAGGCGGCGACCGCGACCCAGTCGGCAGCCCGCGAACCGGTGCTGCGGATCAGCAACGGCTCCAAGATCTATGGCGGCGTCCACGCTATCGAGGGCGTCAATTTCGACCTCTATCCCGGCGAGGTGCACGCGCTGGTCGGCGAAAACGGCGCCGGCAAGTCGACGCTGTGCAAGGCGATCGCGGGTGCGATCAACCTCACCTCAGGCGACTACCTGCTCGACGGCAAGCCTGCCAATTTCGAGCAGCCGCGCGACGCGCTCGATGCCGGTATCTGCATGGTCTATCAGGAGACCAGCCTGGTGCCGACCATGACCGCGGCGCAGAACATCGAGCTCGGCAACGAGAAGCTGCTGACGCGCTTCCGCACGCTGAACATCCAGGCCCAGCAACTGTTGCAATCGCTGAATTTCCATGTCGACCCGGCAACGCCGGTGGCGCTGCTCGGCACCGCCAAGAAGCAGATGGTGGAGATCGCGCGTGCGATCTACAACAAGGCGCGCATCATCATCTTCGACGAGCCGACCGCGTCGCTGACGCCGGAGGAGATCGTCCACTTCTTCCATCTGGTGCGCGACCTGCGCGCCCGCGGCGTCTCGATCATCTACATCTCGCACGCGCTGGAGGAATCGCTGCAGATCGCCGACCGCATCACCGTGCTGCGCGACGGCAAGCTGGTGATCACGGCGCCCGCCAAGCAGCTGAGCCGCGATGCGCTGGTGCAGCACATGGTCGGCCGCGAGGTGGCGCAGGCGGTCTATGGCGGCAAGGCCAAGACCCATCAGCGCCGCGAGAAGGTGCTGACGGTCGAGAACGTCACCATGGGCATGGCGGTCAAGAACATGTCGTTCTCGGTCTATGCCGGCGAGGTGGTCGGCATCGCCGGCCTGATCGGCTCCGGCCGCACCGAGATCGCCAAGATCATCTACGGCGCGCTGAAGCGCAACCTGGTCAACGGCGGCACCATCCGGCTGCGCGGAAAACCGATCCGCTACCGCGTGCCGCGACAGGCGATCAATGACGGCATCGCCTACATCACCGAGGATCGCAAGGCGAACGGCTTCTTCGAGACCATGGTGGTCGACGACAACGTCTATATCGGCAGCCTTGCCACAAGGAAGGGCTGGAGCTTCCTGTTGTCGCGCGCGAAGCGCAGCAAGCTCGCCAACTACTGGGTCGATCGGCTCAAGATCAGCGCCTTGCAGCGCAAGGCGCGGATCATCGAACTGTCCGGCGGCAACCAGCAGAAGGTGGTGCTGGCCAAAACCTTGGTGCAGGAGCCCTCGATCATATTCTTCGACGAGCCGACCCGCGGCGTCGATGTCGGCACCATCCCGCATATCCATGGCGAAATCCGCCGGCTCGCCGACGAGGGCAAGGCGGTGGTGGTGATCTCGTCCTATCTGCCGGAGATCCTCGCCGTCTCCGACCGCATCCTGGTCGCCCGCACCGGCCGCATCGTCGCCGAGTTCGACGCGGCGGATGCGACCCAGGACAAGATCCTTTACGCCGCGGTGCATTGAGGGCCGCGACTTTCCCCATCGTCATTCCGGGGCGTGCGAAGCACGAGCCCGGAATCCATTGAACCGCAGCTTCGGTGGTTGAATGGATTCCGGGCTCGACGCTTCGCGCCGCCCCGGAATGCCAGGAACAAGCCGCATTCCACACTGTCATCGCCCGCGAAAGCGGGCGATCCAGTACGCCGCGGCCTATCAGTGTGATCACGGCCGTCTCTGGAATACTGGATCGCCCGGTCGAGTGCCGGACGATGACGGAGTGGATCGGGCCGATCCTGCCCTTGACAATTATTTTAAGTATAAAATATTATCCACTGATCGGCTCCGCTGGAGAAGACGCCCCCGGCCGCCGAAGCCAGAGCATGATCCGAAAAAGTGGCAACCGGTTTTTCGAGAAGATCATGCTCAAACCGAAAGGCGAGAACGCCATGCGCATCGTATGCATTGGAGGCGGGCCGGCCGGGCTCTACTTCGGCATCCTGATGAAGATGCTGGATCCCACGCACGTGATCTCCGTGGTCGAACGCAACCGGCCGTATGACACCTTCGGCTTCGGCGTGGTGTTCTCGGATGCGACCATGGACAACATGCGCAAATGGGACCCGGTCACCGCAGACACGATCGAGCAGGCCTTCAACCACTGGGACGACATCGAGGTCTTGATCAAGGGCCGCCGCATGCGCACCACCGGGCACGGCTTCGTCGGCATCGGCCGCAAGCGGCTGCTCAACATCCTGCAGGCGCGCGCCGAGGAACTCGGCGTCGAACTGATCTTCGAGCGCGAGGTGAATTCCGATCTCGAATTCCCCGATGCGGACCTGATCGTGGCGTGCGACGGCGTGAATTCGAAGATCCGCGCCAAATACACCGAGGCGTTCCAGCCCGACATGCTGATGCGGCCGAACCGCTACATCTGGCTGGGTACCAACCGTCCTTTCGACGCTTTCACCTTCGACTTCCGCAAGACCGAGCACGGCTGGTTCCAGGCGCATATCTACAAGTTCGAGGAAGGCGCGGCGACCTTCATCGTCGAGACCACCGAGGAGGCCTATCTCGCCCACGGCCTCGACAAGATGGAGCAGGGCGACTCCATCGCGTTCTGCGAGAACGTCTTCAGTGAGATCCTCGAGGGCCATCATCTGGTCTCCAACGCGCGGCATCTGCGCGGCTCGGCGTGGCTGTCGTTTCCGCGGTTGATCTGCGGCAAGTGGACCACGTTCAACGGCAACAGCCATGTCGTGCTGATGGGCGATGCCGCCCACACCGCGCATTTCGCGATCGGCTCGGGCACCAAGCTGGCGCTGGAAGATGCGATCGAGCTCACCAACCAGTTCAAGATCCACGGCGCGGCCAAGGACAGCATTCCCGCCGTGCTCAGGGCTTACGAGGAGCTGCGCCGCGTCGATGTGGCGCGGATCCAGAATGCCGCGCGCAACGCGATGGAATGGTTCGAGGTGGTCGGCTCGCGCTATGCCGACACGCTTGAGCCCGAGCAGTTCATGTATTCGCTGCTGACCCGCTCGCAGCGCATCAGCCACGAGAACTTAAGGCTGCGCGACAAGACATGGCTTGAGGGCTATGAGCGCTGGTTCGCGGAGCGCAACGGCGTGCCCGCTACCAACGACCGTGTCACGCCGCCGATGCTGACGCCGTTCCACATCCGTGGCCTGTCGCTGCATAACCGGATCATCGTGTCTCCGATGGCGATGTATTCGGCCGAGGAGGGTGTGCCCAACGACTTCCACCTCGTGCATTTCGGCTCCCGCGCGCTCGGTGGCGCCGGCCTGTTGTTCACCGAGATGACCTGCGTCTCGCCGGAAGCGAGGATCACGCCCGGCTGCTGCGGTCTGTGGAACGACGCGCAGGCGGCGGCCTACAAGCGCATCGTCGACTTCGTGCATCGCAATTCGGAAGCGAAGATCGGCATCCAACTCGGCCATGCCGGCCGCAAGGGCTCGACCCGCGTCGCTTGGGAGGGCATGGACGAGCCGCTGCCGGATCATAACTGGCCGCTGGTGTCGGCCTCGCCTGTGCCTTATCTGCCCGACGGCCAGGTGCCGGAGCCGATGAGCCGCGCCGAGATGGACGAGGTGCGCGACCAGTTCGTTGCCGCGGCCCGGCGCGGCGCCGCCGCGGGCTTCGATATTCTCGAGCTGCATTGCGCCCACGGCTATCTGCTGTCGAGCTTCCTCTCGCCGCTGACCAACCGCCGCACCGACGACTACGGCGGATCGATCGAGAACCGCGCGCGCTATCCGCTGGAAGTGTTCCGCGCCGTCCGCGCGGTGTGGCCGGAGGACAAGCCGATGTCGGTCCGCCTGTCCTGTCACGACTGGGCCGAAGGCGGCAACACGCCCGAGGATGCGCTGGCCTTCGCAAAGCTGTTCAAGGCAGCGGGTGCGGACCTGATCGACTGCTCGTCCGGCCAGGTCTGGGCCGACGACCATCCGATCTATGGCCGGCTCTACCAGACGCCGTTCGCCGACAAGATCCGCAACGAGGTCGGCATCGCCACCGTCGCGGTCGGCGCGATCTCGGAAGCCGATCACGCCAATTCGATCATCGCCGCCGGTCGCGCCGATCTCTGCGCCATCGCGCGGCCGCATCTCGCCGATCCGGCCTGGACGCTGCACGAGGCGGCGAAGATCGGCGTCAAGCGGATCGCCTGGCCGAAGCAATATCTGTCAGGCAAGTCGCAATATGAGGCCAATCTCGAGCGCGCCGCGGCGGGAGGGAAGGCATGACACGCTTCTGGCCCGACGCCCATGCGCTGGTGACCGGCGCCGGTTCCGGCATCGGCGCCGCGACGGCGATCGCACTCGCAGCGGCCGGTGTGCGCGTCAGCATCGCCGGGCGCCGGATCGATGCGCTGAAAGCGACCGCGGCGTCGCTCGGCCAACGGGCTGGTACCGTCGTGTCGATCGACGTGACAGACGAAGCCGCGGTGACCAAAGGTGTCGCTGAGATCGAGGCCGAGGCGGGACCGATCGATATTCTCGTCAACAATGCCGGCAAGGCCGGCAGCGCGCCGTTCGACAAGACGAATACGGCGCTGTGGGCCGATATGCTGGCGAGCAACCTCTCCAGCGTGTTTCTGGTGACGCAGGCTGTGCTGCCTGGGATGGCGCAGCGCGGCCGCGGGCGCGTGATCAACGTCGCCTCCACCGCCGGCCTCACGGGCTACGCCTATGTCTCGGCCTATGTCGCCGCCAAGCACGGCGTCATCGGCCTGACGCGCTCGCTGGCACTGGAATATGCCCGGCGCGGCGTCACCGTGAATGCGGTCTGCCCCGGCTACACCGATACGCCGCTGGTGGCGGATGCCGCCGCCAACATCGTCGCCAAGACCGGACGCAGCGAACAGGAAGCGCGCGCCGCACTGGCAAAAGTCAATCCGATGCAGCGGCTGGTCACGCCGGAGGAGGTCGCCGACAGCATCCTCTGGCTCGCCTCCGAGGGCGCATCGTCAATCAACGGACAAGCCGTCGCGATTGCCGGCGGCGAAGTCTTTACCGGGTGAAGGAACAACTCATGTCCGAGATGAAAGCAAAGCTCCGGCCGTTCAAGGATTATCCCGCAAAGCACTTCCGCTGGTCGACTGACGCGAGCGACCGCGTTGCGACCATTACGCTGAACCGGCCGGACAAGAAGAACCCGCTGACCTTCGAGTCCTACGAGGAGCTACGCGACCTCTTCACCAATCTCAAATATGCCTCCGACGTCCGCGCCATCGTGCTGACCGGTGCCGAGGGCAATTTCTGCTCCGGCGGCGACGTGTTCGAGATCATCGAGCCATTGACGCGGATGGCGATGCCGGACCTGCTCGCCTTCACCCGAATGACCGGCGAGGTGGTGCGCGCGATGCGCAAATGCCCGCAGATCATCGTCGCCGCGATCGACGGCATCTGCGCCGGGGCAGGCGCGATGCTGGCGCTGGCGTCTGACCTGCGGCTGGCGACGCCGCAGGCCAAGACGGCATTCCTGTTTACCCGGGTCGGCCTTGCCGGCGCCGACATGGGCGCATGCGGATTGCTGCCGCGCGTGATCGGGCAGGGCCATGCCGCCGATCTGCTCTATACGGGGCGCGCGATGAGCGCCGACGAAGGTTTTGCATGGGGCTTCCACAACCGTCTGGTCTCCCCGGCCGAGCTCGCCGCAGCCGCGCACGAACTGGCGCGCTCGCTCGCGGACGGGCCGTGGTTCGCGCATGGCGTGACCAAGACGATGTTCAACCAGGAATGGGCGATGGGCGTCGACGAGATGATCGAGTCCGAAGCGCAGGCGCAGGCGATCTGCATGGTGACCGGCGATTTCCGCCGCGCCTTCGAGGCCTTCGCCGCCAAGCAGAAACCCGCGTTCGAGGGCAATTGAGATGATCGAGATCCTGCAACCGGAAGGATGGGCGAAGCGATCGGCTACGCCAACGGCATGGCCGCGCGCGGCAAACAGATATTCATCGCGGGCCAGATCGGCTGGAATGGACAATGCGTGTTCGAGACCGACGATCTCGTGGCGCAGATCGGCCAGACCCTGCGCAACATCGTCGCGGTTGCCGCCGCCGGCGGCGCCGGGCCTGAGCACATCGTGTCGATGACCTGGTTCCTGCTGGATCGCAAGGAGTATTCCGCGCGGCTGAAGGAGATCGGCGCCGTCTATCGCGACGTGATCGGCCGGCGCTTTCCGGCGATGACCGCGATCCAGGTTGCCGGCCTGATCGAGGACCGCGCGAAAGTGGAAATCCAGGCCATTGCGGTGGTGCCAGATTAGCGGAGGCGCAATCCTGTTGGTCCCGTCATCCTGAGGTGCGAGCGGAGCGAGCCTCGAAGGGTGAACGGCCCGGTCGGTGCCCGTCGACCCTTCGAGACGCCGCTTCGCGGCTCCTCAGGGTGACGGAGATGGAGGGGAAGGCGCTGTGAGAACGTTAATCCTAAGCCAAAGCAAGGCAGGCCGGTCCAAGCCCGGACGACAAACCCGCTTGCGGCGAGACAAGCGGGCATGCGACCTTAGGCCAAAGCGTAAAACGTCCTGTTGTGAGTGGAGTAAGGGACGATGAAGGCGATTATCGTCGGAGGCGGAATCGGAGGCCTCACCACTGCGCTGATGCTGCGCTCGCGCGGCATCGCTTGCGAGCTGTACGAGCAGTCGGAGACGATCCGCGAGCTCGGCGTCGGCATCAATACGTTGCCGCATGCGATCCGCGAGCTGGCGGGGCTCGGCCTGCTCGACAAGCTCGACGACGTCGCGATCCGCACCTATGAGCTGTTCTATCTGACGCGGCATGGCCAGCAGGTCTGGCACGAGAAGCGCGGGCTCGACGCCGGCCATGACGTGCCGCAATTCTCGATCCATCGCGGCCGCCTGCAAAGCGTGATCCATCAGGCCGTGATCGACCGGCTCGGCGCCGATGCGATCCGCACCGGCTGCCGGCTCGGCTCGTTCACGCAGGACGAGGGCGGCGTCTCGGCCTATTTCTTCGATCGCAGCGGCGCCCACGTGCACACCGCCCGCGGCGACATCCTGATCGGCGCCGACGGCATCCACTCCAAGGTGCGCGAGACGCTGTTCCCAGGCGAGGGCGGGCCGTGCTGGAACGGGCTGATGCTTTGGCGCGGTGCCACCGATTGGCCGGCCTTCCTGACCGGACGCTCGATGATCATCGCCGGCGGGCTGAACGCCAAGGCCGTGATCTATCCGATCGCGCCGGGCTCGAGCCCGGCGAGCCGTCTCACCAATTGGGCGGTGCTGGTGCGGATCGGTGACGGCTCCTCGCCGCCGCCGCGCCGCGAGGGCTGGTCCAATCTCGGCCGGCGCGACGAGATGATGCCGTATGTCACGAGCTTCACGATCCCGCAGGTCGACTTCACCGGCCTGATCAATGCGACGCCGGAATTCTGGGAGTATCCGTGCTGCGATCGCGATCCCTTGCCGTATTGGTCGAGCGGCCGCGTCACACTGCTTGGTGATGCCGCGCATCCGATGTACCCGGTCGGCTCGAACGGCGCGTCGCAGGCGATCCTCGATGCGCGCTGCCTCGCCGACATGCTGGCGCGATCGGAGCATCCGCGCCAGGCGCTGGCGGCCTATGAGCGGCAGCGGCTGCCGATGACCGCCGACATCGTCGCCTCCAACCGCCGCGGCGGGCCGGAGGGCGTGATCGACGCCGTCGAGCAGCTCGCGCCGCAAGGCTTTACCGACGTCGACACCATTCTCAATTACGAGGCGCGCGAGGCGATCGTGCGCGGCTATGCCGCCAAGGCCGGCTTCGCCGCGCGCGTGGTGGCGCGGCAGTAGGTCGAGCCGAGACGATTTCTTCTCTTGGTGAGGCAGCAATTTCCGACCGTCACCCTGAGGAGGCCGCAACGCGGCCGTCTCGAAGGGTCGACGGCCACCAGCGGGGCCGTGCATCCTTCGAGACGCCGCTTCGCGGCTCCTCAGGATGACGGAGCATGCTACGCCGGAGGCGGCGGCAGGAAGTGGATGTTGTGCTCGGCGGCGAGCCGCACCACGTCGTCCGGGTTCTGCTCCTTCATGTTGTGGATCGCCCAGAACAGGTCGTAGAGCCGGCGGGTCGGCGACACCCAGAACAGCGTCTTCGCCGTCTGCTGCGACTTGTTGAAGATGCCGTGCGGCTTGCCCATCGGCAGGCGCACCAGGTCGCCGGGCGTCGCGGATTCGTCGGCACCGTCGAGCATGAAGTCGAGCTTGCCTTCGAGGATATAGAGATACTCGTCCTGGTCGGGATGGATGTGCGGCGGCACGAAGGTGCCGGGCGGGAACGTGGCGTGCCAGGAGAACGAGTGTTCGGTGCGGCTCTTCGGCACGTAGGTCTGACCGAGGATGCCCCAGGAAATGCCCTGGATGCCTTCATTGGCGCGGGTGATGCCGGCGATCTCGTCTTTCATCGTCATGTTTCCCTCTCTTTTGTTTGACGCGTTTTCTTCACGCGAACCGGTGTCCACTTCGCTTGAAAACGCTTTGTGACTTACTTGGCGGCGCAGTCCTTGGCGTAGCGGTCGCCGTAATTCGAGAACACCTTTTCGACGATCTCGGTCTGGAACTTGCCGTCCGGCCGCTTTGCGACCTTGGTGAGGTAGAAATCCTGGATCGGATAGCCGTTGTTGTTGAACTTGAAGTTACCGCGCAGCGAGGTGAAGTCGGCCTTCTTCAGCGCCGCCGCCACCGCGTCCTTGTTGGAGAGGTCGCCCTTCACCGCCTTCACCGCGCTGTCGATCAACAGCGCCGCGTCATAGGCCTGCATGGCATAGGTGCCGGGCACGCCGTTATAGGCCGCCTCATAGGCCGCGACGAACTTCTTGCTCTGGGGGTTGTCGAGGTTGGGCGCCCAGTTCGCCCCGCCGAACATGCCGACCGCGGCATCCTGCTGCGCGGGGAGGGTGGATTCGTCGACGGTGAAGGCGGAAAGCACAGGCACGGTGGCGCCGGCCTGCTTGTACTGCTTGACGAGGTTCACACCCATGCCGCCGGGCATGAAGGTGAACAGCGCGTCCGGCTTCTGCGCGGCGATCTTGGACAGCTCGGGCTGGAAATCCAGCGTGTTCAGCGGTGTGTAGGATTCCTCCGTTATCTCGCCCTTGTAGTCGAGCTTGAAGCCGGCGACGGAATCGCGGCCGGCCTGATAGTTCGGGACCAGGAGGTAGACGCGCTTGTAGCCGCGGTCCTGCGCCACCTTGCCGAGGATCTCGTGCACCTGGTCGTTCTGGTACGACGTCACATAGAAGAACGGGTTACACTCCTTGCCGGCGTAGCTGGAAGGGCCGGCATTCGGGCTGATCAGGAAGGTCTTGCTGTCGGTGACCGGGCGATGGATCGCCAGCAGGATGTTGGAGAAGATCGGACCGACCACGAAATCGACCTTGTCGCGCTCGAGCAGGCCGCGCACCTTGACCACGGCGCCGTCGGGCTTCAGCTCGTCGTCGGCGTTGACGATCTCGACGTCGCGGCCGGCCATCTTGCCGCCGAGGTCCTTGACCGCGAGCGCAAAGCCGTCGCGGACCTGCTGGCCCAGCGCCGCGGCAGGTCCCGAGGTCGTCACCAGCACGCCGATCTTGATCTTCTCCTGCGCGGCCGCCGGGGTCGCCGCGATCCCCAGCAGCGCCGCCAATCCCATGAGTTTTGTCAGTTGCTTCATGTCACTCCCCCGATCACAGGCTGGATGCTTGCCCCTGCTTGTTTGGCCGCAGCTTAGTCTGACGCGCGCGACCGCCGCAAGCGATGTGGCATTGCGTCAGGCCGCCGGTTGCGCAATTCGCAAGCGCCGTCGCGCGCTATGCAAACGCCGCGCCAATTGCTTGAAGTTTAAAGAAATTGCAGTATCGCGCAGGCATTCCCCGCAAGATTCGCAATTGTCCTTGCGGGGCGCCACGAATTGCTTGAAGCTCAAAGCAATCGGTCCGACCGAAACCCGCCGCGGAGGCACGATCGCCGCATGATCCTCGATTCCGAAACCAAAGCCGTCGAACTGCCCGACGATCACGGCACCGAGCTCAGGCTGTGGCTGCGGCTGTTGACCTGCACCACGCTGATCGAGGGCGAGGTCCGCAGCCGGCTGCGCGAGAAATTCGACGTCACGCTGCCGCGCTTCGACCTGATGGCCCAGCTCGACAAGGTGTCCGACGGCATGACGCTGTCGGACCTGTCGAAGCGGATGATGGTGTCGAACGGCAATGTCACCGGGCTGGTCGAGCGCCTGGTTGAATCAGGCCATCTCGATCGCCGTACCTCGGAAACCGACCGCCGCGTGCAATTCATCCGGCTGACCAAGACCGGCCGCGCCGAGTTCCGCAAGATGGCGGCCGAGCACGAGAAATGGATCGCCGATGTGTTCGGCGACCTGTCGCCGAAGGATATCCGCGAACTGATGCGGTTGCTTGCCAAGGCGAAGGGCTCGGCCCAGCGCTCCGCCAAGGCGCGGAACGCTTAAGCCGTGAGCGGGATCGATTACGAGGTCGAGTACAACAACCGGGCGCGGGTGCCGGAAAACCCGGCGCTGATGGCCGGCTGGGCGCGGGACTCCGCGGCCTATCGCGAGCAGCACCCGCCGCGGCGCCTGAGCTATGGCCCCGGCAGCCGCAACGTCATCGACCTGTTCGAGGGAAACAGCGACGGGCCGCTCGTGGTCTTCATCCATGGCGGTTATTGGCAGGCGCTTGACGGCTCGTCATCGAGCCACTGCGCGCGCGGCCTCAATGGCCACGGCATCAGCGTCGCGGTGCCGAGCTACGATCTCTGCCCCAATGTTTCGGTCGCTGACATCATCGCCGAGATGCGCGCGGCGTGCCGCGAGCTGGTGAAGCTCGGCCGGCCGCTGGTCGTGTCGGGGCACTCGGCCGGCGGGCATCTTGCCGCATGCATGCTGGCGACCGATTGGCCGACCTATGATGCGTCGCTGCCTAACAATCTGGTCAGGGCTGCTTACGCGATCTCCGGCCTGTTCGAGCTCGAGCCGCTGGTCGGCACCACCATCAACAAGGCGCTTGGTCTCGACCGCGACGCAGCACGGGCGGCAAGCCCGCTGCTCTGGAAAGCGCCCGCGGGCGCGACGCTCGATGCCGTCGTCGGCGGTGCCGAAAGCGCCGAATATCACCGGCAGAGCCGGACCATCGCCGATGTCTGGGGCAAGGCTGGCGTTGCAACGCGCTTCGGCACCGTGGCCGACGCCAATCATTTCACCGCGATCGCACCGCTCGCCGACCCGGGCTCGGCGATGGTCGCGCGGCTGAAGCAGCTCACACAGATCTGAGTTCGGAGGGGCGCCGGCGACGGCCCGGTGATTTCCACCCTTGCGCCAAATTATTTTAAGTATAAAATGATTGGTGATTGGAACGCTGCCGGGCGTCCCCGATATCAGTCGTCTCGACGTT
Source organism: Bradyrhizobium tropiciagri (assembly GCF_001189845.1). Lineage (GTDB taxonomy): Bacteria > Pseudomonadota > Alphaproteobacteria > Rhizobiales > Xanthobacteraceae > Bradyrhizobium > Bradyrhizobium tropiciagri. The sequence goes on from NZ_LFLZ01000019.1 coordinate 18,230, forward strand.
GGTCTTTGGCCTTTCTGAATGGAAAGCGAGGGGCAATCGAATGTCAGGTGAATTTCCCGGGCTCGGCCCATCCGGGCATGTCGACGATTTCGCGCGGCGCAACCTGCCGCCATCAGCACAATGGCCGCAGCTGTTGCTCGACCGGCCGGAATTTCGCTATCCCGACTATCTCAACGCCGCGGTCGAACTGACCGATCGCATCGTCGAGCAGGGGATGGGGGATCGCATCGCGCTGATCGGCAACGGCCGCCAGCGCACCTACAAGGAATTGACCGACTGGTCGAACCGCCTGGCGCATGCGCTGGTGGAGAACTACGGCGTCAAGCCCGGCAATCGCGTCCTGATCCGCTCGGGCAACAATCCGGCGCTGGTCGCGGCCTGGCTCGCGGCGACCAAGGCCGGTGCCGTCGTGGTCAACACCATGCCGATGCTGCGCGCCGGCGAACTGGCCAAGATCGTCGACAAGGCCGAGATCGCGCTGGCGCTGACCGACAGCCGCATCGCCGACGAGCTGGTGGCCTGCGCCAAGACCAGCAAATTCCTCAAGCAGGTGGTCAATTTCGACGGCACCCAGAACCACGATGCCGAACTCGACCGGATCGCGCTCAACAAGCCGGTCAAGTTCGATGCGGTGAAGACCGGCCGTGACGACGTCGCGTTGCTCGGCTTCACGTCGGGCACCACGGGCGAACCCAAGGCGACCATGCATTTCCACCGCGATCTCCTGATCGTCGCGGATGGCTATGCCAGGGAAGTGCTCAAGGTGACGCCGGACGATGTGTTCGTCGGTTCGCCGCCACTCGCGTTTACATTCGGCCTCGGTGGGCTCGCGATCTTCCCGCTGCGCTTCGGCGCCACCGCGACGCTGCTGGAGAACGCGGCGCCGAGCGAGATGATCCGGATCATCGAGACCTACAAGGCGACGATCTGCTTCACCGCGCCGACGGCCTACCGGGCGATGATGGCCGCGATGGACAAGGGCGCCGATCTGTCGTCCTTGCGGCTCGCGGTCTCGGCCGGCGAGACATTGCCGGCGCCGGTGTTCGAGAGCTGGACCAAGAAGACCGGCAAGCCGATCCTCGACGGCATCGGCAGCACGGAGCTGCTGCACATCTTCATCACCAACCGCACCGGCAGCGCCGTTGCCGGCACCACCGGCACGCCTGTCACCGGCTACCAGGCAAAGATCGTCGACGAGGACATGAACGAGCTGCCGCCGGGCCAGGTCGGCAAGCTCGCGGTGCGCGGCCCGACCGGCTGCCGATATCTCGCGGACTCCAGGCAGACTAAGTATGTCCGCGACGGCTGGAACATCACCGGCGATGCCTTCGTCGCCGACGAGAATGGCCGGCTATCCTTCGTGGCGCGCGCGACGACATGATCATCTCGGCGGGCTACAACATCGCCGGTCCCGAGGTCGAGGCCGCGCTGCTCGGACATCCCGATGTCGCGGAATGCGCGGTGATCGGCGCACCTGACGAAGAGCGGGGACAGATCGTCTCGGCGTTCATCGTGCTGAAGCAGGGCGCGCGCAGCGACGATGTCGAGGTCAAGCTGCTGCAGGATCACGTCAAGGCGACGATCGCGCCCTACAAATATCCTCGCGCGATCGCCTTCGTCGAGGCGCTGCCGAAAACCCAGACCGGGAAGATCCAGCGCTTCAAGCTGCGCGAGGCTAGCTAAGAATCGGGCGACGGCCTGAAGCCGCCGCCCGAAATCAACAACCGGTCAACGAGAGATCAATGCGCCGCGCTGCCGCCGGCGGTGTTCTTCGGCTTGCCGGTTAGCACGATCGCAATTGCAGCGAGCACCAGCACCATGCCGATGACGGCGAAGGCGTCGCTGAAGCCCAGCACCAGCGCCTGGCGCTTCACGATGTTGCCGATTGCCACGATCGCCTGATTGTGCGCGGTGGCCGGGTCGGAGATGCCGTGGCTCAGGAAGTAGTTGGTGACCTCGGCGATCCGCGTGCGCACTTCTTCACGGCCGAGGTGGACCGACTGGCCGATGATGTTGGAATGGAACTGCTCCCGCTTGGTGACGATGGTCGACAGCAGCGCCGTTCCGATCGCGCCGCCGAGGTTGCGCATCATGTTGGAGATGCCGGACGCTGCCGGCGCGTCCTGCGGTGCGACGCTGCCGAGGCTGATGGCGGACAGCGGTGCCAGCGTGATCGCCTGACCGACGGCGCGAACAATGTTTGGATAGAAGAACTGATCGCCGGAATAGTCGAGCGACATCTGGATGTTCATGAAGGAGGAGACTGCGAACAGCGCCATGCCGGTGAACGCGATGTAGCGGGCATCGAAGCGCTGCATCAGCAACGGCACCAGCGGGATCAGGATCAGCTGCGGCAGGCCGGTCCAGGCCAGCACCTGGCCGATCTGCTCGGCATTGTAGCGCTGCACCTGGCCGAGATAGGCCGGCAGCAGGTACACCGAGCCGAACAGCGCGAAGCCGACGAACACCGACGAGATGGTGCCGAAGCCGAAGCTGCGCTGGGTCAGGAGCCGCAGCCGGAGCAGCGGCTTCTCGACGACCAGCTCGATCCAGACGAACAAAGTGAGGCTGACCGCTGCGATCACCGCGAGCTTGACGATGAAGGGCGAGCCGAACCAGTCGTCCTTGTTACCTTCCTCGAGCACGGCCTGCAGCGCCGACAGGCCGATCGCCATCGTGACGATGCCGAGCCAGTCGCCCTCGCGGAGCAGATGCAACTGCATCGGCTGCCGTTCAAGCGTGAGATACAGGGTGCCGACCATCACCACGGTCGGGACTACGTTGACGAAGAAGATGGTCTGCCAGCCGTAATTCTCGGTCAGGTAGCCGCCGATGGTCGGGCCGATCGCGGGCGCAAACGTCACGGCAAGCGCGAACATCGCAAGTCCGATCGGCTGCTGCGCCTTCGGCAGCTTGGTGAAGACGAGCGTGAACGCCATCGGGATCAGCACGCCGCCGAAGAAGCCTTGCAGGCCGCGCATCGCGATCATCGACGGCAGGTCGTGGGTGAAGGCACAGGCGACCGAGAAGATCGCGAACAATGTGGCGAAGGAGATGATGATCTTGCGGAACGAGAACACCCGGCTGAGATAGTCGGTCAGCGGGATCACCACGATCTCGCCGATCAGATAGGACGTCGAGATCCAGGAGCCGTTGTCGACACCGGTCCCGATGCCGCCTTCGATGTTGAGCAGCGAGGCGTTGGTGATCTGGATGTTGAGGATCGCCATGAAGGCGCCGATCATCGCGGCGACGATGGAGATCCAGACGGCCATGCTGGCCCGGTTTGGGCCGGCCGCCGCTGCCGCGCGGGGCGCGGCAGCGGGGGAGGAGAGCGCGAGGTCGGACATGACATCACCTATTTGAAAGAGGCGACAGCGAGCTTGGGAGAGGCGCTGGAGCGCGCGGCCTCAGCGGTTTGCGAAGTGGTCGCGATGGACGGGATCACGGACATGCCGGGTCGCAGCTCGACGGAAGTCGCGTCGAGCACGATCTTCACCGGGATGCGCTGCACGACCTTGGTGAAATTGCCGGTGGCGTTGTCCGGCGGCAGCAGCGCGAACTCCTGGCCGCTCGCCGGCGCCAGGCTGTCGACATGGCCGCGTACGACCTGGCCGGGGAACATGTCGACCTCGATCTCGACCGGCTGGCCCTTGCGGACATTGGTGAGCTGAGTCTCCTTGTAATTCGCGATCACATAGGCGCCGGCGGCCGGCACCAGCGACATCAACTGTGTGCCGGCCTGGACGTACTGGCCGGTGCGCAGCGTGCGGTTGCCGACGACGCCGTCGATCGGCGCGGTGATCGTGGTGTAGCCGAGATTGAGCTCGGCCTGGTTTTGCAGGGCAGTGGCTCGTCCCAATGCCGCAACCGCTTGAGCGATCTCGGCCTTGAGCAGTTCCACCTGCCGCTCGGCGGAAGCGAGGTTTGCAGTGTCGCGGGCGATGGCGGCCTGCGCGCTGGCGTAGCGCGACTGCGCCTGCTGCGCGTTCTGCACGCTGCCGTAGCCGGTGCCGGCGAGGTCGGTGTAGCGCTTGTTCTCTTGCTCGGCGAAGGTCTGCGTCGCAGTATCTACCGCGAGCGTCGCGCGCGCCGCCTCGATTACCGAGTGCTGCACGTCGAGTTGCGCGCGCTTGCTGGTGATCGCGGCTTCGGCGGCGGCGACGTCAGCCTTCGACTGATCAAGCGCGACCTTGAAATCGCGCTCGTCGATCCGCGCCAGCACCTGGCCGGCGCGCACATGCTCGTTGTCGCCCACCAGCACTGCGCTCAGATAGCCGGAGACCTTCGGCGCGATTGTCGTGTTGTCGGCCTTTACATAGGCGTCGTCGGTCGAGATCTGAAAACGGCCGACCGTCCAGTAGTCCCAGCCGTACCAGGCGCCGCCCGCGAGGACGGCGACGGCGGCGGTGGCGAGAAGCAGGCGGCGGAGCTTGCCCTTCGCAGCGGCCGGGGCCGGCGTGGCGGCCTCCGAATTGGCGATCAATTGCTTGGCGGTTTCGGCCGGAACCTGGCTCTCGGCCTTGAAAGAGGTTTCATGCTGGCTCATGGCAGTCGCTCCTGGAAGCTCTCTATCCCTCTGGTAAACCTTGTGAATTCTGGTATCGGTTGCCCGGGATAATTAGGAAACTTGATGTTTTCCAAAATAGAGCCCATATTTGGACTGTCAATAGAATGACAGTCATCATCTAAAAGCATGGCTCGCCGATGAACCGGAATGACAAATCCCAGACGGAGCAAGCCCCGGCGGTGCCGGAGCGGCGCGGCCGCGGCCGGCCGCAGCTGCGCTCCGACGACGAGACGCGCGCGCTGATCTATGACGCCGCGCGGCGCGAGTTCGCCGAGCGCGGATTCGCTGCGGCGAACATCGCCGACGTGGCCTGCCGCGCCGGCGTCTCCACCAAGACTCTGTACCGGCTGGTCCCGACCAAGCTGGCGCTGTTCGAAGGCATGGTGACCGACCGGGTCGACCGCTTCGTGTCCATCGTGAATCTCGGCGCCTGCGACGGCCGCAATGTTGCGGCGGCGCTGGAGGCTGCGTTGCAGACGTGCGCCGAGCTCATCCTCGACGCCGAGGTGATCGCCCTGCAGCGGATCATCCTGGCCGAGAGCGACAAGTTCCCCGACATTGCCGAGACGTTCTACGAAAGGGCCATGCAGCGGACCATCGCCGCGTTGGCGAGCTGGCTCGGCGTGCAGCAGCGGCGAAGGCGGATCGTGCTCGATGATGCCGAAGTGGCCGCCGGCATGCTGCTCGGCATGCTCGTGTTCAAGCCGCAACGCGACGTGATGTTCGGGCACAAGCCGGTGCTGACGCACAGCGAGATCGAAGCGCGCGCCAAGGCGTGCGCGGCGCTGTTCCTGTCCGGCTGTGCGGTGCCGGCCGACCAGATCGGAAAGCAGGGCGGAGAGGCATGATGGTGGAGCCGGCCGCGACCTACACCGTCGAAGCGCAGATCTCGCGCGACGATGAGGTGAGATGCCAGGATGTGCTGACGCGCTGGATGGCAGCGCTCAATCACTACGATGCCGCGGCCATGGATGCGCTGATGCACTTCCCGCACGTGCGGATCGCAGGCGGGGTGGTCACCGTCTATCAGCAGAGCGGCAACAATCCGATGGACCTGTTCGAGCGGCTGCGGAAACAGGACGGCTGGCACCACAGCACCTGGAACGAGACCAGGCTCGTCCAGTCCTCTCCTGCGAAGGCGCATTACGCCGTCCGTTACACGCGCTACCGCGAGGATGGATCGGTTATCGGGACCTACGATTCGCTCTACGTGCTGAGCCTGCTCGGCGGCGCTTGGAAAATCCAGAGCCGCTCGAGCTTTGGTCCCTAGAGCCTGACGAGATTACGCTGAGCTGGAACAGCGTCGATAGTTCACCTCTCCCTTGGGAGAGGTCGATTTGCGCAGCAAATCGGGCGAGGGGGTACGGTCTATCGAGAGAGGAAGAGCCCTCACCCGGATTGCACTGGACGATGCTTCGCATCGCCAGGCGCAATCCGACCTCTCCCCAACGGGGAGAGGTGAAGCGAGACCGCGCCAAGCCGATTCAACCAAAACTTATCGCGCTTCAGGCGCTACTTGGCCGCCACCGCCGATGCGGGAGGCTGCGTCAGCACCTGACGGATCATCCGGGCGAGATCGGCCTTGCGATAGGGCTTCGGCAACAGCGTCACGTCGGGGTCGAGGCGGCCGTGGTGGATGATCGCGTCCTCGGTATAGCCGGAGGTGAACAGCACGCGCACCGAGGGCAGCCTGGCGGTCACGGCATCGGCGACCTGCCGGCCGTTCATGCCGCCGGACATGATGACGTCGGTGAACAGCACGTCGCAGACGAACCCGTTGTCGACGGCAGCCAGTGCCTCCGGGCCGTTGGCGGTGACCATCGTTCGGTAGCCAAGCTGCTCGAGCTGGGCGCTGACGTAGTTGCGCACCAGCGGATCGTCCTCGACGACCAGGATGGATTCATGGCCGCCGCGCGTGTCGACCGGGGCAGGCGGCTCGACATCGACCATGTCGCCCATGCTGCGCGGCAGATAGAGCTTGATCGACGTGCCGTGGCCTTCCTCGGAATAGATCTTGAGGTGGCCGTCGGACTGCTTGATGAAGCCGTAGACCATGCTCAGCCCAAGGCCGGTGCCCTTGCCGGTGTCCTTGGTGGTGAAGAACGGTTCGAACACCTTGTCGCGAATGGCCGCGGGGATTCCTTCGCCGGTGTCGCTGACAGCGACCATCACATATTCACCGGCCCGCACATCGGGGTTGGCGGCCGCATAGACCTCGTCGAGGATGACGTTGCTGGTCTCCAGCATCAGCTTGCCGCCGTCGGGCATCGCATCACGGGCATTGACGGCGAGATTGAGCAGCGCCGTCGCCATGTGATTGGGATCGATGAAGGCCGTCCAGGCGTCGGGCTCGAGCGCGGTGTCGATTTCGATTTGCTCGCCGAGCGAGGGGCGCAGCAGCCGCGCGGTGTCCTGCACCAGCGTGTTGAGATTGGCTTCGCGTGGTTGCAGCGGCTGCAGCCGCGAGAACGCCAACAGGTGCTTGGTCACCTCGGCACCGCGAAATGCGGCGTCGGTGATCATCTTGGCGACAGACGACAGCGCGGGATCATGTTCAACGGCTTCCGCGAGGATGTCGATCAGGCCGGTGATGACGGTCAGGATGTTGTTGAAGTCGTGCGCGATTCCGCCGGAGAGATGTCCGACGGCCTCCATTTTCTGCACCTGGCGCAGCTTTTGCTCGGTTTCGAGCTGCTCGCGGGCGGCCTCGACCTCGCGCGCGCGCATGAAGATCTCGGCTTCCATCTGCTCGGTGCGCTCGCGCAGCCGGTCCGTGAGCTTGTCCTGCTCGGCGCCGCGCTGCTTCAGTTGGATGAAGCCGGTGACGTCTTCGACCCGATGGATGATGTAGATGAACTGCCCGCTCGGGCCGAACACTGGCGTGTTGCGCGGGCTCCAGTACTTTTCCTCGAATCCGCCGCCTTCCGACTCGGGCTTGCGGATGTCGTATTTCTGCACCGACATGGTGTCGGGGCGGCGGAATTGGACCACGCGCTCGAGCGAGGCGCGCAGGTTCCGCACGCCGTCAGCGGCAGGATCATCCGGATTATCGGGAAAGATCTCGAATAGCACGCGCCCAAGGATCGCGGCGCGCTCGGTCTTGGTGGCGCGCAGATAGGCGTCGCTTGCTGCCACGATACGGAAGTCGGGCTGGGTCAGCACCAGATAGAGGCCGGGCGCCGCCTCGAATAACGCCTTGAAGTCAGGCATCGGCGGGGACTGATTTTGCAGTTCATCCTCCCTCGCAGGGATACGGTCCGCCACTGACCGCACTCAAGATGTGGCACGCGGTTGCTGGAACTTCAATGGTTAACATACGGTACCGGCTCGATTTTCTCGATCGCGCACGCGTTGCGACTAGTGCGAATTCGGCAGGTAGCGCCAGCCCTCCTTGCCGAGGAAGTCCAGCATCGCCTGCGCGGGCGGCAGCAGGATCTTGTCGGCCCGCCTGATTGCGTGCCACTGCCGGACGATCGGCAGGCCCTTCACCTTGAGCACCACCAGCCGGCCGTCCTCCAGCTCGTGGAACACGGTGTGCTGGGAAATGAAGGCGATGCCGAGCCCGGCCATGACCGCCTGCTTGATGGTCTCGTTGCTGTCCATCGCCATGCCGAGCTTCGGCTCAAGGCCGACGCGCTCGAAATATTGCTGCATCAGCATTCGCGTGCCTGATCCCTGCTCACGGGTAATGAAGGTTTCATTGCCGAGTTCAGGCGGGGAGACGTGCCGCCGCCGCGCCAGCCGATGATCGGGCGCGGCGATGATGAAGTGCGGATGACGGCCGAGCGGCTTCATCTCGACCTCGACATCGGCCGGCGGCCGGCCCATGACCGCGATGTCGAGATCGTAGCCGCGCAGCGCGTCGCGGATTTCCTCGCGGTTGCCGATCTGTAGCGTCACCTCGATCTTGGGAAAACGGCGCGAGAACGCCGCGATCGCGAACGGCACGAAGTATTTCGCGGTCGAGACCGCGCCCATCGCAACGCGGCCGCCGCTGCGGCCCGCGATCATGTCGAGCGACTGCTCGCAATCCTTCAGCGCCGCCTCGATCCGCTCGACCAGCGTCAGCACATGCGCGCCGGCATCCGTCAGCGCCATGCCGTCGCCGGTGCGCTGGATTAACGGCAGTCCCGCGAGCGTTTGCAGGTTGCGGAGCTGCAGTGTCACCGCGGGTTGCGTCAGGTTCAACCGGTTGGCTGCCGACGTGATCGAGCCGGCCTCGTGCAGGGTGGAGAGTGCGCGCAACTGGCGAATGGTGAGGTCCCGCGTGAAGTTGCCGGCCATGCCCAGCTCCATAAGAAATACTTTGCCCGGACCAAAGATAATAAAATTTCCCTAATTGGGCAATTCGCGCGTTGATACGGCGAGGGCGACTCCCCTGCGGTCGCCTCTCGACACCTCGGGACAGAGGGCGCGATCAAAGGGAGAGGCCGGTGGAGATTCGTCCTGCATTGCATGCCGATCTGGAGTGGCCGACGCAGCATAGCCCGTTGCGCGCCGCGACCGTTGCGGTGATCGAAGCGCTGGCCGGTGCCGCGATCGAGCTGTCGCGCATCATTGCCGCCGGACCGCTCGCCGGCATCGTCGGCGAGAGCGGTGGTGTCAATCCCGACGGCGATCGTCAGAAGACCATCGACATCGTCGCCGACCGCCTGATGCGCGACGCGCTACGTGCCGCGCCGGTCGCCGCCGTTGTCTCCGAGGAGGTCGAACTGCCCGAGACGCTCGATCCGGACGCGCCGCTCTGTGTCGCGATCGATCCGCTCGATGGATCCGCCAATCTCGAAAACAACATCTCGATCGGCACGATCTTCTCGATCCGGCCGAAGGGCAACGACATCATCTCGACCTTCTTCGAGCCCGGCACGGCGCAAAGTGCCGCAGGCTGCTTCATCTACGGTCCGCAGACCGTGCTGGTGCTGGCGCTCGACCGGCGCGTCGACTGCTTCACGCTGGATCCGCAAACCGGCGAGTTCGTGCTGACTGCGCGCGACCTGCGGGTGCCGCAGGATACGCCGGAATTCGCCATCAATGCTTCGAACCGTCGGCACTGGAGCGGCCAGGTGCGCAACTATATCGACGAGTGCCTGGCCGGCGTGAACGGCGAGCGCGGGCAAGACTTCAACATGCGCTGGATCGGCTCGCTGGTGGCGGAAGCTACCGCATCCTGATGCGCGGCGGCGTGTTCCTGTATCCGGCGGATGCGCGCCAGGGCTATCGCGAAGGCCGGCTGCGGCTGCTGTATGAAGCGCACCCGATCGCGCTGATCATGGAATGGGCCGGTGGCGCCGCATCCAGCGGCCGGTCGCGCATTCTCGAACTCTCGGCACGCACGCCGCATCAGCGCGTGCCGCTGATCATGGGATCGGCGCGCGCCGTGCGCGACGTCGATGCGATCCACCTGACCGTCGAGCCGTTGTTCGAGAGCAGCGATGCCCCGCTGTTCGCGCGGCGCGGCCTGTTCCGCTGAAGGGGGAGCGCATGTCTCGCAGGTATCCCATCATCTCGATCACCGGCTCGTCCGGCGCCGGCACCACTTCGGTGAAGAAGACATTCGAGAACATCTTCCGCCGCGAGAACGTGGTTGCGGCCTATATCGAGGGCGACGCCTTCCACCGCTACGACCGCGCCGAGATGCGCAGCCTGATGGCGGAGCGGGCCGAGCGCGGCAACAAGCACTTCAGCCATTTCAGCCCCGAGACCAATCTGTTCGAGGAGCTGGAAAAGCTGTTCCGCGACTATGCCGAGACCGGTACCGGAACGACGCGGCACTATGTGCACGACGAGGAGGAATCGCGGGTCTATGGCGCCAAGCCCGGCACCTTCACCGCATGGGAGGCGCTGCCGGAGAATTCCGACCTCTTGTTCTATGAGGGCCTGCATGGCGCCGTGGTCACCGACAAGGTGAACGTCGCGCAGCACGCCGATCTCAAGATCGGAGTCGTGCCGGTCATCAACCTCGAATGGATCCAGAAGCTGCACCGTGACCGCAGTCATCGCGGCTACTCGACCGAGGCGGTGACCGACACCATCCTGCGCCGCATGCCGGATTACGTGAACTACATCTGCCCGCAATTCACCGAGACCGACATCAACTTCCAGCGCGTGCCGACGGTCGATACGTCGAACCCGTTCATCGCGCGCTGGATCCCGACCCCTGACGAATCGATGGTCGTGATCCGGCTGAAGAACCCGCGCGGCATCGATTTTCCCTACCTGCTCTCGATGATCCCGAACAGCTTCATGTCGCGCGCCAATTCGATCGTGGTGCACGGCGCCAAGCTCGACCTCGCGATGCAGCTCATCCTGACCCCGCTGATCCTGCAATTGATCGAACGAAAGAGGCGAACGATATGACCGCACTTGCGTCCGTTGCCAGCCGCCCCGACATCAGCCACGACGAGATGGCGAACGCCATCCGCTTCCTCGCCGTCGACGCGGTGGAGCAGGCGAAGTCCGGCCATCCCGGCATGCCGATGGGCATGGCCGACGTCGCGACCGTGCTGTTCACCGACTTCCTGAAGTTCGATCCCGCCGATCCGGCCTGGCCCGACCGCGACCGCTTCGTGCTGTCGGCGGGGCACGGGTCGATGCTGCTCTACGCACTGCTCTACCTGACCGGCTACGAGAGCATGACGCTCGATCAGCTCAAGGCGTTCCGGCAGTGGGGATCGCAGACCCCGGGGCATCCCGAATATGGCCACACGCCCGGTGTCGAGACCACGACCGGGCCGCTCGGGCAGGGGATCGCGACCGCGGTCGGCATGGCGCTCGCCGAGCGCTTGATGAACGCGCGCTTCGGCGACGACCTGGTCGACCACTACACCTATGTGATCGCCGGCGATGGCTGCCTGATGGAGGGCCTCAGCCATGAGGCGATCTCGCTCGCCGGCCATTTGCGGCTGAACCGGCTGATCGTGCTGTTCGACGACAACCAGATATCGATCGATGGTGCGACCTCGCTGTCATGCTCGGACGACCAGACGGCGCGGTTTGCGGCCAGCGGCTGGAACGTCTGCCGCATCGACGGCCACGATCCGCAGGCGATCACGGCGGCGATCAGGCAGGCGCGCGCGAGCGATCGGCCGTCGCTGATCGCCTGCCGCACCGTGATCGGGTTCGGTGCGCCGAACCGGCAGGGCAGCGAGAAGGTGCATGGCGCGCCGCTCGGCACCGACGAGGTGGCGAAGACCCGTAGCGCGCTGCGCTGGCCGTATCCGGCCTTCGAAGTCCCCGACGCGGTGCTGGCCGAATGGCGCGAGCTCGGCGGCCGCGGCCGCGATGCGCGGCGCGCCTGGATCGAGCGGTCGCGTGCCGCGTGCAAGGCGGACAAGGGCGAACGGTCGCCGTTCCACGACGCGCTGAACCGGAAACTGCCCTGTGCCTACACCAAGGCGATGGCGGCGCTCATCGCGCGCTTTGCGACCGAGCGGCCGAAGCTCGCCACGCGGCAGGCCTCGCAGCAGGTCATCGACGTGATCGCGCAGGCCTTGCCCAATCTGCTCGGCGGCTCGGCCGACCTGACGCACTCCAACCTGACGCAGGCGAAGTCGCAGGTTTCGGTGCGGCCGGAAATGCTGCACGGCAGCTATATCCACTACGGCATCCGTGAGCATGGCATGGCGGCAGCGATGAACGGCATCGCCTTGCATGGCGGCTTCATTCCCTATGGCGGCGCCTTCCTCAGCTTTGCGGATTACAGCCGCCCGGCGATCCGTCTCGCGGCGCTGATGGGGATCCGCGTCATCCACGTGATGACCCATGACTCGATCGGACTTGGCGAGGACGGGCCGACACATCAGCCGGTCGAGCATCTGGCGGCGCTGCGGGCGATCCCGAACGTGCTGGTGTTCCGTCCGGCCGATGCGGTCGAGACCGCGGAAGCCTGGGACTGCGCGCTGAAGGCAGAGACCTCGCCGTCGATCCTCTGCCTGTCGCGGCAGGCGCTGCCGACGGTGCGCGACGGCAGCAAGGACAACCAGGTCGCGCTCGGCGCCTACGTTCTCGTAGAGCCGGCCTTCGCGCGTGACGTCACCCTGATTGCAACGGGTTCGGAGGTGGCGATCGCGCTCGAAGCCGCAAAGCTGCTGGCGGAAGCAGGGGTGCAGGCCGCGGTCGTCTCGGCCCCGTGCTTCGACCTGTTCCGCCAGCAGCCGAGCGACTATCGCGCAAAAGTTCTGGGCAGCGCGCCGCGCGTCGGCGTCGAAGCCGCCGTCGAAGGCGACTGGGCGCGCTGGCTCGGTGACGACGGAGCCTTCGTCGGCATGACCGGCTTCGGCGCGTCGGCGCCGGCCGACGTGCTGTACCGCGAGTTCGGCATCACGCCTGCGGCAATCGCCGCGGCGGCAAAACAGCTCATGCAACGAGCGAATTGAAAGGAGGACGCCACGATGGCGCGGATCACACTGAGGCAATTGCTGGACCACGCCGCCGAACGCGGCTACGGCGTGCCGGCCTTCAACATCAACAATATGGAGCAGGGTCTCGCCATCATGGAGGCGGCGGCATCCTGCGACGCGCCGGTCATCATCCAGGCGTCGCGCGGCGCGCGGTCCTATGCCAACGACATCATGCTCGCGAAGATGATCGATGCGCTGGAGGAGATGCACCCGCAGATCCCGCTCTGCCTGCATCTCGACCACGGCAACGAGGAGGCGACCTGCGCCACCGCGATCCGCTACGGCTTCACCTCCGTGATGATGGACGGTTCGCTCAAGGCGGACGCCAAGACCGCGGCCGATTACGATTACAATGTCGACATCACCCGCCGGGTCGTCGAGATGGCGCACTGGGTCGGCGTGTCGGTCGAAGGCGAGCTCGGCGTGCTCGGTTCGCTCGAGCATGGCGGCGGCGAGCAGGAGGACGGTCACGGGGTTGAAGGCAAGATCAGCCACGACCAGCTGCTCACCGACCCGGACCAGGCGGTCGATTTCGTCCGCGCCACCAAGGTCGATGCGCTAGCGATCGCGATGGGTACCTCGCATGGTGCCTACAAGTTCACCCGCAAGCCCGACGGCGAGATCCTGGCGATGCGCGTGGTCGAGGAGATCCACACGCGCCTGCCCAACACGCATCTGGTGATGCACGGCTCGTCCTCGGTGCCGCAGGCGCTGCAGGACGTGTTCAACCAGTTCGGCGGCGAGATGCCGCAGACCTGGGGCGTACCGGTCGAGGAGATCGTCCGCGGCATCAAGCATGGCGTGCGCAAGGTCAATATCGACACCGATTGCCGCCTCGCGATGGCGGCAGCCTTCCGCAAGGTCGCCACGCAGTCGAAGAGCGAATTCGATCCGCGCAAGTTCCTGAAGCCTGCGATGGATGCGCTGCGCGAACTCTGCCGCGACCGCTTCGAGCAGTTCGGCACCGCCGGCAATGCCGCGAGGATCAAGGTGGTCGCGCTGCCGGAGATGGCCCGCCGCTATCGTGCCGGTGCGCTCGATCCGCAGATTGGAAAAATGACCCAGGCCGCCTGAGCAAATGGCCAGCGAAACACAGGAGAGTCTGATGAACGTCCAGCAGTCGATCACCGTGCGCGGCAAGGATCGCTACAAGTCCGGCGTGATGGAATACAAGCGGATGGGCTATTGGGAGCCGGACTATGAGCCCAAGGACACCGACGTCATCGCCTTGTTCCGCGTCACCCCGCAGGACGGCGTCGATCCGACCGAAGCCTGCGCGGCGGTGGCGGGCGAATCCTCGACCGCGACCTGGACCGTGGTGTGGACCGATCGGCTGACCGCTGCGGAGAAGTATCGGGCGAAGTGCTATCGCGTCGATCCGGTGCCGAACTCGCCGGGCAGCTACTTCGCCTATATCGCCTATGACCTCGATTTGTTCGAGGCGGGATCGATCTCGAACCTGACCGCCTCGATCATCGGCAACGTGTTCGGTTTCAAGCCGCTGAAGGCGTTGCGCCTCGAGGACATGCGGCTGCCGACCGCCTATGTGAAAACCTTCCAGGGCCCGGCCACCGGGATCGTGGTGGAGCGCGAACGGCTCGACAAGTTCGGCCGTCCCTTGCTCGGCGCCACCGTGAAGCCGAAGCTCGGCCTGTCCGGCCGCAACTACGGCCGCGTCGTTTACGAGGCGCTCAAGGGCGGCCTCGACTTCACCAAGGACGACGAGAACATCAATTCGCAGCCCTTCATGCACTGGCGCGAGCGCTTCCTCTACTGCATGGAAGCGGTCAACCGCGCGCAGGCCGCGACCGGCGAGATCAAGGGCACCTATCTCAACGTCACCGCGGCGACCATGGAGGACATGTACGAGCGCGCCGAATTCGCCCATGAGCTCGGCTCCAACATCGTCATGATCGATCTCGTGATCGGCTACACGGCGATCCAGTCGATGGCGAAGTGGGCGCGCCGGAACAACATGATCCTGCATCTGCACCGCGCCGGCCACTCGACCTACACGCGGCAGCGCAACCACGGCGTCTCGTTCCGCGTGATCGCGAAATGGATGCGGCTCGCCGGCGTCGATCACATCCATGCCGGCACTGTGGTCGGCAAGCTCGAGGGCGATCCGAATACTACGCGCGGCTACTACGACATCTGCCGCGAGGACTTCAATCCGATGCAGCTCGAGCACGGCGTGTTCTTCAACCAGAACTGGGCGAGCCTCAACAAGCTGATGCCGGTGGCCTCGGGCGGCATTCATGCCGGCCAGATGCACCAGCTGCTCGACCTGCTCGGCGAGGACGTCGTGTTGCAGTTCGGCGGCGGCACCATCGGCCATCCCCGCGGCATCCAGGCCGGCGCCACCGCTAACCGCGTCGCGCTGGAAGCCATGATCCTCGCCCGCAACGAGGGGCGTGACTACGTCCATGAAGGCCCGGAGATCCTGGCCAAGGCGGCGCAGACCTGCACGCCGCTGCGCGAGGCGCTCGATGTCTGGAAGGACGTCACCTTCAACTACGAATCGACGGATGCCCCCGATTTCGTTCCCACGCCGAGCATGGCGGTCTGACAGGAGTTTCTCATGCGCGTGACCCAAGGCTGCTTCTCGTTCCTGCCCGATCTCACCGACGAACAGATCGCCGCGCAGGTGCAATACTGCCTCGACAAGGGCTGGGCGGTGAACATCGAGTTCACCGACGATCCGCACCCCCGCAACACCTATTGGGACATGTGGGGCCTGCCGATGTTCGACCTGCGCGATGCAGCCGGCATCATGAAGGAACTCGCGGACTGCCGGCGGGTCTATGGCGACCGCTACATCCGAATCTCCGGCTTCGATTCCAGCCACGGCTGGGAGTCGGTTCGGATCTCCTTCATCGTCAACCGGCCGCGCGAGGAGCCCGGCTTCCGGCTCGACCGTCAGGAAGCCGCCGGCCGCAACGTCCGCTACGCGACGTATTCTTATGCGGCTGTTCGCCCCGAGGGCGAACGCTACGCAGATCAGTGACCGCGTCCGGTTGGCAAGCCAGGCGGGTTGCTCCCTCGACCGCCTGGTCCGGATGCACTTCTCCGTCGTCGCCCGCCGCGGCGACGGAGCTTTTTTCGAAGCGAGAGGATGATGACGCAATCGCAAGAACAAGTCAGCCAACAGATCCGCGAGAGGCCGCTCGAGACCATCGACCTTCGGCATGAATTCGCCGACCTCGGCATCGGCGACGTGCTCGACCAGCTCGATTCCGAATTGATCGGCCTGAAGCCGGTGAAGACCCGCATCCGCGAGATCGCTTCGCTCCTGCTGGTCGAACGCATCAGGCAGAAGATGGCGCTGGCGACGACATTTCCGACCCTGCACATGTCGTTCACCGGCAATCCCGGCACCGGCAAGACCACGGTCGCGCTGCGGATGGCCGGCATCCTGCACAAACTCGGCTTCGTCCGCCGCGGCCACGTCGTCAGCGTCACGCGCGATGATCTGGTCGGGCAATATATCGGCCACACCGCGCCGAAGACGAAAGAGATATTGAAGAAGGCGATGGGTGGCGTCTTGTTCATCGACGAGGCCTATTACCTTTATCGTCCCGAGAACGAGCGCGACTACGGGCAGGAAGCGATCGAGATCCTGCTGCAGATCATGGAACAGCAGCGTGAGGATCTCGTGGTGATCCTGGCCGGCTATGGCGACCGGATGGAGAAGTTCTTCCAGAGCAATCCGGGCTTCCGCTCCCGCATCGCGCATCACATCGACTTCCCGGATTATTCGGACGCGGAGCTGCTCTGGATCGCCGAGTTGATGTTGCAGCAGCAGAATTATCGTTTCTCCCCGGAAGCACGCGAGGCCTTCACCCGGTACATCGGCATTCGCAAGGAACAGCCGCTGTTCTCCAATGCGCGCTCGATCCGCAACGCGCTCGATCGCACCCGGCTGCGCCAGGCCAATCGCATCGTGGCGAAGCTCGACCGCACGCTCACGGCCGACGACGTGATGTCGATCGAGGCCGGCGACGTGCTGGCGAGCCGCGTGTTCGCGAAGGGCACCGGCGCTGCAGGCGAGGGGCGATGAACCAGGCGCTCGCAGCGATCCGGACCGCCGGGATGCGCGACATCATTGCGGGGGCGCGCGCCTTGATCTTCGATGTCGACGGTACGCTCGCCGAGACCGAGGAGGTGCATCGCCGCGCCTTCAACGAGGCGTTCGCCGAAGCCGGCCTCGACTGGTTCTGGGACCAGGTCACCTACGGGCGGCTGCTTCGGGTCGCCGGTGGCAAGGAGCGCATCCGCGCCTTCGATGAGCGCAACGCGGTGCCTATGCTGACATTCGCAGATATCGCCGACCTGCATGCGATCAAGACCACGCACTACGCGGCGCTGATCGCGGCGGGCGGCTGTCCGTTGCGGCCGGGCGTGCGGGCCTGGCTCGCCGGTGCACACCGCCGCGGTCAGCGGCTGGCGATCGCCACCACGACCTCGCATGGCAATATCGATGCGCTGCTGTCGGTTGCGCTGGGGCTGGGCTGGGCCGATCTGTTCGAGGCGATCGTCGCCGGCGACGACGTGCCACGGAAGAAGCCGGCCCCGGACGTCTATCTCGAGGTCCTGGCGCGGCTCGGGCTCGGGCCGGTCGATTGCATCGCGGTGGAGGATTCCGGTAACGGCCTCGCCGCCGCGGCGCGGGCCGGCATCCCCGTCGTCATCACCCGCAGCACCTATTTCAGCGATGATGATTTCGCCGAGGCACTTCTGGTCGTCGATGATCTCTCCGAGATCGAGGATTAGAGGGCGTTGTCGCCGCCGGCGGCCGTTCCGAATAATTTCTTCGGTAGATTAAATAAATCGCGCTTGCTTCCATAGCCCAGTAGGGGCATCTTCGGCCAGATGCAGCGCCGGACCGCCAGAAATTCTGACTGGTGATGACGGCTGCCAAAAATTTCGGGAGATAGCGCCTCGTGACCCTCCGTGTCTCCGGATCAATTTATTCTGGTGATTGAATAAATGATGCTTGCATCCATGCGAGGGGAGGGGCACCATCCACCAAAGGTTGCCAGAAGCAATGCCAAACCACCAGAGGTTCTGGAGGCGACGGCGCTTGCCAACAATTCCGGGAGACAGCGCCTTATGATCTCCCACGTCATTCCCGCGGCCCTACGGCATGACTCGCGGGTGACCCCGGCATTGTAGGATCGATTTGGCTGATCGTGCGGAGTGACCATGGCGCTGTTGGGTTCAATCGACAATTCGCGATTTCGGTTCGTGACGGCTGCGGCGCCGATCCGACGTCGCGCAGATCTGCAATCAGCCAACGAATGATGGCCGTCGATTGACGCCGTCTAAGGCAACGGTACCTAAATTCAAAAAAGCCAAGGGAAAGCCAAGGGAGTGACGCATGTTCAAATTGAAGGTTTCGTTGTTCGCACTGGCGTTGGCCGGTCTGTCCGTGGCCGCCTCGGATGCGTTCGCGCAGAGCAAGGCGACCATTGGCATCGCGATGCCGACCAAATCCTCGGCACGCTGGATCGACGACGGCAACAACATGGTCAAGGTGCTGAAGGAGCGCGGCTACGGCACCGACCTGCAATATGCCGATGACGACATTCCGAACCAGCTCTCCCAGGTCGAGAACATGGTGACCAAGGGCGCCAAGGTGCTGGTGATCGCGGCGATCGACGGCACCACGCTGTCCGACGCGCTGAAGCAGGCCAAGGCCCAGGGCATCACGGTCATCGCCTATGACCGCCTGATCCGTGACACGCCGAACGTGGACTATTATGCGACCTTCGACAATTTCCAGGTCGGCGTGCTGCAGGCGAGCTCGATCGTGAATGCGCTCGGGCTGAAGGACGGCAAGGGTCCCTTCAACATCGAGCTGTTCGGCGGCTCGCCCGACGACAACAACGCCTATTTCTTCTACGACGGCGCGATGTCGGTGCTGAAGCCGTACATCGACAGCGGCAAGCTGGTGGTCGCCAGCGGCCAGATGGGCATGGACAAGGTCGCGACCCTGCGCTGGGACGGCGCCACCGCGCAGGCGCGGATGGACAATCTGCTCAGCGCCTTCTACGGAAAGAAGCGGGTCGATGCGGTGCTGTCGCCCTATGACGGCCTGTCGATCGGCATCATCTCGTCCCTGAAGGGGGTCGGCTACGGCAGCAAGGACCAGCCGATGCCGTATATTAGCGGCCAGGACGCCGAGGTGCCGTCGATCAAGGCAATGCTGCGCGGCGAGCAATACTCCACCATCTTCAAGGACACCCGCGATCTCGCCAAGGTCACGGCCGACATGGTCGATGCCGTGCTGAGCAAGAAGGAGGTCAGTGTCAACGACACCAAGACCTACAACAACGGGGTCAAGGTGGTTCCGTCCTATCTGCTCAAGCCGGTCGTGGTGGACAAGACCAATTGGGAGAAAGTCCTGATTGACAGCGGCTACTATAAGCGCTCGCAATTCGATTAGGGCAGGTGAGCTGGACGCACCCCGCCGAGGCCGATCGACGCTGCGAGACATGATCCGATGACGGCAATGCTTGAGATGCGCGGCGTCAGCAAGAGCTTTGCCGGCGTGCAGGCGTTGCGCGACGTCAGCTTCACCGTGGAAGCCGGCCAGATCCATGCTCTGGTCGGCGAGAACGGCGCCGGCAAGTCGACCCTGATGAAGGTGCTGAGCGGGGTCTACCCCGCCGGCAGCTATGAGGGGTCGATCCTGTTCGACGGCGCGGAGCGCCGGTTCCGCGACATCAACGATTCCGAAGCGCTGGGGATCATCATCATCCACCAGGAGCTGGCGCTGATCCCGTTGATGTCGATCGCCGAGAATATTTTTCTCTCGCGCGCACCATCGCGCTACGGGGTGATCGACCGCAACTCGGTGTACCGGCGGACCGCGGAGCTGCTGGCGCAAGTCGGTCTGCGGGAATCGCCGGACACCCTGGTCACCGACCTCGGTGTCGGCAAGCAGCAGCTGGTCGAGATCGCAAAGGCGCTGTCGAAGCAGGTGCGCCTTCTGATCCTCGACGAGCCGACCGCGAGCCTCAACGAGGCCGACAGCGCCGCGCTGCTCGACCGGCTGCTGGCCTTCCGCGAGCAGGGCATCGCCTCGATCCTGATCTCGCACAAGCTGAACGAAGTCGCACGCGTCGCCGACCGCATCACGGTGCTGCGCGACGGCCGCACCGTCGACAGCATCGATTGCCGCTCCGAAGCGGTCGACGAGGACCGGATCATTCGCAGCATGGTCAACCGCGATCTCGCGCATCGTTTCCCGGAGCGAAACGTCGCGATCGGCGATCCCGTGATGAATGTGGAGAACTGGTCGGTGTATCACCCGCTGCACACCGCCCGGCAGGTGATCAAGAACGTCGACTTCAAGGTGCGGCGCGGCGAGGTGGTCGGCATCGCCGGCCTGATGGGCGCCGGCCGCACCGAGTTCGCCATGAGCCTGTTCGGCAGGGCCTGGGGCTACAACATCACCGGCAGGATCAGCCTTGACGGACGCGAGGCGAGCTTCGCCAGCGTGCCGGCCGCGATCCACGCCGGCCTCGCCTATGTCACCGAGGACCGCAAGCAGCTCGGATTGATCCTCGCCGACGACGTTCGCAAGAACGTGACGCTGGCGAGCCTTCGCCAGGTCGCCGATCGCGGCGTGATCGACGATGTCGTCGAGCTGAAGGCGGCGAGCGACTACCGCAACCGAATGCGGATCCGCTGTTCCGATGTCTATCAGGAGGCCGGTCAGCTCTCGGGCGGCAACCAGCAGAAGGTGGTGCTGTCGAAATGGCTGATGACCGATCCGCAGGTGCTGCTGCTGGATGAACCGACCCGAGGCATCGACGTCGGGGCAAAATACGAGATTTATTGTATCATCAACGAGCTCGCGGCGGCCGGCAAGGGTGTCGTGGTGATCTCGTCGGAGATGCCCGAATTGCTCGGCATCTGCGACCGGATCTGCGTGATGAATGACGGCGCCTTCGTCGGCGAGTTCGCCAAGGACGACGCGACGCAGGAGAAGATCATGCGCGCCATCATGCGCAATGTCAGGATGTCCGGAAGCGGCGCCCCTGCCAGCGAGGCGCGAGCGGTAGGCGGAGCACAATGACCGACAAGACGGTGTCACTTCCCGAGGCCCCCAAGCATTCCGGCTTCATCAAGAACAATCTGCGCAACTACGGCATGCTGCTGTCGCTGCTCGCGATCATGCTGTTCTTCGAGATCGTGACCGACGGCACGCTGTTGCAGCCGGTCAATCTCACCAACCTCGTGCTGCAGAACAGCTACATCGTGATCATGGCGCTCGGCATGCTGCTGGTGATCGTCACCGGGCATATCGACCTGTCGGTCGGCTCGGTCGCGGGGTTCGTCGGCGCGGTCGCGGCGGTGCTGATGGTGACCTACCATGTCGACTACCCGATCGCCTTCATCGCCTGTCTGTTGATCGGTGCCGCGATCGGTGCGGCGCAGGGCTACTGGGTCGCCTATTTCAAGATTCCATCCTTCATCGTGACTTTGGCGGGCATGCTGGTGTTCAAGGGCCTTGCGCTCGCGGTGCTGCAGGGCCGGTCGGTCGGGCCGTTTCCGCCGACCTTCCAGAAGCTGTCGTCGGGCTTCATCCCCGAACTGTTCCCGAGCGCCGGCACGCTGTATCCGACCTCGCTGCTGATCGGTGTCGTGCTGGCGTTCGCGCTGGTGCTGGCGAGCGCCAAGAGCCGGGCGCGTGAGCAGTCGCACGGCATCGAGGTCGAGCCCTACGCGTTCTTCATCGCCAAGAGCATCGCGCTAGCGGGCGCCGTGCTCTATTTCACCTATCTGATCGCCTCGCATCGCGGCCTGCCGAACGTGCTGGTCATCATGACGGTGCTGATCGCGGCCTATGGCTTTGTCACACGGCGGACCGTGATCGGCCGG
Organism: Bradyrhizobium tropiciagri; assembly: GCF_001189845.1. Classification (GTDB taxonomy): domain Bacteria; phylum Pseudomonadota; class Alphaproteobacteria; order Rhizobiales; family Xanthobacteraceae; genus Bradyrhizobium; species Bradyrhizobium tropiciagri. The sequence goes on from NZ_LFLZ01000019.1 coordinate 40,091, forward strand.
CAGATCTATGCGGTGGGCGGCAATGCCAAGGCCGCGAAGCTGTCGGGCGTCAAGACCGAGCGGCTGACCTTCTTCACCTTCGTCAATATGGGCGTGTTGGCCGCGCTCGCCGGACTGGTGTTCGCGGCGCGGCTCAACACCGCAACGCCGAAGGCCGGCCTCGGCTTCGAGCTCGACGTGATCGCCGCCTGCTTCATCGGCGGCGCCTCGGCCTATGGCGGTGTCGGCCGGGTCGGGGGTGCGGTGGTCGGCGCCATGATCATGGGCGTGATGAACAACGGCATGTCGATCCTCGGCATCGGCATCGATTATCAGCAGGTGATCAAGGGCCTCGTCCTGCTCGGCGCCGTCTGCATCGATGTCTACAACCAGCGCCGGTGATTGCCGCGCGGTGATGATTCCGCGATATGATGCCTGCGCAACGCAGGAGAATGCCGCGTGAAACTGTCCCATGCCGATGCGCTGACCATCGGGAACATCCTTGCTGAGGTCGGCCGCGCCGAGATCATGCCGCGGTATCGCCGCGTCCGCGAAATCGAGGTCCGCACCAAGACGTCGGCGTTCGACGTCGTCACCGAAGCTGATGAGCTGGCCGAGCAGGCGATCTCAGCGGCGCTGCTCCGGGCGTTTCCGAATGCGGCCATCATCGGCGAGGAAGCGACATCGCGCGATCCGGCCGCGCTCGATCAGGTCGGAACCGCGGAACTCGCCTTCATCATCGATCCGATCGACGGCACCCGGAATTTCACCTCAAGCCTGCCGCTGTTCGGCACCATGGTGGCTGCCACGATGCGCGGCGAGATCGTGTTCGGCGCGATCCATGATCCCGTCTGCAATGACACCGCGTTCGCGCTGCGCGGTGAGGGCGCCTGGCTCGAACGGCCCGATGGCAAGCGGCATGATCTGAAGGTGGCAGCGGCCGTGCCGGTCAAGCAGATGGACGCGGTGATCGGCGTCAACTTCCTGCCTGAGGCGCTGCGCCCAATCGTCGCCGGTAACCTGTCCAAGCTTGGCGTCAGTGCCTGGCTCCGATGCGCCGCGCACGAGTATCGCATGGCGGCGTCCGGCCATTGCCATCTCCTGTTCTACAACAAGCTGATGCCGTGGGATCATGCCGCGGGCTGGCTGCTGCATCGCGAGGCCGGCGGCTACAGCGCGCATTTCGACGGATCGCCCTACAAGCCGGTCAATCTGACCGGCGGCCTGCTCTGCGCGCCCGATGAGGCGAGCTGGCATGCGGCGCAGCAGGCGATCCTGACGCGGACCGAGTAGTTCTGTCGCAACTGTCAAACGGCTTGCTCGATGTCATCACCCGCGAAACGACGCTTTCCACGCGTCGTCCTGGCGAAAGCCAGGACCCATAACCACCGAAGCAGGTTGTGAGGGAGATCGTCGCCCCAGCGTCGTGCAACAATCGGCAACTGGGGTAATGGGTCCCTGCTTTCGCAGGGACGACATCGAAATGTGTTGCGCGGTCGGTGAGTCACAGCGCCGGCATTCCTGCGCCGTGCGTTCGCCTTGTTGACTGCATGACGATTGCTTCCCGTCATGCCCAGAACAAGTCCGGGCATGACAAGGTGAGGCAATATCACGGCGCTATCATTCGCTGCCGACCTCGCCGGTGATGACTTTGCCGAACAGCGTCCAGCTCTCGCCCTCGAACCGCATCAGCTGCGACTGCTCGATCGGACGGAAGTCAGTCGCGCCGGTGTTGATCCTGATCCCGGGCAGGATCATCTTCGGCGCAAAGTCCTTCAGGCTGGCGGCCTGCTTCATCACGTTTTCACGCGTCAGGTCGTCGCCGCACTGCTTGAGCACTTGCGCGAGCGTTTGCGCGGCGGCGTAGCCATAGACGTGATTGCCGTTGGTCTTGTCGCCGTCGGGCATGTACTTGTCCATGAACGTCCGCCACTCGTTGGTCTCGGCGTCGTCGGCCCAGATCTTGTCGGTCGGATCCTTGAGGTAGGCGACCGAGATGATGCCTTGCGAATGCTCGATGCCGGCGGCGCGCATCACCGAGGCGACCGAGGTCGCCGTCGAGGTCAGGAAGAAGGTCGGCTTCCAGCCGAGCTCGGCGACCTTCTTGATGGTCTGCGCCGCGCCCTTCGGGGCTGCCCAGGTGAACAGGATGTCGGCGCCCGAGGCGCGCAGCGCCACGATCTGTGAATCCAGCGTCGGATCGGTCAGCTCGTAGGATTTGTCGGCGACGATCATGCTGCCGGCCTTGTCGCCGAGCCCGTCGCGCAGGCCCTTGAGCGCATCCTTGCCGGCATCGTCGTTCTGCCAGAGCACCGCGATCTTGCCGTTCGGAAACTTGTCGAGGATGTACTTGGCGTAGATTCGCCCTTCGCTCTGGTAGTTCGGCTGCCAGCCCATCGTCCACGGAAAGCCCTGGGGATCGCCGAAGCGCGTCGCGCCCGATGCTATGAAGAGGTGAGGGACCCTCTTGCCGTTCAGATATTTCTGGATCGCGACATTGGGCGCGGTGCCGAGCGGCTGGAACACCAGCAGCACCTCGTCGCCCTCGACCAGCTTGCGCGCCTGTTCGACCGACTTCGGCGGCGAGAAGCCGTCGTCGTAGCTGATGAAGTTGACCTTGCGCCCGTTGATGCCGCCCTGGTCGTTGATCATCCTGAAATAGGCCGCTTCGGTGCGGCCGATCGCGCCGTACGCGGAAGCGGGGCCACTATAGGGCATTATATTGCCGATCTTGATCTCGGTGTCCGAGACCCCCGGGCCGTAGTTCTTCTGCGCGAGCGCCGGCGACAGCGCACCGATCGTTGCCGCGACCGCAAGCCACGCGCGAAGACAAAATCCGTCCAACATCCCTCGTTCACTCCCTGATGATCCATCGATCGCCTTGTGACGTATGCCGGCCCGAGGGCCTACGCGTTGACGCCCGGCAACAATTATCGTATGCGCTTCCGGTCTGGAAACGTTTCCAGACTAGCGCGTGTTCCCACCGATGGCAATATTCCCTGCGGCCGGAGAGATGTGACAAATGAGCAGACTGGAGCAGACCAGCCCGGATCATGGCGCGAGGCCGCCGCTGGTCGCCGAATGCGATGCCGTCGTGGTGGGGGCCGGGTTCGGCGGGCTGTATGCGATCTACCGGCTGCGCGAGCTCGGGCTGAAGGTGATCGGCATCGAAGCGGGGTCCGATGTCGGTGGCACCTGGTACTGGAATCGCTATCCCGGCGCGCGCTGCGACATACCGAGCCTGTTCTATTCCTACACCTGGTCGGAGGAGCTGCGGCAGGAATGGCGCTGGAGCGAGAAATACGCCGCGCAGCCGGAGATCCTGCGCTATGCGCAGCATGTCGTCGACCGGTTCGATCTGCGCTCTTTGATCCGCTTCGATACCCGCGTGACCAGCGCCGACTGGGACGAGGCCGGCGAGAGCTGGACGGTGCGCACCGATCGCGGCGATTGCATCGTCGCATCGACTTGCGTGATGGCGACGGGCAATCTCTCGGTGCCAAACAAGCCGAAGCTGCCGGGGCTGGAGCGCTTCGGCGGGCGGGTCTATCACACCGGGCAGTGGCCGCATGAGCAGGTCGACTTTTCCGGCTTGCGTGTCGCGGTGATCGGCACCGGCTCGTCGGGCGTGCAGACGATCCCGATGGTCGCAAAGGCGGCAAGCCGCCTGACCGTCTTCCAGCGCACGCCGAACTACTCGGTGCCGGCACGCAACGCGCCGCTGTCCGACACCGATATCGCGGCCGCCGAGCCGTTGATCGCGAAATATCGCGAAAGCCTCGAGACGCCGGAATTCGGGCGGGTGCCCGCGAACGCATTCGACGCTGCGGTGCCCGACCGCGACGTGCAATGGGCGCGCTATGAACAACTGTGGGAGCAGGGCGGCGGCGGCATCCTGACCGCGTTCCCTAACATCCTGACCGATGAGGCCGTCAACGACGTCGCCTGCGACTTCGTGCGGGACAAGATCCGCGGCATCGTCAACGACGCGGCGACGGCAGAGGCGCTGTCGCCGAAGGATTATCCGCTCGGCGTCAAGCGCATCTGCATCGATACCGGTTATTTTGCGACCTACAATCTGCCGCATGTCGAGCTGGTCGATCTGCGCGCGGAGCCGCTGACGGCGGTCACCGCGACCGGCCTCGAGACGGCGACGCGCTCGTTCGTGCTCGATGCGCTGGTGCTGGCGACCGGCTATGACGCGATGACCGGCGCGCTCGCCGCGATGCAGATCCGCGGCCGCGACGGTGCGACCTTGAACGAGGCCTGGGCCGACGGACCCAGCGCCTATCTCGGCCTGATGGTGTCAGGCTTCCCGAACCTGTTCGTCGTGACCGGGCCGGGGAGCCCGTCCGTCATCGGCAACGTGATCCACGCCTGCGAGAACCATGTCGAGTGGATCGCGGCGTGCCTCGACAGCATGCGCGCCAAGGGGCAGACGCGGATCGAGCCGGATCGCGATGCCGAGCGGGCCTGGATGGCGCATGTCGCGGATGCTGCCAGCCGCACGCTCTATCCGAAGGCCAATTCCTGGTACCAGGGAGCCAACATCGCGGGCAAGCCGCGGGTGTTCATGCCCTATGTCGGCCAGGGCTATCGCCACCGCATCGCGCAGATCGCGCAACGTGGTTATGAGGGGTTTGAGTTGCGCTGAGGCAGGCGCTTTGCTCTCCGTCATTGCGAGGAGCGAAGCGACGAAGCAATCCATCGCTCCGCGTGGGCGGAGGGATGGATTGCTTCGCTTCGCTCGCAATGACGATAAGGTTGGAACCGTTTCCAGATTTGAGAAGAGTTGGAGGACAGACGATGGAAATCAAGCGATCAGGAACGGTCCCGAGCCGGCGCGGCAACGCCGAATGGTTCAGCGGCACCGTATGGGCTGACTCGATCGTCAACGCACCCGCGCCGGCGCGGGTGCAGGCCGCCCGGGTCACGTTCGAACCGGGGGCGCGCACGGCCTGGCACACCCATCCGCTCGGCCAGACGCTCTACGTCACTGCCGGCGCGGGATATGTGCAGAGCTGGGACGGCCCGATCCGCGTGATCCGTCCGGGCGATGTGGTGTGGATTCCGCCGGGCGAGAAACATTGGCACGGTGCCGCGCCAACCACCGGCATGAGCCACATCGCAATCCACGAAGCGCTCGATGGCGACTACGCGACCTGGATGGAGCACGTTTCCGACGCGCAATATGCGGCGGCGCCGCAGGCCGATTGACCGGCGTTACTTCCGCCCGCGCGTCGCCGGCGCGGCGCAGGAGTGACGCAGGATGAGGCGCGTCGGCAGGAACACCGGCGGGCTGCTGCCGGCCTTGTCGCTGTCGCGGATCCGCTCCAGCAGCAGCCGCGCGGCGGTGCGGCCGACCTCGTTCATGTCCCAGCTCAAGGCCGAGATCGCGGGCGTCGCATGGCGGGCGAGGTCGGTGTCGCCGCTGCACACGATCGAGACGTCCTGCGGATAGCGCAGGCCGTTGCTGGTGATCGCCTGCAGCACCTCGGCCAGCATGCTGGTGCCGAGCGAGATGATCGCGGTCGGCGGTTTTGCCATTTGCAAGAGCTGGCACACCGAGCTGAACGCGGTGTTGGCGCCCTGCATATGCGGGCGGATCAGGCCGGGATCGACCTCGATCTTGGCCTCCTGATGCGCCTGCCGATAGCCCGCGAGCCGCTCCGAGCTCGGCAGCACCGCGGCGCTTCCGGTGAGCAGCGCGATGCGGCGGTGACCGAGGCCGATCAGATAGCGCGTCGCCTCCAGCGCGCCGCCGCGGTGATCGACGCGAACCGGGATGCTATCAGGCACGTCGCGGTCGACGGTGACGCAGGGCAGGTCGAGCGTCGCGAGCCCCTTCATGAAATCCTTGTGGGAATTGTCGCCGGCGAACAGCAGCAAGCCATCCATCTGGCGCCGCCGTACCGCCGACAGGAATGCGGCCTCGCGCGCCTCCTCATGCTTGGTCGCGGCCAGCATCAACAGGAAGCCGGCGCGCTGGAATTCCTCCTCCGCCGCGCTCACCATGCCGGTGTAGTGCGGATTGGAGAAATCGGCGACCATGCAGCCGATCGTGTTGGAGGCCCGCGAGCGCAGCGCCTGCGCCGCCTGGTCCGGCTCGAAGCCGAGCCGCTTCACCGCGCGCATGATGCGGGCATGCAGTTCCGCGCTGGTATAGTTGCCGCCGTTGAGCGTGCGGCTGACGCTCGAGACGGACACGCCGGCTTCGGCCGCGACGTCACGAATCGTCGGTCGTGTCCGTCGCGCCTTTGCCATGCGTGGTCGGGTCCTGTCGGTTCGGCGTTGCCGTCGTCAGGTGCGCCTCTTGCGGCGCGGAGCGGACGGCATGACCGAATCTAATCAGGCTCCGTCACGAATCTCAAATGATTCCTGTCGCTGCGGCCGGTGGCGCTACGCTGACGCGGGCCGGTCGAAATAGGCGAACGCCGCGCTGGTCAGGCTGCCCAGCAGCGACCAGAACACCAGGCTGGTCAGCGTGACGGCGACCACGAACTGATGCGACAATGACGACGGCACGTTGGTCTCGACATGCTCGAGCTCCGGCGCGCCGATCAGATGCGGCAGCATGATCAGGACCACCCCGGCGATCGCGGCCGGTGCCGAGCGCCGGAACACGATCAGCCCGAGGCCGGCTGCTGTCGCCAGCACCGCGATCGTCCACCAGATCTGACGCGAGAGCAGTGGGGCGGTGGGCACGCCCGGCAATTCAGGCGGCAGCCCAAGGCCGGGAGCGATGGTGAAGACGGCAAAGCCTGCGAGGCCCCACATCAGGCCCTCGTGCCACGAGATCGGCTCGCCGGTCGCTCCGCTGCGGACCGCGAGGAAGCCGCAGAGCAGAAGCGCAAAGCCGATCGCGGTCAGGATGTTCGCGCCCGCCGTATAGAGATTGCGCTCCAGCCCGTCTTTCGGCTCCCAGGCCTCGGCGCCATGATCATGATCCGCGTGATCGTGGACGAGGATGGCCTGCGGCTGCGCTGAGGCTTCGTGCTTGTGCTCGGCCGCCTTCTCATAGACCTCGGCCCTGAGGATCAGGGGAACGGTGCCGAACTGCTGGACCGCCGTGACGATCAGTCCGACGATGAAACCGGCGATGACCGACGAGAAGACGATCGAGCGAAACGTATTCATGCCGACGAGGTTAGTGGCAGGGGAATGCGTTGGAGTGGCGCACATCGTGCGCGGCATTGTGAATCACGTCGATGTGCGAGAAGCCGACCACGCCGACGATGAACAGGCCGAGCGTCATCGCCATCAGGGACTGGGCCAGCCGGCCGACCTGTCGGGTGGCAACCGGCAGATGCTGGGCTTGCGCGGTCTGGGACTGGCTCATGGTCGTTCTCCACGTTCGATTTGGTCGGCTTCTAGCAGCTTTCGGGCGATGTCGCGACTGGTAAGATGCAGATTTGTGCCAGGGGGGATGCGCTTGCGCAGGATCTTGGCGTGGGCCGCCGCCCTGAATGCGTCTGTATGGCGCTCGTAATAGCCGATGCAGGCCTCCGGTACCGGCTCCGTGCCAAGCAGAGTCCGAAACGCGCCCCGATGCACCGCGCAGATCGCACCGTGCTCCGGGACGGGAAACGCCAGGGAGGCGATGTCGGCACGCCAGTGGGCGGCGCCGTCTGCGGGCGTGCCATCAACGCCGGATGGTGAATTCACCGGGACCTCGCCGCGATTCCCACTTGGCCTGCTCGAGCTCGGGACGGTCGCATTCTGCCTGGGGGTAACCGATGCAGAGGTAGCCGATAAATTTCCAGCCGTCCGGTATTTCCAGGATCTCGTGAACGCGGCCCGGATTGAGGATCGATACCCAGCCGAGCCCAATGCCTTCGGCCCGCGCGGCAAGCCACATCGAACAGATCGCGGCCACCACGGAATATTCAGACGTCTCCGGCATCGTCGCGCGGCCGAGACCGGAGCCGATCTGGTCGCTCTTCTCGGCGAATACGGCGAGGTGGCCCGGCGCCTCCTCGAGGCCCGATAATTTCAACGCGGCATATTTTGCGGCACGTTCGCCCGAATAGGAGCGCAGCGCATCGGCGTTGCAGGCCTTGAAGTCGTCGATCACGGCGCGGCGCCGGGCCGCATCGTCGACAATGACGAACCGCCAGGGCTGGCTTAGGCCCACCGAAGGCGACAGGCAGGCGATCTCGATCAGCCGCTCGATTGACCCGTCCGGCAGCGGATCGGTCCGGAAGCGCCGCACGTCGCGCCGCCACACGAACAGCTCGTGCAGTTGCCGGCGAAACGCATCGTCGAATGAGATCATCGCGGAGCCCTGGGCAGGATCGATCTCGGAGTTCATTTAAGCTTCATCGGCAGGCCTGCAACGACGAACTCGACCTCGTCTGCTGCTGCGGCGATGGTCTGGTTCATCAGACCTGCGGCGTCGCGGAAGGTCCGCGCCAGTGCATTGTCGGGCACGATGCCGAGGCCGACCTCGTTGGTGACCAGGATGACCGGGCTGTGCTGGCGCGGCAGCGCCTCTGCAAGGCGCGTCACCTCCTGCGACCAGTCGCGCTCCGCATGCAGCAGGTTGGACAGCCACAGCGTTAGGCAATCGACCAGCCGTGCGCCGCCGCGATCGGTCTCGGACAGCACGTCAACCAGATCGAGCGGCACCTCGCGCTCGATCCAGTCGCCGCCGCGCCGTGCGCGATGCCTGGCGATGCGTTCGTCCATTTCAGCATCGAGCGCTTCGGCGGTCGCAACATAGACCGGCTGACCTGGAAAGCTGCGCGCGCGAAGTTCGGCGCGCCGGCTCTTTCCGGACCGGGCTCCGCCGGTGATCAGAATGACGGTCATATGGTCTCCTGCGGCGAAGTGGGACCCGCTTCGCTCGAAAACGCTCTAACCACCAATCGCGGTAAAACACAAAGCCGAAATCCGCCCGCGGAGGGCTTGCGCTCGCTCGATGTCTTGCGCATCAGGGGGATCGCGGCGAGGAGAGGGTTAAGTGGGCTTTGCGGGAGCGATGGCGGTGGCGATGGCTGTGGATGCCTTGATCGGCTGGCCGGCGTGGCTGTTTGCCCGCATCGGCCATCCCGTGACCTGGCTCGGCCGCTTGATCCATCTGCTCGATACCGGCTGGAACCGGGCCTCCGATCCGCCGGCGCTGCGTCGCGCCGCGGGTGTTGCGGCGGCCGTGCTGGTGATCGCGCTGGCGACGGCGCTGGGGTGGGGCGTTCAGTCCGCGCTCGCACCCGGATGGCTGCATGTCGTTGTTGTAGGTGTCCTGGCGTGGCCGCTGGTGGCGCTGCGGTCGCTGCATGACCATGTCGCCGCGGTGGCCCATCCGCTCGTATCCGGCGACATCGCGGCCGCGCGATCGGCGGTCGCGCAGATTGTCGGACGCGATCCGGCCACGCTCGACGACGCCGGCATCGCGCGCGCAACCATCGAGAGCCTTGCCGAGAATGCATCCGACGGCATCGTGGCGCCGGTGTTCTGGGGTGCGCTGTTCGGGCTGCCGGGAATCCTCGGCTACAAGGCGGTCAATACGCTGGACTCCATGATCGGCCATCGCACCGAGCGGCACGAAGCCTTTGGCTGGGCCGCGGCGCGGATCGACGATGTTGCCAATCTCATTCCGGCGCGGCTGACCGGTGTCTTGTTCGTGCTGCTCGCGCCAAACCACTCGCAGGCATGGTCATGCATGCTGCGCGATGCGCGACGGCATCGCTCGCCCAATGCCGGATGGCCGGAAGCGGCGATGGCCGGCGCGCTTGGCGTCCGGCTCAGCGGGCCGCGCTTCTATCACGGAAGCATCGCGGACGAGCCCTGGCTGAACGAGGGCGCGCGCGATCCGGCCGCCGCTGACGTCCTCATCGGGCTGAAACTCTATCGTTACGCCATGATCCTGCTGGCCGCCGCCTTCGTGGCCCTGGCGCTGGTGTGAAGGAGCGGCGGATGCGTGAGCACGGCGGGAATCTCGATGTCGCCCAGCAACGCTTCGGCGGCACTGCGGAAGATTGGATCGACCTGTCGACCGGGATCAATCGCGTGCCCTATCCTGATGTCGCCGTGGAGCCGCGGCAATGGAGCGCGTTGCCGTCGCGATCCGAAATCGAATCCCTGCACGACGCGGCGCGGCGAGCTTACGCTACCAGTGCGCCGATCGTGGCGATGGGCGGTGCGCAGACCGCCATTCAGTTGCTGCCTGGTCTGGCGTCGCGCGGGCAGGCGCGCATCCTGGCGCCCACATATAATGAGTATGCCGGCGTGTTGTCGGCTGCGGGCTGGGACGTTGCCGAGGTGTCCGAGCTTGCGGCGCTTGCGGGAGCTGATGTTGCCGTCGTCGTCAATCCGAACAACCCCGACGGAAGACGCCATGATCGGGACGAGCTGCTGGCGCTGTTGCCGCGCGTTGGCCGGCTCGTCATCGACGAGAGTTTTGCGGACGCCGTACCCGGCATCTCGCTTGCAGCAGACGCAGGACGCGCGGGGCTCGTGATCCTGCGCTCATTCGGCAAGTTTTACGGGCTTGCCGGCTTGCGGCTCGGCTTCGCTATTGGCAGCGAAGCTGATATCGCCGCGCTTGCGGCGACGGTAGGCCCGTGGCCGGTTTCGGGGGCCGCGATCGCGATCGGGCGACGGGCCTTGCTCGATCGCGATTGGGCGAGGGCAACGACCGCACGGTTGGCGGACGACTGCGTCAAGCTCGACGTCGCGGCGCAATCGCGCGGCTGGACGCTGGTCGGTGGCACGCCGCTGTTCCGGCTCTACGAGACCGGCGATGCGCTCGCCGCGCAGGAGACGCTTGCCGGCGGACGGATCTGGTCGCGCGTCTTCCAGCAAAAACCGGGATGGCTGCGCCTCGGTCTGCCGGGCAAAGAGGCCGAATGGTCCCGCCTTTCCGCCGCGTTGTCGCGTTGATTTTTTGACGCATTTTCTTCACGCGAACCGGTGTCCACTCCACTCGAAAACGCTTTAGCGCGCCAGCGCGAGCAGGCCGTCGACATCGAGATGGGCTTCGATGTGCTCGGCAAGTGCGTCGAGCGCGCTCTCGACCCTGGCGCCGTAAGGCTGATCCGCCGCAGGGATATCGAGCTGCGCAAGGAAGGCCTTGCGGAAATCATCCGAGCTGAACAGGCCGTGCAGATAGCTGCCGTGGACATGCCCGTCGCGCGACATGGCACCTTCCGGCAAGCCGTCAAGCATTGAAAACGGCCGGGCGCGATCCGGGCCGTCGGTGCGCCCGATATGGATTTCGTAGGCGCTGATTGGCTGATGGGTCGCGGCATGAATCGCGCTAACGCGGGTCAGCGTCTTCTGCTCGGTCATGGTGGTGGTGACATCGAGCAGTCCGAGGCCGCGCGTTTCGCCCGCGGGGCCCTCGATCCCATCGGGATCCGCCACGCTCTCGCCGAGCATCTGGTATCCGCCGCACAGGCCGAGGACATGGCCGCCGCGGCGATGATGCGCCAGCAGATCGATGTCCCAGCCTTGCGCGCGCAGGAAGGCGAGATCGCCGCGGGTCGATTTCGAGCCGGGCAGGATGACGAGCCTGGCATCACCGGGGATGGCTTCGCCCGGACGCACCATCACCAGATCGACGCCGGGTTCGAGTTTGAGCGGATCGAGATCGTCGAAATTGGCGATCCGCGACAGCGCCAGAAACGCGATCTTGCATTGGCCGGGCTTGCGCGCCTCGCCGACCCCGAGCGCGTCTTCGGCAGGTAACTCGCCGGCGCGAGCGAACCAGGGCAGCACGCCAAAGCCGCGCCAGGCGGTGCGGTCTTCGATCAACCTGTAGCCATCATCGAACAGCGAGGGATCACCGCGGAATTTGTTGATGACAAAACCCTGGATCATCGCGGCATCGTCGGGATCGATCACGGTCTTGATGCCGACGAGCTGTGCGATCACGCCGCCGCGGTCGATGTCGCCGACCAGCACCACGGGCACGTCGGCCCGGCGCGCAAAGCCCATATTGGCGATATCGGCCTTGCGCAGGTTGACTTCGGCAGGGCTGCCGGCGCCTTCAACCAACACCAGGTCGGCGCGCTCTTTCAGCCGCCCAAAACTCTCCAGCACCGCGCCCATCAGCTGTGGCTTCATGGTGGCATATTCTCGCGCGCGGGCGGTCGCGATCCGCTTGCCGTGCACGATGATCTGGGCGCCGACATCGGTTTCGGGTTTCAGCAGCACCGGGTTCATGTCGGTGTGCGGCTCGACGCCGGCGGCGAGCGCCTGCAACGCCTGCGCGCGCCCGATCTCGCCGTCATCGACGGTCACGGCCGCATTGTTCGACATGTTCTGCGGCTTGAACGGCAGCACGCGCAGGCCGCGTCGCCTGGCGGCGCGCGCAAGCCCCGCGACGATGAGCGACTTGCCCACGTCCGAGCCTGCACCCTGGATCATCAATGCGCGCGCCATGGCGATGTCTGTCAGAATTCGACGCCCGGCTGGGCCTTGATGCCGGAGCGGAACGGATGCTTCACCAATGTCATTTCGGTGACGAGATCGGCGATCTCGATCAGCTCCTCCTTGGCGTTGCGACCGGTGAGCACGACGTGCGTCATCGGCGGCTTCGACGTCGTCAGGAAGTCGACGACATCGGCGACCGCGAGATAGTCGTAGCGCAGCGCGATGTTGATCTCGTCGAGCACCACCATGCGCAGGCTCGGGTCTGATATCAGCTGCTTGGCCTTTTCCCAGCCGGCTTGCGCTGCCGCGATATCGCGGGCGCGGTCCTGGGTCTCCCAGGTAAAGCCTTCGCCCATCGCGTGGAATTGGCAGAGATCGCCGAAATGCCCGGTGAGCAGGCGGCGTTCGCCGGTATCCCAGGCGCCCTTGATGAACTGCACCACGCGCAGGGAAAGCCGTGCGCCACGCAGCGGACGATCATGCCGAAGGCGGAGGAGGATTTTCCCTTGCCGGCGCCGGTATGAACGATGACCAGACCCTTTTCGCCGCTCTTGGTCGCCATGATCTTGTCGCGGGCGACCTTCTTTTTCGCCATCTTGGTCGCGTGGCGCGCATCCAGCGAAGCCTCGCTGCTGACGACCTCGTCGTCGGCCTCGTTTCCATCAGAAATCATCACGTTCCTTCGGCTTGACAAGTTCGAGCCGCGGACGAATGGTGGGCCCGCGTTGGTTCCTGTCCTATGACAGGCGAAGAGGGAATGCGATAGGGCTCAAGTTGGGCCTGAAAAGCAGCCGCCCCCGCGACCGTGACCGGAGAGATGCCCAAAGCCACTGATTCCCCAAGGGGATCGGGAAGGCGGGGATCGAAGGGAGAAATCCTGCTCCGCAAGCCGGGAGACCTGCCAACGCAGCAAAGTTGAGACCGGCGGACGGGGTGTTCCGCGACGGGGAACGAGCCTGTCCACATCAGGCTCGTGTGCCTCATCGCTTCCCGCTGTTAATCCAGGAAGGACGATGAGCGTTACACTTCATGTCTGTATCACTTGCCGTGCCGGCCAGACGCTGGGCGAAGGCGAGACCGCGCCCGGTGCGCGCCTGCATGCCGCGCTTGTCGAGGCCGGCGTGCCCGACGATGTCAATCTGGTTCCTGTCGAATGCCTGTCGGCTTGCAGCCAGGGCTGCTCGGTCGCGCTCAGCGCGCCCGGCCGGTGGTCCTATGTCTATGGGCGCCTGTCCGAAGCCAATGCCGGGGATGTGATCGCCGGCGCCTCCGCTTATGCGGCGGCACCTGACGGCATCGTGCCGTGGCGCAGCCGTCCCGAAATCTTCCGCAAGCAATCGCTTGCCCGCATCCCACCTCTTCCCGTCGTGCCGGAGGCCGCAGAATGACCACACTCGCCAAGGTTCCGGTTACCGTCGTGACCGGCTTTCTCGGGTCCGGCAAGACGACGCTGATTCAGCACCTGATCCGCAATGCCAACGGCAAGAAGCTCGCGGTGCTGGTGAACGAATTCGGCAGCGAAGGTGTCGACGGCGACATCCTGAAATCCTGCGCCGACGCCAATTGCCCGACCGAGAACATCGTCGAGCTCGCCAATGGCTGCATCTGCTGCACCGTCGCCGACGATTTCATCCCGGCGATGGAGCAGTTGCTCGCGCGCCCGGTGAAGCCCGATCACATCGTGATCGAGACCTCCGGCCTCGCTTTGCCGAAGCCGCTGCTCAAGGCGTTCGACTGGCCGGAGATTCGCTCGCGGATCACCGTCGACGGCGTGATCGCGCTGGCCGATGCGGAAGCCGTCGCTGCCGGGCGCTTCGCGCCCGATCCGGTCGCGGTCGACGCGCAGCGCGCCGCGGACGACAATCTCGATCACGAGACGCCGCTGTCCGAAGTGTTCGAGGACCAGATCGCCTGCGCCGACATCGTGCTGCTGACCAAGGCCGATCTCGCCGGCGCGGAAGGGATCAAGGCGGCCAAGGAGGTGATCGCGGCCGAAATGCCGCGTGAGGTGCCGATGTTGCCCATCGTCGACGGCACCATCGACGCGCGCGTGATCCTGGGCCTCGGCGCCGCGGCAGAGGATGACCTCGCGTCGCGGCCGTCGCATCACGACGGCGAAGAAGAGCACGAGCACGACGATTTCAATTCGGTGGTGATCGATCTTCCCGAGATTGTCGACATCGATGCGCTGGTCGCCTCGATCAAGGGCCTGGCGCGCGAGCAGAACGTGCTGCGCGCCAAGGGCTATATTGCGGTCGAAGGCAAGCCGATGCGCCTGCTGGTGCAATCGGTCGGCGAACGGGTGCGGCATCAGTTCGACATGCCCTGGGGCGTGCGGCCGCGGCAGTCGAAGCTCGTCGTGATCGGCGAACATGGCGACATCGATGAAGCCGCCATCAGGGCACGGCTTGGTGTCTGATGCACGTCATCTTCCGCGAGAGCCGCGGTCTTGAGGAGACCGCGGCACCAAGAGACCTCGGCCAGGATCCGGCCGATCTCGTGGTGTTGTCGTTTTCCGACAGCGATCTTGCGGCCTTCGCGGCCGGCTGGCGGCGCGGCCGTGCCGCATTGCCGTCGCTGCGGCTCGCCAATCTCGCAGAGCTGCGCCATCCGCTGTCGGTCGATACCTATATCGAGCGGACGCTGTCGCACGCGCGCGGCATTTTGGTGCGGCTGATCGGCGGCGAACCCTATTGGTCCTACGGGCTGTCAGCGGTGCATCGGCTGGCGAAGGAGCGCGGCATCGCCCTGGTGGTGCTGCCGGCGGATGGCCGCGACGATCTGCGGCTGGATGAATTCTCGACCTTGCCGGTCTCGACGCTGCGCCGTCTGAAAGTGTTGTGCGACAAGGGCGGCCCCGTTGCCGCGCAGGCCGTGATCGCGCAACTGGCGCTGGCGTCCGGACTCTATGCCGGGCCTGTGGTCGGTGAGATCGATCTGCCCGAGATCGGCGCCTACGATTCCCGTCGCGGCGCCGTCGCATCGCCGCCGGCGCCGGATGGCCGGCCGCGGGCGCTGGTGACGTTCTATCGCTCCTATCTCGCAGCCGGCGACACCGCACCGGTCGATGCATTGATCGATGCGTTGCGCGCGAAGGGCTTTGATGCCCACGGTGTCTTCGTCACCTCGCTGAAGGCGGCGGGCGTTGCCGACTGGTTGCGCGTTCAGTTCGAGCAATGCCAGCCGGCCGCCATCGTCAACGCGACCGCGTTCTCGGCGGCCAGCGACGACGGCACGACGCCGTTCGATGCCGTGTCGTGTCCGGTTTTCCAGGTCGCGCTGTCCACGGCGCGGCGCGAGGATTGGGTAGAGTCGCTGCGCGGCCTGTCGCCCGGCGACCTCGCGATGCATGTGGTGCTGCCGGAAGTCGACGGCCGTCTGTTCACTGGCGTCGTGAGCTTCAAGTCGGCCGGCGAACGCGATCCCGACCTGCAGTTCGCGCACCTTGCGCATCGGCCGGACGCCGAGCGCGTCGCGGCGATTGCCGCGCGCGTCGCAGCCTGGCAGCGGCTTGCCGACAAGCCGGCGCAAGACAAGCAGCTTGCGCTCGTGCTCTCGAACTATCCGGGCCGCCCGCATCAAATCGCGCATGCCGTCGGCCTCGATGCACTTGCCTCGGTCGAGGCGTTGCTGGCTGACCTCGCGGATGCCGGATTTGATATCGAGCCGGTGAAGTCGCTTGGCGATGTGCTCTTGCACCGGAAGTTGGCATGGAGCATCGCAGAATATCGCGCGGCAATGTCGAGCCTTCCGCAGCAGCTGCAGGACGAGCTCGTGCGCACCTGGGGCGGCCCAGAGCATGATCCAGATTGCCGCGACGGTGCATTTCATTTCGCGGCGATCCAATGCGGCAAGTCGGTGATCGCCGTTCAGCCCGAGCGCGGTGAGGCCGGTCATCGCGACGCCGATTATCACGATCTGTCGCGCACGCCGCGCCATGCCTATGTCGCGTTCTACCTGTGGCTCCGGCAGCAGGGCGTCGACGCCGTCGTCCATATGGGCGCGCATGGCACGCTGGAATGGTTGCCCGGCAAGTCGGTTGCGCTGTCATCGGCGTGCTGGCCGGAAGCGCTGATCGGCGATCTGCCTGTTGTCTATCCCTTCATCGTCAACGACCCCGGCGAGGCGGCGCAGGCCAAGCGCCGGATCGGTGCCGTGACGATCGGCCATCTGCCGCCGCCGCTGGCGCAGTCTGCGGTGCCGGAGCGGTTGCGCCCGCTCGAGCGTTTGCTCGATGAATATTCGACCGCGGATGGTCTTGATCCGGCGCGGCGGCGGCGGCTGATTGCCGCGATCCGTGAGGAAGCGCGCATTGCCGGGCTGGAGGACGATCTCGGTCTCGCGGCGTCGGTCTCGGCGGCGGAGGCCATTCCGCAGATCGACCGTTTCGTCTGCGATCTCAAGGAAAGCCAGTTCGGCGATGGCCTGCATGTGTTCGGGCAGGGCGCTTGCGGCGATGCGGAGAAGGCAGCCTTGCGGGACGCACTCGCCGGCCGGCGCGTGGCGCCGGGGCCGTCGGGCTCGCCCTATCGCGGGCGCAGCGACGTGCTGCCGACCGGGCGCAATCTGTTTGCGGTCGACCCGCGCGCGGTGCCGACGCCGTCGGCGCATGCGCAGGGCGTGAAGCTCGCCGAAGAGCTGCTGCGCCGTCATCTGCAGGATCACGGCGACTGGCCGAAAGGGCTGGTCGTGGACCTCTGGGGATCCTCGACGATGCGCACCGCCGGCGAGGACTTTGCGATGGCCCTGCATCTTGCCGGCATCGCGCCGCGCTGGGATCATGGATCGGGCCGGGTGTCGGGCTACGACATCATCGCGCCGGCAGAACTCGGCCGTCACCGCATCGACGTCACGCTGCGCGTGTCGGGGTTGTTCCGCGACGTCTTTTCGGGACTTGCTCAATTGTTCGAAGCTGCGACGGAGACGTTGTCCGAACGCAGCGACGAGGCGGACGAGAATCCCTATCGGCAGCGCATCGCGCGCGTGTTCGGTCCGCGCCCCGGGCATTATGGCGCCGGCATCGCGTCGATTCCGGATGTCTTCACGGCGGAGGCGCGCGAGGCGGCGGGCGAAGCCTGGCTGTCGGCGTCATCCTGGGCGATTGCGTCCGACGGCGAGATCCGGTCCGATCGCGCCGGTATCGAAGCCAGGCTCGCCTCGGCCGACAGTTTTGTTCATACCCAGGATTTACCGGAGACTGATCTGCTACTGGCGGCGGACTACGCCGCGCATGAAGCGGGCATTGCAGCGGCGGCCCAACACCTCGGCGCAAAGGCCCCGGCGCTCTATCACCTCGATGCAACGCGGCCGGATCAGCCGCATGCGCGATCGCTGACCGAGGAGATCTCGCGCGTGGTGCGGGCACGTGCCGCCAATCCGGCATGGATCGCGGGCATGATGCGCCACGGCTTCCGCGGAGCCGCCGAGATCACGGCGACGCTGGAGCATATGGCAGCGTTCGCGCATCTTGCCGGTGCGGTGCCACCGCATCTGTTCGATCTCTATTACGACGCGACGCTCGGCAATGACGAGGTTCGGGGCTTCATGGCGCGGGAGAACCCGGCGGCGCTGGCGGCGATCGAAACCTGCTTCGCTCGGCTGCATGACGCCTCGCTTTGGCAGACGCGGCGCAATTCGATCGCGGCCGCGCTGCAGGAGGCCTTATGAGCGCGATCGCGATCAAGGGCTGGTGTCCCGGCGCGCTGCGGCCGATGCAGTCGGGCGATGGCCTCGTGGTGCGCATTCGCCCGCGCGGCGGGCGGCTGGACGCGATGCAGGCGGCAGGAATCGCAGAGCTGGCGGCGCGTCATGGCAACGGCCTGATCGATCTGACCAGCCGCGCCAATCTCCAGATCCGCGGCGTCAGCGAAGTCGGTTATCCCGCCTTGATCGAGGGGCTTGCCGAGCTCGAATTACTGGACGCTGATTCGGAAACCGAGGCGCAGCGCAACATTCTGGTGACGCCGTTCTGGACCACCGCTGACGATACACGCTCGCTTGCGGCCGAGCTTGAGCGCGCGCTCGCCTGCGCGTCGCTCGATCTTCCGACCAAGTTCGGTTTCGCGATCGATGATGGCAACGAGCGGGTACTGGCCGGCGCGTCTGCGGATATCAGGATCGAACGCGATCGCAACGGAGGCTTGCTGGTGCGCGCCGATGGCGCCCAGCTCGGGCTCCCCGTCACGCGGCGCGAGGCCGTGCAGGTCGCGCTGGCGTTGGCGGAATGGTTCGTAACCTCCGGCGGCGCCAGGAGTGAGAAGCGACGAATGGCGGCGCATCTGGCCGGCGGCGCGAGCCTTCCCGAGGCTCTTTGCGGCGACGCCGAGCCCGTGGCTCGATCGGCAAACCCTGGTCCCGGCCTCACTCCGGCCGGCGCGATGGTTGGCGTGGCCTTCGGGCAGATGCCGCACCAGACGCTCAGCCATCTTGCCACGTGCGCGCAAGCGCTTCGCATGACGCCTTGGCGGATGGTGCTGGCGGAGGGAATGCATGAGATGCCCCGTGGGGCGGACCTCGTCACCGACGCCGACGATCCGGCGCTCCGCGTGATCGCCTGCAGCGGCGCGCCGCGCTGCGGCGAGGCGCATGCCGATACGCGCACGCTGGCAACGGCGCTCGCACGGCATATCCCACCCGATGCTCGGCTTCACGTCTCCGGTTGCGCCAAGGGCTGCGCCCATTCCGGCTCTGCCGATGTCACCCTCGTGGCCACGCACGAAGGCTTTGATCTGATCCGTCATGGCACGGTGCGGGATGCACCTGTCCTGCGCGGGCTGACCGGTGCCGGCATCATCGCAAATCCCTCCGTGCTGACGGGAGGCCATTGATGCCGCACGTCTATGAGACCGATGGCGCGGCGATCTATCGCCAGTCCTTTGCCACCATCCGCTCCGAGGCTGACCTTGCCCGCTTCACGCCCGACGAAGAGCCGGTGGTGGTGCGCATGATCCATGCCGCGGGCATGGTGGGCCTTGAGGCCCATATTCGCTTCACGCCCGGCATGGCCGCGCGCGCGCGAGCAGCCTTGCAGGGGGGCGCGCCGATCCTCTGCGACGCGCGCATGGTGTCGGAGGGAATTACGCGCGCGCGGCTGCCGGCCCGCAACGAAGTCATCTGCACGCTCGGTGATCCGGCGGTTCCTGCGCTCGCGCAATCGATGCGCAACACGCGCTCGGCCGCCGCGCTGGAGCTGTGGAGGCCGCATCTGGCCGGCGCCATCGTCGCGATCGGTAACGCGCCGACGGCGCTGTTTCACCTTCTCAACATGCTGGAGGATGCCGACTGTCCACGTCCGGCAGCGATCATCGGCTGCCCGGTCGGCTTCGTCGGCGCCGCCGAGTCCAAGGCGGCATTGATGGCTGAACCGCCGGTGCCGGCGCTGACGGTCGACGGACGTCTCGGCGGCTCGGCGATTACGGTCGCGGCCGTCAATGCGCTGGCGAGCCGGAGCGAATAGCGATGGGACGCATCATCTGCTGCGGGCTCGGCCCTGGCGATCCGGACCTGATGAGCGTGCGCGCCGACCGCATGGTGCGTGCCGCGAAGCACGTCGCCTTCTTCCGCAAGAAGGGGCAGCTCGGGCAGGCGCGCCGCATCGTCAAAGGCATGCTCGCGGATGACGTCAGCGAATATCCGATGGAGTACCCGGTCACCACGGAGATTGCGTTCGACAATCCCGAATACGCGCGGCTGCTGGCCGATTTCTACGATGCATGGGCCGAGCGGCTGGCCCGGCTTGCGCGCGAGATCGACGTTGTCGTGCTGTGCGAGGGCGATCCCTATTTTTATGGCTCGTTCATGCATCTGCATGCGCGCTTGCAGGGCCGGGTCGAGATCGAGGTGATTGCCGGCATTCCCGGCATGGTCGGCTGCTGGAATGCGGTCGGCGAGCCGATTGCACTTGCCGACGATGTCACCACCGTCCTGATGGGCACGCTGCCGGAGCCTGAACTCGTACAGCGGATGCGCAGTTCCGATGCGCTGATCGTGATGAAGACCGGCCGCAATCTTCCGAAGATCCGCCGCGCGCTCGCTGCCGCGGGCCGTCTCGACGATGCGTGGCTGGTCGAGCGCGGCACCATGCCGGATCAACGGGTCACCCGCCTCGCGGATCTCGCCGAGGCCGATTGTCCGTATTTTGCGATCGTGCTGGTGCACGGGCAGGGGCGACGCAGGGAGGCGGTGCAATGACCGGCACGCTGACCATCGCGGGATTGGGGCCGGGCGACGAGGCGCTGGTCACGCCGGAAGTCACAGCTGCACTCGCGGCGGCGACCGACATCATCGGCTATGCACCCTATGTTTCGCGTGTGCCGCCGCGCGCTCGGCTGACGCTGCATCCCTCGGATAATCGCGTCGAGTTACAGCGCGCCTCCGAGGCGCTGCGGCTGGCGGCCGAGGGGCGACAGGTCGTCGTGGTGTCCTCGGGCGATCCCGGGGTGTTCGCGATGGCATCCGCCGTATTTGAAGCGCTCGAGGATGCGCCGCAATGGCACGACCTCTCTATTCGCGTTCTGCCTGGTGTTACCGCGATGCTGGCGGCTGCGGCGAGCGTCGGCGCGCCGCTCGGCCATGATTTCTGCGCGATCAACCTGTCCGACAATCTCAAGCCATGGTCGCTGATCGAGAAGCGCCTACGGCTCGCTGCCGAAGCAGACTTCGCGATCGCGATGTACAATCCGCGCTCGGCGAGCCGGCCGGAAGGTTTTAGCCGTGCGCTCGATATCTTGCGCGAGGCAGGCTGTGGCGAGCGGATCGTGATCTTCGCGCGCGCCGTCTCTACATCAGACCAGCGAATCGAAACGGTCGAGCTGCGCGACGCGCGGCCCGAGATGGCCGACATGCGGACGCTCGTGATCGTCGGCAATTCGGCGACGCGCCGGGTCGGCCGATGGGTCTACGCGCCGAGGCAGGTCCGATGACCGAGCCACTCCATCACCGCGCTCACGCTTTCGGCCCGCGGCCTATCGGGCAGCGTCGGCCGCGTGATCATGATGACAGGAAGGCCGACGGTGCGGGCGGCGTCGATCTTCGCGCGTGCGCCGGTGCCGCCGGAGTTGCGTGCGACGATCCATTCAAAGGCGCGCGCGCGCATCATCTCGATCTCGGCCTCGAGCGTGAACGGTCCGCGCGAGACGATGACGTCGGCATCGGGCAATGGCAGCGTTTCACCTGGTGGGTCCACGAAGCGCAACGTATAGGCATGCTGCGGCCGGGCACCGAACGGTGCGATATGCTGGCGGCCGATTGCGAGAAACACATTGGCACGGCGCTCCGGCAAGGCCGCGACCGCGGCTGCGACGTCCGCGACCTCGATCCAGCGGTCGCCGGGGGTCCTCTCCCAGGGCGCGCGTTCGAGCGCGAGCAACGGCGTCGCGGTTTGCGCACAGGCGGCGATCGCGTTGCGGCTCATGTCGGCCGCGAAGGGATGCGTCGCGTCGATCACATGCGAGATGCCTTCGCCCCGCAGATAGTCGGCAAGACCGCTGATGCCGCCGAAGCCGCCGATGCGGGTCGGCAGAGGTTGTTCGGCAGGAGCAGCGGTGCGGCCGCCATAGGAATAGATCGCGTCGATGCCCGCGCGCGCGATCGCAGCGGCAAGCAAATTGGCGTCGGCCGTTCCGCCCAGGATCAGGGCGCGTATCATGGGTAATCCCTGGTTGACCATCATCGGCATCGGCGAAGATGGCCTTGCGGGGCTGTCGGACGCAAGCCGAAAGGCGCTTGATGAAGCGGAGGTGGTTTTCGGCGGTGAACGCCATCTTGCGCTGGCCGGCATCACCGACCGGGGCCGCGCCTGGCCGGTGCCGTTCGATGCCGACATCGTGCTTCAATGCCGCGGTCGTCCGACCGTGGTGCTCGCCTCGGGCGATCCGTTCTGGCACGGCGCCGGTGGAACCCTTGTCGAGAAACTGCAGGCCAGAGAGTGGATCGCGCATTCCGCGCCGTCGACGTTCTCGCTGGCCGCGGCGCGTCTGGGTTGGCGGCTCGAGAATGTCGTCTGCCTCGGCCTTCATGCCGCGCCGTTCGAACGGCTGCTGCCGCATCTTTCGCGCGATGCACGGATCATCTGCCTGGTGCGCGACGGCAGAGCGGCTTCCGATCTCGCGCGCTGGCTCACGGAGCGTGGCTGGGGACCGTCGGCGATGTGGACGCTGTCCGCGCTGGGCGGCCCGCCTGAATCCATCACGCAGCATCGCGCCGACTCCTATGCGGGCGATTCGGGTCATACCCTGGTCGCGGTCGCGCTGGAGGCGAGGGGAGCGCAAGGACTTGCGCGCAGTTCGGGTCTTCCCGACGCATTGTTTGTGCATGACGGGCAGCTCACAAAGCGGCCGGTCCGTGCGCTTGCGCTGTCGGCGCTTTCGCCGCGGGCCGGTGAGCGACTGTGGGATATCGGCGCCGGCTCCGGCTCGATCTCGATCGAATGGGCGCTCTGCGGCGGAACGGCGATCGCGGTCGAGGCGCGCGGCGAACGCACCGCCAATATCCGCAGCAATGCCACGAGCTTCGGCCTGAGCCACCGGATCACCGTCATCGAGGGCGAGGCGCCCGGCATCCTGTCGGATCTCGCGGCACCCGATGCCGTATTCATCGGGGGCGGCCTCGATGCCGATATGTTCGATGCGCTCTGGTCGCGGATCGCGCAGGGAGTGCGGCTGGTGGCGCACGCGGTGACCCTGGAAACCGAGGCGCTACTCTCCGATCTGCACCGGCGCCATGGCGGCGAACTGATGCGCCTCGAGATCGCGCAGGCCGAGCCGCTGGGCCGCTATCGTTCCTGGAAGGCCGCGCGGCCGATCGTGCAATGGAGCGTGATCAGATGAAGGTCGCCGGTCTGGGATTCACGAGCAAGGCCAGCGTCGCATCCTTGCGCGAAGCCCTCAATGCCGCCGGCGGCTCCGAAGGCCTTGCGGCGGTTGCCACGGTGAGTGACAAGGCGGATGCGGTGGCATTGAAAGCGCTGGCACAGGAATTGGGGTTGCCGATCCGCGGGATTCCCGCCGAGATGTTGGCGGAGATCGAAACGATGACGCAGTCAGAACAAATCGCTGTCAGGTTCGGCACCGGCTCCGTCGCTGAAGCCGCGGCGCTCGCGGCAGCGGGACGAGGCGCGCGCCTGACTTCAGCTCGACGCGTCTCGCAGGATCGGATGGCGACCGCCGCGATCGCGGAAGGAGACGGTGGATGATGGTGCATTTCATCGGCGCAGGGCCAGGCGCCGCCGATCTTCTGACCTTGCGCGGACGCGATCTCATCGCCTCGTGTCCGGTCTGCCTCTATGCCGGATCGCTGGTGCCTTCAGGCGTGCTGGCGCATTGCCCAAAGGATGCGCGCATCGTCAACACGGCATCGATGTCGCTCGACGAGATCATCGCCGAGATCGCGGCGGCGCATGCGGCCGGTAGGGACGTCGCGCGGCTGCATTCGGGCGATCTCGCGATCTGGTCGGCGATGGGCGAGCAGCTGCGCCGGTTGCGCGCGTTGCAGATTCCGTATTCGGTGACGCCCGGCGTGCCCGCTTTCTCTGCGGCCGCGGCGGCACTGGAGGCTGAGCTCACGCTGCCAGGCCTTGCGCAATCGGTGGTGCTGACGCGCACGCCGGGGCGGGCGAGCGCGATGCCTGATGGTGAGACGCTCGCGGCGTTTGCTGCGACCGGCGCGGTGCTCGCGATCCATCTCTCGATCCATCTGCTCGACAAGGTCATCGCCGAGCTCACGCCGCATTATGGTACGGACTGCCCGGTGGCCATCGTCTGGCGCGCGAGCTGGCCGGACCAACGCATCGTGCGCGCCACGCTCGCGACGCTCGACGCCGCGATCGGACCGGAGCTCGAACGGACCGCGCTGATCCTGGTCGGCAAGACGCTCGGCGCCGGCGACTTCGCAGAGAGCCGTCTCTACGCCGCCGACTATGATCGTCGCTACCGCCCGGTCGGTGCGGCGCCGCGCTTTCCGGAACCATCGCCGGAATCATCGCAATGACCGCGGGGCTCGTGATCTCGGCACCCGCGTCGGGCGTCGGCAAGACGACGCTGACCCTCGCGTTAGCGCGCGCCTATCGCAGTCGCGGTTTGAAGGTGCAATGCCTGAAGAGCGGACCCGACTACATCGATCCTGCCTTTCATGCGGTGGCGACCGGACGCGCCTCCGTCAACGTCGATAGCTGGGCGATGGCTTCAGGTGCGATCGCATCTCTGGCAGGCCGCGGCGCCGATGCCGATCTCGTGCTGGCCGAAGGCTCGATGGGATTGTTCGACGGCGTCGCCGCGCGCGGCGTCTCCGGCACCGGCGCCACTGCCGACATCGCCGAGATGATGGGATGGCCGGTGCTGCTGGTGATCGACCCCTCCGGCCAGGCCCAGACGGCGGCGGCGATCGCAGCGGGACTGCGCGATTTTCGCGCCGGCGTGCGGCTGGCGGGTGTCGTTCTCAACCGTGTCGCCAGCGCGCGCCACGAAGCGCTGGTGCGCGATGCCATGGCGGGGGCGGGCATTGCCGTGCTGGGTGCGCTGCCGCGCCACGCCGAGATCGCCTTGCCGAAGCGTCATCTCGGCCTGGTGCAGGCCGAAGAGCAGTCTCAGATTGACGGCCTGATCGACGAGGCCGCACGCTTCGTCGCTGCGCATGTCGATCTCGATGCCGTGCTGCAATCGGCCCCGGTCTGGTCGCCGCAACCGACCGCGCGCAGCCTCAACATCGCGCCGCCCGGCCAGCGCATCGCGCTCGCGCGCGATGCCGCATTCTCCTTCGTCTACCCGCATATGGTGGAAGCCTGGCGCGGGGCCGGCGCAGAGATCGTGACGTTCTCGCCGCTTGCCGACGAAGGTCCCGACGCTGATGCCGATGTGTGTTGGTTGCCCGGTGGCTACCCTGAACTGCATGCCGGCCGTCTTGCCGCCAACAGGCGATTCCTCGGCGGGTTGCGCGCCTTCGCCGAAACAAAGCTGGTGCATGGCGAGTGCGGCGGCTACATGGTGCTGGGCACAGTGCTCACCGATGCCGAAGGCGCACGCCACGAGATGGCGGGGCTGCTCGGCCTCGAGACGAGCTATGCCAAGCGTCGCATGCATCTCGGCTACCGGCTCGCCGAGCTTGCCGCACCGATGCCACGGCACGGTCCAGGCGCGCGGCTGCGCGGTCACGAGTTTCACTATTCGACGATCATCGCGCAGCCCGATACGCCACTCGCGGTGGTGCGCGATGCGACCGGCGCGATCGTTGCGGAAACCGGATCGCGGCGAGCTAACGCAACGGGGACATTCTTCCACCTGATTGCGGAGGACCGATGAGCGGGTTCGTCTCCTTCGTCTCGGCTGGTCCCGGCGATCCCGAACTCCTGACCATGAAGGGAGCGGCGCGGCTGCGCGAGGCCGACGTGGTGCTGTACGACGATCTCGCTTCGGGCGCGATCCTCGATCTCGCGCGCGCCGGCGCCAATCTTGTCGCGGTCGGCAAACGCGCCGGGCGCCTCTCGGCGAAGCAGCATCATGTCAGCCGGTTGCTGGTCGACTACGCGGCGGCGGGCGTGCGGGTGGTGCGGCTGAAATCCGGCGATGCCGGCATCTTTGGGCGCCTCGAAGAGGAGATCGAGGCGCTGCGCGCTGCCGGCATCGGCTACGAGATCATTCCCGGCGTGACTTCGGCCTCGGTTGCCGCCGCGCAGGCCGGCATTCCGCTGACGCGACGGCTGACCTCGCGCCGGGTCCAGTTCGTGACCGGCGCCGATGTCACCGGCGGGTTGCCTGCGGATCTGAATTGGGCGGCGTTGGCCGATCCGGAAGCGACCACCGTGGTCTATATGGGGCGGCGCACGTTCCCGGCTCTGGCCGCAGGGCTGATCGCGCATGGTCTCGCCCCCGACACGCCGGCGCTGCTGGCGGAGTCCCTCGGTCATGCCGACGAGCAGCTTCATCGGACCACGATCGCAGGGCTGGCCGAACAGCTCGCGCATGCCGGCGCTGCCACGGCGGCTTCCATTATTCTGTTCGGCGCGCTGGCACCGGAAGAAAAGTGATGCGGCCATGTTGACGCTGTCCCTGATCGGTATCGGTTGCGGCGACCCCCGGCAGCTCACGCTCGCTGCAACGGCCGCGATCAATGCCGCCGATCTGATCCTGATCCCGCGCAAGGGGACGGCGAAGTCGGACCTCGCCGAATTGCGCCGGACGATCTGCGCGGAGGCGTCGAGCAACGACAGCACGCGCATTGCCGAGTTCGACCTGCCGGTGCGCGACGCCGGCGAGGAGGACTATCGCAAGGGCGTGGACGATTGGCACGATGCGGTGGCCGCGAGTTGGTCGGAGCAAATCGCACGGCATCTCGGCGGCGACGGGCGCGTCGCCTTGCTGATCTGGGGCGATCCCTCGCTCTACGATTCAAGCCTGCGGATTGCGCAACGGCTCGATCCGCTGCCGTCGATCGATGTGATCCCGGGCATCACGTCGATCCAGGCGCTGTGCGCGGCGCATGCGCTGCCGCTCAACGAGATCGGCGAGCCGTTCCTGGTCACGACGGGCCGGCGGCTGCGCGAGGGCGGCTGGCCGGCCGGTGTCGATACCGTTGTCGTGATGCTCGACGGCGGCGCTGCCTTCCAGACGCTCGATCCTGCCGGCTTAAGGATCTGGTGGGGCGCCTATCTTGGCATGCCGGATCAGATCATCATGGCGGGGGAGCTCGCGGAGGTCGGCCCTCGCATCGTCGCGGTGCGCCGGGAGGCGCGCGAACAGCACGGCTGGATCATGGACAGCTATGTCCTGAAGCGGAGGTCGTGATCCAGAGATTGCCTGTAGCGGGCGCTGCTAGAGCATGATCCGGAAAAGTGCGAAGCGGTTTTCCGAAAAGATCATGCGCAGGCAAAAGGCTAAAGCGCGATGACGATTCAACCCAATCTCATCGCGCTTTAGGTCTTCAGCCCGCGAATCGACGGTTGGATGGTCAGGCGGTAGGCGACGAGCTTGTCACCGTCAAACTGCTCGAGTGTCGTCTCGCAGACGGGGCAGCGATACTCGCCCTTGCTTGCTGATCCGGATGCCAGCTCAAGGCGTCGGAATCCGGCCCCGCAGCGCGGACACGTGACGTCGTCCTTCTTCATCAACTTAACCCCAGAACAACACCGGCGGTCCTTCTTTAGCGCAGTCTGCGCGGCGGAACTATGTTCACGGGGGGAGAACTACGGATCATTCCTGCATGGGAATAAAGGATGCGTCCGCGTCGAGCGGGAGGCTGCGCGAGCGATCGCGCTGAACGGGTGGTCAATTTCAATGCATTTCGCAAATTCGGCAATGGGTTACGGCGTGGCCTTAAAGGGCGATAGGCGATCGGATTTGCGCGGCGATATTGGCTGCCATGTTGCGGCGCTCGGGGCAGATGCTGCGCCTGCTCATTCCGCTCGGCAACGCGTGATCGCCGGCGAACGCAGGGTTCGCCGGCGATCCATCGCCATCGGCGGATGCCACCTACTGCCGCGTCAGGCGAACCACATCCTGCCGCAGCAAATAGAGCGACACCGCGAGCAGAACGACGTCCTTCATCAGGAAGGGCACGTTGCCGGTCATCGCGGGGAAGCCTCCCGCCGCAACGTCCCAGCCATCCGGCATGAACGGGATGATGGTGACCGTCGCGATGAACGTACCGGTCGAGCCGAGCGCGCCGAGAATGCCGAGCCGCTTGCTCCAGAAGCCTGCGAGCAGCAGCGACCCGAATGTCCATTCCGAGGCGCCGAGGAAATAGCTGGCCCCGGCGTGACCGAACAGGGGATACAGCCACCAGATCAGCGGCCCGTTGCTGATGAACGGGACCAGCCGTTCGAATTCGTACGGAAACCATTTCTGGTAACCGAAGAACAGGAACATGATCACCATCGCGGCCCGGACGACGTGGTAGTCGAGATCCTCCGCGAGCAGGCCGGACCTGTCGAGCGCGCGGACAAGCGGATTTTGCGTGGTGCTGGAAAGCGTGGTCATGATCGCGATCCTTCCATTTGACTGACTCGGCTGCGTCATGCGACCGCGGGGAAGTCGATGTCGGTGTCGTTGATGCGGTTGAAGACGTTGGTGAAGACGATGGTCGCGAACGCCAGGCTGATCTCGACCAGTTGCGCATCGCTGTAGCCGGCGGCCTTGATCGCGGCGAAGTCCTCGTCGCTGACGGTGCCGCTCGATTGCGCGAGCTTGCGAACGAAATTGATCAGCACATCGTACTTGGCATCGCCGGTCGGCTCGCCGTCGCGGATCTGCTTCAGCGCGTCGACCTTCACGCCGGCGAGCTTGGCGAAGTGAGAATGCGCGGCGACACAGTAGTCGCAGCCGCCAACGGCGCTGATCACAAGCTTGATGATCTCCCGATCACGCTTGGACAGGCTGCCGCCGGTGAGCACTGCATCGGCGGCGACCATCGCCTTGAGCGCGGCCGGGCCGTGGGCGGCGATGGCGGCATAAGCATTCGGGACGCTGCCGGCCGCCTTCTTGATCTGGGCGTAGATCTGGCCCGACGGGCCGGTGTCGGTTTCGAGATTGGGGACTGAGAGACGGGACATGGTCACACTCCTTGTTGGGGTTGGTGAACGATTGCGAGTGGACAATAGGAGTGAGCTCTGAGACATTGAATGTTCATATATCTCGATTATATGCTCGATCGTCTCATGAAGCCTCTCGAGGGAGGATCGGCCATGGATTGGCTCAGCCGGCTGTTCGAGATGATGCCGGTGCGCGGGCGGCTCGATATTCGCTGCAGCTACAGCGTCCCTTGGCGTATCGAGCAGGGTCCGGGCGCGACCAACGAGATCCCCTATCATGCGGTGCTGGCCGGCTCGGCGATCCTGGACGATCCCGCGGATGGTCGGCCGCTGCTGCTGAAGACCGGCGACATTCTTCTGCTGCCGGGCAACCCGCGACACGTGATGCATGACGGCAGCGGAGCGGCACCGCTGTCGCCGCGCAACCGGACGGCGCAGAATTTCACGATCAGCGAAAACCTGGGTTCGGACGAACGGCTCGATCTGCTGTGCGGACACTTCGCGATTGCACCCCCGCACGACCGTCTGTTGAGCAGCTACCTTCCGCCGCGTCTTGTCGTGCATGCCGGTCCGCGGATCGGAAAGGGGACGGCCGCACAGCTCGCCGGACTTGTGTCGCTCATGCGCGGCGAAACCGCGGACGATCATCTCGGCGGGCGCGCCATGCTCAACGCGCTGTCCACGGCGATGTTTGCGCTGGTACTGCGGCTCGCGAGCGAGAGCGACGCCACGTCACGCGGTCTGCTTGCGCTGGCCGGTGATCCTCGCCTTGCGCCGGCGGTGGCCGCAATGTTCAACGAGCCCGCACGCGCATGGTCGCTGCCGGAGCTCGCGCGTCTCTGTAACATGTCGCGCGCGACGCTGGCCCGGCAGTTCCAGGACAAGCTCGGGCGATCGGCCAGCGATCTGCTCACCGATATCAGGATGACGCTTGCGGCGAACGAGTTGCGGAGTTCATCGCTTTCGACCGGCGCCGTTGCCGAGACCGTCGGCTACCAGTCCGAGGCCGCCTTTCAGCGGGCCTTCAAGAGCCACATGGGCGTAACCCCGGCGCAGTGGCGAAAAGCGCAGCCGCCGGAGCAGGACGTGTCGTTGGAGCCTGCCCGCACCAGTTGATCCGGACGCTACGACTTGCGATGCCTTGCGTTGACCGCGATCGCGGCGGCGGCGGTGCGGTTCTCGACGCCGAGCTTGGCGTAGATCTGCTCGAGATGCTTGTCGACGGTGCGCGGGCTGAGGCCCAGGATCTGCGCGATGTCGCGGTTGGTCTTGCCCTTGGAGAGCCAGGACAGCACCTCGCCTTCGCGGGTGGTCAGGCCGAGCTCGCTGGAGAACTCGGCCGGCATGTCGCCGCTGGTATCCTTGGCGAGCCGCAGCAGGAATTCGTTCGGACCAAGCTTGCCCATATATTGCAATCGCAGCTGCTCATTGCCGGGGAAGGAAGCCACGGTCGCAGTCTTCTTTCCCGCCGCACCTTTCTGCGCCTGCTCGAGCCATTGCGGCATCGGCTCCGGCAGCATGAAATTGTCAGCGGCATCGGCGAGCGTATCCGACAGCAGCCGCTGCGCCTGCGGCGTCGCCCACAGCAGTGCGCCTGCGCTGTTGACCGCGAGCAGATAGCGGCCGGAGACGTCGAGCGCGGCGCGGGCGCTTTGCGTCATCCGCGCATTGGCGAGATGAACCCGGATCCGTGCCAGCATCTCCTCGACCACGATCGGCTTGGTGACGTAGTCGACGCCGCCGGCCTCCAGCCCGCGCACGATGTGTTCGGTTTCGGCCAGCCCCGTCATGAAGATGATCGGGACGCCGTCGAGCCCGGCATCGCGCTTCAGCCGCTTGCAGGTCTCGAAGCCGTCCATGCCGGGCATCACGGCGTCGAGTAGCACGATATCGGGCGTGATCTGGTCGACGATGCGCATCGCAGACGCCCCGTCGAGCGCGACCATCACCGTCATCCCCGCGCCGTCGAGCGCGTCGGTGAGCAGGCGCAACGTCTCGGGCGAGTCGTCGACGACGAGCGCGACGTCGCGCTTTCTCTGTTCAATGGTCATAGCTGTGCAATGTCTTCAATGTCGCCATATATTGATCGAGATCGAACCGGTCGATCAGCGCGCGCATCTGGCCGACGAAATCGGCATGTTCGGGACACTCATGATCGATCTCGTCGAGCTTGAGCTGGATTGCCCTGACATAGCCGAGCTGGCCGAGGCTGATCAGCTCTTCGACATATTTCACCGGCGGGCGCGAACCGCTGTCGGGCCTCCACTGCGGAGGCGGCGCCTGCTCGGCCTCATACTGCCACTCGATCTTGAGCAGTTGGCGGATGGTCTCGAGCAGCCGCGGGATGTCGATCGGCTTCATCAGATAGCCGTCGTGGAAGGGTTGCGCCAGCGGCGCGCCATGGGCTTCCAGTGCGCTTGCCGAGATCATCAGGATGCGCGCCTGGTGATGGCCTTCGGAGCGCAGGGTTTCGGCGACGGTCCAGCCGTCCATGCCGGCCATCGAGATGTCGAGCAGGAACATGTCCGGACGGCAATGCTGCGCGAGCGCGAGGCAGCCCGGTCCATCCGGTGCGCTGAGCAGGATGAAGCCGAGCGGCGCCAGGATCTCGCGCAGGAGGTCGCGGTGGGTCGGGTCGTCGTCGGTAATCAGGATCGTCTTGCGCGGGCCGTGATAGCCGTACACGGGAGCGTCGACCGGCGCATCGCGGCGCGGATTGGTGACCTCGGACAGCAGCAGCTTGACCTTGAAGGTGCTGCCGGTGCCGACCGTGCTCAACACCTTGATGTCGCCGCCCATCACGCCCGCGAGCAGTCGGCTGATGGTGAGGCCAAGCCCGGTGCCGGTCTGCGGCTGGGTGACGCCGAGCGCGCCGCGCTCGAACGGGGCGAATATCCGCTCGAGGTCGTCCGGCTGGATGCCCGGTCCGGTATCGATCACCTCGAACTCGGCTACCGGGCTGCGGTAATGCACCACGAACTGCACCTGGCCGGATTGCGTGAACTTGATCGCATTCGAGAGCAGGTTGATCAGAATCTGCCGCAGCCGCTTCTCGTCGGCGTAAACCACGACCGGCAGCACGGCCGGCCGTTTGAACACGAAGTCGATGCCTTTTGCTGCGGCTTGCAGGCGGAACATGCCGACCAACTGCTCCAGGAAGTCGTTCAGCCGCACTTCGTCGCGCGACAGATAGAGACGGCCGGCCTCGATCTTGGAGATATCGAGAATGCCGTCGATCAGGCCCGACAAATGGTCGGCGCTGCGCCGGACCACGCGCACCTGCTCGCGCGGTCGCACCTGCAGGCTATCGTCCTGCTCCAGCAGCTGCGCGTAGCCGGAGATCGCATTGAGCGGCGAGCGGAGCTCGTGGCTGAGGCCGACCACGTAGCGGCTCTTGGCAAGATTGGCGGACTCCGCCACCTCCTTGGCGCGCTGCAGTTCGGCATCGGTACGCTTGTGGGCGTCGATCTCCTGGATCAGCAGCGTGGTCTGCCGGCGGGTTTCGTCTTCGGCGGCGCGCCGGCTCTGCTGCGCCAGCACGAACAGCCAGGCGACGACGCCGATGATCAGGGTCAGCGCAAAGAACACCTTCCACAGCACGTCGGCCAATAGCTCGTTGGCATGCACCGCCGCCGTGGTCTGCAGATAGATCAAGCCGAGCACCAGCGCGACGAGGCCGGCCGAGACCGCGAACACGCCGAGGTAATGGCCGAGCTGCGAGTTGATGCGGGCGTAGATCGGCTGTGGCATCACCTTGCCCAGCGCGTCCGCGACCTGCGCGCCGATCCGGCCATGCGGCTTGCAGAGGTCGTGGCAGCGCGCGTCGAGCGAGCAGCATAGGGAGCAGATCGGGCCGGCATAGGCGGGGCAGGCGGCCATGTCTTCGGGCTCGAACGCGTGCTCGCAGATACAGCACTGGATCGATTCAATGTTCTGCCAGCTCCGTTTCGGCTTGCGGGCGATGTAGTACTTGCCGTCGGTCGCCCAGGCAATCAGGGGAGCGGTGATGAAGGCGACCGCGAGTGCGACGAAGGCGGAGAGCGCCTTTGCGGTGGGCCCGAACAGGCCGTAGAACGCGCTGATCGAGACTACGGTCGCGATCGTCATGGCGCCGACGCCGACCGGATTGATGTCGCAGAGATGGGCGCGCTTGAACTCGATGTGCTGCGGCCGCAGGCCGAGCGGCTTGTTGATGACGAGATCGGCCACCAGCGCGCCGACCCAGGCGATCGCGACGTTGGAGTAGAGCGCCAGCGTCTGCTCCAGCGCCTTGTAGACGCCGATCTCCATCAGCAGCAGCGCGACGACGACGTTGAACACTAGCCACACCACGCGGCCGGGATGCGAATGGGTCAGGCGGGAGAAGAAGTTCGACCAGGCGATCGAGCCAGCATAGGCGTTGGTGACGTTGATCTTGACCTGCGACAGGATCACGAACGTCCCGGTCAGCGCCATCGCAAGATCCGGCTGCGACAGCACGTAGCGGAAGGCCTCGAGGTACATGTTGGCGGGCTCGGCCGCGTGTTCGGCCGAGACGCCGTGACTGAGCGCGAAAAAGGCCAGGAACGAACCGGCCAGCAGCTTGAGCGCGCCGAGCACGATCCAGCCGGGGCCGGCGCTCAGCAACGCGATCCACCAGGCCTTGCGCGAGGTGCGGCGGTCGCGCGGCAGGAAGCGCAGGAAGTCGACTTGCTCGCCGATCTGCGCCACCAGCGCGAACACGACGGAGGCTGCGGTGCCGAACAGCAGCAGGTCGAGATTCCCTGCGGGATCGCCGTGCTCGCCGGCGAATTTGCGCCACTCGGTGAACGAATGCGGATTGGCCCAGGCGATCGCCGCGAACGGCATGATGTGGAGGATGATCCACAGCGGCTGGGTCCAGAGCTGGAAGCGGCTGATCAGCGTGATGCCGTAGATCACGAGCGGAATGATCACGACCGCGCTGATCAGATAGCCGATCGGCCGCGGGATGCCGAAGCACATGTCGAGCGCGCTGGCCAGGATCACTGCCTCGATCGCGAAGAAGATGAAGGTGAAGGAGGCGTAGATCAGCGATGTGATGGTCGAGCCGATATAGCCGAAGCCGGCGCCGCGGGTCAGCAGGTCGATGTCGATGCCGCTCTTCGCCGCATGGTAGGCGATCGGCAGTCCGCACAGGAAGATGATGACGCTGACGACCAGGATCGCGGCGGAGGCGTTCATCGCGCCGTAGTTCAGCGTGATGGTTCCGCCGATCGCCTCCAGCGCGAGGAAGGAGATCGCGCCGAGCGCGGTGTTGGCGACGCGGGCGGCGGACCAGCGCCGCGCGCTCTTGGCGGTGAAGCGCAGCGCGTAGTCTTCCAGCGTCTGGTTGGCGACCCATTGATTGTATTGGCGCCTGACGCGGTCTATCCGCTGTCGCCCTGCCACTCGTTCTTACTCCTGGTCCACGATGCGCTGATCGCGGGCAAATCCCGTACCAAAAACCTACGTCGCTATTTTGCGGTGCAGTATACGCGATCTCACGTATCAGTGCGCTGCACAAAAGTAAGCAATCCTCGCCTCATCAATAAGCGTTCTCGAACCAGATGGGGTGCTCATGTCAGACGAAACCAAACCAGGCCTGAAGTCTCCGCTCCGGCGCAAGCTCTTGATGGGAATGGCGGCATTGCCGGCCGTCTCGATGCTGGGCCGTCCGGCATTTGCCGACGTTCCTGCAACCTCCGCGGTCAACACAACCGGCCTTGCAGTCACCGATAGCGAAGTCACGGTCGGTATCCTGCATTCCGTCACCGGCACCATGGCGATCTCCGAGACCGGCTCGGTCGAGGCCGAGAAGCTCGCGATCGAGCAGATCAACGCCGCCGGCGGCGTGCTCGGCCGCAAGATCAAGTTCATCCAGGAAGACGGCGCCAGCGACTGGCCGACCTTCGCCGAAAAGGCCAAGAAGCTCCTGGTCAACGACAAATGCGCGGCGGTGATGGGCTGCTGGACCTCGGCCTCGCGCAAAGCGGTGCTGCCGGTGTTCGAGCAGTACAACGGCATGCTGTACTACCCGACCTTCTATGAAGGCCTCGAGCAGTCCAAGAACGTGATCTACACCGGCCAGGAGGCGACGCAGCAGATCATCGCCGGCCTCGACTGGGTCAACAAGACCAAGGGCGCCAAGAGCTTCTATCTGCTCGGCTCGGACTACATCTGGCCGCGCACCTCGAACAAGATCGCACGCAAGCACATCGAGAACCATCTGCAGGGCTGCAAGGTGGTCGGCGAGGAGTACTTCCCGCTCGGCTCGACCCAGTTCAACTCGGTCATCAACAAGATCAAGCTGACCAAGCCGGACGTGATCTACGCCATCATCGTCGGCGGCTCGAACGTCGCGTTCTACAAGCAGCTCAAGGCGGCCGGCATCGACCTGTCCAAGCAGGCGCTGCTCACGATCTCGGTCACCGAGGACGAAATCGACGGCATCGGCGGCGAGAACATCGCGGGCGCCTATGCCTGCATGAAGTATTTCCAGTCGCTCGACAATCCGAACAACAAGGCCTTCGTGCCCGCATTCAAGAAGATGTGGGGCGAGAAGACCGTGATCGGCGACGTCACCCAGGCCGCCTATCTCGGCCCGTGGCTGTGGAAATTGACGGTCGAGAAGGCGCAGAGCTTCGACATCGACAAGATCGCGGCGGCGTCGCCCGGTGTCGAGTTCAAGGGCGCTCCGGAAGGCTACGTCCGGATCCACGAGAACCATCATCTGTGGTCGAAGACCCGCGTCGGACGCGCCAAGGCCGACGGCCAGTATGAGCTGATCTACGAGACCGCAGATCTCGTCGAGCCGGATCCGTTCCCCAAGGGCTACCAGTGAGTTCGTTCGCGTAAACCGCGCAACCTCACTTCAAACGCATCGCGGCGTGGACCTCATCGCCCACGCCGCCGATCGGGCGCCGCTTTGTGGCGGCGTTGGCCCTTTGGACTGGAGAACCAGATGTTCGGCGACTATTCGATCAGCGATCTCGGCGCCATCCTTGCGATGCAGGGATTTGCCGGGCTCATCCTGTTCTCGGTCTACGTGCTGATGGCGCTCGGGCTTGCCATCATCTTCGGGCAGATGGGCGTCATCAACATGGCGCATGGCGAGTTCATGATCCTGGGTGCCTATGTCACCTGGATGACGTCGAACGCCGTTCAGCACACAGCGCCATGGTTGTTCCCCGGTTACTTCTTCATTGCGATGATCCTCGCGTTCATCGCCTCCGGCGCGCTCGGCATGCTGGTCGAGTGGGCGCTGATACGCCATCTCTACAAACGGCCGCTCGACACGCTGCTCGCGACCTGGGGCCTCAGCCTGATCCTGCAGCAGGCCTATCGCTCGATCTTCGGCGCGCGCGAGGTCGGCGTCGAGCTGCCGGAATGGATGATGGGCTCCTGGCAGGCGACCGACTCGATCCAGATCCCGATCAACGGCATGTTCGTGATGGGGTTGACCATCCTGATCACGATCGTCGTCTTCTACATCCTGTTCTGGTCGAGCTGGGGCAAGCAGGTGCGCGCGGTGGTGCAGAACCGCGTGATGGCGGGCGCCGTCGGCATCAACACCGAGAAGGTCGACCGCTACACCTTCGGGCTCGGCTGCGGCATCGCCGGGATCGCCGGCTCGGCCTTCACCATGATCGGCTCGACCGGGCCGACCGCCGGCCAGCTCTACATCGTCGACACCTTCCTGGTCGTCGTGTTCGGCGGCGCAGCTTCCCTGTTCGGCACCATCGCCTCCGCCTTCTCGATCTCGCAGACCCAGTCGACGCTGGAATTCTTCCTGTCGGGATCGATGGCCAAGGTGATCACGCTGCTCACGATCGTCGCGATCCTGATGGTGCGTCCGCAGGGGCTCTTCGCGCTCAAGGTCCGCAAATAAGAACAAGCAGGCTGGTCATGATTAACTCGCGCTTTTTCAATCGCTCCGAACTGCTCGGCTTCCTCGCGCTCGCGGTGCTGCTGCTTGTCATCCTGCCGCTGTCGCTCGATATCTTCCGCCTCAACTTGGTCGCCAAATATCTGACCTACGCCTTCGTCGGCATCGGCCTCGTGCTGTGCTGGGGCTATGGCGGCATCCTGAGCCTGGGGCAGGGCGTGTTCTTCGGTCTCGGCGGCTACTGCATGGCGATGTACCTCAAGCTCGAGGCGTCCTCGGTCGCGAACACTAAGATCCAGTCGACGCCGGGCATCCCGGACTTCATGGACTGGAACCAGCTCACCTCGCTGCCCTTCTTCTGGAAGCCGTTCCACAGTTTCCCGATCACGCTGCTGGCGATCTTGCTGGTTCCCGCGTTCTTCGCGCTGATCATCGGTGCCGCGATGTTCAAGCGCCGGGTCGGCGGCGTGTACTTTGCGATCATCACGCAAGCGATCGCCGCGATCCTCACCATCCTGATCGTGGGGCAGCAGGGCTACACCGGCGGCATCAACGGCATTACCGACCTGCGCACGCTGCACGGCTGGGACATCCGCACCGATCACGCCAAGTTCATTCTGTATTTCGTCGAGGTTGTGCTGCTGTTCGGATGCATCGTCGCCGCGCAATTCATCCGGCTGACAAAACTCGGGCGCATCCTGGTGGCGATGCGGGAGCAGGAGGATCGTGTGCGCTTCTCCGGTTACAGCGTCGCCAATTTCAAGATCTTCGCGTTCTGCGCCGCGGCGGTGTTTGCTGCGATCGGCGGCGCCATGTTCACGCTCGAGGTCGGCTTCATGTCGCCGTCCTTTGTCGGCATCGTGCCGTCGATCGAGATGGTGATCTACACCGCGGTCGGCGGCCGGATGTCGATCTTCGGCGCGGTCTGGGGTGCGCTGCTGGTCAACTTCGCCAAGACCAGCCTCTCGGAATCCTTCCCGCAGCTCTGGCTGTTCGGCCTCGGTGCGCTGTTCATCGCGGTGGTGCTCGCCTTCCCGAACGGGCTCTCCGGCATCTGGGCGGACCACGTCCAGCCCCGCATCGATCGCCTGCTGGCATCACGCAAATCGAAATCGGCGGCCGGCATGATCGCCGACGGCGCACCGGCCGAGTGAGGAGGGACCCATCATGCTCGTCGGCCATCAGCCAAAAGACTTCCTGCTCGCGGTCTCCGGTCTCACCGTGTCCTTTGACGGCTTCAAGGCCGTCAACGATCTCTCCTTCTATGTCGAGGAGAACGAGATCCGCGTCATCATCGGCCCCAACGGCGCCGGCAAGACCACCGTGCTCGACCTGATCTGCGGCAAGACCCGCGCGACGTCAGGCTCGATCCAGTTCCGCGGCCAGGAGCTGACCAAGCTGCGCGAGAACGAGATCGTGCAGGCCGGCGTGGGGCGCAAGTTCCAGACGCCGTCGGTGTTCGAGGACCTCACCGTGTTCGAGAACCTCGAGATTTCCTTTCCGCGCGGCCGCACCGTGTTCGGCTCGCTGACCTTCCAGCGCGACGACACGGTCAAGCAGCGGGTCGAGGAGGTCGCCGAGATGATCTTCCTGAAGGACCGGCTCAACACCTATGCCGACCAGCTCAGCCACGGCCAGAAGCAGTGGCTCGAGATCGGCATGCTGCTGATCCAGGACCCGGATCTCCTGATGCTGGACGAGCCGGTCGCCGGCATGAGCGTCTCCGAGCGCGCCAAGACTGCCGAGCTGCTCAACCGCATCATCAAGGACCGTTCGGTGCTGGTGATCGAGCACGACATGAAGTTCGTCGAGGACATCGCGCACAAGGTCACGGTGCTGCACCAGGGGCAGATCCTGTCCGAGGGGACCATGGAGCACGTCAAGAACGATCCCAAGGTGATCGAAGTCTATCTGGGGCACTGATCGATGATCGCAACGCTGCGAGCGGCAGCCGCACACCCGGTTCACCTCTCCCCTTGTGGGAGAGGTCGGGTCGCATCGTCAGATGCGATCCGGGTGAGGGGTTCCGCTCTCTCGTGGGACCGAACTCCCTCACCCGAATTGCTGCGCAATTCGACCTCTCCCCGCTGGGGAGAGGTGAAGAAAACGATCCGGCAATAGAGGACGCACATGCTGGCAATCAATGATCTTCATGTCGCCTACGGCCAGAGCGAGGTGCTGCACGGCCTCAACGTCAAGGTCGCGCCCAACGAGATCGTCGCGATCATGGGCCGCAACGGCATGGGCAAGACCACGCTGATGAAGTCGCTGATGGGCATCCTGCCTGCCAAGAGCGGCAAGGTGACCATGGACGGCGCGAGCTCGGCGCGATGAAGAGTTACGAGCGGGTGGCGAAAGGCCTCGCCTATGTGCCGCAGGGCCGCATGATCTTCTCCACCATGACGGTCAAGGAGAACATCGAGACCGGGCTTGTGGTGTCAGGCGGCTCCGAGGTGCCCGGCGATATCTACGAACTATTCCCGGTGCTGCTCGAGATGAAGGGGCGCCGCGGCGGTAATCTCTCGGGCGGGCAGCAGCAGCAGCTCGCGATCGCCCGCGCGCTGGCGACCAAGCCGAAGGTGCTGCTGCTGGACGAGCCGACCGAAGGCATCCAGCCGTCGATCATCAAGGACATGGCGCGCACCTTGAAGCGGATCCGCGACGAGCGGGGGCTGTCGATCGTCGTCTCCGAGCAGGTGCTGAGCTTCGCGCTCGACATCGCCGACCGCGTGCTCGTCATTGAGAACGGCGAGATCGTCCGCGACGATCCGCGCGACAGCGTCGATGCCGCGCAGATCTCGAAATACCTGTCCGTGTAACCAACCACTATCAGTAACCAAGGGGAGCATCTCGATGCCAGATACACTGATCAAGGTCGATCTCAGCAAGTCGGCCTATGAAAACGACAAGATACACAACCGCTGGCATCCCGAGGTTCCGATCGTCGAATGGGTCAGCCCGGGCGACGACTTCATCATCGAGACCGTCGACTGGACCGGCGGCTTCATCAAGAACAACGATTCCGCCGATGACGTGCGCGACATCGATCTGTCAATCGTGCACTTCCTGTCCGGTCCGATCGGCGTCAAGGGCGCCGAGCCCGGCGATCTCCTCGTCGTCGATCTGCTCGACGTCGGTCCGTTGAAGGAGAGCCTGTGGGGCTTCAACGGCTTCTTCTCCAAGCAGAATGGTGGCGGCTTCCTCACCGATCATTTCCCGCTGGCGCAGAAGTCGATCTGGGACATCAAAGGCCTCTACACCTCGTCGCGGCATGTGCCCGGCGTGAATTTCGCCGGCCTGATCCATCCCGGCCTGATCGGCTGTCTGCCCGATGCCAAGATGCTGGCGGCGTGGAATGCGCGCGAAGCCGAGTTGATCGCGACCAACCCGACCCGTGTGCCGGGCCTCGCCAATCCGCCGTTCGCGCCGACCGCGCATGCCGGCCAGGCCAAGGGCGACGTCAAGGCCAAGATCGGCCTGGAGGGCGCCCGCACCGTTCCGCCGCGCGAGCATGGCGGCAATTGCGACATCAAGGACCTGTCGCGTGGCTCGAAGATCTATTTCCCGGTCTATGTGCCGGGCGGCGGGCTCTCGATGGGCGATTTGCATTTCAGCCAGGGCGACGGCGAGATCACCTTCTGCGGTGCCATCGAAATGGCCGGCTGGCTGCACATCAAGGTCGACGTGATCAAGGACGGCGTATCGAAATACGGCATCAAGAACCCCGTGTTCAAGCCGTCGCCGATCACGCCGAATTACAAGGACTATCTGATCTTCGAGGGCATCTCGGTCGACGAGGCCGGCAAGCAGCACTATCTCGACGTCCACATCGCCTATCGCCAGGCCTGTTTGAACGCGATCGAATATCTGAAGAAGTTCGGCTACTCCGGCGCCCAGGCCTATTCGATCCTCGGCACTGCGCCGTGCCAGGGCCACATCTCCGGGGTGGTTGACGTGCCCAACGCCTGCGCCACGCTGTGGCTGCCGACGGAGATCTTCGACTTCGACGTCATGCCGTCGGCGGCGGGGCCGATCAAGCACATCACGGGCGACGTGCAGATGCCGATCTCGCCCGACAAGTGAATCCCTGCGCGAAGGGTGCGGGACGGCGCAGTCTTGGCCGCCCCGCATCCATCGCCGGATGTCACACGACCGCGCAAGGATTAAGACAATGCCGATCTACGAATATCTCTGCAACGACTGCGGCCCGTTCACCGACATGCGGCCGATGGCGGAATGCGATCTGCCGCAGGACTGCCCGCAATGCGAGACCACGTCGCCGCGCGTGATCCTCACCGCACCGGCGTTCTTCTGCATGCCGTCGGACAAGCGCAAGGCGCACGCAACCAACGAGCAGAGCCGCCATGCGCCGAAGACGCTCGATCAATACAAGGCCGCGCACGGCCCGGGCTGCGGCTGCTGCTCTTCCTCGGGAAAGAAAAAGCCGGCGCGGCTGATGACCAAGACCAGGAGCGGCGCCAAGGGTTTTCCGACTGCGCGTCCCTGGATGATCAGCCACTGATCATCAGGCCTGTTCCGCAACCTTCAGCGCCTCGGTGCGGATCTCCTCGACCAGCCGCTCCTTCAGCGCGACGAATTCGGGCGTGGTCTTGATCTTGTAGGAGCGGGGATGCGGCAGGTCGACCGCGATCTCCGCCTTGATGCGGCCGGGACGGGCGCTCATCACGATGACGCGGCTGCCGAGGAAGATCGCTTCCTCGATGTCGTGGGTGACGAACAGCACCGTCTTCTGGTCGCGCTCCCAGATCCCGAGCAGCATTTCCTGCATCAAGGCCCGCGTCTGGTTGTCGAGCGCGCCGAACGGCTCGTCGAGCAACAGGATCTTCGGATCGTTGGCGAGCGCCCGGGCGATCGCGGTGCGCTGCTGCATGCCGCCCGACAACTGCTTGGGCCAATGGTTTTCGAAGCCCGATAGCCCGACCCGGCGGATAAAGGCGTCTGCGATCTCGTGGCGCTTCTTCTCCGGCACGCCACGCTCGCGCAGCCCGAAGGCGATGTTCTCGCGCACCGTCAGCCAGGGAAACAGCGTGTAGGATTGAAATACCATGCCGCGATCGGCGCCGGGGCCGGTGACCTCACGGCCATCGAGCGTGACCCGGCCGCTGGTCGGCCGGTCGAGGCCTGCGATGATCCGGAGCAAAGTGGACTTGCCGCAGCCGGAGGGGCCGAGGATGGTGACGAAATCATTGTCGCCGACATCGAGCGTTGTCGGCTCCAGCGCGCGGGTCGGTGCGTTGCCGGCGCGGGCGGGGAAGGTTCGCGAGACCTGATCGATCCGAAGCAGGGTCATGCAAGCTTCCAAGGGAATAGCCAGGCGTTGAACGCCTTGAACAGGAAATCGGAGACAGGCCAATCAGCCCGATGACGATGATGCCGAAGATGATCTGGCCGGTGTTGAGCAGCGCCTGGCTGTCGGTGATCATATGCCCGATGCCCGACGATGAGCCGATCAGCTCGGCCACGATGACATAGGTCCAGGCCCAGCCCAGCACCAGGCGGAGGATCTCGGCGATCTCGGGTGCCGCGGAAGGCAACAGCACGCGGCGGATGATGCCGCTGTCGCGGGCGCCGAGCGTGTAGGCGGCTTCGACCAGATCGCGCCGCGTGGCGCCGACGGTGACGGCCACCATCAGGATGATCTGGAACACCGCGCCGATGAAGATCACCAGCAGCTTTTGCAGTTCGCCGATGCCGGCCCACAGGATCAGCAGCGGAATGAAGGCGGACGCCGGCAGGTAGCGCGCAAAGGACACGAAAGGTTCGAGGAAGGCCTCGATCGGCTTGTATGCTCCCATCAGCACGCCGAGCGGCACCGCGATGACGGCGGCAAGCACAAACCCGCCGATCACGCGCCAGATCGTCATTCCGATGTCGAACAGGAAGCCTTGCTTGGCAAGCAGTTCATAGCCTTCCTGCACCATGGTCAGCGGGTTGGCGAGGAAGGTCTTCGACACATGGCCGCCGAACGTCGCCCAGGACCAGAGGGCGACGAACAGCACGAAGAACGCGAGGCCATAGGCCACGCGCTGCTTCGATGTGGTGGGCTCGAGGGGACGCATCAATTGATCCAGGCGTATCTCATGCGCCGGTCCCGCCTGCAGCCTTGCGAGGCGCGACCGGCCAGAATTGTCGTTGCGTTACTTGATGAAGCTTGCGTCGTAGATGTCCTCGACCTTCGGCGCGGCCTTGATGATGCCGACCTCGAGCAGGAGCTCGGCCGCATCCTTGTTGAAGCTGAGGAAATCGCCGGCGAAGAATTTCTGGTTGGCGGGCTTGTCCTGCCAGCGCAGGTACTTTGCCGAGTTGCCGAACTGCTCGCCGGACTGCTTCACGTCGGCGCCCATGATCTCGTAGGCCTTGGCCTGATCCTTGGCGATCATGTCGAGCGCCTCGAAATAGCTGTTGGCCAGCGCCTGCGCCGCCTTCGGATTGTCGGTGAGGAATTTCGGCGTGCAGCCGAACGTATCCATCACGATCGGATAGTCGAGCGTGGTGGCGATGATCTTGCCCTTGTCGGGCGCGGCGCGCACCGTCGACAGATAGGGCTCGTAGGTCATCGCGGCATCGTTCTGGCCGGAGACGAATGCCTGCGCCGCGGCGGCGGGCTCCAGATTGACCACGGTGACGTCCTTCACCGAGAGGCCGTTTTTCTTCAGCATCCAGGCCAGCGCGAAATAGGGCGAGGTGCCCGGCGCCGATGCCGCGACGGTCTTGCCCTTGAGGTCCTTGATCGCGGCGACGTCGTTGCGCACGGCCATGCCGTCGGCGC
Source organism: Bradyrhizobium tropiciagri (assembly GCF_001189845.1). Classification (GTDB taxonomy): domain Bacteria; phylum Pseudomonadota; class Alphaproteobacteria; order Rhizobiales; family Xanthobacteraceae; genus Bradyrhizobium; species Bradyrhizobium tropiciagri. The sequence continues at coordinate 83,636 of NZ_LFLZ01000019.1, forward strand.
CGTAGCTCTTGTCGAGCTGGAAGATCTGCTTGGTCGCGACGCCATTGGCGTTCCAGGAAATCCAGGTCTCGACCGTGGTCGCCGCGCATTGAATGTCGCCCGAGGCGATCGCTAGATGCCGGTCCTTCTGCGGGATCTTCTTCAACGTCACGTCGAGGTCGTTCTTCTTGAAGATGCCGGCCTCCTTGGCGAGCGTCAGCGGCGCGAAGCCGGTCCATCCGGAGATGCCGACGCCGACCTTGACGTCATCCGCGAACGCAGCGGTGGACGCGAGCAACGCGACCATTGCGGGCAATAGCTTGAAGGAACGCATGATTGTTGACCCCTTGAACGATGGATTGAACCCTGTTGATTGCTTTCACGTCAGTCGCGGCGGATTGCCGCATCAAGACGTTGGTGGATGCTGGTCTATGATGCATTGCATGAATTATGCCGCGCAAGACGTCCTCAACCTCCCTTGAAGCGAGCCACCAGGCGGTGCGTCTCGCCCGGATAATGCAGCCGCACCGCGGTCACCGTGCGCGCGCTGCGCCAGGTGTAGCGGTCGATCACGAGGCAGGGCGCGCCGACCGCGATGTCGAGCGCTTCTGCCGTGCGATCGTCTGCAACGACCGCGCTGATCGTATGTTCGGCCTCGGTCCACGGGACATGATGCAGCAGCCATGATCCCGGCGGTTCGCGCGCAAAATCCGCGGTTGCGGCTTCCGGGACGGTGGAGAGATCGATCAGCCTGTCCTCGACGGCGAACGGCACATCGTCGGCGCTGTGGCGACACGCGATCGCGATCACCTTGCCGGCCGTGCTCACGCCGAGCCGGGCACGATCGGCCGATGTCGCGGTGCGCCGCCGGCAATCGATCAGCTGATAGCCGTAAGCGCGGCCGAGCGCGGTGATCTCGGCCCTGATGTCGGCGATCTTGAGCACCGCGGACATATGCTGCGGACGGCGCACGAATGAGCCGGCCCGCCGTCGCCGCTCGATCAGGTCGGCCTGCGCCAGTTCCGACAGCGCCTTGTTCACGGTCATGCGCGAGCAGCGATAGCGTGCCATCAGCTCGTGCTCGAACGGGATGCGGTGGCCCGGCGGCCATTCGCCGGTCAGGATCCGTGTCTCGATATCGAGTCGGATGCGTTTGTAGAGCGTCGGCTTTTCGGTTGCGCGCGGCTTGGCGCGATCGGAAGCGAGGCTCATGTGACGAGCCTCCGGACGCTGGCATTGAACCGCTCCCGCGCCTTGTCGCGCAGCCGGTGCCGTCCACCTGCGACCGCCTTGTCGCCGCCGGCCCACACGCAATCGATCGCATCGCCTCCGGACGCAAACAGCCAGCCGTCGAGAACCGCATCGCCCGATCGTCCCGCCAGGGATGGATGCGCGGTGTCGAGCGTGACGATGTCGGCCCGAGCGCCAGGCATGAGCCCGGTGTTGGTCTGCGCCAGAGCCTGCGCGCCGCCCGCGAGCGCGTGGTCGAACAAGGCACGGCCGGTGGATGCACCCGGACGCCCCGAGAGCACGTTGCGCTCGCGGTGCTTCAGCCGCTGGCCGTATTCGAGTTGCCGAAGCTCGTCGGCGACCCCGACCAGCACGTTGGAATCGGTCCCGATGCCGAACCGGCCGCCTGCTGCCAGGAATTCGCGCGCGGAAAAGATGCCGTCGCCGAGGCTTGCTTCGGTGATGGGGCAGAGGCCGGCAACTGCGCCGCTAGCGGCGAGCGCCGTGACTTCCAGCTCCGTCATGTGAGTCGCGTGAATGAGGCACCAGCGCCGGTCGACCGGCGCATGTTCGAGCAGCCATTGCACCGGCCGCTGCCCGGACCAGGCCATGCAGTCCTCGACCTCGCGCACCTGTTCGGCGGCGTGGATGTGGATTGGATCGGTCCCGGCAAGCGGGATGATCGCCGCAAGCTCATCGGGCTCCACTGCGCGCAGGCTGTGCGGGGCGATGCCGATATTGGCGCCGGGGAGTGTTCGGATTGCCTCGCGCGAGGCTGCCATCAGCGCGGCGAATTGATCGACCGAGCAGATGAAGCGACGCTGTCCGGCATGCGGTGCCGCGCCGCCGAACGTGCTGTGCGCATAAAAGCTCGGCAGCAGCGTGAGCCCGATGCCGGAAGCCTCAGTCGCTTCTGCAATGCGCACGGCCATCTCGGCCGGATTGGCGTAGGGCGAGCCGTCGCGATCATGGTGGAGATAGTGAAACTCGCCGACGCGGGTGAAGCCCCGCTCGAGCATCTCGATATAGAGCAGCGTTGCAACCGCGGCGACGTCGTCCGGCGTCATCGTCAGCGCGAAGCGATACATCGTCTCGCGCCAGGTCCAGAACGTGTCCGTCGTATCGCCGCGCTGTTCGGCCAGGCCTGCCATGCCGCGCTGAAACGCGTGGCTGTGCAGGCTCGCCAGTCCCGGAACCGCCAGTTGGTGACGTTCATCGTCGGCGGCTGGCGCAACGCCTGCCGTCACCGACGCGATCGCGCCGCCGCTGAGCTCGACCCGCACGTCATTGGCCCAGCCTAAGGGCAGCAGCGCGAGTGCGAAATGCAGTCGGGTCATTTTTCCATGCCGGCTGGACAGAACCCGGACACGATTATATGTCTAGACATATAAGTCAAGCATCCCACCTTGAGGGGACGATCGCATGGCAGAGCGCTTCGACCGTATCTGGCACAATGCCCACCTCGCCACGATGCGCGGCGATCGCGCCGATCTCGGCGAGATCGAGCAGGGCCTGATCGCGGCGCGCGACGGCCGCATCGTCTATGCCGGCGCGCAATCGGATTTTCCTGTGGATGCCGACGCCGTCGAGCGGATCGATTGCGGTGGCCGCTGGATCACGCCCGGGCTGGTCGATTGCCACACCCATCTGGTCTTCGGCGGCAATCGCGCGCACGAGTTCGAGCTTCGCCTGAAGGGCGCGAGCTATGAGGAGATCGCGCGCGCAGGCGGCGGCATCGTCTCGACCGTTGCTGCGACGCGCAAGGCGACCCAAGCCGAGCTTGTCGCCGGTGCGTTGCCGCGGCTCGACGCGCTGATCGGCGAGGGCGCGACCACCGTCGAGATCAAGTCCGGCTATGGCCTCGATGCCGAGACCGAGATGCGGCAGCTTGCGGCGGCACGCAGCCTCGGCCGCCTGCGCCAGGTCGCGGTCCGCACGTCGTTTCTCGGTGCGCATGCGCTGCCGCCAGAGGCCAATGGCGACAAGGACCGCTATATCGATCTGGTCTGCAACGAGATGCTGCCGGCCGTGGCCAAGGCCGGCCTCGCCGATGCCGTCGATGCCTTCATGGAGGGCATCGCATTTTCCGGCGAGCAGACGGCGCGGGTGTTCGCGGCTGCGCGCGCGTTGGGGCTCCCGGTGAAGCTGCATGCGGATCAGCTGTCCAATCTCGGCGGCGCGGCACTCGCCGCCGAATTCTCTGCGCTGTCGGCCGATCATCTGGAGCATACCGATGAAGCCGGCGCCGCCGCGATGGCGAAGGCGGGGACGGTGGCGGTGCTACTACCCGGTGCGTTCTATTTCATTCGTGAAACCCAGAAACCGCCGGTCGAGCTGTTCCGCAAGCACGGCGTGCACATGGCGCTGGCGACCGACTGCAATCCCGGCAGTTCGCCGCTGACCTCTCTCTTGCTTGTCATGAACATGGGCGCGACGCTGTTCCGGATGACGGTCGCCGAATGCCTCGCAGGCGTAACGCGGGAAGGAGCGCGCGCGCTCGGCATGCTCGCCGAGACCGGTACACTCGAGGCCGGCAAATGGTGCGATCTGGCGATCTGGGACATCGAGCGCCCCGCCGAACTGGTTTACCGTATCGGCTTCAATCCGCTGCACCGCCGGGTGTGGAGGGGACAATGAGCGCTTCCAACGCGCCTGATATCGTCACTCCCGGGACGGTCGGACTCGGCGTCCTGGCACGCGTGCTCGCCGGAGCAACGATCGAGCTCGATCCATCATTCTGGCCGCGCGTCGAGGCGGCCGCGGAGATCGTGGCGAAGGCGGCGCGGATCGACATTCCTGCCTATGGCATCAATACCGGTTTCGGGAAGCTGGCATCGACGCGGATCGCGCCCGACCAGACGGCGCTGCTCCAGCGCAACCTCATCCTGTCGCATTGCTGCGGCGTCGGCGCAGTCACGCCTGAGCCGATCGTGCGCTTGATGATGGCGTTGAAAGTGATCTCGCTCGGCCGCGGCGCGTCCGGCGTGCGGCGCGACGTGATCGAGCAGTTGCAGGCCATGCTGGCGCGCGGCGTCACTCCGCTGGTGCCGCAGCAGGGCTCGGTCGGCGCCTCCGGCGATCTTGCGCCGCTCGCTCATATGACCGCGGTCATGATCGGGGAGGGACAGGCAATCCTTGATGGCAAGGTCGTGCCGGGCCGAGACGCGCTTGCCGCTGCCGGTCTCGCGCCGTTGACGCTTGGTCCCAAGGAGGGGCTCGCGCTGATCAACGGCACCCAGTTCTCCACGGCCTATGCCATTTCCGGCCTGCTGCGCGCGCATCGTCTTGCCTGCGCAGCACTGGTGACGGGCGCGTTGTCGGTCGATGCGGCGATGGCCTCCACGGTGCCGTTTCGTCCTGAAATCCAGTCCTTGCGCGGCCATGACGGACAGATTGCGGCGGCCGCGACCTTGATGGCACTGCTCGACGGCAGCGACATCAGGCAATCGCATCTCGAAGGCGACGAGCGCGTGCAGGATCCATACTGCCTGCGCTGCCAGCCGCAGGTCGCGGGCGCCGTGCTTGATTTGCTCGCGCAGGCCGGGCGCGGACTGACCATTGAAGCCAATGCCGTGACGGACAATCCGCTGGTCCTGGTCGAGACCGGCGAGATCGTCTCAGGCGGCAATTTCCACGCCGAGCCGGTGGCGTTCGCCGCCGACCAGATCGCGCTGGCGCTCTCCGAGATCGGCGCGACCAGCGAGCGACGGATCGCGACCCTCGTCGATCCCGCCTTGAACTTCGGCTTGCCGCCGTTCCTGACGCCGGACCCCGGCATCAATTCCGGCTTCATGATCGCCGAGGTGACGGCGGCCGCGCTCTACGCCGAGAACAAGCAGCGCGCGATGCCGTGCTCGATCGATTCCACGCCGACCAGCGCCAACCAGGAGGATCACGTGTCGATGGCCGCGCATGCCGCGCGCCGGCTGTCCGACATGGCCGACAATCTCGCCGCCATCCTCGGCATCGAGCTGCTGGTCGCCGCACAAGGCATCACGCTGCGCGCGCCGCACTCAACGAGTGCACCGCTCGCCGCAGTGATTGCCGCGTTGCGCGCGCAGGTTCCGGCGCTCGCCGCCGACCGCTACATGGCCGACGACCTCGCGCGGGCCGCGTCGCTGATCGAAGCCGACGCGTTGCCCGCCGTCGCGATCGCGGCCCTTTCGATCGATCCGTTTCCAAAACTTGCTTAGCCGACAGGGACACCCGTCATGAACCGCCGACTGGACAACGAACGTATCATCCGCGCTCCCCGCGGCAGCGACATCAGCGCGAAGAGTTGGCTGACTGAAGCGCCGCTGCGGATGCTGATGAACAATCTGGATCCTGACGTCGCCGAGCGCCCGAGTGAGCTCGTGGTGTATGGCGGCATCGGCCGCGCGGCACGCGACTGGGAGAGCTTTGACCGGATCGCGGCCTCCTTGCGCAAGCTGGAAGGCGACCAGACGTTGCTGGTGCAGTCTGGCAAGCCGGTCGGCGTCTTCCGCACCCATGCCGATGCGCCGCGCGTACTGATCGCGAACTCGAACCTGGTGCCGCATTGGGCGACGCTCGACCACTTCAACGAGCTCGACCGCCAGGGCCTCATGATGTTCGGCCAGATGACGGCAGGCTCGTGGATCTATATCGGCAGCCAGGGCATCGTGCAGGGGACATACGAGACGTTTGTCGAGGTCGGCCGCCGGCACTATGGCGGCAGCCTCGCCGGCAAATGGATTCTCACGGCCGGCCTCGGCGGCATGGGTGGCGCGCAGCCGCTGGCTGCGACCATGGCGGGCGCCTCGATGCTCGCGGTCGAATGCCAGCCGAGCCGCATCGAGATGCGTTTGCGTACGGGCTATCTCGACCGCCAGGCGACGACCCTCGATGAAGCGCTGGCGATCATTGCCGACGCGACCAAGAGCGGGAAGCCGGCGTCGGTCGGGCTGCTCGGCAATGCGGCCGAGATCTTTCCCGAACTGGTGCGCCGCGGCGTGCGGCCTGATATCGTCACTGACCAGACCAGCGCGCATGATCCGATCAACGGATATTTGCCGAAGGGTTGGACGCTTGCCGATTGGGAGGCAAGGCGCGCGGCCGATCCGAAGGCGGTCGAGACCGCGGCCAAGACCTCGATGGTCGATCACGTCCAGGCCATGCTGGATTTCCACGCGCAGGGAATCCCGACGCTCGACTACGGCAACAACATCCGCCAGATGGCCAAGGACATGGGCCTGAAGCAGGCGTTCGATTTTCCGGGCTTCGTCCCTGCCTATATCCGTCCGCTGTTTTGCCGCGGCGTCGGTCCGTTCCGCTGGGCGGCGCTGTCGGGCGATCCGGAAGACATCTTCAAGACCGATGCCAAGGTCAAGGAGCTGATGCCCAACGATGGCCATCTGCACAATTGGCTCGACATGGCGAAGGCGCGCATCAAGTTTCAGGGGTTGCCGGCGCGAATCTGCTGGGTCGGCCTCGGCGACCGCCATCGGCTTGGCCTCGCCTTCAACGAGATGGTGGCGCGGGGCGAACTGAAGGCGCCGATCGTGATCGGCCGCGATCATCTCGACAGCGGCTCGGTGGCGAGCCCGAACCGCGAGACCGAGGCGATGCGGGACGGCTCCGATGCGGTGTCCGATTGGCCGCTGCTCAACGCGCTGCTCAACTGTGCGAGCGGCGCCACCTGGGTGTCGCTGCATCATGGCGGCGGCGTCGGCATCGGCTATTCGCAGCATGCCGGCATGGTGATCGTCGCCGACGGCACGCCGGAGGCGGCGCGCCGGCTCGAGCGTGTGCTGTGGAACGATCCCGCGACGGGGGTCATGCGCCACGCCGACGCCGGCTATGAGACCGCGATCGAATGCGCCCGCGCCAACGGGCTCGATCTGCCGAGCTTGCGCGCGTGAGGTGACGTTGGCGAGAGCCGCAGAAGACGGTTCTCGCCAACCGGCTAGTCGGCCGACAGCGGCTCGCCGGTCAGCGACCAGCTTTCGCCATCGAACGTCGCGATCCGCAAGGTTCGGAACGGCGTGTAGTCGCCGGGCCGGGTGCCGATCGAGACGCCCGGCAGCATCATCGGCAGCCGGTCGCCGCTCAGCGAGGTCGCCTGCTTGATCAGGTTCTCGCGGGTGAGGTCGTCGCCGCATTTGCGTAGCGCCAGCTCCAGCGCGTGCACGTTCATATAGGCAACGAGCACGGAATAATCGTCCGGATTGGCCGAAGGTGCGTACGTCTTCAGGAAATCCTTGTAGGCCTTGACCTCGTCGTCATTGGCCCAGGCCGGGTCGCCCGGCTGCTTGAGGAATTGCGTCGTGACCAGCCCCTTCGATGCTTCGAGGCCTGCGGGCTTCAGGATGGTTTCGACCGATGCCGTCGAGCCGCCGATCACGTGCAGCGGCTTCCAGCCGAGCTCGAACACCTTGCGGATCGATTGCGCCGCGCCTTGGACGACGACTGCTCGATCAGCGTGTCGACGCCGGCGGCCTTCAGCTGGACGATCTGCGAGTCGATCGTCGGGTCGGCGAGCTCATAGGAAGCCTGAGCGACGATCAACTCGGCCTTGGGCCCGAGACCGGCGCGCAGGCCCTTGAGGTAGTCCTTGCCGTAGTCGTCATTCTGGTAAAGCACGCCGATCTTGGCGTCGGGCTTTGCCGTCAGGATGTACTTGGCGACGACGCGGCCTTCGGTCTCGAAGTCCGGATAGAGCGGAATAGTCCACGGAAAGGTTTTGGGATCGTTGAAGCGGCGTCCGCCGGCGGTGATGAAGAGCTGCGGCACCTGCTTGGCGTTGAGATATTTCTGGATCGCGACGTTCGGCGCGGTGCCGATCGTGCCGACCTCGGCCAGGACGCCGACGTCCTCGATCAGCTTGCGCGACTGCTCGACGGCCTTCGGCGCGCTGTAGGCGTTGTCGAGCTGGGTGAAGTTGATCTTGCGGCCGTTGATGCCGCCGTTCGCGTTCAGCATCTCGAAATAGCCGACCACGGCGCGCCCGGCGCCCGCGCCGAAGGCGGAGGCCGGGCCGCTCAGCGGCGTCGATTGGCCGAGCTTGATCTCGGTATCGCTGACGCCGGGACCATAGGCTTTCTGCGCGTAGGCAGGCGCCGCCAGCAGGGCCGACAGCGCGATGGCTGCCAACGCCCGGTCGATGATGTGGTTCAAGGTCGTTTCTCCCTGTAATTCGTTTCTTGTTGAAAATCTGCACTAGCGCAGCAGCTCGCGGGCGATCACCACGCGCTGGATCTGGTTGGTGCCTTCGAAAATCTGGGTCAGCTTGGCGTCGCGCATCATGCGCTCGACCGGATAGTCCATGGTGTAGCCGTAGCCGCCGAAGATCTGGACCGCGTCGGTCGTGACCTTCATGGCCATGTCGCTGCCGACGCATTTCGCCATGCTGGCAAGCACGTTGAGCCGCTTCCAGTCGCCTGCATCGCCGGCGCGGGCGCATTCATAGACCAGGGCGCGGGCCGCCTCGATCTGCATGGCCATGTCGGCAAGCATGAACTGCACGCCCTGGAACTCGGCGATCGGCTGCTTGAACTGCTTGCGCTCCTTGGCGTAGGCGATGCAGGCATCGAGCGCGCCCTGCGCGAGGCCGACCGACTGGGCGCCGATGGTCGGCCGGTTGAGGTCGAGGGCGCGCATCGACGCGCGGAAACCCTTGCCTTCCTCGCCGACGAGGTTTTCGGCTGGGACCCTGACATTGTCGAAGAAGATCGGCGTGTTGGGGGCGCCGCGAAAGCCCATCTTGCGCTCATGGCGGCCGAACGTGATGCCCGGCATTGTCTTCGGCTCGACGATGAAGGCGCTGATGCCGTCGCGCCGGCGCCGTCACTGGTGCGCGCCATCACCACGATGTAGTCGGCGACGACACCGTAGCTGCACCATTGCTTGCGGCCGTTGAGGACGTAGCTGTCGCCGTCTTTCCGAGCGCGGGTGTTGAGCGCAGCGACGTCGGAGCCGGCCTGCGGCTCGGAAATCGCGATCGCCGTGACCACGCCGCCCTTGGCGATGATCGGCAGGTACTTCTTGCGCTGCTCTTCCGAGCCGAAATGCAGCAGCGGCATGATGAACATGGTGTTGAGCGCCGCGATCGAGGCGCAGGCGGGCGAGACCTTCGAGATCTCCTCGCGCGCGATGCAGGCCATGGTGAGGTTGCCGTTCGGGCCGCCATAGCGCTCCGGCACCCAGAGCTGCATCAGCCCCATCTCGCCGAACAGCTTGACCAGCTCGAGCGGGAAGCGGTCGGTTTCGTCGATTTCGGCGGCGATCGGCGCCACGTGCCTCGCGACCATCCTGCGCACGTTGTCGCGGAACGCGACCTGCTCCTCGGAAAAACTCATACCGGCTCCCGTTACGTTTTCTTTGCTGGATGCCAAAAAGGGGCTTCCATTGAATGGGTGATCCATTTAATAATTCACCGCATGAGCACCAAGTCAAGCCCTCGCGCGCCGCAGCGCTCCCGCATCGCCCCGCCGAACCGGCGGGAGCGGGCCTCCGATCTCCGCGCCGCCGGAGCTTCGGCTGCGCCGACATTCAAGCCGATCCACACCCGGCGGACGTTTGAGGAGATCTGCGAGCGGATTCGCGAGCAGCTGGCGCTCGGCGTGCTGAAGCCCGGCGACAAATTGCCGGCCGAGCGCGAACTTGCCCAGCAGCTCGGCGTCAGCCGCAATGTGTTGCGGGAAGCGCTGCGCAGCCTGGAGATGGCCGGCGTGCTGCGGCTGCAGAAGGGCGTCAAGGGCGGCGCCTTCATCCAGCAGGGCGACACCCGGCGCATGAACGAGGTCATGCGCGACATGCTGAGCCTCGGGACGATTTCCGTGCGGGAATTGTCGGAGGCGCGGGTCCACGTGCTCGACCTCGTGGTGCAGCTCGCCTGCGCGAATGCGCGCCGGGCCGACCTCGATGCGCTGGAAGCCAATATCGAGCGGACGGAGCTTGCGACCAAGGAGGGGCGGTTGCTCGACCGGGTCGAATGTTCGCGCGAATTCTACAAGCTGCTGGCGGCCTCGACCGGCAACAAGGTGATTGCGATGATCGTGGACTCGGTCACCGAGATCCACATGCGCTTCGTCTACGCCAAGGTCGCCTCGAGCGGGGTCGCGATGGCGCGGCTGGCGGAGAAGCGGCGGCAATTCCTGGCGGCGCTCAGCGAGCGCGACGTGGCGCTGGCAAGCCGGTTGCTGCGGTCACACCTGGAATCGGTGCAGCGGATGCTGGAACAGGATCCGGGGGCAATGTCGCTCCACGTCGCGTTGGCCGATGTGCAGCCCGGAATGCGCCGGTAGCGCGCCAGCCCTGTCAGTCAACCAACAACTCAAACAGCAATACAACGGAGGCAAACGTGTCCAACTACGCCAAGTATGAATGCCTGACGGTCGAAGTCGCGGACAAGGTCGCGACCGTGACCTTGAATCGTCCGCAGGCGCGCAATGCCATCAACCAGAAACTGATCCGCGAGTTGCGGACGATCTGGGACGATCTCGCCGACGACCACGCCGTCAATGCCGTGGTGCTGACCGGCGCCGGCGACTTCTTCAGCGTCGGTGGTGACGTGAAGGCGATGTCGGAGCGGCCGGGCGGCGACGTCCTCGAAGAGGGCGAGGTGCACGACCCCATGATCAGCCGGCGCGGCGTCACCCGCCAGCTCGAGCTCGACAAGCCGATCGTCGCGGCGATCAACGGCGATGCCATCGGCCTTGCCGCGACCCACGCGTTGCTCTGCGACATCACCGTGATGGCCGAGGATGCGCGGATCGGCGACACCCATGTCTCGCGCGTCGGCCTGGTCGCGGGCGACGGCGGCACCGTGATCTGGCCGCTCTTGATCGGAATCAACAAGGCCAAGGAATTCCTGATCCGCGGCACGCTGCTGAAGGGTCATGAGGCGGAGCGGATCGGGCTGGTCAATCATGTCGTGCCGCGCGCGGAGGTGCTGGCCAAGGCCCATGCGATCGCAGTCGAGCTCGCCAACGGTCCGACCTGGGCCATTCGCTGGACCAAGCTGTCGATCAACCAGATCGTCAAGCAGCGCGTCAACATGCTGCTGGAGGCCTCGATGGCGCTGGAGCAGGTGACATTCGAGACCGCCGACCACAAAGAAGCGACCATGTCGTTCAAGGAGAAGCGCAAGCCGAGGTTCGGCCAGGGCTAGGCCGGCGCGATGACGGCGACCGAACAGCCGGACGATGTCACGGCGATGCTGCGGGAATCCATACGTGGATTCCTCGACGAGCATTGGCGTCCGCGCGGCGCGACGGCGTCGTCTTCGCCGGACGAGATATCGGCGATCTGGCACAAGCTGGTCGGGCAGGGCGTAGCTGCCGTCGGCGCGGAAGCGGGCGAAGGCGGGCTCGCCGAAATTCTCGTCGTCATGACCGAGCTTGGCCGGGCTGGCTGCCCGGCGCCGATGTGGTCCGCCGCGCTCGCCAACCTTGCGATCGCTGGATCGCAGGTCGACGTCGTGGCGGATCTCGTGGAGCGGCTGCATTCGGGGGACGCGATCGTCGCCTTCTCGTTCGGCGCTCAGGATCCCGACGTTGGCACGGGCTCGGTTGAGGTCGCCGACTTCCGGGCAACAGGCGTGCTTCGCTTTGTCGAGGCTGCTGGGAGCGCCACGCACCTTCTGGTCGCGCTCGACCAGGCCCATCTTGCGCTGATCGATCTCTGCGGTCCCGGTGTCGAATGCGTCGCGGCCCGTGCGATGGGGGCGTGGGGGCTCTACGAGGTTCGGCTGAACGCGGCACCGCTCACACGTATTCCCGTAGGCACGGTCGATCTCGACGATCTCCGCATAAAGGGTAAGGCGATGTTGACCGCGCGCGCCTACGGCGCGGCGCGGCGCGCGATTGAGCTCGCGGTGGACTACGCCGGGGAACGGCACCAGTTCGGGCAACCGATCGGCAAGTTCCAGGCGATCCAGCACAAGCTGGCAAATTGCCTGATCGCGCTCGAAGGCGTCAGTTTGATCCTCGATCACACCGCGAGATTGCATGACGGCGGCAACGGCGACTGGCGCTACTTCGCCGATTGCGCATCGGCATTCTCCGGCAACGCGCTGCGGCAAGTCGCGCTGGAGACCCAGCATACGTTCGGCGCGATCGGCTATGCCGAGGAGCACGAAGCGCCGATCCACTTCAAGCGCGTGCATCTCGATACGGTCGCGCTCGGCGGCGCGTCGGATGCAAAACGCAGGTTGGCCGCGCGGCTCTTGGATGCCGGCGGCGACGGGCTGCCGCAATACGACCTCGGATCCGCCGGGAACGCGTTTCGTGAGCAGGTTCGGCTCTGGCTGGAGCAGAACTGGGCCGGGGAGGCGAAGCAGGCGTTCGACCGGAGGCCGTTCGCCAAGCGCGAGTTCGATGTCGGCTTCGCCCGCGATATCGGCGAAACGGGATGGATCGGCCTCGGATGGCCGGCGCAATTCGGCGGCCAGGCACGCTCTCCGCTGGAGCAGATCGCCTTCATGGAGACGATGGAGCAGGGCGAGGCGCCGCGGACCGGCGCCGCGATCCAGGCCAACGCGCTGATGATGTTCGGCACGGCAGAGCAGCAGCGGAAATATCTTCCGGAGATTCTGCGTGGCGAAGCCATGCACGGCATGGGTTACAGCGAGCCGCAGGCTGGCTCGGACCTCGCGGCGCTGCGCACCAGCGCCGTCAGGGACGGCGAGCACTGGGTGATCAATGGCCAGAAGATCTGGACCACCACCTGGTGGGGCAAATACATGTTCCTCGCCGCGCGAACCGACAAGGACGCCAAGCCGCCGCATGCCGGCATCAGCATGTTCATCGTGCCGATGGATGCACCGGGCATCACGATCCGGCCGTCCGCTACGATGTATGACGGCACGTTCGCCAATATCTTCTACGACAATGTCCGCATTCCCGCCGAAAACCTGGTCGGCGAGGTCAATGGCGGCTGGAAGGTGCTGACCGGCGCTCTGGCGTTCGAGCGAGGGCTGGTCGGCGGCGGCATCGTCCTGAAGGTCGCGCACGCCTTCGAGCAGCTGCGTTCGCATGTGATGGCGAAGCACAGTGGTCGGTCCCTTGCCGATGACCCGATCGTCCGCGACAGAATGGCGACCTTGGCATCGGAGATCGAGATCGGCCGTCTCCTGATGATGCACTGTGCCGAGCTCGGCGCCGACGGCGTCACGCCGCCGGAGTATGGCGCGATCAGCAAGGTGTTTTCCGGAGAGCTGATGGAACGTTTCGGCGAGGCTGCGCTCGATATTCTCGGGATGCGCGCCGCGCTGTCCGAACAGATGCCGGGCGCGATCGACAACGGCCGCTTCGAGCAAAACCTGCGGCATTCGCTGATGTGGGTCATCAGCATCGGGACCAACGAGATCCAGCGCAGCCTGATCGCGCAACGCGCGCTCGGGCTGCCGAGATAGGAGAGATCGATGCAGAAGGATGGCGACAGAGCGCCGCTCGCCGGGGTGCGGGTGCTGGATTTTTCCATCATGGTGGCGGGGCCGTATTGCGCGCGGTTGCTCGCCGATGTCGGCGCCGAGGTCATCAAGATCGAGCCGCCGGAGGGCGACGACATGCGGCTGCGAACTCCGCTGCGCGACGGCCACAGCACCTATTTCGGCCAGCTCAATGCCGGCAAGCGCAGCCTGGCGCTCGACCTGAAGAACGCCGACGCCATCAAGCTCGTGCATCGCATGGTCGCGGAAGCGGACATTCTCGTCGAGAATTTCCGCCCCGGTGTGATGGACCGGCTCGGCCTTGGCTATGAGGCGCTGCGCGAGATCAATCCGCGCCTGATCTATTGCTCGATCTCGGGCTATGGACAGACGGGCCCCGCCGCCGAGCGTGCGGCTTACGCGATGATCGTGCACGCCGAGAGCGGATTCGATACCTCGCTGATGCGCTATGCCGGCGACCGGGAGCGTCCCGCGGCAGGAGCGATCTTTGTCGCCGACATTCTTGGCGGCATCTTCGGCTATTCCGCGATTCAGACCGCGATGGTTCAGCGTGAACGCACCGGGAAGGGGCAGCGCGTCGACGTGGCCTTGATGGACTGCATGCTCAACCTGTTGGTCTATGAGCTTCAGGAAGCGCAATTCCCGATCCGCGCGCCGCGTCCGACTTATGGGCCGGTCCGCACCCGCGACGGCGATATCCTGATCGCCCCGGTGACGCCGCGCAATTTTGCCGCGCTCTGCGAGGTCACCGGACAGGAAGAGCTGGCGAACGATCCGCGCTTTGCGACCATTCCGGCGCGCGGCGCCAATTGGACTGCCATGATGCAGGTGATCGAGCAATGGACCGAGTGCCACACCGTCGCCGAGTGCATCACGGCGCTGGATCGCGCCGGTGTTCCCTGCGCCGAATACCGGACGCCGGGCGCGGCGCTGACCGATGCCCATTTGCGCGAGCGTGGTGTGTTTGCGACGGTCTTGGATGGCGCCGGCGACTTCGTCGGCGTCAATGCGCCATGGCAGATGTCCGGGGCCGATACGCCGATGGGAAGTCAGGTCCCCGGGATCGGCGCGCAGCGGGACGATGTGCTGTCGCGGATCCTCGGATTGTCGCCGGATGCAATCGCGGCGCTCGTGGCTGCGGGCACATTTGGGAAGGCGCAGGCCTAGGCGGACGCCCGTGATCTCAGGTGTCGGACGACGCGTCCGGCGGCGGAGCCTTCGCGATCGCCAGCAGGCATTTCAGGAAATGCGCGCGATCTTCCTTGCGCAGCGGCGCCAGCATGATCTCTTGCAGCTGCGCGGCGGCCGGGATCACGGCCAGCAGCGCTTCCTCGCCCTTGGCGGTGATCTGCACCTGGAGCGAGCGGCGGTCGTCGGGATTGTCCTTCTTCGCGACCAGCCGGCGCGCCACCATCCGCTTCAGCATTTCGCTGAGCGTGTTGCGGTCGCAACTGATCCGGTCCGCCAGCACGGAGGGGGTGAGCGGACCCAATTGGTACAGCGCCATCAGCACGCCGAACTGCCGCGGCGTGATGTCGCTCTGGCGCGTCATGCTTTGATAGAGCCCGTCGTAGCGGGCCTCCAGCAGCCGCAGCAGAAATCCGATGCCGCCTTCCAGCTGCCAGTCGCGAGCAACGTCTGCGGCCGAGCCGGTCTTCCTTGCCTTGTCGGCTGCCATGCCGTTGTTCGATCCCGATTTCACGAATTCGCGCTAGCCGTTAGCAGCTTGGCTTGACGTCCTCAACCCTGCGGTCAATCGCACCCCGGCCTGTTCCCGGCGCGGTGCAATGGCTTTCGGCCCTTGTCAGCCGCTCGTCAATACAGTACGTATACGTATCAAATGGCGATGCGAAGACGTCGTTCAGGGAGGTTGAACTTGGACCTGCGTGAGCTGCTGTCGATTCCCTATCTGCTTGAGGCCGAGGCGGTCGAAACCGAGCCGGGGCAGTGGCGGGTTCGGCTTGCCTATCCGGAGCTGCCGGGATGCACGGCGGAAGCCGCCGTCGTCGAGGACGCATTGCGGGAGCTCGAGCGGCGGCGCATCGAATTGATCGTCAAGCTGGTGGAGGAGGGCAAGCAGCCCCCGATTCCGCGCAAGCCGCTCGCCGCATCCGACCCGCTTTGGACCGCAAGGGATCTCGGACTGTCCGACCGTGTCGCCGCGCTTCTCGGCGCGGCAGCCCCGACCACCCGCAATTGAAGGAGGCAAGCCATGCTCTCGCGCGAAGACAATGAACGCCTGGTGAGGGTCGGCAAGGGCACGCCGCTCGGCGATCTGTTTCGCCTGTACTGGATTCCCTTCCTGCCGTCGGCGGACCTTGCCAAGGACGGACAGCCGAAGCGGATCAGGCTGCTCGGCGAGGATCTGGTCGCGTTCCGCGACACCGAGGGCCGCGTCGGGTTGGTCGATCAGGCTTGCCCGCATCGCGGTGCGCCGCTGATCTTCGCACGAAACGAGGATTGCGGGCTGCGCTGCGTCTATCACGGCTGGAAGTTCGACGTCACCGGCACGGTGACGGACATGCCGGCGGAGCCGGTGCGCAGCCGCCTCAAGGAGCGGGTGCGGATCAAGGCCTATCCCTGCAAGGAACGCAACGGGATGATCTGGACCTATATGGGTCCCGACCAGGCTGAGCTGCGCCGCTGCCGAACCTCGAATGGAATCTGGTGCCGGCGGAGCAGGTGCACATCTCGGTTCGCGTCCAGGAGTGCAATTGGCTGCAGGCGGTGGAGGGCGAGATCGACTCCGCGCACGCACCACTGTTGCACGGGCGGCTGGATGCGCAGGGCACCACGAGCGCCTGGATCCAGAAGCGCGACCTGCGGCCGACCTTCGAATGCATCAAGCAGGACTTCGGCATGAGCATCGCCGCGCGGCGCAACTATGATGCCAACACGCTGTATTGGCGCGTCAACCAGTTCCTGCTGCCGTTCTATACGCTGGTGCCGCCACTCTCGCCGTTCCCAGATTTGAGCGGGCACGCCTGGGTGCCGATCGATGACGAGAACACACTCTGCATCATGTTCTCCTATCATCCGTCGGAGCCGCTGCTGGAGAAGACGCGGCAGGTGTTCGCCGAAGGACACAAGGGCCGCGAGAGCGGGCATGCCAGCCGCCACGCGCTGGTGCAGCATCCGCCGACGGTGCCGTATGCCGGCTACTGGACCAAATACAATCCGCAGAACGGCTTTCAATTCGACTACGAGGCGCAGCGGACCTCCTGGTTCTCGGGCCTGCCGGGGCTCTGGGTGCAGGACGGAGCCTGCCAGAGCGGCGTGTCGCCGATCTTCGATCGCACCAAGGAGACGCTCTGCTCGAGCGATACCGGCATCGCGATGACACGGCGCTTCATCCTGGAGGCGCTCGGCGCCTATCGTGATCACGCGATCAAGCCCAAGGGGGTCTCGGATCCCGACGTGTTCATGGTACGGGCGGTGTCGCTGCGGCTGCCGCCGGAGGATTCCTGGGTCGATGTCGCGCGCCGTTCATGCGGGCGAAGCTCGGTGCCGATTTCGGGTACGAGCTGTGAACGCATCCGGCCATATGGCCGACACCCAGCAGGCGCTGGTCAAGCGCATCGGCTACGAGGCCGAGCGGATCAATTCCTACGAGCTGATCGCGCGGACAGGCAATGAGCTGGCCCCGTTCACGGCCGGCAGCCATGTCGACCTGCATCTACCGAATGACTTGATCCGCAGCTACTCGCTGGTCAACGACCAGCGCGAGCGGCATCGGTATGTCATCGCGGTCAACAAGGATGCCGAGAGCCGCGGCGGCTCCAGCTTCGTTCACGACACCGTCAGGGTCGGGGACGTCATGACGATCTCGATGCCGCGCAACAACTTCGCGCTTCATGAAGAAGCCGAGAATTCGGTCCTGATCGCCGGCGGGATCGGCATCACGCCGCTGCTGTCAATGATCCGGCGCCTGCAAGCGCTCGAACGGCGCTGGGAGCTGTTCTACGCCACAAGGACGCGCGCGGCGGCCGCATTTCTCGACGAGCTCGGCTCGTATCGATCGAGGGTACATCTCGATTTCGACGACGAGCGATCAGGACGGGTTTTCGATCTCCCGGCGATCGTCAGGAACGCGCCGGCTCACGCGCATCTCTACTGTTGCGGTCCGGTGCCCATGCTCGCGGCATTCGAGGCGGCGACGGCCGGCCGCCCGGCCAATCACGTGCATGTCGAGTATTTCAAGGCGCGGGAAGCTCCGGCGACTGATGGCGGCTTCGAGGTCAAGCTTGCGCGAAGCAATCGCACCATTGCGGTCGAGGCCGGCAAGACCATCCTCGACGCGTTGCTGGATGCCGGCATCGCTGCGAACTACGCCTGCACCGAAGGTGTCTGCGGCACCTGCGAGACGCGCGTGCTCGAGGGCATACCCGACCATCGCGACCAGTTTCTGAGCGAGGAAGAGCGGGCGGCGAACAAGAGCGTAATGATCTGCTGCTCGGGCGCCAGGTCCCGCACGCTCGTGCTCGATCTCTAAGAACAATATCCACGGGTGGAACCAATGAAGTATCTTTCGCGTGTTATCGGAATCTCCTTTCTGGCCCTTTGCGCCAGCTCGCCCGTGTCGGCGGACGCGGCGCGCTCTTTGAAGATCGGCGTGCTCAACGACGCGTCCGGCCCTTATTCGGACAATGCCGGCGAAGGTTCGGTGACGGCGGCAAAGATGGCGGCCGAGGACTTCATGCGGCTGCATCCCGATTTCAAGGTCGAGATCGTCTCGGCCGATCATCAGAACAAGGCGGATGTCGGCGCCGCGATCGCGCGGCGCTGGATTGACCAGGAGAAGGTCGATGCGGTCGCCGACGTGCCGAACTCGGCCGTCGGGCTCGCCGTCAACGAGGTCGTGCGCGGCAGCAAGGCTGCGCTGATCGCATCGAGCGCGGCATCGTCCGACCTGACCGGGAAATACTGCTCGCCCAACACGATTCAATGGACGTTCGATACCTGGGCCGCCTCGCACACCATCGGTGCCTATCTCGTGCGCCACGGCGGCAAGAAATGGTACTTCATCGCCACCGACAATGCGCTCGGCAAGTCGATGGTGCGCGACGGCACGGCGGTGATCGGCGCCGGCGGCGGCACCGTCCTCGGCTCGGTCAATGTGCCGATCAACAATGCGGACTATGCCTCGTTCATCCTGCAGGCCGATAGCTCGGGCGCGACGTGATCGCGTTCGCGACCGCCGGCGGCGACACCGTCAGCCTGATCAAGCAATCCGCCGAGTTCGGGCTGAAGCAGAGCGGACGCACTTTCGCGGCGCTGCTCACCACCACCAACGACGTCGAATCCAGCGGGCTTGCAGTCGGGGAGGGACTGATCATCACCCAACCGTTCTACTGGGATCTCAATGATGCCAGCCGCGCCTGGTCGGCCAAATTCAGCGAGCGGCAGCATGGGCAATCGCCGACTGCCTTCCACGCCGGCGTCTATTCCTCGGTGCTGGCCTATCTGAACGCGGCACAGGCCGCGGGAACCAACGACGCGCCGGCGGTGATCCAGAGGCTGAAGGAGACGCCGATCGACGACGGCTTGTTCGGGCCGGTCGTGGTGCGCGCCGACGGCCGTGCCATTCACAACATGTACATCTTCAAGGTGAAGAGCCCGAATGCGTCGAAGAGCAAGTGGGATCTGCTCGAGCAGGTCGGCGTGCTGACAGGGCCGGAAGCGTTCCGGCCGCTCGACCAGGGCGGTTGCTCGCTCGTCGAGTCACCGAAGAGCAATTGACGACCACGGCCGCGATCCGCGGATCAACACGTCTCAAACCAACGGATATGCCGATGCTGGACCAGCTCGAAGCCGATTTCCCCGAGCACACGCCGCGCCACGTCGATGCGCCCAGGGCGCTCGAGGGGGTCCGGGTAATCGATTTCTCGCATTTCATCGCCGGACCGTTTGCGACCATGATCCTGGCTGACATGGGCGCCGAGGTGATCAAGATCGAGGCGCCCGGTCGCGGGGACGATTTGCGCCGTTATCCCCCGGTGCATCCCGATCTCAGGCACGGTGCGCCGTTCCTCTGGACCAACCGCAACAAGCGCAGCGTCGCCCTCGATCTCAAGTCGCCCGAGGGCCTGAAGGTCGCGCGTGAGCTGATCGCGACGGCTGATGTCCTCGTCGAGAACTTTTCGGCGAGCGTGATGGCGCGGCTCGGTCTAGATTATGAGAGCTGCCGCAAGATCAAACCCGAGATCATCTATTGCTCGGTGTCGGCCTACGGCCGTGACGGCGCGTTCTCCGATCGGCTCGGCTTCGATCCGATCGCCCAGGTCGAGAGCGGCTTCGTCTCGATGAACGGCTATGCCGACCGGGAGGGGGTGCGGGCTCTGTCGCCGGTGATGGACATCAGCACCGCGATGATGGCCAGCAATGCGATCCTTGGTGCGTTGTTCGCGCGCGAGCGCGGCGGGCAGGGCCAGGCCATCGAGGTGTCGCTGTTCGAGAATGCCGTCCTGATGACCGGTTACGCGACCATGCAGTCGCTCTTCAACAATGCGGATCCAAAGCGCAGCGGCAATACCAGTCCGGACACCTGTCCGTCGGGCGTGTTCCTGGCGAGCGACTGCTCGTTCTATATCAACTGCGGCAATGACAAGATCTTCCAGCGCCTGATGGCGCAGGTGCTCGAGCGCGAGGATCTCGCGGCGGCCGAGATCTATGCAACCGGACCCGATCGAATCCGTCGGCGTGAGGAATTGTTCGCGATTCTCGGCGACGCCTTTGCCCGGCAGCCGTGGTCGCACTGGCAGTCGCGCATGCGCGCGGCCGGCGTGCCCTGCGGCCAGGTGCGCACCGTCAGCGAGGCGATCCGCTCGCCGGAGGCGAGGGAGCGCGGGATTGTCACAAGGATCCCGCACGAGACGGTGGGCTGGGTGCCGAACGTGAACCTGCCGATCCGCTATTCGCGGACGCCGATCGTCGATCCCGTTGCGGCGCCCGCCGTTGGGCAGCATACCGAAAACGTGCTGCGCGACTTGCTCAGTTACGACGAGGCGGAGATCGCGCGCCTCGCCAAAGACGGAGCGTTCGGCAGCCAGCCCTCGCGACAGGATGCCAAGCCGTGACGGCGCGGACGATGGACGAGCGGACGCTGCGGGGCCGTGTCGCCGTCATCGGGATCGGCGAGACGCAATATTATTGCCACGGCGCGTCGCCCGACCCGGAATTCAAGCTCGCGCTCAAGGCCATTCTGGCGGCTTGCGAGGATGCAGGCCTCGATCCGCGCGAGATCGACGGGTTCTCGTCCTACAGCGACGATCGCAGCGAGGCGTCGCGGCTGGCTGCGGCGCTGGGGACGCATCGATTGCGTTCGGCGACCATGCAGTGGGGCGGGGGAGGCGGCGGTTGTTGCGCTGCCGTCGCCAATGCGGCGGCCGCGATCGTCGCGGGCCTCGCCGATTGTGTCGTGGTGTTCCGCTCGCTGGCGCAGGGCCAGTATGGCCGCTTCGGACAGGCGGGTGGCATCCATACGGTGTCGGGCGAGCGGTCCTACCTGATGCCTTATGGTGTGCTGGCGCCGCCGCAGCGCTTTGCCATGCGGGTGCAGCGCTACATGCACGAGCACGGCGTACGGCAAGAGGCGTTGCGGGCGATTGCGCTGGCCTCCTATCACCATGCCCAGGCCAATCCGCGCGCGGTGATGCACGGCAAGCCGCTGGATGTCGAGAAGTACGACGCCTCTCGCTGGATCGTGGAACCGTTCCATCTCTACGATTGCTGCATGGAAAATGACGGCGCAGCGGCCCTGGTGCTGGTATCGGCGGAGCGCGCCACCGAATTCCGGCGCAAGCCCGCCTATCTGCTCGGTGCCGCCTTCGGATCCGGACATCGCGCGGCGGCGACAGCGCACAACGCGCCGCTCTACGCCACGGCGAGCTTCGGCACCGTTGCCCCCGATCTCTACCGCATGGCCGGGGTCGGGCCGTCAGATGTCGGCGTGGTCCAGGCGTACGAGAATTTCACCGGTGGTGTCGTGATGGCGCTGGCGGAGCACGGCTTCTTCAAGCCGGAGGAGGCCAACGACTTCCTGACCTTCGAGAACCTGATCGCGCCGTCCGGGACCCTGCCGCTCAACACCTGCGGCGGCAATCTCGCCGAATGCTACATGCACGGTTTTGAGCTCGTGCTGGAAGCAGTTCGCCAGGTGCGCGGCATGTCGACCAGCCAGGCACGGCGCAGCGACGTCGCGTTGGTCATCGGAGGTCCGATGGTCTCCCCCGCGAGCAATCTCATTCTGGGGTCGGAGGCCACACTATGAGCAACCCGAGCACGCGCTATCTCCCGGCAGGTCTGCCGATTCCGGTTGCAGAGCCGGACGGCCTGTCTGCGCCCTACTGGGAGGGATTGCGTCAGGGCAAGCTCCTGGTGCAACGCTGCGGTCGCTGCAACACGTGGCAATTCGGACCCGAATGGCTCTGTCACCGTTGCCACGCCTTCGACCCGGCCTGGATCGAGGTCGAGCCGCGCGGCCGGATTTTCAGCTGGGAACGCGCGTGGCATCCGTCGCATGCAGCGCTTAGAGGGCATGGACCTTATATCGCGGTGCTTGTCGAACTGCCGCATGCCGGCGGCGTTCGCATGGTCGGCAATCTGCTCGGCGATCCCGAACAGACGGTTGCCATCGGCGCTGATGTCGAAGGCGTCTTCGAGCATCACCCGGAGCAGGATCCGCCTTACTCCTTGCTGCAATGGCGCCGGCCGTAGGTTTCCCCGGAGTTACTATCCATCCCTGCGCCCGATACGGGCAATCGATCACGCGTCTACCGGAGATGGCTGGTCCAAGGTCCGCTGCACCTGTGATCTGTCGCGGGTGACATCCGGTTTGCCTGCTTTCGCGTCAGCGTCGCTGACAGGATGAGCTGCGAGGGTCCTTGTCTCGCGGCAGACGACATGCAATCTTCCGCTCCCGGCAATGCTGTTCGAGAGCAACAAGAACAATAATCCCTCTCGTCCCTCCAATTCTGTCGAGGGCCTGATCATGTCGAATCCTACCCAAGCGACCTCCGCTCCGTGGCGGATAGGAGTCCTGTTTTCACGAACCGGCTTCATGTCGGTCATCGAGGAAACCCAGTATCAGGGCACGCAGCTTGCGATCGAGGAGGTGAACGAAGCGGGCGGGGTCTGTGGCCGCGAACTGGTTCCCGTCGCCTACGACCCCGGCTCGGACTCGGCCGCTTATGGCCACTACGCCAAACGGTTGATGGTCGAGGATCAGGTCAGCACTATATTCGGCTGCTACACCTCGTCGAGCCGCAAGGCGGTGCTGCCGGTCGTCGAACGGCTGAACGGCCTGCTTTGGTACCCGACGCTCTATGAGGGGTTCGAGGCGTCGCCGAACGTCATCTACACCGGCGCCTCGCCGAATCAGAACAGCCTCGCGCTGTGCCGCTATCTGATGGATACGTTCGGAACGCGATTCTATTTCGTGGGTTCGGACTACATCTATCCGCGCGAGTCCAACCGGGTGATGCGGGAGCTGCTGAAGAGCAACGGCGGCTCGGTCGTTGGCGAGCGCTACGTCAATGTCTACGCGCGCTGGCAGGACTTCGTGCCGATCATCCAGGACATCAAGCGCGTCAGGCCCGACGTGATCTTTTCGACCGTCGTCGGCGAGGGCACGGTGTTTCTCTATCAGGCCTATGCCAATGTCGGGCTCGATCCGAAGCAGGTCCCGATCGCCAGCCTGACCACGACCGAAGCCGAAATCGCCGCCATGGGCTTCGACGTCGGCGAAGGGCACGTCACCGCGGCATCCTATTTCCAGGGCGTCGAGGGCAGCGCCAACAACGCGTTCGTGCAGCGCTTCAAGAAGCGGTTCGGCGCCGACATCTCGACCAACATGTGCGCCGAGGCGTCCTATTTCCAGCTGCATCTGTTTGCGAAGGCGCTCGAGCAGGTCAATTCGCTCGACACCGAAGTGCTGCGTTCCATGGTGTTCGGCACCAGCTTTGATGCACCGCAAGGTGCGGTCACGGTCAACCCGATGTCGGGCCATACCGATCTGTGGACCCGGATCGGACGCGCCAACCGCCAGGGACAGTTCGATGTCGTCCGCCAATCAAAAGAGCCGGTGCATGCGGATCCGTTCCTGATCGGATATGGTCGTGCAACGCAAACAGGAAGCGTCCAATGAACGAGCAGTCGCGTAAGCCGTCGCTGAGCCGAGACGTCGGCGGACGCAAGACCATGGTTCAGGAACTTGCCGATCTCTCGGCGGTCGTGGTCGCACCGGTCGACGATCAGGTCGGCATGCTGCTGCGCGAATTGCAGCGCTTTCGGATGCGGGTGCGTCAGGTCTGGCCGATGCCGGAAAGCGTGCCGGCCGATGCCGACGTGGTGTATTGCGAATATTCGCCGGACCTCGCGCGGCGCCTGCCGTGGATTCCCGGCGATGCGCGCTCCGCGCTGGTCGTGATCCTGCCGGCAACGGAAGCCGTGCACGCCGACGCGCTGTGTCATGCGACGCCGAACGCCGTGCTGCCGCGGCCGTTCACCCAGAATGCGGTGCTGTCGAGCCTCGTGCTGGCGCGCAGCCAGTTTGGTTACGAGCGGCGGCTGCGCAGCAAGATCGAGAAGCTTGACGACAATCTGCGCTCGATGCGCACGGTGGAGCGCGCCAAGGCGATCTTGATGGCGACGCGGCAGATGCCGGAAACCGAAGCCTATGGCTTCATCAGACGGCAGGCGATGGATCGTCGCGTGTCGGCAAGCGCAGTCGCCGCGGCGATTGTTGACTCGTTCGAACTGCTTGGCTACGATCATCAACAGTAAGCCCCAATAGCGGGGCCGGCGGCGACAGCGCCGCCTTCGACACAACCGGCAACAAAGCCCTCCCAATGCTCGCGTAAGCGCGCATCGGGAGGGCTTTTTGTTTTTTCAGTCCTGAAGGGAGCTAAGGGATGAGCATTTCACGGCGGAC
The DNA here is from genome assembly GCF_001189845.1 of Bradyrhizobium tropiciagri. Classification (GTDB taxonomy): domain Bacteria; phylum Pseudomonadota; class Alphaproteobacteria; order Rhizobiales; family Xanthobacteraceae; genus Bradyrhizobium; species Bradyrhizobium tropiciagri. The sequence continues at coordinate 108,187 of NZ_LFLZ01000019.1, forward strand.
TTTGCTGAGGAATACCGCGGCGCTCGGTGCATTTGCCGGCGCCGGACTGCCGCACATCTGGATCAAGAACGCCGACCTCGCTTACGCCGCCGGCGGCGAGATCAAGGTCGGCGTGCTGTTCTCGCTGACCGGAACGACCGCGATCATCGAGGAATCGCTCAACAAGGCGACGCTGCTCGCGATCGAGGAGATCAACGCAGCCGGCGGCATCAAAGGCAGCAAGATCGTGCCGATCGTCGAGGATCCTGCCTCCGATCCGGCGACCTTCTCGGAGAAGGCGCGCAAGCTCGTCGTCGGCGACAAATGCGTCAGCGTGTTCGGCTCCTACACCTCAGCGAGCCGCAAGGCGGTGCTTCCGGTCTTCGAGCGCCAGAACAATCTCTATTGGTACCCGACGCTCTATGAAGGCCGCGAGTGCTCGAAGAACGTGATCTACACCGGCGCGGTGCCGAACCAGCAGCAGGACGAGTTCGTGCCGTGGCTGGTCAAGAAGTTCGGCAAGAAGTTCTATCTGATCGGCTCCAATTACATCTATCCGAAGGAAGAGAACAACTACTGCAAGAAGCTGCTCGAGAAGCTCGGCGGCGAGGTCGTGGCGGAAGAATATGTGCCGCTCGGCCATTCCGAATTCTCTTCGGTGATCAACAAGATCCGCTCGACCCAGCCGAATGTGATCTTCTCCACCGTGGTCGGCGATTCCGTGGTCGCGCTGCATCGTCAGTACAAGGCCGCCGGCCTCGATCCCGAGAAGATGCCGATGGCGAGTCTGACGACCTCCGAGAACGAGGTCGCGGCGATGGGCGGTGAGGCCGCCGCCGGTCACTTCACCTCGGCGCCGTACTTCATGGTGCACAAGTCGCCTGAGAACGAGAAGTTCGTCGAGGCCTACAAGAAGCGCTGGGGCGCCGACAAGGTGACGCACTTCGTGTCGGAGGCCTGCTACTTCCAGACCTATCTGTTCAAGCAGGCGGTCGAGAAGCTCGCCACCAGCGATCTGACGCCGCCGAACATCCGCGACGCGGTCAAGGGCCAGAGCATGATTGCGCCGCAGGGCAAGGTCGAGATCGAGCCGGAGAACCTGCACACCTGGCTGTGGCCGAAGATCGCGCAGGCCAAATCGAACGGCCAGTTCGAGATTCTCGTCGAGGCCAAGGAGTGGCTGAAGCCGGTGCCTTACGCGGCCTATCCCGGACAGTCCTGCACCGAAAAGGGCCTGGTCGAGAAGAGCTGACGGCGGGGCTGACGAAGGCCGTCGGCGTGCGGCGCCGGCGGCCAACTTCCAGTAACGAATGCTGCTTCTCGCACACATCGTGCGAGGGCAGGGCACGGCAAACGAACATTGAAGAGCGGATCCCGACGTGGACCAATTCATCGAACAAATCGTCACCGGCCTCAGCATCGGGTCGATCCTGCTGCTGGTGGCGCTGGGCCTGTCGATCATCTACGGCTCGATGGGCATCATCAATCTCGCCCATGGCGAGTTCGTGATGCTCGGCGCCTATGCCGCCTGGGTGTTCCACACCTATCTCGGGCTCGGCCTGCTGGCGAGCCTGGTTCCGATCTTCCTGGTGGTCGCCGCGTTCGGCTGGGTCATCGAACGCTATGTCCTGAGCCTGCTCAACAACCGGCCGCTCGATACGATCCTCGCCACCTGGGGCGTCGGCATCATGCTGCAGCAGGCGGTGCGGCTATCGGTCGGTAGCGAGCTGCGCTACGTGCAGCTGCCGCCGGCGCTGTCAGACAGCATGGACGTGTTCGGCATCCCGATATCGTCGTATCGGGTGTTCCTGTTCGTGGTGTCGATCGCGCTGTTCGGAGCAACCTGGTTGCTGATGAACCGGACGCCAGTGGGGATGAAGCTGCGTGCCATCATCCAGGACCGCTCGGTCGCCGCCTCGTTCGGCATCAACGCCAAACGGGTCTACGCGTTGACATTTGCTTACGGTGCGGGCCTCGCGGGTCTTGCCGGCGCGCTGGTGTCGCCGCTCAAGAGCGTGTCGCCCGATATGGGCACCGGTTATGTCGTCGATGCCTTCATGGTGGTCGTGCTGGGCGGCGTGCAGAGCCTCGCCGGCACCGTGGCGAGCGCCTTCATCCTCGGCGAGCTCTCCGGCGGCATCGCGTTCCTGCAGAACGACACGGTCGCCAAGGCGATCGTGCTGCTCGCCATCGTCGTCCTCATCCGTTTCCGCCCCGAAGGGCTTTTCACCGCACGCGTGCGGGCCTGAGACAGATCGCTCATCTATGCCGTCGCATGTTCCTAACTCCAGCGGATTGCAGCGCCTGATCGCGCAGCTCGCACCTCTGCTGATCGTCTGCGCGATCGTGTTCGCGTTGCCGGTGCTGCTCAACAACGACTTCCTGCTCAACAAGGTCGCGCGCTATCTGGTGCTCGGCATCCTCACGATATCGCTGGGGCTGTCCTGGGGCTTCGGCGGGATCCTCAATCTCGGCCAGGCGATGAGCTTCGGGCTCGGCTCCTACGCCATGGCGATGGCGCTGAAGCTCAAGACCGTTCCTGTGCACACCGGAGCAAGTGGCCTGCCGGACTTCATGGTCTGGAACAACGTCCAGCATCTGCCGTGGTTCTGGGAGCCGTTCCGCTCGCTGTCCTTCGCGATCGCCGCGGGCCTGATCGTGCCGGCACTCGTTGCCGCGGCGCTCGGCTGGTTCATGTTCCGCGGACGCGTCACCGGCGTCTACGTCTCGATCATCACGCTCGCCACCATGGTGGTGATCAATCTCGTGATCATCGACCAGCAGAGCTACACCGGCGGCTTCAACGGCATTACCGATCTCGCTCAGCTCGAGATCTTCGGCGTCGCGTTCGATGCCTATGGCCGCGCGACCTACTATCTTGTGGCGAGCTGCGTGCTGCTCAGCCTGCTGGTGGCCTTTGCCTTCACGAGGACCAAGGCCGGCCTGATCGTGCAGGCGATCCGCGACCATGAGAGCCGGGTGCGCTACTTCGGCTACGACGTCGCGCTCTACCAGATCTTCGTGTTTGCGCTGTCGGCTGCGATCGCAGGCCTCGCCGGCATGCTCTACACGGTGGTGATGGAGTTTGCCTCGCCGACCTTCCTCGGCGTGCAGCTTTCGCTCTCGGTCGTGGTGTGGTGCGCCGTCGGCGGCCGGCAGAGCCTGGTCGGCGCGTTCCTCGGCGCGGTGCTGGTCGCGGGCATGCAGGGCGCGCTGTCGGAGTCCGCGGCGTTCCTGGAAACCTGGACGCTGGTGATGGGCGCGCTGTTCGTGCTCGTGGTGCTGTTCCTGCCAAAGGGGCTCGCCGGCCTCGCACAGGTCGTGTGGCGCTGGATCGTGCAGCGCCGCCAGGCCGCCAGTGGCCGCGTTGCGGAAGGCGTCGGCCAGACGGAGGGCAGCGCATGAGCTCGCATCTCGACCTCCGTGAGGTCTCGGTCAGCTTCAATGGGTTCAAGGCGCTCAACGCGCTCAACATGAGCGTGCGCAAGGGCGAGCTGCGCTGCCTGATCGGGCCGAATGGTGCCGGCAAGACCACGGCGCTCGACATCATCTGCGGCAAGGTCAAGCCGAGTGCCGGCACCGTCAGCTTTGACGGCACCGCGCTGCAGGATCTCGAGGAATACGAGATCGCCCGCGCCGGCGTCGGCCGCAAGTTCCAGGTGCCGAGCGTATTTCGCGAGCTCTCGGTCTCTGAGAATCTCGACGTGGCGCGGGCTCGCGAACCTCGGTGCTCGGCAATCTGCGCTGGAACATCGGCAATTCCGGGCGCGAGGATATCGAGCGTCTCGCCGAGCTGGTCGGGCTCACCGAGCAGCTCGATCGGCCTGCCGCCTATCTGTCGCACGGCCAGACCCAGTGGCTGGAGATCGGCATGCTGGTCGCCCAGGACGCCGAATTGATCCTGATGGACGAGCCCACCGCGGGCATGACGGCACAGGAGACCCGCAAGACCGCCGAGCTGTTTGCACGGCTGAAGGGCAAGCACACGCTGATCGTGGTCGAGCACGACATGGGTTTTGTGAAAGCGATCGGCGACATCATCTCGGTGATGCATATGGGCCAGATGTTGGCCGAGGGTACCGCCGCGGAAGTGGAGGCGCATCCCGAGGTGCGCCGCGCTTATCTCGGATCGGGAGGCATCAGCCATGCTTGAGCTGACCGACGTCGACGCATTTTATGGCAACAGCCGCGCGCTGCAGGGCGTCAACCTGATGGTCGGCAACGGCGAATTCCTCTCGGTGCTCGGCCGCAACGGGGTCGGCAAGACCACGCTGATGCGCAGCATTCTCGGCCTGATGGACCGGGTCACCGGACGCCTGTCGCTCGACGGCGCCGACATCTCGCCGCTGCGCACCTATCAGCGCGCCAGGGCCGGCATCGCCTATGTGCCGCAGGGCCGCGGCATCCTGCCGAAGTTCACCGTGCGGGAGAACCTGACGCTCGGAACCTTCGCCGCGAAATCGGCTGGCGGCATCGAGGAGTGGGTGCTCGAGCTGTTTCCGGTGCTCAAGGATTTCCTCAACCGCTACGGCGGCAATCTCTCCGGCGGCCAGCAGCAGCAGCTTGCGATCGCGCGTGCGCTGCTGGCCCAGCCCAAGGTCATCCTGCTGGACGAGCCGACCGAGGGCATCCAGCCGAACATCGTCGAGCAGATCGAGGACGTGATCACGCGCCTCAACCGCGAGCGCGGCATCACGGTCGTGCTGGTCGAACAGAATGTCGCGTTCGCGCGGCGCGCGTCCCACCGCTTCGCGTTGCTCGAAAAGGGACGCGTCGTCGCCAAGGGCGCGATCGGTGAACTCACCGATGATCTCATCCAGCTGCACATGGCCGTGTAGCGGGAATTATCGTTCAGGAAAGGGAGTCGAGACATGTTGCATGGAGATATATCGAGCAGCAAGGACACGGTCGGCGTTGCCGTGGTCAATTACAAGATGCCGCGTCTGCACACCAAGGCCGAGGTGCTGGATAACGCGCGCAATATCGCCAAGATGGTCGAGGGCATGAAGCTCGGCCTGCCGGGCATGGATCTCGTGATCTTCCCGGAATACTCGACCCACGGCATCATGTACGACTCCAAGGAGATGTACGAGACCGCGTCGTCGGTGCCGGGCGAGGAGACCCGCATCTTCGCGGACGCCTGCCGCAAGGCGAAGGTCTGGGGCGTGTTCTCGCTGACTGGCGAGCGCCACGAGGAGCATCCCAACAAGGCGCCGTACAACACCCTGATCCTGATGAACGACAAGGGTGAGATCGTCCAGAAGTATCGCAAGATCATGCCGTGGGTGCCGATCGAGGGCTGGTATCCGGGCGACTGCACTTACGTCTCGGAGGGGCCGAAGGGCCTGAAGATCAGCCTGATCATCTGCGACGACGGCAACTATCCGGAGATCTGGCGCGATTGCGCGATGCGCGGGGCCGAGCTGATCGTCCGCTGCCAAGGCTACATGTATCCGGCCAAGGAGCAGCAGATCCAGATCTCGAAATCGATGGCCTGGGCCAACAACTGCTATGTCGCGGTCGCCAACGCATCCGGCTTCGACGGCGTCTATTCCTACTTCGGCCATTCGGCGCTGATCGGCTTCGACGGAAGGACGCTCGGCGAGTGCGGCACCGAGGAGAACGGCATCCAGTACGCGCAGCTTTCGGTGTCGCTGATCCGCGACGCCCGCCGCAACATGCAGTCGCAGAACCATCTCTTCAAGCTGATGCACCGCGGCTATACCGGCCTGATCAACTCCGGCGACGGCGATCGCGGCCACGCAGTCTGCCCGTACACCTTCTACAAGAACTGGATCACGGATCCCGAAGGCACGCGGGAGATGGTCGAGGCCATGACCCGTCCGACCGTCGGCACCGACGAATGTCCGATCGAGGGCATTCCGAACCAGAAAGTCGCACATCGTTGATTGGAGAAGTCGAGCTGTGCCGGCGCGATCATTTGCGCCGGCCCGGTTCTGAAACTGTTGCAAGGGGAAACGGGGGTTACCATGAGCAGCGAAGCAAACAGTGGACTGGTTCATCAGGCCGAGGGACAGATCGACGACCTTCTCGGTCATGAATTCGAGCACGAGCCGGTGCCAATGACTGCCCGGCGCAGCGCCTTCTCGGTCACCATGGTGTGGCTGGGCTTTCCGATGATCATCACCGGCGCGATGACCGGATCGCTGCTGGTGCTGGGCATGGGGTTCAAGAATGCGCTGGTGGCGATGATCATCGGCAACCTGATCATGTTCGCCTATGTCGGCGCGCTCGGCCTGATCGGCACCAGGCGCGGCATGAACTTCGCACTGATCGCGAGCATCGTATTCGGTAAGAAGGGCTATGTGCTGGCGTCGGGCCTGCTGTCGACCCTGCTGCTCGGCTGGTATGCGGTGCAGACCGGCATCACCGGCGCATTGATCTCTTCGACCTACGGCCTCAACTATGTGGCGATGACCATCGTCGCGGGCGTGCTCTATATCGGGATCACCTTCGTCGGGGTGAAGGGATTGCACTATATCGGGCTGGCATCGGTACCGTTGTTCGTCGTCCTCGGCCTCTGGGTCGCCGCCGATGCTGCGTCGACCACGACCGCAGCGGCGGTTTTCAGCTATGCCGGCAATAACGGCGTCGCCAGCATGTCGATGGGCGTCGGTCTCACCGTGGTGCTTGCGCTGTTCATCGATGCCGGCACGGTGACCGCGGACTTCAACCGCTGGGCGCCGAGCCCGCGGGCGTCGCTGTTCGCCACGTTCAGCGCGTTCCCGTTCGCCAATCTGGTGGCGATGCTGGTTGGCGGCGTGATGACGGCTGCGCTTGCGGTGCCGAACGCCAATCCGTTCGGTGTCGACAACATGTTCGGCTACATGAACGGCAAGCAGCTCACCTGGCTCAGCATTCTCGCATTCATCTTCCTCTACACCAATCTCGGTTCGGTCTGCTCGCACTGCCTGTACAATGCGGCGACCGGCTGGTCGCGGATCCTCGGTACCAACATGCGGCTGATGGCAGTGATCCTCGGCGCCATCGGCATCGTTGTCGCCGCGGGCAATGTCTGGGCGTTCTTCATCCAGTGGCTGTCGCTGCTCGGCATCCTGGTGCCGCCGATCGGCGCGATCATCCTGGTCGATCAGTATCTGCTGCGGACCGAGGCGCGCGCGGACACGGACTGGCGTGCGAAGCCGTTCATCGCCTGGGGCATTGGGTCGCTGTGCGCCTTTGCGGTTGAAAACCTGATGCCGGGGCTGTCCACTGCGATCTCAGCCGCGCTGGTCGCCGGCATCGTGTACGGGGCGATCGCGCGGGTGGAATCTTCGACCGAAAAGGTGGCGCGTCCCGCCTAAGCGATCAGCTCAACCAAGCAAGAAGGGTACATCAATGAGCGTCGACTATCAGATCCATGATCTCGGCAATCTGACCTTGCAGGGCGGCGCGACCATCCGCGACTGCAAGCTCGCCTACAAGACGTTTGGCCAGCTCAACGCGGCCAAGGACAATGTGATCGTCTATCCGACCTGGTACTCCGGCCAGCACTACGACAATGAGTGGCTGATCGGGCCGGGCATGGCGCTCGATCCCGCGAAATACTTCATCATCATCCCCAACATGCTGGGTAACGGCCTGTCGTCGTCGCCAAGCAATACGCCGGAGCCGTATAACGGGCCGCGGTTTCCGCAGGTGACGGCCTATGACAATGTGCGCGCCCAGCACCGGCTGGTGACCGAGAAATTCGGCATCAAGCACATCCGCCTGGTGGTCGGCTGGTCGATGGGCGCGTTGCAGACGTTCCATTGGGGCGCGCTCTATCCCGACATGATGGATCTCTTGGCGCCGTTCTGCGGCTCGGCAAAATGCTCGCGGCACAATTATGTGTTCCTTGAAGGCGTCAAGGCTGCGCTGACAGCGGACGCCGCCTGGAAGGAGGGCTGGTACACCGACAAGCCGGCCCGCGGCCTGCGCGCCGCCGCACGGGTCTATGCTGGCTGGGGCTTTTCGCAGGCGTTCTATCGCGAGCAGCTCGACATCAAGACGATGGGCTATTCCTCGCTGGAGGATTTCCTGGTGGCGTTCTGGGAAGGCTTCTTCCTGCCGAAGGATCCCAACAATCTGCTCACGATGCTGTGGACGTGGCAGAACGGCGACATCAGCGCCAACGAGATCTACAATGGCGACTTCAAGGCTGCATTGAGGGCGATCAAGGCCAAGACCTATGTCATGCCGGGGCAGACCGATCTCTACTTCCCGCCTGAAGACAGCGAGAACGAGGTCGCGAACATGCCGAATGCCAAGTTCGTGCCGGTGCCGTCGATCTGGGGCCATTTCGCAGGCGGACCGGGGACCAACCCCGTCGATGTCGCCTTCATCGATACCAGGCTCAAGGAACTGCTCGCATCGTGAGTTCGAACGATAGCGAACGGCTGCCTGCGCGATCATGGGAGGCGTGAGCTTGTCCAATCCCGCTTTGCTGCTCGACCAGTACCGCATCCGCCAGGAGCCGTATTACCGGCCGCTCAAGGATGAGGTCGAACTGTTCGGCGCGGCCTATGCGAACCGCATGCCGGTGATGCTGAAAGGCCCCACCGGCTGCGGCAAGACCCGCTTCATCGAATACATGGCCTGGCGGCTCGGCCGCCCGCTGATCACGGTCGCCTGTCACGAGGACATGACGGCGGCGGATCTGGTCGGGCGCTGGCTGCTCGATGCGGAGGGGACGGTGTGGAGCGACGGGCCGCTGACCACGGCCGTGCGTCTTGGCGCGATCTGCTACCTCGACGAGATCGTCGAGGCGCGTCAGGACACCACCGTCGTGATCCATCCTTTGACCGACGACCGCCGTGTGCTGCCGCTGGAAAAGCGGGGCGAACTGATCCACGCCCATTCCGACTTCCAGCTCGTGATTTCCTACAATCCGGGCTACCAGAGCGCGATCAAGGACCTCAAGGAATCCACCAAGCAGCGCTTTGCCGCGCTGGATTTCGGCTACCCCGATCGGTCGGCGGAAACCGAGGTGGTGTCGCGCGAGGCCGGCATCGAACCGAACCTTGCCGATCTCCTGGTGAAGATCGCCCAGCACAGCCGCAATTTGAAGGGCCAGGGGCTCGATGAAGGCGCGTCGACCCGGATGCTGGTCAATGCCGGCCGCTTGATCGGCTGCGGCATCAGCCTCGAGAAAGCGTGCGAGACCACGATCGTGGTCCCGCTGACGGACGATGCGGACACCAGGAACACGTTGCGCGACGTGATCTCGGCCTCTGCATGAATGGACGCTCGCAGGTGGCGGTCGCGCAAATCAGTTCGCTCGATAGCTTCCGATCCGGACGCCGGCTTGCGGCACTCCTGCGCGGCCATGATGAGATCGGCTCGGCCGTGCAGGCGGCGCGGGCCGCATTGCAGCGCGCAGGGGCGATCGATCACCTCGCGGCTTGGGATGAGGCGGCCCACGACCTGTTCGGGTCCAATCTTGGCAATGCCGTGGTGTTGGGCTTTCTGAGGCTGTCGGAGCAATGGCCGGCGCAGCGATCGACCGATGATCTGATCGCGATCGGGCGCGCCGCCGGCGATATCGGCCGCAGCGCCGGAAGCCGCGCCGCTCATGGATTGCTGACCGAATTGTCCAAGGTGCTGCCGCGGCTTGCCGGTGCTGGAGAACTCACTGCCGTTCTTGTCGCGCTTGTCCAACTTGCAGACGCTGGCCCGGAATCGGTCGGCCTTGCGATCGGCCGGCTCGAGCCGCTGCTGGCGCATGCCGGGGGCGATGACTTCTCCGCCTGGGTTTCCGCGGGCTTGCGCGCAAGCGGCGGTCGCGCATCGCGCCGGCGCGCCTATTTCGCGCTCGACGATCCGCTTTCGGTGCGGCTGTTCGCGGTGGGGCGGACCGGCGATGACTTTGCACGGCTGGAGAAACGCCTCGCTGCAACAACGATCGCCCTTTGGAATAGGAAGCCTCGCTTCCGCAAGCTTGCCGTCGCGCCGACGCCGGTGCCGCGGCGCACCTCGCTCGCTGCCGGCTTCATCGGTCTGCCCGAGACCTTTCCCGGCTTTGCGGGCGAGGCGGCGGACACCATCTATCTCGCGGCGGTCGCGCATGCCGGAGCCCACCTCGTGCATTCCGCCGTCCGTTTTCCCGTGGGGCGACTGAAGGCATTGCAGATCGCGCTGGTCTCGCTGATCGAGGATGCCAGGGTCGAAACGCTGGCGCTTCGCGAGATGCCCGGGCTGCGCCGGCTGTGGCTGCCGTTTCACAGCGCGACGCCATCCGGCCAGGCAACCGCGGCCGGACTGATGATGCGATTGGCGCGGGCGCTGATCGATCCCAACTATCGGGATCCGGATGCGTGGGTGACCAAGGGACGACAGCTGTTTGCCGATGCCGCCGGCCGCTGCACGGATCCCGCGATCAGCCGCGAGATCGGCGGGTTGCTCGGCAACGACATCGGCCAGATGCGGCTGCAGTTCAACGCCAAGAGCTACGTCGTCGAGCCCGCATACCGCGACGATAATCTGGCGCTGTGGGATTTTGGCGATCAGCCGGACAGTCCGACCGAGACGATCGAACTTGCGGTCGATTCCGTACGTGTGGAGCGTCGCGAGGACGCCGATGGACAGTCCACCGACGACAACGCAAAGCCCGACGAGACGCTGCGCGCGAAGGTCAGCGCGGTCACGCTGCTGGACGGATTTCCGGTCGCGACCTATCCGGAATGGGACTACGCCGCGCGGACCGAGCGAGCGGACTGGACGACGATCCTGGAGGCCGATGCCGCCGTCTCCGCGCAACCGTTCGATCTGCCGACGGACACCGAGGCGACCCGCTGGATCACGCGGTTAACTCGCGACGCGTCGATCGGCCGCCGTGTCAGGCACAAGGGCCAGCGCGACGGCGACGCGCTCGATATCGACGCGGCGATCGCGCTGACGATCGGGCGGCGCGCCGGCAGCGTCAGCGAGCCCAGGGTCTATCAGCGCGATGCGCCGGGACCGCGCGATCTTGCCATTCTGCTGCTGCTGGACCTGTCGCAATCGACCGCAGATCGTGATCGTCGCGGCCGGACGGTTCTCGACGTCGAGCGCAAGGCGGCCGCGATCATGGCGGCGGCGGTCGAGGCCGCCAATGACGCGATCGCGGTGCATGGTTTCAGCTCCGACGGCCGCGAGCGCGTGCGTTATCTGCGCATCAAGGATTTTGAGGAGCCGATGGACGCCGTCGTGCGTTCGCGCCTCGCGGGGCTTGGCAGCAGCCATTCCACCCGGCTTGGCGCGGCCTTGCGTCATGCCGGGGACTGCCTCGCGGGACGACGTGCGTTCCGCAAGGTGCTGCTGGTGCTCACCGACGGCGAGCCGTCCGACGTCGATGTGCCCGATCCGCAATACCTGGTGGAGGACGCGCGCCGGGCCGCGCAGCAATTGCGGCGCCGAGGCGCCGATATTTTTGCCTTCGGTGTCGGAGAACACAGGTTTCCCCAGCTCGATCGCATTTTCGGCGAGCGCTACGCGCTCCGCGTGCCGCGCATCGAGGTGTTGCCACACCGGGTGATGCAGCTCTACGCGGAACTGAAGAAATAAAGGGTCCTGCCGTCACGGAGCCGGCCCAGACCGTCGTCCACACACCTACGCACCGCTGTCACACTTCGACGCTAACGTTGCAGATTGGACACAGCGGCCCGCCTGGGAACAATCGACGCGGACACGATGAGCATTGGATATCTTTCGAGGGGCCGGGCAGGGCGCCCCTCAGACGCTTGTCGATTGTGCGTTTTGATCTGCCTCTGCATGCTGGGCGCCGGCGCCGACCTCGCCATGGGACAGGAGAGCCCGCACGCTTCGGCGACGCGCGTCACCTTCGATATTCCGTCCCAAGCTCTGACGTCCGCGCTGGAAAGCTACGGCGCCGCGGCGCGGCGTGAGGTGCTTTATGACGCGCGGCTTGCGACCGGCCGGCGCTCGAGCGAGGTGAGGGGCGTGTTCGCGCCGTCCGAAGCCTTGCAGATCCTGCTCGAAGGCACCGGCCTGGTCGGCCGGCTGACGTCGGAGAATGCGCTGGTGGTGGTGCCCTCGTCTCCGGCAGCCGGCCAGCCGACGACGTCTGATGTCGATGCGAAGAAGGGCGACCCGGTTATTCGGGCCCGCTACTATGCGCAGGTGCAGGAACGCATCCGGGACGCCTTCTGCAGGGACAGCTTGTTGCGGCCGGGGCGGTATCGGATCGCCGTGCAGTTCTGGATCGCTTCAACGGGATCCGTGCAACAGACCAGGCTTTTGAGCAAGACAGGCGATGAGCGCATCGATCGCTCGATCGAGACGACGCTCCGTGGATTGAGAATCAGGGAGGCGCCGCCGCAGGGCATCTCGCAACCCCTCACGATGGTCGTTGCGCCGCGTCCGCCGGAACAGACGCAGGACTGCGCCGGGATTGACGCAATCCGCTACCGCGGCGAGGCGAACTGAGCGTGCCGGGATGAGTGACGCAAACCGGACCATGCTCCGCAGCTTCCTTGCTGCCCGCTACGATGACCTCAAGCTGCGGCTGAGCCGTCGTCTGGGCTCGGCGGAGCTTGCCAGCGATGCGTTGCAGGACACCTATGTGCGTCTCGACCGGGCCGAAGTGGTGGGGGCGGTGCAAAGCCCGGCCGCGTATCTGTTCCGGATGGCCTTCAACGTCGCAATGGACCGGCAGCGGGCCGAGAAGCGGCGCCTGGCGCACAACGAGGTTCAGGATCTGCTCCATATTGTCGACGATGCGCCGGGGCCGGGTCAGATTGCGGAGGCTCGCTTCGAGATCGAGGCCCTGGAGAAGGCGATCGCGGAGCTGACGCCGCGCCGCCGGGTCATCTTGCTGGCCGCACGGCTCCAGGGCATGCCGCAGCGGGAAATTGCCCGCCGGCTCGGGGTCTCGCTGCGCTTGGTCGAGAAGGAACTCCGCCTCGCCCAGGAACATTGCGCGCTGAAGCTCGGAAAATAATTGTGCGGTTGATGGCCAGGGCGAACGTCAAATGAACAAGCGGACGACCCGGCTGCGGAGACGAGGGGCGCTGCGAGGCAAGCCTGCATGATGAGCAAAGGCGATAAATCGACGATGGGGCTCGGCGCAACGGAGCGGGAGGCACATGCCTGGGTCAGGCGCTTGACGTCCGGCGACGCGACGGTCGAGGACGCCGATGCATTCCAGGTGTGGCGCGAGCAGAGCGCCGCCCATGCGATCGCCTTTGCGAACGCCAGCAAGCTTTGGGAGACGGTCGGCAGCGCCGGCCATAACCTCCGCTATGACCCTGCATCGGTTGGCGCCCTGCTCGATGGCGAAGCCAGGCACGTGATGACCCGCAGGCTGGTGCTCGGCGGCGGACTTGCGACCGCTGCCGCGGCCGTGGGAGCGGTGACGCTGCGTCCCCCGCTCGAGCTCTGGCCGTCATGGTCCGAGCTTGCTGCGGACTACCGGACGGGAACGGGAGAGCAGCGCAAGCTTGCGCTGAACGACAGCGTGTCGATCAACCTGGACACAAGGACCAGCATCGCGCTGCGCCCTGACCATGGCGACAGCAGCCGGATCGAGTTGATCACGGGGCAGGCGTCGATCGCAACGACCCCGCAACAGTCGCGACCGGTGACCGTGATTGCGTCGCGTGGTCAAACGGTTGCAACGCAAGCCTCGTTCGACGTGCGCTATCTTGGAGCCGAGGTGCGCGTCACCTGTCTCGGAGGCGAGGTTCGCGTCGAGCATCAGGGCAATGCCCGCACCGTTCGTGAGCGGCAGCAGATCGCCTACGACGAGCGGCGCATCAGCGATATCGTTGCGATCAATCCGGCCGTCGAATCGGCCTGGCAAGAGGGTTTGCTCGTCTTCCGCTACACGCCGCTGCCCAAGGTGGTGGAAGAGGTGAACAGGTACCGATCGGGCCGGATCTTCATCGTCAATGCCGGGCTGAACGCCCATTTGATCAACGGCCGCTTCCATATCGACCGCATCGACGAGGTTCTCGTGCAGCTCGAGCAAGCCTTTGGCGTCAAGGCGAAAACGCTTCCCGGCGGCATCGTGCTGCTGAGCTGAGGAGGCGGCAAAAAAAATCCGATCCGGCGTGCGGGTCGCCCCGTTCGGGATCGTCTCAGCCGCGAGGGTCTCGGTGCTGGCGCTGAGACGCGAAATGTTCGGCTGTTGTCGCCCGGCGCAAGAAAGCGATCCCATGGTTCCCCGCCTCTCCAGATCCCTATCCCGCGCGACGGTTCGCACCGCATTGTTTGGCAGCGTCAGCGTCGTGGCGCTGCTGGCCAGTACGCCGGTGGTCGCGCGCCCGTTTGGGTCGAGCTGGACAGTGTCGCCGTCGGCCGCAGCGATGGCTGCGTCGCAGTCGGCAGCGCAGGACGCTGCGGCGGCCGCCAAGCAGGGCCAGGATGCGATGGCGCGGGCCACGCGCGCCATCCAGGCGATCCAGGGCTTACAGAACGCGGCGCGCAGCGCGGCGCAGACCTCGCAGCGTTCGGTGACGCTGCCGCAGGTTGCCGTACCCAACGGCCTTGCCCCCGGCGGCCTGCAGGTGGCGCCGGGATGGCAGGGTGCGAACGCTCCGACGCAGGCGGTCGATGCCGCCGGCCAGACCCAGGTCGGCATCGCGCAGACCAGGGCGCAGGCGATCCTCAACTGGAATTCCTTCAACGTCGGCGCCCGCACCACGCTGACCTTCGACCAGCAGGGCAATGCGAACTGGGTGGCGCTCAATCGCGTGGTCGGCAGCACCGCGCCGAGCCAGATCCTCGGCAATATCAAGGCCGATGGCTCGGTCTATGTGATCAATCAGAACGGCATCATCTTCGGCGGCGCGAGCCAGGTGAATGTCGGCTCGCTGATCGCCTCGACCGCCAACATCACCGATACCCAGTTCCTCACCAGCGGCATCTACGCGCAGCAGGCCGGCGGCCGATATGTGCCGAGCTTCACGGATGCCCGTGGTGCGGTGAGAGTCGAGCCCGGTGCGCTGATCTCGACCAACGCGCCGTCCTCGGTGACACAAGGCGGCGGTTTCGTCCTGCTGATGGGAACCGAGGTCAGCAATGCCGGCTCGATCAGTGCGCCGCGAGGCCAGGTGCAGCTCGCGGCCGGCAACGACTTTCTGCTGCGGCCGGGTTACAGCACGGATGCCAACCAGGGCTCGACCACGCGCGGCAACGAGATCTCGCCGATCGTGCGCGACGCGATCGCGGCCGTCGGCAACTCCGGCCTGATCTTCGCCCAGCAAGGCGACATCACGCTCGCGGGCCGCAGCGTCAACCAGAACGGGGCGCTTGTCGCCACCACCTCGGTCAACACCCGTGGCTCGATCCATTTGCTGAACGCGGCCTCCGATGCCGCCGGCAGCATCACGCTCGCCAGCGGCAGCCTGACCGCGATCCTGCCCGAGCTCGACAGCAGTGATACTGCGCTCGACAGTCAACGCAACCAACTGGTCGCCGATTCCAAGGCCTTCACCCACGCCCCGGTCGCCAACGCCCAGTTCGACAATCTTTCGCAGCTCTCCGACCGGCTCGATCAGGGGCGCATCGAGATCGTCAGCGGCGGCACCGTCAACTTCAAGGCCGGCTCGACCACGCAGGCGCAAGGCGGCCAGGTGGCAGTCAACGCCGGTCACCGCGTCTTCGCCGAGAGCGGATCGGTTATCGACGTCTCGGGCGTGCGCGGCGTGCTGCTGCCGATGTCGACCAACAACCTCCTGATCAACGTGCAGGGCAACGAGCTGCGCGACTCGCCCGTCAACCGCGATCAGGACAATCTGAAGAACGCGGATGTCTGGATCGATGCCCGCGACCTGGTGCTGGTGCCGGCGGGCACCGGCGGCTATGCGACCGACCGCTACTATACGCCGGGCGGCCTGCTCGAGGTTTCCGGCTATCTCGCCAATTCCGTGCACCGGATCGGCGAATGGGCCGCGGTTGGCGGCAGCGTCACGCTGTCGGCGCCGGAAGTCGTGGCGCAGAAGGGAGCCGTGTTCGATGTCTCCGGCGGTTCGGTCAGCTACCAGGGCGGTTACATCCGGACCACCAACTTCCTGGGCGCGGACGGCCGCCTCTACAGCGCCAACCGGGCGCGCGCCGACATGCAGTTCTACGGCGTCGGCGCGGGCTTCATTCGCGAGCACAAGCTCGGCGGCAAGGTCGCACCGAATCTGACTGAAATCTGGACCAGCCCGTTCGGCAAGGGGCGCGTGACGACTCGCTGGGAGGACGGCTACACCATCGGCCGCGACGCCGGCTCTCTCATCCTGTCGACGCCGACGGCGGTCTTCGAAGCTGATATCGTCGCCGATGTCGTCACCAGCTCACGCCAGACGACGGCTCGGCCGGATGGCACGAGCGATGGCTACAAGCTGTCGCAGAATGTCGCCCCGCTCCAAGGCAAGCTCGCGCTCGGCGGCTATTCGGGACTGGGCCTCACCGACGCATCGGCGGCGCGGGTCGCCTTCGGCCGGACCCCCGAGACATCGGGCGCGCTGAACGTCACGTCGGTCTTGCCCGACGATCGCATCGGGACCGCGTTCTTCAACTCGGACGCGCTCAACGCCGCCAAACTGGGCGGGCTCAATGTTGCGAGCAGCAAGGAGATCCTGGTCGAGGCGCCGCTCGAGCTCGCGCCCGGCGCGCAGGTGATCTTCGCGGCGCCGCATGTCGATATCGGCGCAAACGTCACGGCGCATGGCGGCAGCGTGACGCTGACCAATCTCATGCATGCGGTGCTCGGCCAGAACCAGAACGAGCAATGGTGGGCGCTTCGCGACGCGGACGGCAAGGCGCAGGTCACGATCGGCCAGAACGTTGTCGTCGATCTCACCGGGTTGTGGAGCAATGGACTGACCGGAACCGATGTGTCCGGTCAGGCGCATGTCGATGGCGGCAATCTCACCGTTTCGACGACCGGCGGCATCACGCTTGCAAATGGATCGCTGATCGATGTGTCCTCGGGTGGTGCCATCCTGGCGACCGGCAAGACCAAAGGCGGCAAGGGCGGCAATGTCAGCCTGGTGGCCAATGACTATTCGCATCTGGTCTGGACCCAGTTCTTCACCAATCCGCTCATCCTCGACGGCACGATCCGTGCGTATGGCTTCAGCGGCGGCGGCACGCTGACGCTGAACGCCGGCCAGGAGATCGCGATCGGCGAGGCGGTGGCCGGCGCGCTGGTGCTCGATCCCGCGATCTTCCAGTCCGGCTTCACGGCCTACAACATCAACAGCAACACCGGCATCCAGATCGGTGAAGGCACGCGCGTGGGCGCCGAGGTGCCGGTCTATCGCTTCACCCAGGGCAGCTTCGGCGCGCCGAGCGGCAGCCTCGTTGCGGACGCCGCGACGCTCTGGACGCCGCCGCGCTTCGCGGTCAACTCCTTCACGCACGGCGCCACGCAGCGCGTCGGCGCCGATGTGACGTTCTGGAGCCTGCATGATTTCACGCTGGCGAAGGGCGCATCCATCAACGTAGATCCGGGGCGTTCGGTTTCGATCTACGCCAATCGCCAGACGGTGATCGACGGCGCGATCACGGCGCCGGCGGGCAACATCCTGATCACGAGCGTACAGGACGCACCTGGCGACAACAGGTACAATTCCGGTTACGGCGAGTTCGGATTGACGCGTTCATTCTGGATCGGCGATGACGCCGTGCTGGACGTCTCCGCGCGTGACGCGGTGGGGCGCGACGACAACGGGATTTCCTATGCTGCCGCGCCGGACGGCGGAACGATCCGCATCGGCGGCACCGGCGCGCTCGATCCAAAATATCCCGTCGTCAGCGACGCCTTCGTGATCGTTCGTCCGGGGGCGCTGATCGACGCGTCAGGCACCTCGGCGGTGGTCGATGTCCAGAACGGCAAGACCTATGTGCCGACGCTCGCCGCAAGCGACGGCGGGACGATCTCGCTCTATTCCAGCTTCGGCATGGCGCTCGACGGCACCTTGCGGGCTGCGGCCGGCGGCAGCGGCGCGTCCGGCGGTTCGCTGAACCTGACCATGTCCTGGCGCGGCTATGTCGTGGGGCAGCCGAACACGAGTTCGCCCTA
Source organism: Bradyrhizobium tropiciagri (assembly GCF_001189845.1). Lineage (GTDB taxonomy): Bacteria > Pseudomonadota > Alphaproteobacteria > Rhizobiales > Xanthobacteraceae > Bradyrhizobium > Bradyrhizobium tropiciagri. The sequence continues at coordinate 126,182 of NZ_LFLZ01000019.1, forward strand.
TGCTAGCAACGAACTGCCGCCGGAGTTCCAGAGGTCGCGCGATATCACGCTCGTGCAAAACGCTACGGGCAGCGGGCTCGGCGCCAATCTGTCGCCCGGTCAGGCCGATGCAGCGCTGCAATTCGGGCGGACAGCGATCGGCGTCAATCAGGTCGCGAAGGGGGGCTTCGGCTCTCTCTCGCTCTATACGCGCGATCTTCTCGTCTTCGACGGCAATGTGGACCTCAGCCTGTCGCGCAGTCTTCGGCTGTCGAGCGGCGTCATCGCGTCGGCGCCCGACACGCCAAACAGCACAATTCATCTGTCTGCGCCCTATGTCCGTCTTGACGGCGTTTACAACGCGGAGGACTCGCAGTCGGCGGTGGGCTATTCCCCCGGGATCAACAATGTCGGTGTTCGGAATCCGGCGGCGGGCGGAAGCTTCACCGTCGCAGGCGACCTGATCGATGTGTATGGGCCAGTCCAGTTCGGAGCCACTGGCCAACAGGGCAGCGGGGCCGTGGACATTGGACCTCCCGTCAGCATTCCATTCGATGCCCGCGGCTTTCGTCAGGTCGCGCTGCAGAGCAGTGGCGATATCAGGTTCGGCAGCGGCGGTCTCGATGTCGAGAATCTCGCACTGACCGCGGACCAGATCTATCCGTTGAGCGGCGCCCTTGCGCTCATCAAGGTTGGGCTCCGTCCAAGCGGGACATATTCCATCTATGACCCCGATGCACATCTCGTCATTCGCCGCAATGACGACGAGACGCCGCCGGTTCCCGCCTCGGCCTTCGGTGAACTGGTCCTGATTGCCGCCGACATTGACCAGGGCGGCGTTGTTCGCGCGCCGCTCGGTCGCATCTCGTTCAATGACACCCGGCGCGTCAGCGGTCCGCTCGTTTCCCCCGTAGCCGGCGCGCACATCACATTCCGCAGCGGCAGCATCACTTCCGCGAGTGCGGCCGGCCTGACCATGCCGTTTGGCGGCACCTCGGATGGCATCGCCTATCAAGGCGCGGACGGCACGCTGCGTAACCTGGCGAGCGCGACTTACGACGATCATCAGGGCAGGTACCTGATTGCAAGCGGCATTTCGATCAATGCCGCCTCAGTGGTGGGTGAGCCTGGGTCCGTGCTCGACCTGTCTGGCGGCGGCACGCTCACCGGTGCCGGCTTCATCTCCGGCCGTGGCGGCTCGGTCGATGCGCTGAAGACGGCGCTCGTCAATGCCAATCCGGTCAACAGCTACAGCGCTGCCGGCAACAAGGTCTATGCCATCCTGCCTGGTTATGCAGCCGACTACGCGCCGGCGATCGCCACCAATGGCGCGGGCGACCCGGCGATCGGGCAGCAGATCACGCTTCCGTCCGGTGCGCCGGGACTGCCGGCGGGCACCTACACGCTGCTGCCCTCGAGCTACGCGCTGTTGCCGGGCGGTTATCGTGTCGAACTCGGTGCGACCGGAACGGCTGTGATGGCGCCTGGGCGCGCGGGCAATGGCTCCGTCGTCACGTCGGGCTATCTCGGAGTTGCCAACACCGCAATTCAGGACACGCTGCCGACGCGGGTGATCCTCACGTCCGGCCAGACCACGCGGCTCTACTCGCAATACAACGAAACCGGCTACGCTGATTTCGAACGCGCGCAAGCGGCCACGTTCGGCTGGTTCCGGCCTCGTCTGCCGGAGGACGGCAAGGTCCTTGAAATAGGTCTGTTACCTCAGCAGGACAATACGAAATCATTGTCGTTCGCCGGGACGGCCTTGTTCGACGGCGCCAAAGGCGGTGTCGACGGTACCTTGGCCGTCAGACCGTCGGCTCTCACGGCGGGTACTGCCGCACTCGACATCACGGCGCCGGGCGCAACGCCGATAGCCGGTCATACGTCCATCTCCAGCGACGACATCAATGCCTTCAGGGCATCCACGCTGCTGCTGGGTGGCATCAGCATATCTTACGCACAGGACGGCGTTCCCGGCGCAGGCGCGCAAATCTCTTTTGACGGACAAGCGACCGTCAATCTCCTCGATGGCGCCAGCATCCGCGCTGGACAGGTCTTCCTGATCGGCAAGTCGGTCAACATGGCTGGCGGCGCAACCATCGATACGCGCGGATTGAGCAGCAATGCGGTCGATTCCACGCTCGGCTACACCTATAGCAACGTGAACCCCACGTCGCCCGGTGCAACTGGTGACAGGCCGGCCGTGCTCGCGGTCGCGAATGGCTGGTTCCAATTTCTGGACGCCGTTGGAACCGGAAGCATCAGCGTCGCCAGTGGTGCTTCGCTGCTCACCGACGGCAGTGTTGTGCTGGCCGCGCCGGGCGGGCTTACGATGGGTGACGTCAATTTCGGCGCGCGCTATCTGAACGTGACGCAGGAGCGCGTCAACGTCGGCACCGAGGCCGCTCTAGCGGCGGCGCAGGCTGCCGGCCAGCTTCCATCGGGATGGAATCTGTCTCAGAGCGTGCTCGACAAGCTGTTGCGGCCGTCGACGAGCGCGGGCAGCCCCGCGCTCGAACAGCTTATCATCACGGCGAGCGGCTCCTTCAATCTGATCGGCAGTGCCAGTCTGGACACCACGCGCCAAGGTGCGTCCTCCTCCGATGCGCTCAAATTCGTTCTCAATACGCCGGCCATCTATGGTCTCGGCTCGGCAAGCGACACAGCGAGCATCACCGCGGATACTCTGATCTGGAACGGCATCCGCAGTGGAAACGGCTCCACCTCAAGCCCCTATGGCAGCCAGCCGCCGGCCAGTGTCCTGCCCGGCGGGCCCGGCACGGGATCCGGGCATCTCGCCATCACGGCTAATGAGATATTGTTCGGCTACGACGCTGCGCACAGCAAGCCGACCGATGGCGCAACGCTGAACCGTTTCGTGCTTGGTTTCTCCGATGTCGCTCTGACGGCGACCAAGCGCGTCACGGCGAATAGTAACGGCGCCTTGAAGGTCGGTCTCAGCCAGGACAGCAACGGCGCCTTGCAGGGCGGCGCGCTCACGATTGCGACCCCGATGATCACGGCGAGCAATGGGTCCAAGCTCGATGTGAGCGCAGGCGCAGCGTTGCGTCTGGTCGCGCCGGGAGGGGCCGCTCCCGCCGACACGCGTGGCGTGACGGATCTCGGCGGCACGCTCTCTTTCACCGGCGACAGCGTGTTTGTCGACACCGCCTTCGCCTTGCCCTCCGGCAAGCTGACGCTGAATGCGACGCACGACGTCGTGCTCGGCGGAAACGCGATGATCGACCTGTCGGGTCGCGGTATCGCCTTCTTCGACGTCACCAAGTTCAGCTGGGGCGGCGACCTCATCCTGAGTTCCAGTAGCGGCGATATCGTCCAGAACGCGGGTTCGGTGATCGACGTCTCGGCCGTGAACAATGCGGCGGGCTCGATCTCGGCCAAGGCCATCGACGTTGCGCATGGCCAGGTTTCGTTCGGTGGCACGCTCAGGGGATCGTCGACGGGCGCTTTCGATAGCGGCCAGTTCACCGTTGCGGCACAGAATTTCGGCGATTTCGCCGCGCTGAACGCCAAGCTCAACGATGGCGGTTTCTTCAGCGCCCGCAGCTTTGATCTCCGCCAAGGGAGCCTCGTCATCGGTGATGGCGTCAAGGCGCGGTATGTGACGGTCTCGGTCGATCAAGGCAGCCTCACGGTGGCCGGCAAGATCAACGCCAGCGGGGCGAAGCCCGGCACCATCCGCCTGTCCGCGCTCGGCGATCTCAGGCTTGCCGCGAATGCAGTGCTCGATGTCCACGGCAACGTGCTGCAGACCGACAGCTACGGCGCGCCGATCGAATCCAACAACACCGCGCACGTCGAGCTCACCACCACGCGCGGCACCATGGTGCTGGCCGCGGGCGCGACCATCGACACGAGCTCGCCGGACGGCGTCTCGCGGGGGAAGCTCGAACTCAACGCGCCGCGCCGGGGCGGAACTGGTGGCGACGGTGCGGGCGCCAATGATATCGCGGTCGATGCGCGCGGCCCGCTCGATATTCGCGGCGCCGGCAGCATCGCGGTGAACGGCTTCCGCAGCTATGACCTTCCGGGCGGCAGCGTCATCGACCAAGCCTACCTTGATGGCCTCAATGCCGACAGTGCGGCATTCATCAATGCCGCGCTTCAGAATGGCGACTTGCGGAACCGCGTGGCCGGGCTCGCGGCCTATGGCTCGGCTTTCCATCTGCGGCCGGGCGTTGCCATCACCTCGGATGGCGATCTCTCGACCAAGGGCGATCTCGACTTTTCCGGTTATCGCTACGGGCCAAATGCCAACCCGGCCGTGCTTGGCTCCGGCGAGCCTGGGGTGCTCGTGGTGCGTGCCGCCGGCGATCTCAAGATCAATGGCAGCATCAACGACGGCTTCGCACCGCCACCGGCGTCACCAGATGCGGTGACCGTGCTTGCCTCCGGCACCCTGTCGGCCGACTACACGGTCAAGACGGGTGGAGTGGTCCTCGGCAATGGTTCGACCATTTCGAGCGACGGCACAATCAATATGGCGCTGCAACTCGACAACGGAAGCATCACGGAGAGCCCGAGCGCCGCAAATCCACTTCCCGTCGCAATCACGTTGGCGGAGGACTTCACGGTGAGAGGACCACCTGTTCAAACCAGGAAGCTGAATGGCGGACACATCATAACACCGGACATGACCTACAATCCGGGTGATACGATTCTGCGCAACACGGTATTTCCGGCCGGCACCGTGTTCGAGAAGGGCGTCTATTTTACAGGGCCGATCTTCATCAATAGCTTCAACAGTCTGGCGCTTCAGCCTGTGAATCTGCCGGCGGGGATCAGTCTTGTCCTGTTTGGGGGATACACGTTTAGCGCCGATACGCTGCTGCCCAAGGGTACGGTGCTGCCGGCCGGCATGACGAACATCAATCTGATCGGACCGGGCGATCGCCAGGTCTGGCCGACCGCCCCCATGCTCGCGGCGGGTACGCAATCCTGGTCGATGCGGCTGGTGGGCGGCGCGGATCTTGCGAGCGCCGACAGCCGGATGCTGCGAACGGCCGACGCGCTTGCCGGTTCAGGCAACGTGGTGCTGAACGATCCGTTCACCGTCACCATCAACAAGCCGACGACACCAGGCGTCAGCGTCGTGCGCACCGGCACGGGTGATCTCGAGATTCTCGCCGGCGGCAACTACGATCAGATGACGCCGTTCGGCGTCTACACGGCCGGCACCGCGATCAGAGAGACCGGGACGGCAGCGAATGATCCTTACAACCTCGACCGAGGTAAATTGGCCGACGGCACGGTGCTGGGATCGGCGAACATGAACTACGAACCGACGCTCGGCGCGGAGCGCATGTACTACCCCGAGCATGGCGGCGATTTCTTGCTTGTCGCGCAAGCCGATGTCAAAGGCACGCTGGCGAATCGAGGGACCGAAATCGGAAGTTGGCTGTGGCGCCAGGGCGGTTCGGAGATCGGTCAGCGGACCGCCTGGGGCATCAACTTCGGCAGCTATACGTACAGTCCCACTCTCAACGGTGGTGGAATGTCCTTCGACCTCTCCGCCTTCTCCGGCCTCGGTACGCTCGGCGGCGGCAATGTCACGTTGCAGGCCGGCGGCACGATTGGTGACGCGGGCCGTGGTGTGATCGTCTCTGTCGGCGGCAGCGGCCGCGTGATGGCGGATGGCAGCCTGGTGCAGACCGGCGGGGGCACGCTGTCGGTGAAAGCGGGCGATATCGGCACCGGCGGCAATCAATTCGTCAACCTGCGCGGTGCGATGGATGTCGCGACGGGCGATTTCGGCAGCATGGTCGCGAGCAACGTCCGCAATGATTTTGGCACAGACCCGCGGCCGATCAATCCGCTGACGTCCTATTCGATGACCACGGTCGGCGGCGGGGACTTCGCGCCAGGCGACAGTGTGATCAACATCCGCGCACGCGGCGATCTGGCTGTCGGAAACATTCTCGATCCGGGCCGGATCGGCGTCACTGGCGTGACGGCCGCCGCCAACGGCAGCACGAGCGGCCAGGGCGCCAGCTGGTTCACGCTGTGGACGGGGGAAACCGCCGTCAACATGTTCGCCGCGGGCGGTTCGCTCGCGCCGGGCAGTGCGTCATTAGGCTTCCCGTTCCTGCCTTCGACCGTGCGGGCGATCGCCGCGAACGGCAACATCTACAACTCGTTGGGTGGAATGCTGCTGCCGTCGGAGAACGGCGCGTTCGAGATGCTGGCGGAAGGATCGATCTTCAGCACCACGAACGCCATCGGAGCGTCGATGGCGCCGACATCGGCTCTCGCAACACCATTCCACCCTGCTTGGGCGATCTCGATCGACCAACCGGGGGGACAGCTCATCACGGCCTTCAATTATTGGGGCAATTATGCTCTGGTGAACGACCTGCTTGCAGGACTCCCTGTCTACTCCTATGCAACGGGTGGGTACCCCTTTGCCTTTGGCGCGAACACGGTGAAGGATAACCCCGCGCCAATCCAGGGCGACCCGGCACGCATCTATGCGGTCAACGGCGATATCACCGGGATCACCTATGGGCAGATCATTACGGTGCGGAAGACCACTGACGGCGTTGCCTCCAGCGATGTTTATTATCAGGCGGCAGGACCGCTGCGGATGCTTGCTGGCGGTGACATCGTCGATACAAAGGGCCTGATCCTCCACAACGATCCCAATGATGTGTCCATCATCGCGGCCGGTGGCAGTGTCATTTTTGCAGGCTGGCCCGGAGTCAACACTGGCGTCAGCGGAGGCTGGGCGATTGCCGGTCCCGGCACGCTCGAGATCACGGCGGCGAAGAACATCTATCAGGGGTCGATCGCGACGGTCGAAAGCATCGGGGCGCTGGCCGCCGGCGACAAGCGGCCGGGCGCCAACGTGGTCATGCAGGCCGGCGTCGGCGCGGGCGAGATCGGCGTCGGGCAGGTCGACTGGGCCGGCTTTGCCAGGCTCTATCTCGATCCGAGCAATCTCGCAGGCGCCGGGCCGCTCGCCGACCAGCATGGCAAGGTGGCGAAGACCTACAGTGAAGAGCTTTACGACTGGCTGACGGAGCGCTTCGGCTATAGCGGGGCCAAGGCCGATGCGCTCGGCTACTTCTTCACGCTGCCGGATGCACAGCAGCGTGTCTTCCTGCGGCAGGTCTATTATGCCGAGCTGACTGCGGGCGGGCGCGAATACACCGATACGAATGGCCCGCGCACCGGTTCCTATCTGCGCGGACGCGAGGCGATCGCGGCGCTGTTCCCGCATGGTGGGGCCTATCGTGGCGACATCACGATGTTCACGGCGGCGTCTGGTGCGGGTGTGAACTACGCCATTCGAAGCGGCTTCGTTCACACCGATTTCGGCGGCGACATCCAGTTCTTGACGCCGGGCGGCGGTGTCACGATCGGGACCGAGGGGCTGCTGCCGGGCGCCGATGCGGGCCTGATCACGCAAGGCGCGGGCAACATCCAGATCTATTCGCAGAACAGCGTGCTGATGGGCCTGTCGCGCATCATGACGACGTTCGGCGGCAACATCGTGATCTGGTCGGCGGAGGGCGACATCAACGCCGGCCGCGGCGCCAAGACCACGGTGCTCTATACGCCGCCCAAGCGGGCCTACGACAGCTACGGCAACATCACGATATCGCCGGTGGTGCCGTCGAGCGGCGCCGGCATCGCAACGCTGCAACCGATCCCGGAGGTACCGCGCGGCACGGTCGATCTGATCGCACCGCTCGGCACCGTCGATGCGGGCGAGGCCGGCATCCGCGCCTCGAGCTTCGTCAACATCGCTGCGCTACATATCGTCAACGCCGCTAATATCCAGGCGCAGGGTGGCGTGATCGGCGTGCCGGTGGTACAGGCCCCTAACATGGGCGCCTTGAGCGAAGCCTCGAACACGGCGGGGGCCGCTGCCAAGCAAGCCGAAGTGCCACCGCAACGCGCCAACGATCAGCCCTCCGTCATCATCGTCGAAGTGCTCGGCTACGGCGGGGGCGACGGCGGCGATGAGCCGAAGCGGCGCGGCAACGACAAGCAAAGCCAATACGATCCGAACAGCGCCTTTCAGTTGATCGGCGATGGCCAGTTGAACGCGGAGCAGTTGAAGAAGCTGACGCCGGACGAGCGGCGGCAGGTGGTGAACTGAAGCGGGATGAGTTTTGGTTGAATCGGTTTGGCGCGGTCTCGGTTT
>NZ_LFLZ01000020.1 GCF_001189845.1 Bradyrhizobium tropiciagri
AGTCAGATTAGATCACGCTGTAACCGCGCAGGAAACTGCGCTCCCTCTCCCGCTTGCGGGGGAGGGTTGGGGTGAGGGCTCTCTCCACGAGTCGTATCGTGGAAGGAGCCCACCCGCCGCGCTACGCGCGTCGACCTCTCCCCGCAAGCGGGAGAGGTGTAGGGAGCCGGAAGGCCGATCGAACTTGGCTTCATCCCGTCTGCGCCATCCCGCTACCTGATTGTCGCACCTCAGCTTTCGGAACTGAACGCGCGCCCTGCCGTTAACAAACGGCGGCCTGGCCGCGTCAATTTCGCTTTATTTGAACAGCGAAGTGTTCACCGGGGACCGGCAGTTTCCGATAAGATTATGCATCCGCGCCGCCGATCCATGAGGACCCCACCATGAGCTTCCGCCGCGATTACCTTTCCAAGCCGATCTTCTCCTGGGCGCGTGGCGTGCTGCCGACCATGTCGGACACCGAGCGCGAGGCGCTGGAAGCCGGCGACGTCTGGTGGGACGCCGATCTCTTCACCGGCAATCCCGACTGGTCGAAACTGCTGGCGTTCGCGCCGGCCAAACTGACCGACGAGGAGAACGCGTTCCTGCACGGTCCGGTCGACGAGCTCTGCACGATGCTCGACGAGTGGAAGATCAACTGGGAATGGCGCGATTTGCCGCCCGAGGTCTGGGCCTTCATCAAGGCCAAGAAATTCTTCGGCATGATCATCCCGAAGGAGTTCGGCGGCCTCGGCTTCTCGCCCTATGCGCATTCCGAAGTGGTGCGCAAGATTTCGTCGCGCTCGCTGACCGCGGCGGTCACCGTGATGGTGCCGAACTCGCTCGGGCCGGGTGAACTCCTGATGCGCTTCGGCACCAGGGAGCAGCAGGACAAATGGCTGCCGCGTTTGGCCGCGGGCCAGGACATTCCCTGCTTCGGACTGACCAGCCCGGAGGCCGGTTCGGATGCCGCGTCGATGATCGACACCGGCATCATCTGCAAGGGCAATTTCGAAGGCCGCGAAGTGCTGGGCTTGAGGCTGAACTGGCACAAGCGCTACATCACGCTGGGGCCAGTCGCGACGCTGCTCGGCCTTGCCTTCAAGGCCTATGATCCCGATCACCTCGTCGGCAACGAGGAAGAGCTCGGCATCACGGTCGCGCTGATCCCCACCCATCTGCCCGGCGTCTCGGTCGGCCACCGCCATCTGCCGGCGATGCAGGTGTTCCAGAACGGCCCGAACTGGGGCAAGGACGTCTTCATCCCGCTCGACTACATCATCGGCGGCCAGGAGCGGCTCGGCCAAGGTTGGAAGATGCTGATGACGGCGCTCGCTGCCGGCCGCGGCATCTCGCTGCCGTCGCTGTCGGCCGCAGGCGCTGCCTATGCCGCGCGCACCACCGGCGCCTATGCCCGCATCCGCGAGCAGTTCGGCATTTCCATTTCCAAGTTCGAGGGCATCGAGGAGCCGCTGGCCCGCATCGCCGGCACCGCCTATCTGCTCGACGCCGCGCGGCGGCTGACCTGTGCTGCGCTGAACGAGGGGCACCACCCCGCCGTCATCTCCGGCATCATGAAGCTGCACGCCACCGAGCGGATGCGGATCGCGATCGATGACGCGATGGACATCCACGGCGGCAAGGCCGTGATCGACGGGCCGCAGAACTATCTCGGCGGGCTCTACCGCTCGGTGCCGGTCGGCATCACGGTCGAGGGCGCTAACATCCTGACCCGCAATCTGATCGTGTTCGGGCAGGGCGCGATCCGCGCGCATCCTTACCTGTTGCAGGAGATGAACGCGCTCAGTGAGCCCGATCGCGACAAGGGCCTGACTGCGTTCGACACCGCGTTCTGGAAGCATGTCGGCCACAGCTTTGCGACCATGTTCCGCGCCTGGGGCCGCAGCTGGAGCTTTGGCCTGTTCGCGCCGGCGCCGGACGCCGGTGATGCAACGAAGTTCTATCGCCAGCTGTCGCGCTACTCATCGGCGTTCGCGCTGTGCGCCGACATGGCGCTGCTCACCCTCGGTGGCGCGCTGAAGCGCAAGGAGATGCTCTCCGCGCGCTTCGGCGACATCCTGTCCGAGCTCTATTTGCTCTCCGCCGCGCTGAAGCGCTGGCAGGACGAGGGCCGCCAGAAGGAGGATCTGCCAGCGCTCGAATGGTGCATGGCGTCGGGCTTCAGGACCATCGAGAACCGCTTTGCGGAAATCCTCGCCAACCTGCCGAACCGTCCGGTGGGGTGGCTGCTGAAATTCCTGATCCAGCCGTTCGGCGCGCGCGTCACCGGCCCGTCTGATCGCGTTGTGCATCTGTGCGCCCAGCTCGTGCTGTCGCCATCCGCGGCGCGCGATCGCCTGACGCCGGATCTCGCCTTTGTCGAGGACGACGGCGGCATCGCGCGGCTGGAGAAGGCCTTCCGCCTCGTTACCACCGCCGAGGATGCGGCCAAGCAGCTGCGCGCGGCCCGCCTGCATGACTGGCAGGAGGCGGTCAGGAAGGGCGTCATCACCCGGGATGACGGCGAGAAGCTCGCCGCCGCCCACGAGGCCGCAGCAAAAGTCATCGAAGTCGATGATTTTGCGCCCGAGGCGCTGTCCCCGATTTACAAGAAATCCGCCGACGTGCATCAGTTCTTCCAGGAGCTCGGTGAGCAGAGGGCGGCGAGCTGATGGCGCGACCAGTCTTTATCGTCGACGGCAGCCGGACGCCGTTCCTGAAGGCGCGCTCCGGTCCCGGCCCGTTCACCCCGGTCGATCTCGCCGTGCAATGCGGCCGGCCGCTGCTGGCGCGGCAGCCGTTCGCGCCCACCGCGTTCGACCAGGTCATCCTCGGCTGCGTCAACGTGATCGCCGACGAGATGAACCCGGCGCGGGTCGCGGCGCTCCGGCTCGGCGTGGGCGAGCAGATGGTCGCCTTCACGGTGCAGATCAATTGCGGCTCCGGCATGCAATCGATCGACACCGGCTACCGCTATATCCGCGAGGGCATCTCTGACCTGATCCTCGCCGGCGGCGCCGAGGCGTTGAGCCACGCGCCGCTGGTCTGGCCCAATTCCGGCGTGCGCTGGTTTGCGGGCTTTGCCGGTGCCAAGGGACTGGGTGCCAAGATCGCCGCGGCGCTGAAGGTGAAGCCGAGCTACTTCAAGCCGATCATCGGCCTCGAGCGCGGGCTGACCGATCCGATCACCGAGCTCAACATGGGCCAGACCGCCGAGAAGGTCGGCTATCTCTTCGGCATCACCCGCGCGCAATCCGACGCTTACGCCGCCGAGAGCCATCAGCGGCTGGCCAACGCGCAGAAGGAGGGCTTCCTCAAGGGCGAGGTCGAGACCGCATTCTCGCGCGACGGCAAGTTCTACGATCATGACGATGGCGTCAGGCCGGACTCGACGGCCGAGACGCTGGCAAAGCTGAAACCGGTGTTCGAGCGCCCATGGGGTCAGGTCACCGCCGGCAATTCCTCGCAGATCACCGACGGCGCCTCCTGGGTGATCCTGGCGTCCGAGAACGCGGTGGCCAAGCACGGACTGACGCCGAAGGCCGTCATCCTCGACAGCCAGTGGTCGGCGCTCGATCCGTCGATCATGGGCCTTGGCCCGGTGCTGTCGGCGAGCGCGCTGCTCAAGCGCAACAGCATGACCTTGCAGGACGTCGAGACCTGGGAGCTGAACGAGGCTTTTGCCACCCAGGTGCTCGGCTGTCTCGCGGCCTGGAACGACGACAAGTTCTGCCGCGAGATTTTGGGACTTGACGGCGCGGCCGGCGAGATCGACCGCGCGAAGTTGAATGTCGATGGCGGCGCGATTAGCCTCGGCCATCCCGTCGGCACCAGTGGCAATCGCATCGTGCTGCATCTGGTCAATGCGATGAAGCGGCTCGGTACCAGGCGCGGCGTCGCCACCGAATGCATCGGTGGCGGGCAGGGCGGCGCGATGTTGATTGAGATGGTGTGATCATGGATTCACGGATCATGGACCTTCTCGCCGACCGCGTGCTGGAGCTCGGGCCGAAGCCGGCTGCCGACAGCCCCTACAGGAATTTCAAGCTGACCCGCGACGAGGACGGCATCGCCTGGCTGCTGTTCGACCGCGCCGGCGCCAGCGCCAACACGCTGTCCGCCGATCTGCTCGAAGAGCTCGACGCCATCGTCACGGCGCTGGAGAACCAGCGGCCGACCGGCCTCGTGATCCGCTCGGCCAAGAAGAGCGGCTTTATCGCCGGTGCCGACGTCAACGAGTTTCGCGGCGTCACCGACCCCGGCGCGGTCGAGACCCAGATCGGCCGCGCGCATGCGGTGATCGATCGCCTGGAGGCGCTGCGCGTGCCGTCGGTCGCCGTGATCCATGGCTTCTGCCTCGGCGGCGGGCTCGAGGTCGCGCTCGCTTGCCAGATGCGGATCGCGATCGACGATGCCAGGTTCGGCTTTCCCGAGGTGATGCTCGGCCTGCATCCCGGCCTTGGCGGCACCGTGCGCTTCACCGAGCTGGTCAACCCGATGCAGGCGATGACGTTGATGCTGACCGGCAAGACGATCGACGCGCGCCGCGCCAAGTCGCTCGGTCTGGTCGATGCCGTCACCCAGGAACGCCATGTCCGCAATGCGATCAAGGATGCGGTGTTCGGCCGGCTGAAGCGCGCCAGGCCCGGCGTGCTCAACTCGTTGCTCAATTCGGGTCCGGTCAGGGGCTTCCTTGCCTCGCGGATACTTAGCGAGGCCGAGAAGGCGGCGCCGCGCAAGCATTATCCGGCGCCCTATGCGCTGATCGAGCTCTGGGAGAAGCATGCCGGCAACCGCTCGGCGATGCTCAACGCGGAGAAGGCGTCCTTTGCCAATCTGATGGTGACGCCGACGGCGCAGAATTTGATCCGCGTCTTCTTCCTGCGCGAGCAGATGAAGAAGGTGGCCGGCACCGGCAACAAGGTTGCGCACGTCCACGTCATCGGCGCCGGCGCGATGGGCGGCGACATCGCGGCCTGGTGCGCCAACCAGGACATGCGGGTCACGCTGGCCGACATGAAGGCCGAGCCGATCGCGGGTGCGATGAAGCGGGCGTCCGAGCTGTTCGGCAAGATCATGCGCAGGAAGATCGACCAGCGCGACGCGCTCGACCGGCTGATCCCCGACATGGACGGCGAGGGCGTGCGCAACGCTGATGTGATCATCGAGGCGGTGCCGGAAAAGCTCGAGCTGAAGCAGAAGGTCTATGCCGGGCTCGAGCCGAGGATGAAGCCGGGCGCGATCCTCGCCACCAATACGTCGAGCATTCCGCTACAGGATCTGCGCACCACGCTGGCACGGCCGGAGCGGCTGCTCGGTCTGCATTTCTTCAATCCGGTGTCGCGGCTGCAGCTCGTCGAGGTCGTCAGCCATGACGGCACCGATGCCGCCATGCTCAAGGAGGCGCTCGCCTTCGTCGGCGCCATCGACCGTCTGCCGCTGCCGGTGAAGAGCTCGCCGGGATTCCTCGTCAACCGCGCGCTGACGCCCTACATGCTGGAAGCGATGATGATGCTGGACGAGAAGACCGACCAGCGCCTGATCGACGCGGCCGCGATCGAGTTCGGCATGCCGATGGGCCCGATCGAGCTTGCGACCAGGTCGGCCTCGATATCTGCCTCGACGTCGGCGACATGCTGCGCTCGAAGTTCGGTGACACGCTGCCGCCGACGCCGGCGTGGCTGCGCGAGAAAGTCGCCAAGGGCGAGCTCGGCCGCAAGACCGGCAAGGGCTTCTATACCTGGAAGGACGGCAAGGCGGAGAAGACGCCGCTGCCGGAGACCGGCCCGAAGGTGAGCGACGAGATGATCGATCGGCTGGTGCTGCCGATCTCGAATGTCTGCGTCGCCGCTTTGCGCGAGGGCATCGTCGACGATCCCGATATGGTCGACGGCGCGATGATCTTCGGCACCGGCTATGCCCCGTTCCGCGGCGGCCCGCTCAATTACGCGCGCAGCCGAGGCGTCGACAATATCATCTCGACGATGCAATCGCTGATGCGCAAGTTCGGCGGTCGATTTGCGCCGGATACCGGCTGGGAGGGCTTCAAGTGACCGATACCGATACCCATATGCACGCGCCGCCGATCAGCGGCAACGAGCCGCAGGGCGATCTCTGCATCCGCACGCTGGCGATGCCGGCCGATACCAATGCCAATGGCGATATTTTCGGCGGATGGCTGCTCAGCCAGATGGACGTCGGCGGCGGCGTGTTCGCCTCCAAGGTCGCGAAGTCGCGCACGGTAACGGTCGCGATCGATGCGATGAACTTCCGCAAGGCGGTCTATGTCGGCGATCTCGTCTCGGTGCACGCCAATCTCGTGCGTGTCGGCCGCACCTCGATCACGGTGCATCTCGAAGCCTGGGTGCTGCGCCGCCGCGAGCAGCAGTCGATCCTCGTCACCGACGGCAATTTCACCTACGTCTCGATCGACGAGCAGGGCCATCCGCAACCGATCCAGCGCGACGGCGCGACGATTTCGACCTGACGTTTTTCGCACGAAAACGCCGCTGATTCGGCGCGAGTAAAACGCGTCGAAACTGAGACCGGAGCGCTGCCTGATTGCAAAAATGGCGCCTCGGTTCGCAAATAAAGCTAGGAACAAACAGGCAGTGACACCGTTGTCGGCCCGGAATCAAACCGAGGCCAATAATGTCAGACTGCTACGTGATCGAGGTAAATTCACAGACCGCGGGTATCGTGGTGCGCGACGCACGCGGGTACGCGTTTTTCGCAGCCTCGCACCTTTTCCAGGCCCTTGAAGGCCAAATCTTCCGCAACGCACGCGAGGCCGAGCGTGCGGCGCGACGCCTTGTCACTGGGCAAATTTTGCAGGTCGCTTCCTGATCGGCCATTGAGCTGCGGTGTGCCGTTTGCGCGCGCCGCAAGAGGCTGTATTGATGCATCCGGGTTCACGGAAGCTTCTCCCGGATGTCGCAGAGACAAGGCCAAGCGTCGCAGACACAACAAGCGTCGCAGGCACGCCAAGCGTCGCAGATACGAGGAGCGCTGCTGTTCGATATCGACGGCACGCTCGCCGACACCGATCCGCTCCATCTGGCCGCGTTCAATCGGGTGCTCGGCCCGCATGGACACTCGTTCGATCACGCGCGTTTCGGCAGGGAGCTGCAAGGCTTCTCCAACGCATCGATCGGCGAGCGCTTCCTCGCCCACGAGCCGCCTGAGCGCCGCGCCGCCATCCTCAGCGAGAAGGAGCGGATCTTCCGCGAATTGGTCAGCGGCCAGATCGTGCCGGTGCCGGGATTGATGGCGCTGCTCGACCGCGCCGATCGCACGGGCGTGCCGATGGTGGCGGTGACCAATGCGCCGCGCCCGAATGCCGAACTGCTGCTCTCGGGACTGGGCATCGCGCACCGTTTCAAGGCGCTCGTGATCGGCGACGAGCTGGCGCACGGCAAGCCGCACCCATCGCCGTATCTCGAGGGGCTGCGCCTCGCGGATGCGGCGGCATCGGCGTCATTGGCGTTCGAGGACTCGCGCTCCGGCATTCAGTCCGCGACGGCGGCGGGCATCACGACGATCGGGATGCGAACCGGGCTCAGTCATGCCGATCTGCTCGCGGCCGGCGCAGTCGCCAGCGCCCGGGCGTTCGACGATCCGGAATTGATCCGCCTGGTTGCGTCGGCCATGACTTGGTAAGCCGTGACTTGGTAAATCGGCATTGCTGCAACGCAGTTCTTAACCCCGGCGATGCTTGCTCGTTGACCTCGGTGCCGAACGGTCGCACCATGGGCGAGAGCATGATCCGGAAAAGTGGAAGCCGGTTTTCCGAAATGATCATGCTCCACCAATAGCCGTTTCAAGGGGGCCGCCGTGGCCGGACTCTCCCATCGCCAGACTGAAATCCTCAACATCGCACGTGCATTCGGCCGGGTCATGGTCGAAGACCTTGCCAAGCGGTTCGAGGTGTCGGCGCAGACCATCCGCAAGGACCTCAACGATCTCTGCGACGAGCGGTCGCTGACCCGCATCCATGGCGGCGCGATCATCGCCTCGGGTGTCGAGAACCTCGCCTATGAGGCGCGGCGCTTCGTCGCCGCCGAGGAGAAGAAGGCGATCGGCGCCGCCGCGGCCGCGCGGATTCCGAATGGTTGCTCGCTGTTCATCAACATCGGCACCACCACGGAAGAGGTCGCCAGCGCGCTGACCTCGCACGAGGACCTGCTCGTCATCACCAACAACCTCAACGTCGCGATGCTGCTGTACCGTCATCCGCGCATCGAGGTGGTGGTGGCGGGCGGCACGGTGCGCCGCGCCGACGGTGCGGTGGTCGGCTCCACGGCGACGCAGCTGATCGGCCAGTTCAAGGTCGATTACGCTATCATCGGCGCGTCCGCGATCGACGAGGAGGGCGCGCTGCTCGACTTCGACTATCGCGAGGTGCAGGTCGCGCAGGCGATCATCGCCAACGCGCGCAATGTGATGCTGGTGTCGGATGCGACAAAACTCCGCCGCAGCGCGCCGGTGCGCATCGCGCATATGAGCCAGATCCAGACCTTCGTCACCGACTCGCCCTTGCCTGCGGGCCTCGCCAACATCTGCCATAGCAGAGGGATCGAGGTGGTCGTCGCGATGGACAAGCCGGCCGTCGACATCGACGACAATGGCGCCGACGCGACACCGGCGACACTGCGCAGCGCGTAGCTCGTGTCTTCGCTAACTCGTCGGCCACAACCACGATAGCAGCGCGCTCGCTTCACCCTCCCCCTCCAGGGGTGGATAAGTGCCGTCGGCGAGGCCGTGCGCGCGGCGACGGTCCGAGATTTGTGCCCCCGCTGCGATCATCCCGCCCAAAAAATCCCCAGCTAAAGTTCCCCATTTTCGCTTTGCTTTCGTTTTTGGTTGTGATCTACTCCAATCCGAAAGTAAAACCGTCAAAGTGAAGGCGGTTGCCGGGGGAAGCGTTCTTTGGATCAGATTTACGACCTCGCCATCATTGGAGGCGGCGTTAATGGCTGCGGCATCGCGCGCGATGCGGCGGGCCGGGGTAATTCTGTTTTCCTCTGTGAAATGAATGACTTGGCCAGCGGGACGTCGTCCTGGTCGACCAAGCTCGTGCATGGTGGCCTGCGCTATCTCGAATATTACGAGTTTCGCCTGGTGCGTGAGGCGCTGATCGAGCGCGAGATCCTCTGGCAGATCGCGCCGCATATCATTCGCCCGCTGCGTTTCGTTTTGCCGCACCACGCGGGCCTACGCCCGGCCTGGCTGCTGCGGCTCGGCCTCTTCCTCTACGACCATATCGGCGGCCGGCATCTGCTGCCGGCGACGCGCTCGGTCGATTTGACGCGCGATGTGGTCGGCAAGCCGCTGATCCCCGGCCGCTACACCAAGGGCTTTGAATACTCCGACTGCTTCGTCGACGACGCGCGGCTGGTTGCGCTGACCGCGCGCGATGCCGCCGATCGCGGCGCCGAGATCCGCACCCGCACTCGCGCGGTCGAGACCCGGCAGGTCGACGGCGTCTGGCGCGTCACGGTCGAGGACACGACGAGCGGTTCGCGTGAGACGATCAAGTCGCGCGTGCTGGTCAATGCCGGCGGTCCCTGGGTCGAGCAGGTGCTGGCGTTGGGCGGCGGCGTCAACGCGCGGGCCAAGGTGCGGCTGGTGCAGGGTTCCCACATCGTGGTGCCCAAGCTCTACGACCACGACCGCGCCTACATCTTCCAGAACGCCGACGGCCGTATCATCTTCGTGATTCCCTATCAGGACGAATTCTCGCTGATCGGCACCACCGATCGCGACTATGACGGCGATCCGGCCAAGGTGAAGGCGACGCAGGAGGAGATCGAGTATCTCTGCGCCTCCGCCAGCGAATACCTTGCCAAGCCGGTCAAGCCGCAGGACGTGGTCTGGAATTACTCCGGCGTGCGTCCGCTCTATGACGACGGCGCGAGCGAGGCCAAGGCCGCGACCCGCGATTACGTGTTCGAGCTCGATACGCCCGGCGGTGCGCCGCTACTCTCGATCTACGGCGGCAAGATCACGACCTATCGCCGGCTGTCCGAAGAGGCGCTGGAGCGGCTCGCGCCTTATCTCAAGGGCGCGAAAGCGCAGGAGGGCTGGACCGGCAAGGCGCCGTTGCCCGGCGGCGACATGGATGTGTCGGCGGTCGCGGCGCTCGCCGCCGAGCTGGTTCGCAACCATCCATTCCTCGCGCAGCCCCATGCCAACCGTCTCGCGCGCGCCTACGGCACGCGCGCCGGCAAGGTCCTCGGCAATGCAGCATCGGCTGAAGATCTCGGCCGTTCCTTCGGCGCCACCTTGACGGAGAGTGAAGTCCGGTACCTGATGGCGAACGAATGGGCTCGGACTGCGGAAGATGTCGTCTGGCGACGATCCAAGCTGGGCTTGCGGATGACGGCGGGTGAAATCGCCGCGCTCGACGAGTGGATGGCCGCCAACCACGTGTCCGGTGAACGTCCCCTCCGCGAAGCGGGAGGACGGGCATGAGCGTTACACTGCAGAATGTCACGCGAACCGTGGATGGCATTCCGACCATCCGCGATGTGTCGCTGACGCTGGAGCGTGGCACGCTCAGCGTGCTGCTCGGGCCGACGCTGTCCGGCAAGACCTCGATCATGCGGCTGCTCGCCGGCCTCGACAAGCCGGCCACCGGCCGCGTGCTGGTCGACGGCAAGGATGTCACCGGCGCCGACGTGCGGCAGCGCTCGGTCGCGATGGTCTATCAGCAGTTCATCAACTATCCCTCGTTGACGGTGTACGAGAACATCGCTTCGCCACTGCGGGTGCAGGGCAAGCCGAAGGCCGAGATCGAGAAGCGCGTCGCGGAGGCGGCCGCCCTGTTGCGGCTCGAGCCCTACCTCAAGCGCACGCCGCTGCAGCTCTCCGGCGGCCAGCAGCAGCGCACCGCGATCGCGCGCGCGCTGGTCAAGGGCGCCGACCTGGTGCTGCTCGACGAGCCGCTCGCCAACCTCGACTACAAGCTGCGCGAGGAGCTGCGCGCCGAGTTGCCGCGCATCTTCGAGGCGTCGGGCGCGATCTTCGTCTATGCCACCACCGAGCCGTCGGAAGCGCTGCTGCTCGGCGGCGACACCGTGTGCATGTGGGAAGGCCGGGCGCTGCAAACCGGCGCGACGCCGAAGGTCTACCGCCATCCCGACACGCTGCGGGTCGCGCAGGTGTTCTCCGATCCGCCGCTCAACATCATCGGCATCGAGAAGAAGGGCGACCGGGTGATCTATGCCGGCGGCGAGCAGGCGCCCGCGGCCGGGCTCTACGCCAATCTGCCCGACGGCGCCTACCGGATCGGCTTCCGCGCGCATCAGCTCGAGGTCGGGAACGCTTCGGCCGGCCGCCACAAATTCTCCGCCACCGTGACCGTGACCGAGATCACCGGCTCGGAGAGCTTCGTCCACGTCCATGTCCACGATTCGAACTGGGTCGCGGTGCTGCACGGCGTGCATGAATATGTACCCGGGCAGGTGCTCGACGCCGCGCTCGATCCCGGCAACATCTTCGTGTTCGACGCGGCCGACCGCCTCGTCGCTTCACCCGCAACAACTTTTTCGAAGTGAGGGAGATGCCTCATGGCCCGCATTGACCTCGTCGATCTCGCGCAGTCCTACAACGGCAACGACGCGCCGCTGGAATCCTTTGCGCTGAAGCCGGTCACCATGACCTGGCGGCAGGGCGGCGCCTACGCGTTGCTCGGCCCGTCCGGCTGCGGCAAGACCACGCTGCTCAATCTGATCTCCGGCATCGTGACGCCGTCGCGCGGCCAGATCCTGTTCGACGGCAAGGACATCACGCCGCTGTCGACGCAGAAGCGCAACATCGCGCAGGTGTTCCAGTTCCCGGTGATCTACGACACCATGACGGTGGGCGAGAACCTGGCCTTCCCGCTGAAGAACCGGGGTATCGCCAAGGCCGAGGTCGATGCACGGGTCAAGCAGATCGCCGGTCTGCTCGACCTCACGCCGTATCTGAACCGCAAGGCGACGCGGCTCACCGCCGACGCCAAGCAGAAGATCTCGCTCGGCCGCGGCCTGGTGCGCTCCGACGTCGCCGCCGTGCTGTTCGACGAACCGCTGACGGTGATCGATCCTGAGCTGAAATGGCAGCTTCGCTCCAAGCTGAAGGCGCTGCATCGCGAGCTCGACCTCACGATGATCTACGTCACCCACGACCAGACTGAAGCCCTGACCTTCGCCGATACCGTCGTCGTCATGCATGACGGCCGCGTGGTGCAGAGCGGCACGCCGGCCGAATTGTTCGACAAGCCGGCGCACACCTTCGTCGGCTACTTCATCGGCTCGCCCGGCATGAACATCGTGCCTGCCGAGGTCTCGGGCCACGAGGCGCGGATCGACGGCACGTCATCGGCCTGCACCGCAACTATGGTGTGCTGCCGAAGGCCGCAAAGATCGAGATTGGCGTGCGGCCGGAATTCGTCGATGTCGCGCCGCCGGCGTCCGGGCTGCTGTCGGCCACCATTGAGCGGATCGACGATCTCGGCCGCATCCAGTTCGCCCGCGTTCGCGTCGGCAATACCAAGCTCGCGGCGCGGGTGCCGCCGGGCTTCTCGGTCTCCGGCGATACTGCCGGTCTCGTTTTCAATCCCGCCTATGTCCACGTCTATGCCGACAGCCATTTGGTGGAAGGGGTCGCCTGATGGACAAGACGATCAACCAAAAAGCCTGGTTTCTGGTGCTGCCGGTGTTCCTGGTGGTCGCGTTCTCGGCGGTGCTGCCGCTGATGACGGTCGTGAACTATTCGATGCAGGACACCTTCGGCAACAACCAGTTCTTCTGGAACGGCGTCGGCTGGTTCAAGGAGCTGCTCGATCCCTCGACCGATCTCGGCGGCCGCTTCCTGGCCTCGCTCGGCCGCAATTTGTTCTTCTCCGCCGTGATCCTTGCGATCGAGGTGCCGCTCGGCATCGTCGTTGCGCTGTCGATGCCGCGCGAGGGCTGGAGCGTCGCAGCCTGCCTCGTCATCCTCGCGCTGCCGCTGCTGATTCCGTGGAACGTGGTCGGCACCATCTGGCAGATCTTCGGCCGTCCCGATATCGGCCTGCTCGGCTATGTGCTCAATCACTTGGGCTTTAATTACAACTACGTCGCCAACGACATCGACGCCTGGGTCACCGTGATCGTGATGGACGTCTGGCATTGGACCAGCCTCGTCGCGCTGCTCTGCTACGCCGGCCTGAAGTCGATTCCCGACGCCTATTATCAGGCGGCGCAGATCGACGGCGCCTCGCGCTGGGCGGTGTTCAAGGCGATCCAGTTGCCGAAGATGAACCGCGTGCTCTTGATCGCAGTGCTGCTGCGCTTCATGGACAGTTTCATGATCTACACCGAGCCGTTCGTGGTCACCGGCGGCGGGCCCGGCAACTCGACGACCTTCGTCTCGATCGAGCTCGTCAAGATCGCGCTCGGCCAGTTCGACCTCGGGAAGGCCGCGGCACTGTCGCTGGTCTACAATCTGATCATCCTGATCGTGTGCTGGGTGTTCTACACCGTGATGACCAATGCCGGCACCGAACGTAAGGCTGTGGCGCAGGGCGAGCCGGCGGCCGAGCCCAAGCCAGCGGCCGCGCCCAAGCCCGCAGGCGTGCTCAAACCGAAGGAAGGAGTGGCCTGATGCACTCGATCCCCGGTCGTCGACTCATCATGGCGTTGTTCCTGATCTTCCTGCTGTTGCCGATCTACTGGCTCGTCAACATGAGCTTCAAGACCAACGCCGAGATCGTCTCGACGATGACGCTGTGGCCGCATACGCCGACGCTGCAGCACTACCGGCGTATCTTTACCGACGAGAGCTGGTATTCCGGCTACATCAATTCGCTGGAGTACGTCGTCATCAACACCGTGATCTCGATCGCGGTGGCGTTGCCGGCGGCCTATGCGTTCTCGCGCTACCGCTTCCTCGGCGACAAGCATTTATTCTTCTGGCTGCTGTCGAACCGCATGGCGCCGGCAGCGGTCTACGCGCTGCCGTTCTTCAACCTCTACTCGGCGATCGGCCTGTTCGATACGCCGTGGGCGGTCGCGCTCGCGCACTGCATCTTCAATGTGCCGTTGGCGGTGTGGATTCTCGAAGGCTTCGTCTCCGGCGTGCCGCGCGAGATCGACGAGACCGCGTTCCTCGACGGCTATTCGTTCCCGCGCTTTTTCATCAAGATCCTGGTGCCGCTGATCGCGAGCGGCATCGGCGTCGCCGCCTTCTTCTGCTTCATGTTCTCCTGGGTCGAGCTGCTGCTGGCGCGCACGCTGACCTCGGTGCAGGCGAAGCCGATCGCGGCGATCATGACGCGGACGGTCTCGGCTGCCGGCATGGACTGGGGCCTGCTGGCCGCGGCCGGCGTGCTCACCATCATCCCCGGTGCGCTCGTGATCTGGTTCGTCCGCAACTACATCGCGCGCGGCTTCGCGCTTGGCCGGGTCTAGGAGGCAATCATGGAATCCATCGCATGGATGGCATGGACCTGGCCCACCGCGATCTTCTTCGTGCTGCTTGCCTCTACGCTCGGCATGATGACCTGGCTCGCGATCGCCTATCCCGAAGCCGAGCGGGTCGGCGTACTGCGGATTCCGACCACGCGCGGCGATCGTCTGTTCGTCTCGCTGGTGCTGGCGGCGGTGATCCATTTGCTGTGGATCGGCCTCGTCGGCACCGATCCGATTTTCACCCTGCCGATCGGGGAGGGCATTGATATTTCGAGCCTGTGGCTCGCAACACTGATTTCGCTTGCCTCAGCTGCGGTGATCTTTCGCACCGTCTGAGAGGCGAAAAAGAGCAGATCCGGGGTCTACCCGGACCTGGGGTACTTAGTTTGTCGCTGCAACCGGAGGAATCAACATGCGACACTTGAGAAAGACCAAGGATAGTCTTCTGACCATGACCAGCGTCGTCGCGCTGGCTGTGGCATCAGTGGCTATCGCCGCGCCGGCCCGCGCCGACGAGGCGGCCGCGAAGAAGTGGATCGACAGCGAATTCCAGCCGTCGACCCTCTCCAAGGACGACCAGATGAAGGAAATGCAGTGGTTCATCAAGGCCGCTGCGCCCTTCAAGGGCATGGAGATCAACGTCGTCTCCGAAACGCTGACGGTGCACGAATACGAATCCCGCACGCTCGCCAAGGCGTTCGAGGAGATCACCGGCATCAAGGTCAAGCACGACATCATCCAGGAAGGTGACGTCGTCGAGAAGATCCAGACCCAGATGCAGTCCGGCAAGAACGTCTATGACGGCTGGATCAACGACTCCGACTTCATCGGCACCCACTTCCGCTACGGCCAGGCGGTCGACTTGACGGAGTGGATGAAGGGCGAAGCCAAGGACGTCACCGACCCGATGCTCGACATCGACGACTTCATCGGCAAGTCGTTCACCACGGCACCGAACGGTCACCTCTATCAGCTGCCCGACCAGCAGTTCGCGAACCTCTATTGGTTCCGCTACGACTGGTTCACCAACCCGGAATACAAGGCCAAGTTCAAGGCCAAGTATGGCTACGATCTCGGCGTGCCCGTGAACTGGTCGGCCTATGAAGATATCGCCGAGTTCTTCACCAACGACGTCAAGGAGATCAACGGCGTCAAGGTCTACGGCCATATGGACTATGGCAAGAAGGATCCCTCGCTCGGCTGGCGTTTCACCGACGCCTGGCTGTCGATGGCCGGCAACGGCGACAAGGGTCTCCCGAACGGCCTGCCGGTCGACGAATGGGGCATCCGCATGGAAGGCTGCCGTCCGGTCGGCTCGTCGGTCGAGCGTGGCGGCGACGTCAACGGCCCGGCGTCGGTCTATTCGATCGTCAAGTACCTCGACTGGATGAAGAAGTATGCTCCGCCGCAGGCCCAGGGCATGACCTTCTCCGAGTCGGGCCCGGTGCCCTCGCAGGGCAACATCGCCCAGCAGATCTTCTGGTACACCGCCTTCACCGCCGACATGGTGAAGCCGGGCATCGCCGTGATGAACGCGGACGGTACGCCGAAGTGGCGTATGGCTCCGTCGCCGCACGGCTCGTACTGGAAGGACGGCATGAAGCTCGGCTACCAGGACGTGGGTTCGGCCACGCTCCTGAAGTCGACCCCGGTGGATCGCCGCAAGGCGGCCTGGCTCTATCTGCAGTTCATCGTCTCCAAGACGACGAGCCTGAAGAAGAGCCAAGTCGGTCTCACCTTCATCCGTGAATCCGACATCTGGGACAAGTCGTTCACCGAGCGTGCGCCGAAACTCGGCGGCCTGATCGAGTTCTACCGCTCGCCCGCGCGCGTGCAGTGGACCCCGACGGGCAACAACGTGCCTGACTATCCGAAGCTCGCTCAGCTGTGGTGGCAGAACATCGGCGATGCGTCGTCCGGTGCGAAGACGCCGCAAGCTGCGATGGACGCGCTCGCCGCGGCCCAGGATTCGGTGATGGAGCGTCTTGAGAAGTCCGGTGTGCAGGGTGCCTGCGGACCGAAGCTGAACAAGAAGGAAACCGCCGAGTACTGGTACAAGAAGGCCGAAAAGGACGGCACCATCGCTCCGCAGCGCAAGCTCGCGAACGAGAAGCCGAAGGGCGAAACGATCGACTACGACACCCTGATCAAGTCGTGGCCGGCGAGCCCGCCCAAGCGCGCCGAAGCGAAGTAAGGCGGTAAGGCTTGACCGCCCACGCCATCCGAAAACTGCGAAAGGCCGGGAGCAATCCCGGCCTTTTTTGCTCGATCGATGCTTGTATCCGGGAGAGTGGAGCCCCCTTCAGGATTGTGCTCAAATGACGCGATGAGGTCATCATGCGTCGCCTTGTCATCGCATCATGATCCCGGGAGTTCACCATGCGCATGATTTTTCGCTGCGATCCGCGGCTTGCCGAGCATCTGCCGCGGCCGTTCCCGGCCCGCACTGCGCTGCCCGATTGGCTGCGCGCGATGCCGGCGAAGGCGCATTCCAATATCCATGACCGCGACATCCGCACGGTCAAGCAATGTCCGCCGTTCGTCGATGCGATGGCCTACGGGATCATGATCCCGCTGCCTTGCGATATCAGGGTCGAGCACGGCGCGTTCGCATGGGACTGGGACATCCCGGAGCCGGCAACGCAGGGCCATCCGCGCGCGCCGCTCAGCTTCCATCCGCCTGCGCAATTCGCCGGCGCGCCGTTCGCCAACGGGCAGGCCGCGCTGAAATTCAACAGCTTCTGGACCATCGAGCTCGAGCCGGGCTGGTCGCTGTTCGCGGCGCATCCGGTCAATCGCGACGACCTGCCGTTCCGGCTGATCTCGGGCCTCGTCGATGCCGACCGGTTTCACGACGGCGGGATCAATTTCCCGGCAGTCTGGACGGAGCCTGATTTCGCCGGTGTGTTGCCGAAGGGGACGCCGGTCGCGCAATGCTTCGCCGTGCCGCGCGAGGCCCCCGAACTGGTGTTCGAAGCCTTCGACGACGCGCACAGCAAGGCCTATGAGAAGGTCGTTAGTGAGGTGCTGGCCGCGCCCAATGTCTACCGCAAGCATTTCCGCGCCAAGCGCGGACGGCTAACCACCTAACGCGATACGCAACGCGCGCTCATCGAGCCACAGCCGGCCGTGCGAGGCCGAGGTCAGCGCCATCGCGATCGATCCGAACAATTTTGGACGCAGACCATAGGCGCGCGCAAAGGCCTGCATCGCGGCGTCGGGCTCGCCGCTCTCCTGCAACGCGATCCCCAGATTGAGCGCGGCCTCAGCGAAATCCGGCTTGATCTCGAGCGCCTTGCGATAGGCGTGTGCCGCGCCATCCTGGTCGCGCAGATCCTGTTTGGCCACGCCGAGGTCGAACCACACCGAAGCCGGCGCTGGGCTCGTGGTGGCGCGCGCAAGCAGGCTCGCAGCCTTGGCGAGTTCACCATCCTCCCAGGCCAGCCGCCCGAGCCGCGCATTGGCTTCCTGATGCTCGGGGATGGCCTTGAGGATCGCTTCCCAGGCTTCGCGCGCCTGCGCCTTGCGGCCGGCCAGATCCAGCGTGCGCGCCTTCTCGACGAATGCATCGCGCTGCGGCTTCAGCGTTATGGCGCGGTCGAGATGCGTCAGGGCCGCGTCGAATTCACCTTCGCTGCGGGCGAGGCGGCCGGCGAGCAGCCGCGCTGCGGCATTGTCGGGACGCTGCGCAAGGCTCGCCTCGACATGCCTGCGCGCCGGTGCGATCTCGCCCTTGGCGAAGAGCACGGCGGCCAACAGATGGTTCAGCATCGGCTCGCCGGGTTGGCGCGACAGCCCGCTCTCGCAGAGCGCGATCGCCTCGTCATGCCGGCCGCCGTTGAATGCGGCAGTCGCGCGTCGAACGATATCCTCGGCGTTGTCCTTGCTCATTCCCGCACGTGACGTCTTCTGGCTCGATGCGCTCCATGCTATGCGGCGCCGGAGGGCATGGCCAGCGTCTATCGCGCCGCGGATTGTCCAGCCGCAGCGCGCACCTGCATGTGCGCATGGTGCTGCGCCAGCGTCAGTTGCTGGCTGATATGCGACAGTTCGGTCGCGGCGGCTTCGGCGGCCTCGCCGGCGGGCCCAGCGACGCGCGCGAACATCTCGGCCTCATAAGCGCGGACCGCCTCGCGCCAATCCGGCGATCCCACGAGGTGCCCCGCCAGTTCCGCCGCATCCAGCATCGCGGCGTTGACGCCTTCACCGCCGAACGGTGACATCAGATGCGCGGCGTCGCCGAGCAAGGTGACACCGGGCCGGTTGGTCCAGTGATGGCCGACCGGCAGCGCGTGAATCGGGCGGAGCGCGAACTGATCGCCGCTGGCGCGGAACAGGTCGAGCAGGGCGTCAGCCCAGCCGGCGAATTCGCCGAGCAGCGCCTGGCGCATGCCGGATGGCGAGGTGACGTCGAAGCGCCGTTCGGCCCATTCGAGCGGCACGCGGAAGATCGCGTAACCGCGCAGATGGGCGTTGCCGTTGCGCTGGACGATCAGGTTGCGGCCGGCGCTCTCCGCGCCCATCTTGCCGCGGCCGACCAGCTGCGACAGCACCGGGTAGCGTCGATCGACGTCGTCGATGCCGAACTCGATGAAGGTCAGTCCGCTATATTGCGGCCGATAGCGCGACACCAGCGGCCGCACCCGCGACCACGCGCCGTCGGCGCCAATCACGAGATCGAACGGCCCTTCGCGCGCGTCGTCGAAGACGAGATCGTAACGTCCGTCATGGCGTGGCGTGACCTCGCGCAGGCCGCGATCCCAGCGGACGGCATCCGGCGGCAATGATTGCAGCAGGAGATCGCGGAGTGCGGTGCGGTCGACCTCGGGACGGTCGCCGGTCATGTCGTCGTCCGCGAGCAGCAGCCGGCCGTCGCTGTCGTAAAGCCGGCTGCCCTGGTCCTCGTAACGTGCGATGCGCCGGAAGCCGTCGGTGAGCCCGGCGCGCGCCAAGGCGAGCTGGCCGCTCTCGGCATGCGGGTCCAGCGTGCCGCCTTGCGGCCGCTCAGTCGCCGAGCTCTCCCGCTCGAACACCGTGGCCGCGATACCGGCGATATGCAGCAGGCGGGCCAGCGTCAGGCCTCCGGGGCCGCCGCCGACGATAGCAATGCGAATTGGTTGCGAACTCATGGACACCACGCGCACATCAGGATACATAGGTACCTATCTAGTATAAATAGGTGCCTATGTAAATGGTGATGTCGTGATCGATTGGGATCTGTTCGACCGCCCCGCGCCGCTGGTCAACATGGCCTCGCGCAGCTTCCTGCGGCTCGGCGAGCGGCGGGTGAAGCCGCACGGCTTCAGCATCGGCCAGTTGCCGGTGCTCTATCTGTTGCGCGACGGCAAGGCGATGTCGCAGCGCGATCTCGCCCGCGCCGCGAAGGTCGAGCAGCCGTCGATGGCCCAGATCCTGGCGCGGATGGAGCGCGATGGCCTCATCCAGCGCACGCCGATGCCGGGCGATGGCCGCAGCCAGCAGGTCGCGCTGACCAAGGCGGCGAGGGCGAAATTGCCGGCCGCGCGCAAGGCGCTCCATCGCAACCAGGATCAGG
Organism: Bradyrhizobium tropiciagri; assembly: GCF_001189845.1. Taxonomy (GTDB): domain Bacteria; phylum Pseudomonadota; class Alphaproteobacteria; order Rhizobiales; family Xanthobacteraceae; genus Bradyrhizobium; species Bradyrhizobium tropiciagri. The sequence goes on from NZ_LFLZ01000020.1 coordinate 19,969, forward strand.
CGCTGGCCGGCTTCAGCGCGGCCGAAGCCGCAACGTTGCTCGATCTGCTGCGGCGGCTGAATCAAAACCTCGATCGCATGGTCGCGGAGGAGGTCGAGAGCGGCGAAGCAGTCGACGCGTAGGATCGCAATGCCGCGCACAAGAAAAGGCCGGGAGCGATCCCGGCCTTTCTGTTCCCGTCATTGCGAGCGAAGCGAAGCAATCCACCTCGCAGCATAATACGAAGCATGGATTGCTTCGTCGCTTCGCTCCTCGCAATGACGATTGCGAGGGAGCGAGGCTGACTCTACTCCGCCGGTTCGGTCGCCTTCAGCGTCGGGTAATCCGTGTAGCCCTTGGCGCCGCCGCCGTAGAAGGTCGCCTTGTCCCATTCGTTGAGCGGGGCGCCGGCCTTCAGCCGCTCCACCAGATCGGGGTTGGAGATGAACGGCTTGCCGAACGCGATCAAATCGGCCGCACCTGCCTCCAGCACCTTCTCCGCCAGCGCGAAGTCGTAGCCGTTGTTGGCGATGTAAGTCTGCTTGAAGCGCTTGCGCAGCGAGGCGTAGTCGAAGGCCACGTTGTCGCGCGGGCCACCGGTCGCGCCCTCGATGACGTGTATATAAGTCAGCTTCAGTGCGTTGAGCTGGTCGACGATGTGGTCGAACAGCGGCTGCGGATTGGAATCGGAGACGTCGTTGGCCGGCGTCACCGGCGAGATGCGGATGCCGGTGCGGTCGGCGCCGGCCTCCTTGGCGACCGCCTTGGAGACTTCCAGCATCAGCTGCGCGCGTTTCTCGATCGAGCCGCCATAGGCGTCGGTGCGCTTGTTGGTGCTGTCCCTGGCGAACTGGTCGAGCAGATAGCCGTTGGCGCCGTGGATCTCGACGCCGTCGAAGCCGGCCGCCAGCGCGTTCGCGGTGCCGCGCTTGAAGTCCTCGATGATCCCGGGGATTTCCGACAGCTCCAGCGCGCGCGGCTCGGACACGTCGGCGAAGGTGCCGTTCACGAAGGTCTTGGTCTTGGCGCGGATCGCGCTCGGCGCCACCGGTGCGCCGCCATTCGGCTGCAGCGAGGTATGCGAGATGCGGCCGACATGCCAGATCTGGATGAAGATACGGCCGCCGCGCTCGTGCACGCGATCGGTGACCTTGCGCCAGGCTTCGACCTGTTCCTTCGAATAGATGCCGGGCGTGTCCTGATAGCCCTGGCCCTGCTGCGAGACCTGGCTCGCCTCGGTGATCAGGAGGCCGGCGGAGGCGCGCTGGCCGTAATAGTCCACCGCGAGCGGGCTCGGCACCATGCCGGGCGGCACCGCGCGGTTGCGCGTCAGCGGCGCCATCACCAGGCGGTTCGGCAAGGTCAGCGCGCCCAGCTTGTAGGGCTCGAGGAGTTTGGTCGATTGGCTCATGTGAAATGTTCCAGACAATGATCGATGAGGGAGAGTTGTGCATTGCGGCGACGAGCGCAATGGCCCGTCCGCAGATCAGCCGCGCACGATTCCGCCCATGTGGCCGGCATCGAGGAACAGGGTGTGCGCGTTCACATAGGAGGATTCATTCGAAATCAGGAACAGCGCAGAATAGGCGACCTCCCAGCCGGTGCCCTGACGGCCGAATGGCACTGTCACGGCGCGGTCCGATCGCCTGCGGCTGGCGTCGCGGCCCATCGGGGTGTCCATGAAGCCGGGCGCGATCACATTGCAGCGAATGCCCTTGTCCTCGCCGGCCCGCGCGATCGCTCGGCCGAGCGCGATCTGCGCCGCCTTGGAGGATTCATAGGCCGGGTTGCGGCCGCCGGCGCGCTGGCTCGCCATCGATGAGATCAGGATGATCGCGCCGCCCGGCGCCATCAGCTCGAGTGCCTGCTGCGCGAACAGCATGTGGCTGCGGACATTGACGGCGTAGTCGCGGTCCCAGGCCTCCGGCGTCATCTTGGGCAATGACAGGCCGGAGGAGATGCCGACATTCAGCGCCAGCCCGTCCAGCCCGCCGAGCTTTTGCGCACAGCGTTCGACCGCGGGCCCGATCGCCGCGGCGTCGGAGACATCGACCACATCGGTGAAGGCCTTGCCGCCTTCTTTGGTGATCTGCGCGACGGTGGCGTCGGCAGCCTCCTTGTTGACGTCGAGGCAGGCGACCGCGGCGCCCTCGCGCGCGAACAGCACGCTCATGGCGCGGCCGTTGCCGATAGGCGGTTCCTCGTCGACGGTTGTGCGCTGTCCTGCACCGACCACGATGATACGGCGGCCGCCGAGGCGGCCGTGGTTCTTCGCCAATCCGAGCGCCTCGGCGTGCAGCGACGAGGAGGGATCGATGGCTTTCGGTGCGTGGGTTGTGGTCGACATTGGCGTGCTCCCTGACGTCTTGTTGTTGTCAGGGAGCAGTAGCATGACGGCGCGCGCGAGGCGACGTGTCGTGCCGAAGCCTTGGCGAAGGCGGAAAATCCCGCGACGGGGAATATGACGCGCGAAGCGCGTCAGCTCGCGCCGAGGAAGTCGCGCTTGCCGACCTCGACGCCGTTGTGGCGCAGGATGCCGTGCGCGGTCACCGCGTGGAAATAGAAGTTCGGGAACGAGAACGCGCTGAGGAATTGCTGACCCTTCAAGGTCATGGTGCGGTCGGGGCCGATCGGGAAGGTGACGTCTCTTGCGTCGGCGCCGTCGAACTGCTCCGGCTTGAACGACTTCACATAGTCGATGGTCTTCGCCAGCCGCTGCTTCAGTTCGCCAAAACTCTTCTCGGTGTCGGGCGTCGATGGCACTTCGCTGTGGGTCAGGCGCGCGCAGCCGCGTGCGGCGTGGTCGCAGACCAGCTGGATCTGCTTGGTCAGCGGCAGCATGTCGGGATAGAGCCGCGATCCCAGCAGCACCTCGGGCGCGATCTTCTTCGCCTCGCAATGCGCCTCGGCCTTGGTCAACTCGCCGGTGAGGCTGCTCAGGATCTGCAAATATGCGGGGACGACGGCGTCATGGAAGGACATGTGATGCTCCCTGGTGCTGATGAAAGTCCGGATGTTACCGAACGGCGATGCTGCAAATGGGGCCGCGGTTGGAAGAATACAACTGCGGGGAGCTGTAACACTTGGTCAAATATTTCTTTGTTTTCCGTCATCCTGAGGAGCCGCAAAGCGGCGTCTCGAAGGATGCACGGCCCGGCTGGTGGCCGTCGACCCTTCGAGGCTCGCTCCGCTCGCACCTCAGGGTGACGGGAAAGACTGCGTAGCCCGGATGAAGCGCAGCGTAATCCGGGAGCCATGTCGGTTGCGTTCCCGGATTTCGCTTCGGGGCTACGGAAATAGCCAGCGAGACTACCGCATCCCCGGCATCGCGGCGTCCGCGGCCGGCTGGGCGCGGCCGCCGCCGCGCATCCGCGCGAGCAGCTCCGCGGTCGGCCAGGAATCCGCCGGCAGGCCGTATTTCATCTGCATCGCCTTCACCGCGCTGCGGCTCGCTTGGCCGAGCACGCCGTCGATCTTGCCGACGTCGTAGCCGGCGCGCGCCAAGAGCGCCTGCAGCTCCTTGATCTCGCCAAACGGCAGCTGCGCGACCGGGGCGTGCGGCCGCTGCATCGGCGGTGCGCCCGCGATGCGGCCGGCGAGATAACCGGCGGTGGTCGAGTAGATCAGCGAGTTATTCCACTCGGTGTAGGCGGCGAAATTCGGATAAGCGAGGAACGCCGGGCCCATCCGGCCCATCGGCAGCAGCAGCGAGGCCGGCAGCTCGTCATTCGGCAGAGCCTTGCCGTCGGTCAGGGTGACGCCGAGCGCCACCCATTTCGAGCGCGGCAGCTTGATGGTGAGGTCGGCCTGGTCCCACGGAAAATTCGCGGCCTGCGGCACGCGCACCTCTTGCAGCCACGGCTCGCCGCGCCGCCACTTCAATCCGTTGGCGATGTAGTTCGCGGTCGAGCCGATCACGTCGGGGCCGCTCGCGAGCAGATTGCGATGGCCGTCGCCGTCATAGTCGACGGCATAGTTGAAGTAGTGCGTCGGCAGGAATTGCGTTTGCCCGAGCTCGCCGGCCCATGAGCCGATCATCTCGTCGGGCGAGAGGTCGCCACGCTCGATGATCTTCAGCGCCGCGATGGTCTCGCCCTGGAACATCTCCGAGCGGCGGCAGTCATAGGCCAGCGACACCAGCGACTTCAGCGTTGGCAGATTGCCCATCTGGACGCCGAAATCGCTCTCCAGTCCCCAGAACGCCGCGATGACAGCCGGCGGCACGCCGTACTCCTTCTCGGCGCGGGCGAATGCGGCCGCATAGGTCCGGATGTATTGCTGGCCCTGCTGCATGCGATAATTCGCGGCCATGCGGCCGGCAAACTGAGTGAAGATCTGTCCGAACACGCGCTGGCCGCGGTCGCGGTTGACGATGCCCTGATCGTAGACCAGGTACGGCGCGGCCTCCGCGATCGTGCGCTGCGAGACGCCGGCGGCCACCGCCTTCTGCTTCAGCTCGGCGAGGAAGCGATCGAAGTTTTGCCCGTTGTGGCAGGACGCAGCTCGCGGTGAGACCACGGCCGCCGGGCGCGCCCTGGCCGGCGCCGGACCTGCGGGACTGGGCAGCAGCTGCTGTGCATGACCCAGCGAGGAGAGCGCCAGCGCCCCCACGATCGCTGCGATCATGATCGGGGCGCGGAGGGGAGATGCTGGCATCGATATCACCGGCTTGAATAGGGGGATAAAACTCATCCTGCATACACCAGGGCGACACCGGGCAACAACGGGGGCGCCTGTTAGACCAATTGGGCTTCGGCAGGTCGAAGAGCCGCCGCTATGATCGGGCCCAGGTGATTCGTGGGCAGGGGTGTCGGCGGATCGATCACGCCCGGAGGGACCCATGTGGAGTTTTCTCGAGCGTCTGTTGGATTCGTCGACATTTTCGCCACACGGCATCTGCCTGTTGTGGGAGCCGGAGCTGATCTGGCTGCACGTGATTTCAGACGCCATCATTGCCGCTTCGTATTTCTCGATCCCGTTTGCGCTCGCGATCCTCGTCTCCAAGCGGCGCGACTTCCAGTTCGGCTGGATGGCCTGGCCGTTCGCCGCCTTCATCCTCGCCTGCGGCCTCACGCATGTGTTCTCGATCTACACGCTGTGGGTGCCGATCTACGGTCTCGAAGGCCTGCTCAAGGCGCTGACCGCAATCGCCTCGATCTTCACCGCGGTGCTGCTGTGGCCGCTGATCCCGAGGATCCTCGCGATCCCGACCGAGGCGCAGCTGCGCGAGGCGCATGTCGCGCTCGCCGAGGAAGGGCGGCAGCGCCAGCACTCCGAATTCCTGCTCGAGCGCTTCCGCGAGGCGGAGGTCAACGAGAGCAAGATCCGCCAGGCGCAGAAGATGGAGGCCGTCGGCCAGCTCACCGGCGGCATCGCGCACGATTTCAACAACATCCTCACCGTCATCACCGGCACCATCGACATCCTGGCCGAGGCGGTCACCCACAACCGCCAGCTCGCCGAGATCACCGCCCTGATCCGCGACGCCGCCGAGCGCGGCGCATCGCTGACGCGGCATCTGCTGGCGTTCGCGCGCAAGCAGCCGCTGCAGCCGAGCGACGTCGACGTCAACGCGTTGATGGTCGACACCATCGAGCTGCTGCAGCCGACCATTGGCGATCATGTCGATATCGATTTTCGCCCGATGCCCGACCTGCCGCGCGCGCTGGTCGATTCCAACCAGCTGGTCACCGCGATCATCAATCTCGCGCTCAACGCGCGCGACGCGATGCCGAAGGGCGGCCGGCTGCGGATCGAGACCCGCACCGCGGAGCTCAAGCCGTCTGACGTGCACGGCCATGACGGGCTTGCCGCCGGCGATTACGTCGCGATCGCGCTGATCGACAACGGCCAGGGCATCACGGAAGCCGATCTCGCCAAGGTGTTCGAGCCGTTCTTCACCACCAAGGACGTCGGCAAGGGCACCGGGCTGGGCCTCAGCATGGTCTACGGCTTCGTCAAGCAGTCGAACGGGCACATCGTGCTCGACAGCGAGCTCGGCCGCGGCACCAGGGTCATGCTGTTTCTGCCGCGTGCGGCCGCGGTCTCACCGGCCGCGGTGCCCGAGCTGCGGCAGCCGGAGGCACGCGGCGCGCGGGAGATCGTGCTCGTCGTCGAGGACGACAGGCTGGTGCGCTCCTATGTGCTGACCCAGATCGAGAGCCTCGGCTACACCACGCTGGCGGCCAATAGCGGTGCCGAGGCGCTCGCCGTGCTCGACAGCGGCGCGCCGGTCGATCTCCTGTTCACCGACGTCATCATGCCCGGCGCGATGAACGGGCGCGACCTCGCCACCGAGGCCGAGCGGCGCCGCCCCGGCCTGCGCGTGCTGTTCACGTCAGGCTACACCGAGAACGCGATCGATCAGGACGGCAAGCTCGAGCAGGGCATCCTGTTCCTCGGAAAGCCCTACAGCCGGGCCCAGCTCGCCCGCATGCTGCGGGTTGCGCTGCGCGAGCGGCAGACACGGCTCGCGCAGGAGCCGGCGGAGTAGGCGCGCTTCCGTAGCGGGCGTGTAGCCCGGATGAAGCGAAGCATAATCCGGGATCAGGTCGTGAGGTGAGGCACCGCTCCCGGATTTCGCTGCGCTCCATCCGGGCTACGGATCGGCGCACATGACCAATCGTTAACCCGCGCCGCGTCGCTGCGACGCACGCCTTCCTCTTGCGACGCCGGCGCCAAAATCCCTACCTCAGCGGCGTCGATTGTGGCAGCATTCCACCTGCCGTCAGGGAACCACGATGAACTATTTTCGTACCGCGCTCCTGCTTGCCGGCCTCACCGCGCTGTTCATGGGCGTCGGCTATCTGATCGGCGGCGGCACCGGCGCCGTGATCGCGCTGATCGTCGCGGCTGCGACAAATCTGTTCACCTACTGGAATTCCGATCGCATGGTGCTGTCGATGTACGGCGCCCATCAGGTCGATGCGCGCTCGGCGCCCGAACTCTACAATCTCGTCGCCGAGCTCGCGCAGCGCGCGGCGCTCCCGATGCCGCGCGTATTCGTGATGGACGAGGCGCAGCCCAATGCGTTCGCGACTGGCCGCAATCCGGAGAACGCGGCGGTTGCCGTCACCACGGGGTTGATGCAGCAGCTCAGCCGCGAGGAGCTCGCCGGCGTGATCGCGCACGAGCTCGCGCATATCAAGCATCACGACACGCTGACCATGACGATCACGGCGACGATCGCCGGCGCGATCTCGATGCTGGCGCAGTTCGGCATGTTCTTCGGCGGCAACCGCAACAGCAACGGCCCCGGCATCGTCGGCTCGATCGCGATGATGATCCTGGCGCCGCTCGGCGCCATGCTGGTGCAGATGGCGATCAGCCGCACCCGCGAATACGCCGCCGACAATTATGGTGCGCGTATCGTCGGCCAGCCGATGTGGCTGGCGTCGGCGCTCGCGAAGATCGAGAATTCGGCGCATCAGGTGCCGAACATGGAAGCCGAGCGCAATCCGGCCACCGCGCACATGTTCATCATCAATCCGCTGTCGGGCCACGGCGTCGACAATCTGTTCGCCACCCATCCCTCGACCGCGAACCGCATCGCTGCGCTGCAGCAGCTCGCCGCCGAGCTCGGCACCCAGACCGCGCCGCGCCCCACTGGTGCGAGCTACCCGCCGCGCAGCCCGTGGGGCGGAGCATCGGGCCAGCGCGGGCCGTGGGGTTAGAGTAACATAAGAGCAGGTTGGACAGAGGCCGCGAAGGCGGTGCGCCGCCTCGCCCCGTTCTTACGGGGAGAGGGTTGGGGTGAGGGCTGTCTCCGCGCGTATGATGATAGTTGCATTCGCGGAGAATCCCCCTCACCCGGAACGCATCTAACGATGCGTTCCGACCTCTCCCCGCACGCGGGGCGAGGTGAAGCAGAGGCCGTAGCTACGCGCTCGCGGCGTCCAGCCGTGCGACCTGGTCCTTGCTCAGCGCGAGGTTCGCCGCCGCAACCAGCGTCGTGACCTGCTCGGGCCTGGTGGCGCTGGCAATCGGAGCGGTGATGCCGGGCTTGGCCATCAGCCAGGCAAGCGCAACCGCGGCCGGCTCGGCGCGGGTCTCGGCGGCGACCTCGTCGAGAGAGGCCAGAATGCGCATGCCGCGCGGGTTCATGTATTTTGGAATGCTGCGCGTCCCGCGCGGGCTCTTGGCGAAGTCGCTCTCCGAGCGATATTTGCCGGTCAGGAATCCTGCGGCCAGCGAGAAGAACGTGATCACGCCGACGTCGTTCTCCACACAGACGCGTTGCAGCGCGCCTTCGTAGCTCGACCGCTCCGCCAGGCTGTATTCGGGCTGCATGCTCTCGTAGCGGGGAAGGTTGTTCGCTTTGGAAATATCGAGTGCAGCCTGCAGCCGCTCCGGCGAGAAGTTCGAGGCGCCGATCGCCCTGACCTTGCCGGCCTTGATCAGTTTGTCGTAGGCCGCGAGGGTCTCTTCCTGCGCCGTCGTCTCGTCGTCCTTGTGGGACTGGTAGAGGTCGATGTGATCGGTCTGCAGCCGTCGCAGCGAGTCCTCGACGGCGCGTGCGATGTAGTCCGGCTTCAGCCCGACATTGCCGCCTCCCATGTCCATGCCGACCTTGGTGGCGAGGATGACACGGTTGCGGTTGCCGCGCGCCTTCATCCATTTGCCGATGATCGTCTCGGACTCGCCGCCGTGATGGCCCGGCACCCAGCGCGAATAGACGTCGGCCGTATCCAGGAATGTCAGCCCCTGATCGAGCACGGTATCGAGCAGGCGAAACGACGAGGCTTCGTCGACCGTCCAGCCGAACACATTGCAGCCGAAGCAGAGGGGAGGGACGGTGAGGCCGGAGCGGCCGAGCGGACGATGCTTCATGAGTGTTCTTTCTCTTGTTCTTGCGGGAGACGCGGACACTGAGGCAGATCGCCAGTGTTTGCAAGGCGCTGTGCCGTCACGACAAGCCGAGGCGGAGATGCCGTGAGGTGACGCGCGCGCGTCAGGTCAGGCGCGCTGCCCCTCCGTGCGGCATCGATCGTCGATCGATTCATTCGTCGCGCAGGAACGCGATTTCATTTGCCGTGCACTTGATGTAGATTGCGCGGCGAGCTGCCACCGGTTACGCCGAATTCCGGAGAATGAGCGGCAGCGCTCGTGGCCATCGGCAGGCCCTTTCTTCTTCATTTCAGTACGAAATCTTCTTCTGGCCTGGGCGACGCCCGGGTGAATGCCTTTTCATTCCCAGACAACGATGGAGGGATTGCCATGCATTTCTGCCTCTCAGGGGAATACACGCCGCGTGCGATCAACAACATCATGGAGAACCCGACCACCAATCGATTGGAGGCGGCCGAGAAGTTGATCGAGGCGGCCGGCGGCAAGTTGATTTCGATGTACAGCATGGCGGTCGACGGCCCCAGCGTGATGGTGATCTTCGACGTTCCGGATCCGACCGTCGCGCCTGCCATTACTGGCGTCGTCGTCGCGGCTGGCGCCATCCAGAACGTGAAGCTGGTCCGGCTGTTTACCCAGGACGAGATCAAGGTCGTGCGTCAGCACGCGGCCAAGCTCAAGGCTGCCTACTCGCCGCCGGGCAGCTGACGGCCACGGACGACCAAACGCGGCGCAGATCGATCTGATGTCACTCTCGCGCGGCGGCGCTTCGCAGCGTCCCGCGCGGAGGCGGGGCCGTTGCGTGTCGCTGATCCGGGGCGCGTCAACGGATGGGCATTAGCTCGGGCGGATGTCGCGCGCGCATGCTGGCTCGCATTAGCCCCGGCCGGTTGTGCCGTCGCGCGACGTCCGCTCCCTCGCTCGCAGCGCGTAGCCGAGCTGCTGCGGCATCTGACTTCACGCCGGCGTCGCGGCCGCTGGCGTGTCAGCTGGAGTCCGATTCCTCTTCCGCCTCCGCCTTGGGTGGCCAGGCGCCGCGCCGGACCAGCGCCTCGTGCAGCAGCTTCTCGATCTGGCCCTGGCGCGAGCGGAATTCTGCGGCGGCCAGCCGGTCGAGGATGTCGAGCAGCGGGCTGCCGAGCCGCAGCAGGATCGGCTCCTTGTCCGGCCCCTTCGGGCGCCCGCGCTTAGGCATACAGTGTCCCGGTGTTGACGACCGGCGTTGCATCCTTGTCGGAGACCAGCACGACCAGCAGGTTCGACACCATGGCCGCCTTGCGTTCGGGGTCGAGATCGATGTCGGTCTGTTCCTTCAGCTTGTCGAGCGCTTCCTTGACGATGTCGACCGCGCCTGACACCACAAGCTTGCGCGCGGCGATCACCGCGCTCGCCTGCTGGCGGCGCAGCATCACCGGAGCGATCTCCGGCGCGTAGGCGAGATGGTTGATCCACGCTTCGTTGATGGTCACGCCGGCAACGGCAAGACGCTCCTTGAGTTCGACGATCAGCTCGTTGGTGACCTGGTCGCCGCTCTCGCGCAGCGACAGCGTGCGTGCGGCCACCTGGTCGTGGCTGACGGCCTCCTCGGGACCGGCATGCGTAACCGCCTCGTCGAAATCATAGGGATGGCGGCCGGCGATGTGGCGCAGCGCCGATTCCGTTTGCGCGCCGACGAAGTCGGCATAGTCGTCGATCTGGAAGATCGCCTTGGCGCTGTTGTCGACACGCCAGACCACCACGGCGCCGATCTCGATCGGGTTGCCGATCAGATCGTTGACCTTCAGCTTGCCGCATTCATGGTAGCGGACGCGTTGCGATACTTTCGCGATCTTGAACAACGGCACGGTGGCCCGCAGCCCCGGCGCGGAATCCGTGCCGGCATAGGCGCCGAACAGCGTCAGCACCGCGCTCTCGTTCGGCTGCAGCGAGTAGATCGACGAGCCGAACAGGATGGTGACGACCAGGCTCAGCAGCGCGCCGAGCAGCGACCAGGTCGAGGCGTGCATGAACGCGCCGTAGCCGCACCAGACTGTGAGTACGAGAAAGAACAGCGCGAGCAGAAGCGCGACATAGCCGCTGCCGACGAGGATGGCCGGGCGGTCGTCGACCCTGACCTTGATTGTGGAAAGGCCTGAAGCGGAATGGTCTTGCATGGTCATGGGAGCAAACCCCTGATGCATCCAGCATAATTGCTGATATTTTTTGATATCATAAAATGAGCGCGGACGGAAGGAGGTTGCCATTTGACGATGCCGCGATCGGCCTATTCTCCAGTCAGAGCAATCACATAGGCGGGCCGCCGACGGAGCCCGGGTAGTTCAGGCTGGATCGGCGCACGGCCATCACCCGGGTCTGCGATCCCCGCTCAAGCCGAGCAGTGTGCATTGCGCCGCGCGTGCCTGGATCGCCTTGGATCGCCTTGGATCGCCGACAAAATGCCGCCTCGGAAAATCCGCTACGCCGCGCGAAATGAAGTAGAGAGTGCGGTGTATGTACAGACATTGCTGGCGCGCGGTCTGCGCGGCGACATCGGGCGGGGTTGGGGTCTTAAGGTGCATCACTCGGCTTCGATTGTTGGCCGCGCGGCATCGGCGACGCGCGCGAAATTGCCTGTCTGCATGATCCGGCTGGCCTGCGGTATCGTGATCGGTTGCGCGCTCACCGGCTTGGCGCTGCGCGAGGCCGCGGCGCAGGTGCCGTTCTCGTCGTTTCAACCGGTGCGGCAGATGGAGGCAGCGAAGCCGCTGGCGCGCGACGTCGACAGCCCGCCTGCCGTCAGCCAGCGGCTCGACGGCACCGCGTTCTTTGTCGACGATCTCGGCCACATGCTGACCGCGCGTCACGCGGTCGCGGACTGCGCCCGTATTGTCATCAGCAAGGAGGGCCGCGCCGTTGCAGCGCGCGTCGTGGCGCTGGCCGCGAGCGACATTGCCCTGATCAAGGTCCCGCGCACGCTGGGCCTCGCAGCGGTATTTCCGCGCGCCAGCGCGTCCGTCGCCAATGACATGGTGTTTGCAGAGGCTTATGACCGGCTGAAGCCGATGCTGGCGCATGGCGGATCGCTCGGCAATGCGTTCGTCGACACCACGCTGCGCGATCCCGAGCATCTCGTGCTGCGCTCGAATGTCACCTTCGGCACCAGCGGTGCACCGGTGCTGGATTCCCGCGGCCTCGTCGAAGGCGTGGTGAGCCGCAGGACCACGATCGATCGCGTGCTGGCGGTCGATGCCGCGCACGCCAAGTCCTTTCTCGCCGCCCACGGCGTGCGCTTCCAGGAGGACGACCGGCCGCAGATGAGCGGCACCGCGTCACGCGCGCATCGCGCCGCCAGCATCTCGGCGCGCGTCACATGCTTGCAACAATGAGCGACTAGTTGCTCCCGCGGACGCTCTCGCGTCGTCCTGTCAGCCTGCTGTCTGCGGTCAACCCTTGTCCAGAACCATGCTCATTCTGCGGGGCACGCTCGTGCTCTCGTTCGGCCTGCTGGTCTTCTCACCGGCGCCAGGCCATGCCCAAGACTTTCGCAATCCCGAACAGGCGCCGCCGTCATGGGCGCAGTTCGCCAAGCTGGTCAAATACCGGTTCGAGGAATGGATCGCGGCCGACGAGACGGTCGCCAATCGCTTCCGCAACTGGGTGATCGAGCATTCCGGCAAGGAGAACGGGCCGCCGCCGACGCTCGTGGTCCGCGCCTGGCTCAACCCGGACGGCACCGTCGAGCGCGTCAATTTTCCCGCCTTCAATGATGCCGGTGCGACCGAGGATCTTCGCACCATCCTGAAGCGCGGCAATGTCGGCGAGGCACCGCCGCCGGAAATGTTACAGCCGCTCAACCTGCGCTTCTCGCTCAATTTGCGTAAACCTTGAGCTGCTTCAATCGCGCGGTGTCGCCGCAGGCAATTCTAGACCTCGATCGAGATGGCGATCCAACGGTTCGCTGTCATTACGGCCTGCCGCCATGGCGGCGGCCAACCTGCCGGCTCTGCGGAATGTCGTTACCGCTGCCGCCATGGCTCGCCGACAAGATGGCGTAAGCAGCCAAGACGTTGGACGCAGCCAACTCGCTGGACCGGACGGCGTGGCCGTCGTCGGCCGCAGCCAGTGTTCCTCATACCAGTCAGGCTGGACTCGAAATGCGGAGACTGTCTGCTCGATCGTCTCGTCAGGGCTCTTTGGTGCCGGCATGAGGCGGCCTCTTTGCAATGCTGATCGCTGACGTCGCCCGAAGCCGGGCACCTCTGCTCATGGCCGATAGACGGCGCCTCGCGGGTCGGTCGCGCGATGCGAGGCGACGTAGTCGATCTCTCCGCGCGCAATCCCGATATCCCTGAGCTCACGGTCGCTCAGATTGGTCAGGCGGTCCCGTATCTGGACGCGGAGCTCCCAATCCAGGAGGGCGGTCCAGTACCTGCCGATGACCGCAAAGCGCGAACGTGCCGGCGCAATCGCTTGCGGCGATCCGGCGACATTGTAGGGCGTATCCATTGGACATCTCCCGACGGCTTGTCTCCGCATCACGGTGGCAGGACGCCGGCAGGTCTGCTTGACATGTCGCTTACATTTTCCTCACCGGCGGCTTACTCTTTCCGCGCCAGCCCGCACGAGAGCGCCCTCGGGCGAGCGGACGGCCATTTGGGGAATGGTGCCTTGCGCTATTTCTTCGAAGATTATTCGCTGGATACCGAGCGGCGCGAGCTGCGACGCGGGTTCGAGGTTGTCCCGACGACGCGGCAGGTTTTCGCGCTGCTTGATTATTTTATCCGCAACGCCGATCGCGTCGTCAGCAAGGACGATCTTGTCGACGCGATCTGGGATGGACGCGCCGTTTCCGATGCGGCGGTGACGACGCGTCTGAACGCTGCCCGGCACGCAATCGGCGATTCCGGGCAAGCGCAACGGCTGATCAGGACGCTCCCGCGACAAGGCTTCCGCTTTGTCGGCGTCGTGCAACGGGCGCAGGGTGCTCCGGCCGGTTCGCCAGCCACGGCTCTGGACGGCAAGAACGCAAGTCCACTCGTTGGCCCGGAATGGCTGCCCCACCGCGAGATCCGGAGCGAGTTGGACGCGCCGTCCGGCGCTCCAGGCTGCTTGCCGTCCGTCGCGGTGCTGCCGTTCGCCAATCTGTCAGGGGACAAGGAGCAGGACTATTTCAGCGACGGCATCACCGAAGATATCATCACCGAGCTGTCACGCTTCTCCGAGCTGTTCGTCATCGCCCGCAATTCGTCCTTCACATACAAGGGCAAGGCCGTCGACATCCGTCAGATCGGCCGGGAGCTTGGTGTGCGCTACCTGCTTGAAGGCAGTATTCGGCGTGACGGAGCGCAGGTGCGGATCACGGCGCAGCTGATCGATGCGCTGACCGGGGCGCATCGTTGGGCAGAGCGCTACGATCGCGAGTTGAAGGACATCTTTGCGGTCCAGGACGAAGTGGCGCGCACCATCGTCGCCGTGCTCGCCGACCACGTGTATGTGGCGGAGCTCGAGCATGCCAAGCGCAAGCCGACGGAGAATCTGGGCGCCTACGATCTCTATCTTCGTGGAATGGCGGAAACCTACAGATGGACGAAGCAGGGGAATGAAGCGGCGCTCCGCCTGTTCTACAGGGCGATTGAACTTGATCCCGAATTCCCGACGCCTTACGGCGCTGCGGCGATGCGCTTCGCCGTGCGCAAGGGGTTCGGCTGGATCGTCGATCGTGATCAGGAGATCGCTGAAGTCAGGAGGCTGGCCCGCTGCGTGATGCAACTGGGCAAGAACGACGCGATCGCATTCGTGCACGTCGGGCATGCATTGGGCTATGTCGCCAAGGACCTCGATGACGGCGTCGCCATGATTGATCGCGCGCTGGCGCTGAATCCGAACCTCGGCGCCGCGTGGGCACATAGCGGCTGGCCGCGGCTGTGGCTCGGCGATGCAGACCTGGCCATTGAGCACTTTGCACGCGCCATGCGGCTGAGCCCCGTCGATCCGGGTAAGTTCTGGCCGCAGGAAGGCACCGCCCATGCTCATTTCTTTGCCGGCCGCTATGACGAAGCATTCGCCTGGGCGGCGATGGCGTTGCGCAGCCGGCCGGATAGCCACGCCGCGTTGCGTATCGCTGCCGCAAGCGGCGTGCTTGCCGGACGTTGCGACGAGGCAAGGAGACTGGCGGCGCGATTGCACGAGATCGACCCGGCGCTACGCCCGTCGACCCTGACCACCGTGCTGGGTCCGTACCGTAACCCCGACGATGTGGCGAAGTATGCGGATGCGCTACGGCAGGCGGGTTTGCCCGATTGATGGCTGCAGCGCCGTCGTGCCGCTCGGCCATCTCACACCTGTCATCGCCCGGCTTGCCGCCTCCGCAGGAACCATCCCCGGTGTCGTCCTGGCGAAAGCCAGGACCCATTAGCTCAAATGCGCATTGTTGCGCGACGCGGGGGCCACAATCCCGTTCATCACGGAATGCGGTGGTCATGGGTCCTGGCTTTCGCCAGGACGACAACGAAGAGTCTCGCCTACAATGTCCGTCATGGAGTATGGGTCCCGGCCCCCCGTGCGCAATTGCGCACTAGGCCGGGACGACGCATGGGGTGAACACCATGGCCAAGCACCAACCCGGACGTTCGCGGCGCACTTTCGTCGGCACTGCCATCGCAGGACTTCCCGCCTCGCTCCTGCTGCGAGCCGCCGCGGCCTCCGACAAAATGACAAAACCGCAGGCCGAGTATCAGGACACGCCGAACGGCATCTACTCCTGCGGCCTGTGCACGCTGTTCGTCGCGCCCGATGGCTGCAAGGTGGTCGAGGGCTCGATCAGCAAGGACGGCTGGTGCAAGGCCTTTGCCCCGGTGGATTGACTCTTCACCCTCCCCTGGAGGGGGAGGGTCGTTGCGCATGCAGCGAAGCGGAATGCGCAGCGGGGTGGGCGATCTCTCAACACGGGCAGCGCGCGAGACGAGAGACTTTCACCCCACCTCGGTACGCATTTCGCTACGCTCCATGCGAACCGATCCTCCCCCTCCGGGGGACGATAAGAAAGCAAGACTACAGCTCCCGCGCGTTTGAAAACGCGAACGACGACACCCGCCGCGTCGTCTCGTCCAGGATCAGCGTGCGGGTGATCGGCGGCTCGGCGCGCTGGCTGCAATTCTCGCGCTCGCAGAGCCGGCAGTTGACGCCGATCGGGGTGCCCTCGGCCTTTTCCAGATCCATGCCGGTTGCATAGACCAGCTTTGCTGCATGCCGGATCTCGCAGCCGAGCCCGATCGCAAAGCGCGGCTGCGGCTGCGGATAGGGCGCGACCGGCCGCCGCACCGTCTGCGCGATCGAGAAGTAGCGCGTGCCGTCCGGCAGCTCGATCACCTGGCTGAGCAGGCGGTCGGGCATGTCGAAGGTGGAGTGCACGTTCCACAGCGGGCAGGTGCCGCCGAACTTGGAGAACGGGAAGGTGCCGGAGGAAAACCGCTTCGACACGTTGCCGGCATTGTCGACGCGCAGCAGGAAGAACGGCACGCCGCGCGCGTTCGGCCGTTGCAGCGTGGTGAGGCGGTGGCAGACCTGCTCGAAGCCGGCATTGAAGCGCTGCGCTAGCACGTGGACGTCGTAGCTCAGCGCTTCGGCGGCGGAATGAAACGCCTGGTAGGGCATCATCGCGGCCGCCGCGAAATAATTGGCGAGCGTGATGCGGTACAGCCGGCGCGCGGTGTCGTCGAGCGGGCCGGCGCGGCTGACGATGGCATCGATCGCGGCACCGCATTCGACAAAGCCGATCTGCAGCGCGAGCTGGAAGCTGCGGCCGGAACTGTCGACGAGCTCGGAGATCAGGAGCTGCCGGCGATGCCGGTCGAAACGGCGCAGCGTCTCGCGCATCACGTCGACCGGCATGACACGGGTGACGATCGAATGTTTTTCGCGCAGCCGTGTCGCGAGCGCCGTGAACAGGCCTTCGGTCGGCACGTTGAGCTCGTCGCGCAGATTTTCCGCTGCGGTCTCGAGCTCCGGAAAATAATTGCGGTTGGCCTCGATCAGGTCGCGCACCCGCTCGATCGGGTTGGCGTCGAACTGCGAGCCTTCGCGGTCGGCCATCTGCGCCGCCACCAGCGTCTCGCCGCGGCGCGCCTCGGTGTAGGCAGCGTAGAGCCGCTGCAACGCATGGGTCACGCCGGGGCAGAGCTCGGCGAGGTCGCGCAGCTCCTGCTTCGGCAGGTCGATCTGGCGGAACAGCGGATCGGAGAAGATCTCGTTGAGTTCCGCGAAGAAGCGGTCCTCGTCAGCGGTGGCGAGGTCGCGCAGATCGAGGTCGTAGGTCTCGGCCAGCCGCAGCAGGATCTGCGCCGTCACCGGGCGCTGGTTGCGCTCGATCAGGTTGATGTAGGAGGGCGAGATGCCGAGCCCCTCGGCGATCTGGGTCTGCGACAGCCCCAATTGCTGGCGGATCCGCCGGAACCGCGGCCCGACGAACAGCTTCTTTCCGGACTCGCCCGGCATGGCAGCCTTCCTGACCTATTTTGTGACTAAATTTACAAATCGACATTTATTACAAGTTCAGATGTTACATGACATCACCAATAAAAAACAAGGCATCTGTACGAACTTCAGCTTTTCGCGTTTATCTCCTGACACGCACTTCGCGATGCTCTGTCAAGAATGTCGAACCGGCGAGCAGGCTGCGGGGATCAGGTTTCAGGCGGCTGAGCAAAGGCAGCACGGTTTTTCAAAGGAGACTGACGATGAGCAAGGGCAGCAATTTCTGGGTGATCGGCGGCGAGTTCGGGTCGATGAACTTCCACAAGCTCGTCGAAGGCTCCGCCCAGGTCCGCGGTCCGTTCAAGACCCGCAAGGAAGCCGAAGAGTGCTGGAAGGAAGTCTCGGAAGAGAGCCGCCACAAGGCCGGCGTGCGCTTCTCGATCGTCGAGGAGCCGTCGCGGGTTTCGGCCTGAGCACCAGAATTATCAGAGCAAGAAAACGTCCAAGGACGGCGGCCCCATCCGGTTCATCCGGGTGGGGTCGACCGCTTTTGGGACACCCGCGAGCGGTTTTTGATCTGGGGATAAGTGGCAGCCTAAGTGCTTGGGAACCAACGTCCTTTGCGGACGTCGTGGTTGCTGATAGGTTAATGGGAGAGCAAACCCGTCACCACGAGACCGCAAGGCATGTCCGATCCGCAGAACACCGGCAGCGAGGCGCGCGAGATGCGCCCGACGCTGCGAGAGGCGCTGCGGCGGGCGCGGATCGAGGCGGCCGATCGCACCGGCGTCGTCGTCGAGTTGCGCGATGCCGAGGTGGCGCGGCTCGAGATCCTCAACGACGCGCTCGATCCGCTGTTCGCACAGGTGCCGGAGAAGGTCGACCTGTTCGACCGCGGCATCAGCCAGGGCGAGACGCCGCGGCTGTGGATCGACGTCGTCGCGCATGTGCTGATGGGCCGCGACAAGCGCATCTACCGCTTCGTGCAGGACACGAGGTTCGGCCGCATCGTGCTCGCCGAATCGCACGACGTGGCCGTGATCGTTGATGCCGTCACCGACTATGTCGCGCGGCGCCTGATCGAGCGCGAGCATGCGATGGTGGCAACGCCGCTTCCGGTTGCCGAGCCGCCGGCGCCGCCGCCCGTGCCGGTGGTGGCGCCGAAGCGCCGCGGCAGGCTCGGCATGTTCGTGCTCGGCTTCATCCTGGGCGCGCTGGCGCTGTTCGGCTTCGCACTGCTGGCGAGCTTGCAGAATTTCTAGAGCATGATCCGGAAAAGTGTGAAGCGGTTTTCCGATCGGATCATGCTCAAATAGAGATGGGGCGGGGGGCAATTTGGTCATAACACCCGCCTCGGCATTTTTCGGCGTGCTGGCGGCAGGCGCCGTGATCGGCAGCGCCGTGCTGTTCGGCAAATGGCAGAGGCTGCGGCGCGCCGAATATATCCGCACCTTCAAATGGCCGGCGGGCCTGCTGGCGCGGCTCGAGAAGCATCACCCCGGCTTCAACCGCAAGGACAGCGCGCTGGTGTCGCGCGGCCTGCGCCAGTTCTTCCTCGCCTATCTGATGAGCGGCAAGCGCTTCGTCTCGATGCCGTCGCAGGCCGCCGACGACCTCTGGCACGAATTCATCCTCTACACCCGCGAATACGACGCGTTCTGCCGCCGCGCCTTCGGCACGTTCCTGCATCACAGACCAGCCGTCGTACTGGTGAAGGAGCAGCGCCGGAGCAATGAGGGGCTGCGGCGGGTCTGGTGGTACTGCTGCAAATACGAGAACATCGATCCGGTCAGGCCGACGCGGCTGCCGCTGCTGTTCGCGCTCGACGCCAAGCTGAACATCGCGAACGGCTTCGTCTACCACACCGACTGCGAGGCGCTGCGCCGCAGCGGCATTGCCGGCAGCAGTCCCTATTGCGGCGGCGATTTCTCGGACTCATCGATCGACGGATCGTCGGCGGGTTTTGGCGATGCCGGCAGCGACGGAAGCCATGGCGGCGATGGTGGTGGCCACGGTGGCGGTGATGGAGGCGGCGACGGTGGAGGTGGCGGCGACAGCGGAGGCGGCTGCGGCGGCGGGTGTGGCGGCGGCGGTGGCGACTAGAGCATTTTCGAGCGAAGTGGACACCGGTTCGCGTGAAGAAAATGCGTCAGAACGAGAATCTAGAGCTCCGTTCCGATGCAATCGGAAAAAAGCTCTAGGACAGCCGTATCTGTTTGAGCTCGCGAATGCCGTCGTGATGGCCGAGGCCGCGCACGGTCTGCTCGCAGCGCCAGGCGTTGCCGTCGCGCTCGATCGAGAACAGATTGTAGGCCGCCGCCGGATAGTGCTTGCGCGCCAGCGCCGATGCCGACGGCACGCCGATCGCCGGGATCTTCCGCTCGGGGCCGTCGAACCACATCGTCGAATGGATGTGGTCGTGGCCATGCAGCACCAGCTCGACGCCGTGCCGCTTGAGCAGCGCGAGCAATTGATGCGAATCGGTCAACCGCTTGGCGCGGCCGTCGGAGTGCAGCGGGTGATGCACGAGCAACACGCGGAACGCATCTTCCCGCGACAGCTGCCCGAGGATCGTATCCAGCGCGCCGAGCTGGGCATGGCCGAGCCAGCCGGTCGCCATCAGCGGCGGCGTCGGCACCGCGGAGGAGACGCCGATCAGCGCCACCGGGCCGCGGCGGCGCACGAACGGAAAATGCGTCGCCGCGCCGTCGGCGTCGCCGCGCAGGTAGTCGCCGAAGTGGCTGACGAAGCGATGCCGGGTCGCGCGCACATAGGCGTCGTGATTGCCGGGGACCACGGTGACGTCGGCAGCGCCGCCGACGCCTTCCAGCCATTGCCGGGCCGGATTGAACTCGGCATCCAGCGCCAGGTTGACGAGGTCGCCGGTGACGGCGACATGGTCCGGCTGCTGCGCCTGCATGTCCGACACCAGTGCGTCGAGCACGTCGCGGCGGTGATATTTGTGACGGTTGCGCGTCCAGTTCAAATAGCCGAAGGCGCGTTTGCCGGCGAGATCGCGCAGCCGCGCCGCCGGTAGCGGCGGCAGATGCGGATCCGACAGATGTGCGAGGCGGAACGCCGCCATCACGCGATTCCCTTCGGATTGTCGGTGAAAAGTGGCCGGCAGCCGGTCATGTCGTGCTATCCCGAACGTCCTGCCCTGTATTGGCAAGAGCTGCGCAGGCGCGCAAGGATCAAAGCAAGGATCAAACTCAGAGATGTCGAGGGTTCAGTGACGGTCCTGCTCGATTTACGCAAGCGCTACGAGCCGCAGATCAGATGGGTGTTTCATTTCTACTGGCGGCTGGTCCGCAGCATGACGCTCGGGGTCCGCGCCGTGGTGCTGGACGCCGACAACAAGGTGTTCCTGGTCAAGCACAGCTACGTCGATGGCTGGTATCTGCCGGGCGGCGGGGTCGAGGTTGGCGAAAGTTTTATCGAGTCGCTGCGGCGCGAACTGGAGGAGGAAGGGCGGATCGAGCTCACCAGCGAGCCGGTGCTGCACGGCATCTTCCACAACAGCCACGTCTCGCCGCGCGATCATGTCGCGGTCTATGTCGTCCGGAACTACCGGCAGGACCGGCTGCCGGAGCCGAATCGCGAGATCGTGGCCTGCGGCTTCTTCGATCCGGCCGCGCTGCCGGAGGAGACCACCCCCGGTACGCGGCTGCGGATATCGGAGGTGCTCGAGGGCAGGCCGCCGCCGGCCACATGGCGGTGATGGACCGCGCCCGCGCCAGATGCTATCCCGCGCCCCACAATGACCGAACTGTCCCTGACCATCCTGCCCGAGACCCCGAAAGACGCCCAGGCGATCGAGCGCCTGCACGAGCGCACCTTCGGGCCCGGCCGCTTCGTGCTCAGCGCCTACCGGCTGCGCGAGCATGTCGATCATCTGCTCGATGTCTCCTTCACTGCGCGGATCGGCACCTTGCTGGTCGGCTCGGTGCGCCAGCTGCCGGTCACGATCGGCGACACGCCGGCGCTGATGCTCGGGCCGTTGACGGTCGAGCCGCCGTTCCGCAGCCGCGGCGTCGGCCGCGCGCTGCTCGAGCGTGCGATCAACGACGCGCGCGCCAAGGGCCATCGGCTGATCGTGCTGGTCGGCGACGAGCCGTATTACGCGCGGGTCGGCTTCAAGCCGGTGGCGAAGGGGCGGATGACGATGCCCGGCCCGGTCGACTACAGTCGCCTGCTCGTCATGGAACTGGTCGACGGCGCGTTCGAGGGCGTGTCCGGGCCGATCCAGCCGGACTGGAGCAAGGCGATCTGACATCCGCGCGAGCCATCGCCGGAACGGTTGCACCCTCCGACAATCTGAAGCACAGTTGAGACAAGCGCAGGGACAAGACCGGCGCATGTCATATCAACAGGGAGAGTGCGCGCCATGATCAAGGTCAGTGTGATGTATCCGAACAATCCAGGCGCGCGCTTTGATCACGACTATTATCGCGACAAGCACATGCCCCTGGTGAAGGCGCGGCTCGGCGACGCCTGCAAATACTACACGATCGACAAGGGCCTTGCCGGCGGTGCGCCGGGGCAACCGGCAACCTATGTCGGGATGTGCCACATCTTCTGCGACTCGGTCGAAGCCTTCGGGGCCGCCATGGGCAAGCACGCCCAGGAGATCATGGGCGACATTCCCAATTACACCGATCAGCAGCCGGTGATTCAGATCAGCGAAGTCGTCGTGGGGCATTGAACGGCGCGGATTGAAGCTTTTGTCGGGTAATTGTCACGATCGTCCTGGCCAGGGACGATCGTTGAGCTATGCCCTCAATTCAAAATTGATTTTTGTAGACCGCTGATGCAACCAGACCAATATTTTTCCGGAGAGATTACAGTCATTCTTGCCGATGGGACGCGGTTGCCGGCAAAAGTCGTTGCGGATGAGATCATTGAGGCCGGCAAAGAGATTCACAAAATCTCGTTTGAGCTGGATGGCGACGTAAAGACGGTTGAGTCCGAACGGGACTTTTTTGAAGCCTTGCGGCTGCTTCGGCTGGATCTGGAAAAGACTGGCGCATTGCTCTGCTGCTTTGGTGCAAGCGAGAACGTCTATCCATCTGGGATGCAACGAGACATGAGCCCGGCAGTCCTCGCCTACAAGATGACACTGGGCGCTCCGGCTCTGAATCGGGACATTGTCAATATCTTCGAATCCGACGGAAGCGTCGTTCCATCAACCGTGGAACAACAGGAGCGTTTCCGCGAGAAATGGTTCGAGAGCTTGTCGACCAGACGCAGCGACGGGAAGTCCGGAGACTGAGTCTATTGGCTCTCTGGTCCCGAATCGCGCTGCGCTTCATTCGGGCTACGCGACAAAAATCCCTCTGCCGTTGACGGCAGAGGGATACGCCCGTCTCGTCTCTAGAACTTCAAGTTCGCAAAAGCCCGCACGCCGAGGCCCGGCATCAGCACCTCGTCCTTGGTGTAGGAGACGGAGTTGCGGATGTTCTGGTTGAGCAGGTTGTTGCCGGCCAGCCCAAGCGTCATCTCGCGAGCGCCGATCCAAGACGAATTGAGCTTGGTGTTGTAGGTCACCTCCGCGTTCAAGAGATTGTAGCCCGCGGTCGGGGTTTCGCGGATCACCGCGATGTCGTTCTGCGCGAAGGCGTGCACCAGGTTGATGCGGGTGAACCAGTTGCTGTCGCGCCAGTACATGCCGCCGCCGAGCCGCACCGGTGGAATCCGTGGCACGTTGCTGCCGTCGGTGAAGGTGGCGCGCACCACGTCGAACTGGTTCTCGATGCCCCAGATGCCGCCGTTGAGCGGGCCGATATCGAGCTGGCTCTGGAATTCGGCACCGCGGAAGATCGCGTCACGCTGTGCGTATCTCGCCTGGTTCAGCTCAAGCTGGTCCGGATTGGCTATGTCCACGCAAGCCGCACTGTCGCACGTGTTGCCGGTCAATTGGCGGTAGATAAAGCCGTTGAACTTCGTGTAGTAGCCGGTGAGTTCGAATCGCAACGGCCCCGTCGCCCGCCGCAATCCCACTTCGATCGATTTTGCCGTCTCAATGCCGAGATTGGGATTGCCGATGTCGAAGGTGGCGGTCGCATCATGAGCGCCGCGCGAAAACAGCTCTGCCGGTTTCGGGGCACGTTCGACGTATTGACCGGTAATGCTCGCAACTAGATCCCACGGCAGGTTCTGGATCAGGCCAATGCTCGCGCTTTTCGGCGTGAAGCGCGGATTGCGCGGAGTAGCGGGACCAACACTGGCAGGATCGATGTTGACGTCGAACACGTCAGGTATGAATGCCGGCGTTGTCCCGGACAGGTTGACGTGTTCGATGCGCCCGGCGATCTGCGCCTTGGTGGTCTCGCTGAATTTCAGCTCATTGAAGACGTAACCGGCGACCCTGTTGTTGTTGTTGGGGTCCCACAACCCGTTGAGCGGGCTGCCTGGATCGTCCGGACTTGGGGCCGTCAATTCCTGATGTCCGGCCTGCAGGCCGAAAGCGGTGGTCACCGTGGCGAAGCGCGCATTGAACGGCATCATCTGCACCTCGACGCGCGCTTCCTGCTCCTTGTTGGTGAAGGTCTGTCGCACGCCGTCGCTGAACAGATCGGCCGGATCGGCGAGGCCGAGCTCGTTGTGGCGATAGTCGGTCGCGCCGACCCAGAACCGCACGGCGTCGATCGCAGCGGCATCCGGCCGGTACTCGCCCTTGACGGCGATCTTGGTCTGGTGCGCGTCGATCCTTGTCTGGTGATCGGCGCCGTCGATGCCGGGGATGTGGTACAGCGAGTCGTTCTGGGTGATCGCCGCGCCGATATAGCCGCCCTGGAAGAAATACGATGCGCCGACCGAGGCGCCGTCGGATTGCGTCGCGGAATTCGGCTGGCGGCCGTTAAACGGCTGGCCGGGGACAAACAGATAGGGATAGCTCGGGATGCTGTAGTCGCTGGTGGTGCGGCCATAGACGTCGGCATGCACGGCGACATTGTTGCCGCCGGCATCCAGCAGCATGCCGCCTTCGACGCCGCGATTGACCGAACTGACCGAGGTGCGGGTCTCGACATTGAGGCAACCCGGACCGCCGGCGTCGGCCAGCGGCGCTTTCACCGGCAGCCCATAGCTCTGGAACGGCGCCGCCGCGCAGGTCGGCATCGCGTCGGGAATCCGGTTGTTGGTCGCGCTCACCACGCCGCCGATCGAGGTCGAGCCGTAGCGCAGCGCCGCAGGTCCCCGGACCACCTCGATCTGGTTGGTCGAGAACGGATCGATCGGCACGAAATGATCTTCGCCGAGATCGGAGGCGCCGCCGCCGCCGAGACCGTTCTCGACAATGCCGACGCGGTTGACGTCGAGGCCGCGGATGATCGGCCGGCTCGATGCGCCGGGCGCGAAGCTCGAACCGGTGATGCCGGGCTTGGAGAACAGGAGATCGCCGAGCGTGGCGCCGCCGGAGCGCCGTAGCTCCTCGTTGGGCACCACGGTAACGGTCGCGAACTGGTCGGTGACGACCGGCAGCACGCCCTGCTGCGGTGCCGGCGCTGGCGTCGCTTGCGCCGGTTGTGCTGCCGCGGCGCGTTCGCGGTTGCGGCTCGGCGCAGCTCGGACGACGTGAACCGGCGCGCGCGTTGGCACAGTGCGGTGCCGCTGGATCGGGCTCGGCGCCGTCACGGTGATGTCAGGGAGTTGCGTCGGCGTGTCATCGGCCAGCGCGCTGCCATGCATGGCGCCGAGCAGCAGCCAGCTCGCGCCTCCGATGTGGAGTGCTCGTGTCTTCTGAAGTGTCATTGTCCT
The DNA here is from genome assembly GCF_001189845.1 of Bradyrhizobium tropiciagri. GTDB lineage: Bacteria > Pseudomonadota > Alphaproteobacteria > Rhizobiales > Xanthobacteraceae > Bradyrhizobium > Bradyrhizobium tropiciagri. The sequence goes on from NZ_LFLZ01000020.1 coordinate 45,001, forward strand.
GGTCCAGTCCCGTCGAAATGACGGATCGATCCCGATTTGCCCTGCGGGAAGCCGCAACTGTGATGCGGCCGTCCGCTCAGGGCGTGCAGCAATCAGTCGATGTCAGGACACAGGAGGTGCGCGGGAACGGAAGGCCGCACGCGCCGACTTCAGATGGACGAATTCGGCATTGGTGGTGCGGAACAGAAGCTCGACAGCCTCCGGCAGCAACAGCACCGGCGGCGCGGTGAAAAGCATGCTGCTCGCGAGCGAGATGACGGTGCAGATCGCGCAATTGTCGGCGGGATGATGCCGCCGGTCCTTGTCGTGCCTGACGGGCGGCTCGGTCCCGGTCACCTGGACCGCGAGGTCCGGCGTCGCCGAGGTCCCGATATAGGCCAGATCGAGCAGCGACAGGCCGGTCTGGACGGCGGGTGCTGCTTGCGCGGCCGCGATGGGGTGGAAATGCCCGAACGACAGCACGAACTGGACAGCGAGCGCGAACAGCGCCAGCCGCGAGCCAGTCTTGATGTGTCTCCGGAACCAATTCATGCCGATTGAGCCCACCCATCATCGGCACGGCGCTCATTCCCCGGCCGTCCGATGTTACATTATAACATCGGAGGCCGGGCGCGATGTCAACGGTGGTTCAGACACACCCTATCGATCCGTTGCTGGTGTGGGATTGCAGCAACGGGGCCGATCGGACATTGCGCGCTATTGGTCTCAGCGTCCCTCACGCAGCCAGGTTGCCGCGAATGCGCCGAGCAGCAGCAAGAGGCCGACCAGGCCGGCGAACATCGGCAGCACGCCGACGCCCTTGACCACGCTGGCATCGCGCATCTTCACGCCAAGCCAGCCGTCGCCGCGGAAGATCGTGGAGGCGCGCACCGGCACGATGCGCGGCATGTCGAGGCTCGACCTGTCGACGATGCGCCGCGCGTCGCCGCCGGTCGCCTGCGCCAGCGGCTTCAGCATGTCGGGGGTCGAGGTGACTTCCGAGAATTCCTTCGGGTTGGTCGGGCCGACATTGATCAGCGCCTTCAGCGTGCCGTCGGTGGCCTGCCACAGGCCGAGCTCGTTCGCGGGCAGCGTGGCGTGCCACTCTCCGGGATCGCCGGCGGTGAGCGTCAGTTCATGCGTGGCGCCGCTCGGCGATGTCACGGTGACGGGCGACACGGTGTCGGCCATGGTCTGGCGCACCACCATCAGGTCCTTGCCCTGCACCTGCATGCGCAGCGCCTCTTCGTCGAGGTCGGGCTGCTTCATCAGCCAGTGCGACACCCGCCGCAGCAGATCGAGATGCGGGCCGCCGCCCTCATAGCCGCGCGCCCACAGCCAGATCTGGTCGGACAGCAGCAGCGCGACGCGGCCTTCGCCGAACCGCGACAGCAGCAGCAGCGGCTTGCCGTCGGCGCCGGTCATGACCGGCGGGTTGATCGCGTTGCGGGTGTCGACGGTGCGGAAGAACCGGCTCCAATGCGGCGGCTCGGCATTCGAGCCTTCCAGCCCGCGCGTCACCGGGTGGCGTTTCCCGGCGTCGCTCAGATGCGCATAGAACGGCTTCTCGGTGACGCCGACCGGCTCGGCCGGCAGCACCGAATCCAGCGGCGTCCGCCAGATGCTGGTGGTCGAGGCGTAGTCGGGGCCGGCCGAGACCAGCACCGCGCCGCCGGAGCGGACATAGCGCGCGATGTTGTCGAAATAGGCGATCGGCAGCACGCCCTGCCGCGCGTAGCGGTCGAAGATGATCAGCTGGAATTCGTTGATCTTCTGCTGGAACAGCTCACGGGTCGGAAACGCGATCAGCGACAGCTCGTTGATCGGCGTGCCGTCCTGCTTCTCCGGCGGACGCAGAATCGTGAAGTGCACGAGATCGACGCTGGGATCGGACTTCAGCAGGTTGCGCCAGGTGCGCTCGCCGGCATGCGGCTCGCCGGACACCAGCAGCACGCGCAACTTGTCGCGCACGCCGTCGATCGCGACCACGGCGCGGTTGTTGACCAACGTCAGCTCGTTCTCGAGCGGCGAAGCCTCGATCTCGACGATGTTCGGACCGGCATGCTTGATGTCGATGTCGACACTGGAGGTCTGGCCCGAGGTCAGCGTGCGCTCGTTGATCACCTCGCCGTCGCGGCGGATCGTGACCTTGGCGCGCTCGCCGGTGACGCCCTGGTCGTCGAGCCGGTAGGTGATGGTCTGGGTCTGGCCGACGATGCCGAAGCGCGGAGCCGCGGTGATGGCGATGCGGCGGTCGCGCTCGTCCTTGCGGCCGGTGATCAACGCGTGCACCGGGGCCTGGAAGCCGAGCGCCTGGCGTTGCCGGGAATATCGTGGACGCGGCCGTCGGTGATCATGAACGCGCCGGCGACGCGCTCGACCGGAACGTCCGACAGCGCCGACGTCAGCGCGCCGAACAGCTTGGTGCCGTCGGTTTCGCCATCGGCCTGCCCGGCCTCGACGACGCGGACCTCGAGGCCCTTGATCTGCTTCAGGCTGTCGACCAGCGCCTGCCGCGCCTTGTCGGTCTCCTGATTGCGCGTGCCGAAATTCTGGCTCGGGCTCTTGTCGACCACCACGGCCGCGACCGAGGTCAATGGCTCGCGGTCCTCGCGGGTGAAGGACGGATTGGCCAGCGCAAGCAGGATCAGCGCCAGCGCCGCGACACGCACCGCGGCGCCGCGCGCGCGCGACAACAGCAGCAGTGCCGCGATGACGACGATCGCGCCGAGCGCGATCCACAGCACGATCGAGGGAACCAGCGGTGTGAACGCGATACCGTAGTTCATATCATTGTCCCAGCCGCTCGATCAACGCAGGCGCGTGCACCTGGTCGGCCTTGTAGTTGCCGGTCAGCGTGTACATCACGATGTTGACGCCGGCGCGGAAGGCGAATTCGCGCTGGCGCGGCTCGCCCGGCGTCAGCGGCAGCGTCGGCTGGCCGTCGGGCCGGATCGCCCAGGCGCCGGCGAGATCGTTGGAGGTGATGATGATCGGCGAGACGCCGTCGCCGCCGCGCGCCGGGCGCTGCGCTGCTTCTTCATCGTCCTCGCGCGGCAGCGCCTCGACCCAGGTCTGGCCCGTGTTGAAGCGGCCGGGGAAGTCGCGAAGCAGATAGAACGTCTTGGTCAGCACGTGCTCGCGCGGCACCGGCTCGAGCTCGGGCACGTCGAGGGTCGACAGCAATTCGCGCAGCGTCTGCATGCCCGGCGTCTGCGAGGCGCCGTTGTCGCCCGGCGGTGCCTCGACGGCGTCGCGGGTGTCGAACAGCACGGTGCCGCCCTGCTTCATGTAGGCGTCGATCTTGTTGATGGCGTCCTGCGGCGGCTTCGGCGCGCCCGGTACGATCGGCCAGTAGATCAGCGGGAAGAACGCCAGCTCATCGCGCGCGGGATCGATGCCGACGGGGTCGCCGGCTTCCAGCGCGGTTCGCTGGCCGAGGAACAGCGTCAGTCCGGACATCCCGGCCTTGACGATGGAATCGACGTCGGCATTGCCGGTCACGACATAGGCGAGCCGCGTCTGCGACACCGACTTGATGGCGAAGTCGTCGCTGCTGGCGTTCTGCGCGCGCGTCGGCGAGGGAACCATCGTCGTCGCAAGGATGAAGGCCAACACAAGCACCGCGGGTGCCGCGCGCCGCCGGATCAGCGCGGCGAGGCCGCCGCCGAGCATCGCCACCACGATGGCGTCGACCAGGAACAGCGCCAGCGCCGTCGACAGCATGATGCCGCGCAGGTCCCGCGGTTCGGCATTGGTGTAGGTCGCACGCTTGGCGCGCAGGCCGGAGGTGTCGAGCGGCGCGATGCGATCGGCGGAGGCCAGCGTATTGACCGCGATCGGGCTCTCGGCGGTGCCGTAGAAGCCGGGCGGATGGTCCGCGGTGCCGCGGTCGCGATAGTCCGCCGACATCGGCTTGGCGGTCGAGGGCGGCGGACCGAAGGCGCCGAAGCCATCGAGCGTGCGCAGCGGCGCAACCGTCTCGGCATTGGGATCGCTGGCTACGCCGGGGCCGGGTTTCGAGGTGTAGCCCGACATGTCGATCAGCCGGCGCAGCATCTCGACGAAGGTGCCGGACATCGGCAGGTCCGACCAGCGCATGTCGGCGCCGACATGGAACAGGCCGACCACGCCCTTGCCGCGATGCTCGCCGGTGACGAGCGGCGTGCCGTCCTCCAGCGAGGCCCAGCTCTTGGTCGCGAGCACGGCATCGGGCTCGGCGAGCACCTGGCGGCTCACGGTGATGTCCTTCGGCACGGTGAGGCCCGCGAACGGGCCATCGGCAGCGAACGAGGCCATGTGTTGCGGCTTCTCCCAGGTCAGACTGCCGCCGAGCGTGCGCCCGCCGCGGCGCAGCTTGACGGGAACGAGGTCATCGTCGGCTTGCGCGAGGCGGGGACCGGCGAAGCGCACCAGCACGCCGCCTTGCTCGATCCAGGCGTTGAGCCGGTCGCGGATCTCCGGCGACAGCGTGCCGACGTCAGCCATCACGATCATCGGCAGCCGCTGATCGAGGAATTGCCCGATCACCTGCTGCGGCGCGCCGCGATCGCCGAGCCTGACATCGGCAAACGGCGACAGAGCGCGGGAGAGATAGAAGGTCGAGGCCAGCAGCGGCTGTGCGGTGTCGTTGCTTGCACCCGAGACCACGCCGATGGCGCGGCGGCGCCAGCGCCGGTCGAGCAGCTGCACGGCGCCGGCGGAATGCTCGCCGGCGATCTCGAGCCGCGCGATATCGTTGCGCAGTTCGACCGGAAGGTCGAAGGCGGCTTCGGTCTCGCGGTCCTGCGGGCCGAATGTGTAGCGGGCCTCGCCGATCGGCGAGCCCTTGGCGTCGACCGCGCGCACGGTCCCAGCCGCGATGCCGCTCTCGGCGCGCAGCACCTTCACCGTCATCTTGGCGGCGGCGTTCTCGGCCGCGACCAGCGCCTGCGCGGATTGCGCCCCGCCGGCATAGATCGTCAGATTGCGGCTCTCGATCACCTTGCCGAGACCTTCGGTGAACTCGCTGCCGCGGCCGGTGTCAATGCCGTCGGACAGCCAGGCGATGTCGCAGTCGCCGGTCGATTTGAGGAAGCGTTCCAGCGTCGCAAGGGTTTCAACGCGATCGATCGAGTAGGGCTTTGGCGCGAGCTGGCGCAGCGCGACGCGCGCGGCGCCGGCCGGCATCAGCGTGATGTCGCGCGTCGGCTCGGACAGCGGTACCAGTGCGACGCCGCGGCGGTCGCTGTCGGCATTGGTGACTAGCTCGTCGGCAGCCTTGATCCGCGCATCCCAGCTCGAAGCCGCGCTCCAGCCGTCGTCGAGCAGGATCACCAGCGGCTGCTTGCCCGCGGCAACGCCGGTCTGCGGATTCCAGATCGGACCTGCGGCGGCAAGGATGACCAGCGCGGCGGCGGCGAGCCGCAGCAGCGTCAGCCACCACGGCGTGCGCGACGGCGTCTCCTCCTTGGGCGCGATGTCGAACAGTAGCCGCGTCGGCGGGAATTCGATCCGGCGCGGCCGCGGCGGCATCACGCGCAGCAGCCACCACAGCACCGGCAGGCTGACCAGCCCCAGCAGCAGCAGCGGTTCGGCGAAGGAGAGCGGGAGGCCGGCGATCATGCGCTGCGTCCCGCCTTGACGGTCGAGCGGCCGCCGCCCTTGCTCACCATCATGCCGGCGTGCAGGAACAGCAGCAGCTCGGCCGCGGAGCGGCTGGTGGTGTGGGTCGAGAACAGCCAGTCGAGCCGGTTGGTCTCGGCCCGGATCTGCTCGCGATGCAGCGCGACGCGCGCGACATAGTCGCTTGCCCAGCTCTCGGCGCGGCCCGCGGTGATGACGCTGCCGGCCTCGGGCTCGACGAATTCGACGCGGCCGGAATAGGGGAAAGTCTCTTCCGCGGGATCGACGACCTGGATCATGGTGCCGTGCGCGCCTGACGAGGACAGCCCGCCCAGCATCGCCGTGATCTCGGCCAGCGACGACCAGAAGTCCGACAGCACGACGACTTCGGCCAGCGACGACGGCACGAAGGACGGCGGCAGGCTCGCGCGCGTCGTCTCGTCGTGCAAGATCGCTTCCGCCATCTTGTCGATCACGTTGAGGCTTGCGGTCGGGTTCATCAGGCCGGGAATGCCGACGCGTTCGCCGCCCGCAACGAGCAACTCGGCAAGTGCGAATGCAACAATCAGTCCGCGCTCCAGCTTGCTGTCGCGTGCATCGCGTGAGGCGAAGGCCATCGACGGCGACCGGTCGGCCCAGATCCACACGGTGTGCGCGGCCTCCCACTCCTGCTCACGCACATAGAGATGGTCGTCGCGTGCCGAGCGGCGCCAGTCGACGCGCTGCGACGGCTCGCCGGAGACGAAGCGACGGTACTGCCAGAAATTCTCGCCCGAGCCGGCGCGGCGGCGGCCGTGCAGGCCATGGATGACGTTGGCGGCAACACGGCGGGCCTCAAGCACCAGGCGCGGCAGCGACGCGGCGAGCGTTCGGCTTTCGCCATCTGCACGTCGGACCGCCAGGATCTCCTCGTTCTGATGCCTGTTGTCTGCTGCCATCAACCGATCCGCGTCTTCAACTGCTTGATCACGTCCGGAATGGTGCGGCCCTCGGCGCGCGCCGAGAAGGTCAGCGCCATGCGGTGCTTGAGCACGGGCTCGGCGAGATCGAGCACGTCGTCGATCGACGGCGCGAGCCTGCCGTCGAGCAGCGCGCGGGCGCGCACCGCGAGCATCAAGGCCTGGCTGGCGCGGGGACCGGGTCCCCACGCGATCAGCTTGCCGGCCTCGCCGCCCTCGGTGCCGGGGCGCGCGGCGCGCACCAGCGTCAGGATCGCTTCGACCACGGAATCGCCGACCGGCAGGCGCCGTACCAGGCGTTGTGCCGTGAGCAGCGTCTCCGCGTCCATCGATGGCTTGGCATGCGCCTCTTCGGCGCCGGTGGTTTCGAACAGGATGCGACGCTCGGCATCGCGATCGGGATAGTCGACGTCGATTTCCATCAGGAAGCGGTCGAGCTGCGCCTCGGGCAGCGGATAGGTGCCTTCCTGCTCGAGCGGGTTCTGCGTCGCGAGCACGTGGAACGGCTTCGGCAGATCGTGCCGCGCACCGGCAATGGTGATGTGCTGCTCCTGCATGGCTTGCAGCAGCGCCGACTGGGTGCGCGGGCTGGCGCGGTTGATCTCGTCGGCCATCAAGAGCTGCGCGAACACCGGGCCCGAGATGAAGCGGAACGAACGCTTGCCGGCCGAGCTCTCGTCGAGCACTTCGGCGCCGAGGATATCCGACGGCATCAGGTCAGGCGTGAACTGGATGCGCTTGGCGTCGAGCCCGAGCGTGACGCCGAGCGTCTCGACCAGCTTGGTCTTGGCGAGGCCGGGGACGCCGATTAAGAGCGCATGGCCGCCGGACAGGATCGTCACCAGCGTGTTTTCGATCACCTGGTCCTGGCCGAAGATGACCGTGGACACCGCTTCCTTGGCGGCCTTGATCTGGCCCGCGACCTGCTCGGCCGAACGGACGATCACATCCTCCAGTTTCTCGACGCTGTCTGCACCAGCCATTCGATCCGCTCCTTCTCGGCGATGCGCGCATTGGCGCGCCGGCATTGTCGTCATCTCTTGGTCGTCATCGCATGGCCCGCATGCTAAACCTATGCGAAGGCCATGTATTCGTTGAATTAAACTATCCCCACCTTATCGGTATTTCAGGGTATGAACGGCATCACGATGTGGCGAGAACGACATCCCGACCACATCTCACGATATGTGCACCAAACGTGCCAGATTGAAGGTCGGAAACTTCAGGGCAAACAATGGCGAAGCAAGGGCAGAGCGATTCCGGCAGTGAAACTACGGGCATCGGAGGCAAGGGCCTCGAAGGCCTGACCCATGCTGCCAACCGAGCTGCGACGTCGGGCCCGGCCGGACGCAATGGCCTGCCGCCGGTTCACCTGTGGAATCCGCCGTTCTGCGGCGATCTCGACATGCGAATCGCGCCTGACGGCACCTGGTTCTACATGGGAACGCCGATCGGACGCCCGGCGCTGGTGCGGCTGTTCTCCACGATTCTGAAGCGCGAGGACGGCAAGCACTTTCTCGTGACACCGGTCGAGAAGGTCGGCATCCGCGTCGACGACGCACCGTTCCTCGCCGTGGAAATGCAGACCGAGGAAGACGCGCGCGGCCGGTTGCTCAGGTTCCGCACCAACGTCGATGACTGGGTCGATTGCGAGAAGGGCCACGGCCTCAGATTCGAAGCCGCCGAGGATGGCGGATTGACGCCCTATCTGCATGTTCGCGCCGACCTGTGGGCGAAGGTCACCCGCGCGCTCTACTACGATCTGGTTGACATGGGTGAGGAGCGGATGGTCGATGGTCAGGAGATGTTCGGCATCGAGTCCGGCGGCGAGTTTTTCGCGATGGCCGATGCCAGTCAGGTGAGGGGCGCACTTTGAACGAGCCGTTGCTGAAGGTGAAGCCGGCGACGATCAGCTCGACGGAATTCTTCGCGCGGGCCCGCACGCGGCTCACTTTCGAAGTGCCGCCGGGCCTGGTCGATCCGCATATCATTCCGCGCACCGGAGATTCCGGCAACGACCGCATGCTCGAGATCGTCGCCCAGGAGCAGCCGGTGCGGCCGGCCGCGGTGCTGATCCCGGTGGTCGATCATCCCGAGCCGTCCGTGCTGTTGACGCAGCGTTCGCCCAACCTGTCGAGCCACGCCGGCCAGATTTCGTTTCCCGGCGGCAAGATCGACGCCACCGATGCCTCGCCGCTCGATGCCGCGCTGCGCGAAGCCTGTGAAGAAGTCGGCTTGAAGCGGGAATTCATCGACCCTGTCGGCTATCTCGACCTCTATGGCACCGCGTTCGGCTTCCGCATACTGCCGACAGTCGCCAAGGTGAAGCCGGGATTTACCCTTGAGATCAACGAGGCCGAAGTCGTCGATGCGTTCGAAGTGCCGCTCGCTTTCCTGATGAACCCCGAGAATCATCAGATCCACACCAAGGAATTCCGCGGCATGGACCGCTCCTACTATGCGATGCCGTTCGCCGAGCGTTACATCTGGGGCGCGACCGCAGGCATCCTGCGCGTGCTGTATGAGCGGATCTATCTGTCATGATCCGCACGGTGTTGACCGAGATCGGAATCTTCCTGATCCCTTTCGCGGTCTATGCCATCTTCCTCATCGCGACGCGGTCCGGCGTGACGCTGCCGGCGTCCTGGCCGCTCGACATGATCATGAAGCTGACGCTGGCGGCGCTGGTGATGGTCATCGTGAGCTTCGTGCTGCTCGCCGAATTGACCGGCGCGCCGCCGAACTCGACCTACGTTCCCGCTCACATCGAGAATGGCAGGCTGGTGCCGGGGGCTGAGAGATGAGCGAGCTGCGCTTGCTGTCCGACGCGCCATGGCTCGCTTCGGGGCCCGCGGCGCGCGTGCTCGGCCTGCTCAATGCCGACGGTGAGGAAGCTCGGGTGATCGGCGGCGCCGTGCGCAACGCGCTGATGCGGATTCCGCTCGCCGACATCGATATCGCCACCACGGCGCTGCCGGAGGAGGTGATCCGCCGCGCCAAGCGGGCGAGCATCAAGAGCGTGCCGACCGGTATCGAGCACGGCACGGTGACCCTGGTGGTCGACGGCCAGCCGTTCGAGGTGACGACGCTGCGCGAGGACACCGAGACCTATGGCCGCAAGGCCAAGGTGGCGTTCGGGCGCGACTGGGTGCGCGACGCCGAGCGGCGCGACTTCACCATCAACGGTCTGTCGGTCGACGCCTCGGGCGTCGTGCACGATCACGTCGGCGGTCTCGCCGATATCGAGGCAAGGCGGGTGCGCTTCATCGGCGATCCTGCGCAGCGGATCGCCGAGGATTATCTGCGTATCCTGCGCTTCTTCCGCTTCCACGCCGCCTATGGCGCGGGCGAGGTCGATCGCGCCGGCTATCTCGCCTGCGTCAGTGGGCGCGCCGGACTTGCCGGACTGTCGGCCGAGCGCATCCGCATGGAGATGCTCAAGCTCGTGGTCGCGAACGGCGCAGCCGGCGCGGTGGTCGCGATGGGCGATGGCGGGTTGCTGCTGCCGCTGTTCGGCGGCGTCGCCTATGCCGGGCCGTTCGCGGCGATGATCGAGATCGAGAGGCTGATGGGGCTCGCACCGAGTGCGACGCGCAGGCTCGCCGCGCTGACGGTTGCGGTGACCGAGGACGCGCGGCGCATCGCGAGCCGGCTGCGGCTCTCCAACGCCGAGGCCAAGGCGCTGGACTCGATGGGCCATCGCTGGTGGCGCCTGCCCGGCATGGACGAGGCGCATGCCAAGCGCAGGCTCTACCGGCTCGACGAGGAGCCGTATCGTGACCGGCTGCTGCTGGCCTGGGCGCGAACCGGTGTGGGCCGCGACGTCGATCAATGGCGCGCGCTCGCCACGCTGCCGCAGCGCTGGCGCGCGCCGCACTTTCCGTTGCGGGCGTCGGATTTCATCGCGCGCGGGATCGCCGAGGGGCCGGCGCTGGGGCATGTCCTGACCTTGGCCGAGGATGCCTGGCTTGCCGCGGATTTTCCGCTCGATCCGCAGGTGCTGTCTGGCATCGCCGACCAGACCGTTTCCCGCTTCACCCGCGATCACCGGCTCTGAATTTTCGTACCGCCGAGTTCATCGGCGGCACGGTGACGAACGTCGTACGGAGACGATGCCGCACGCGCGAGGCAGCATCGGATCAACGGATCTTACGCAGCCTTGCGCTTCTTCTTGCGGTCGCCGTCGTCGTCCTCGTCGTCCTCTTCTTCCTCGTCGTCATCTTCGTCTTCGTCATCTTCCTCTTCGTCGTCCTCGGGATCGAGCTCGGTCGATTCGAGTGCGACGAGCGGCAGGGTTTCGCGAAACAGATCGCCGTCCGTGCCCATCCACAGACACTCGACCTTGTCCTCGTCGACTTCCACCACCGTGATCGGATGGCCGCCGGATTTCAGCATGACGACATCGCCTGGTTTCAGTTCCATCAGTAATCCCTCCGCGCTTGATGACGCGGGCGGCAGGTTAGCGATGGCTGATGACAGCCCGATCACGGCTGTTCGCCGTGTGATGGATTCGGCATGGAAACAGGCCGGTGAGGCGCTATTTGCGCGCGGCAGGGATACGCACAGGTTTCTTTGCGAGCCGATGGCGCAATTTCCGCGGTCGCCTGCTAGATTGATGCGAACAATTCGCGCACCTCATTCGTCGGACGCCGGATCGTGGTTTTGCGCTCAATCGAAGGAAGTCGTGATGACAACGACGAATGCGTTCAAAATCATCCCGATTGCGACCGGCAATGACGCGCCAAAACTATCGAGAAGCCAGAAAACGTTCAACGCATTGATTCTGCAGATAGAGCAACAGCGTGCTTTACTGCGCGCCTGGGAGGAGTTGGACGGTTCCTACCAGCAGAAATATCACGAGGCATTGCTGCCTTTGCAAACGCGCCGGGCAGAGCTGCAACTGAAGATGGCTCGCTGCCTCGATAGTGCATGGTGCGACAAGGGCCTTGGCAAGTCTGAAAAGCGAACAATTTCGGATATCGTGACCGACCTGGTCGGCGGCCTGCTCGCCGATACAGAGGAGCAGGAGAGGATCGAGTTAACCGAGATCTACAACAGGCACAGCGGGACGGATTTTGCTACCGAGGCCGCCGCCGAGCTGGATGACATGAAGGCGATCACCGAAGCATTGTTCGGTGTCAAGACCGGTGACGATGTGAAGTCCTCCGACGACCTGATGCAGCGCATTCAGGAGTCCCTGAAAAATCACGCTCGGCTGCACGACGAATCGGCTTCCCGAGAAGAAGAGCGCCAGGCTAGGCGAAAGAAGTCCCCCAGACAACTCGCGGCCGAGGCTCGCGTTCAGACAGAGCAGGCGGAACTCAGCCGATCGATCCGTGAAGTGTATCACAAGCTGGTAGTCGCCTTGCATCCGGATCGCGAGCGCGAGCCGCGCGAGCGCGAACGCAAGACCGAACTGATGCAGCGAGCCAACGCAGCCTACAAGCAGAAGGACCTGCTACAGTTGCTGGAGCTGCAACTTGAGCTTGAGCACATCGATCAGCATGACATCAATGGCCTCAGCGAGGAGCGTCTCAAGCGCTACAACACCATTCTAAGGGAGCAGCTTGGCGAGCTGAAAGCAGAAATCAATGACGTTGAGCTCGCATTCAGAATTCGTTTCGATATCGATCCATTCGGGGAGATCACACCCGCCGGTGTGATGCGCCGCCTCGATGGCGACGTTGGAGAATGCCGCCGGCACATCCGCGAAATCGAGAGAGATCTTCGCGTACTCGACGACCCCAATACTCTTAGGATGTGGCTCAAAAATATCAAGCGCGCTCGGGCACGTTCGCGCTTCGATCGCGATGAGTGGTTTTGACGAAGTCGGTCGCGTTCAGCCCGGAACAAGTTCGGTCAGCGAGCGGATGATGCGGTTGGGCTTGATCGTCGATCCCACCGGCAGCCCGACACCGTGCACATCCATCCAGATCGCGTAGATGCCGAGCCGCTGCGGCGCCACGACTTCCCATTCCAGATTGTCGCCGATCATCCAGGTGTCGGCCGCGGTGACGCCGAGTGCCTGCATCGCATGCAGATAGGCGCGCTCCTCGGGCTTGCCGAAACCGTGCTCGCCCTCGATCTGGATGTGATCGAAGCGATGGCCGAGCGCGAAGCGCTCGACCTTGGCGCGCTGCATGTCGGCGGCGCCGTTGGTGACCAGCGCGAGCTTGATGCCGAGCGCCTTGAACGCATCGATCGCTTCATGCGCACCGGGGAAGACGAACATCTCTTCCTCACGATAGGCGGTGAAGCGATCGGCGATGCGGTCCGCGAGATCGTCGGGCAGCGCGCGGTGGCCGGCTGCCGCAAGCTGAGCGAAGCCGCCCTTCACGGTCAGCCGGCGCGCTTCGCCGAGCTTGATCCGCCAGATCGGCTCGGCCTTCGACCAGAATTGCCGTGCATAGGCCAGCAGCGCGGTCGCGACCTCGTCCGGGGGTAGGGGCGCCAGCTCCGCGGCGAATTCGGCGGTGATCGTGTTCCAGGCGATCTCTGGACGTCCATAGGCCGACAGGATGGTGTCATCCATGTCGATCAGCATCGCACGCGGCAGCTTGGTCACGGCCATTTCACCTCCGGCGGCAGCGACGACAGGATCGAATCCACATTGCCGCCGGTCTTCAGGCCGAAGATGGTGCCGCGATCGTAGAGCAGGTTGAACTCGACATAGCGCCCGCGACGGATCAGCTGCTCGTCGCGATCCTCCGCGCTCCAGTCGGCCGCGAAATTGCGCCGCACCAGCTCGGGATAGATGTTCAGGAAGCTGCGCCCGACGTCCTGGGTGAAGGCGAGATCGGCCTCCCAGTCGCCGCTGTCATGCCAGTCATAGAAGATGCCGCCGACGCCGCGGGCCTCCTTGCGGTGCGGCAGATAGAAATAGTCGTCGCACCATTTCCTGTACTTGTCGTAGTCGGCGACGCCATTCGGTCCGGTGCAGGCCGCTTTCATTGCGGCATGGAAGGCGACCGTATCGGGGTCTTCCTGGGTCCGCCGCCGGTTCAGCACCGGCGTCAGATCCGCGCCGCCGCCGAACCACGCCTTGGTGGTGACGACGAAGCGGGTGTTCATGTGCACGGCGGGCACGTTCGGATTGCGCAAATGCGCGATCAACGAAATGCCCGAGGCCCAGAACCTGGGATCATCGGCGGCGCCGGGAATCTGCGCGCGGAATTCGGGCGCGAACTCGCCATGCACGGTCGAGCAGTGCACGCCGACCTTCTCGAACAGCCGGCCCTTCATGATCGACATCACGCCGCCGCCGCCGGGCTTGCCGGTGTGGTCGGTGCGGTCCCAGGGGGTGCGCACGAACCGGCCGGCATTGCCGGGATAGAGCGTTGGGGAGGCGTCGTCCTCGAGCTGCTCGAAGGCTGCGCAGATGTCGTTGCGCAGCGCCTCGAACCAGCTGCGCGCACGCGCCTTGCGGTCCTCGATGATGGCGGGGTCTGTTGGCAGCATGACTAACCTTGCGGGCCGAAGTAAGTGCAGCTCTCGTTGCAGCTGTCGCGGTGGACGCTGACGCGGGTCAGCTTGCCGGCGTGCTGCAACCGCTCCCAGATGAAGCGCGAGAGATTCTCCAGCGTCGGCACGCCGATCGCCTCGATCCTGTTGAGGAACTTGTGGTCGAGCGTCTTCTGCACCTCGGCCATCGCGCGTTCGAGCAGGCCGAGATCGACCACCATCCCGGTCTTCGGGTCGGGCGTGCCGCGGACGGTCACCTCGGCTCGAAACGAGTGGCCGTGGATCTCCTCGCTGGCGGCACCAAAGGTCGTTCCGGACAGCGCATGCGCAGCCTCGAACCGAAACGCTTTCGTCAATTCCCACATCTCTCTCAACAATCCAGTTCTTGTTTCGCTTGGTCGCGTTTTCTTGACGCGAACCGGTATCCACTTCGCTTGAAAACGCTCCAGTTCATCTAATGCCGAGCGTCTTGTGCGTCTGCACGCTGAGGCGCCATTGCGGGTGCTTCAGGCAATATGCGATCGCCCGCTCGGTATTCTCGATCACGTCGGGGCCGTCCATCGGCTGCAGCGAGAAGCGCTCGAAGGCGAGTCCGGCAAAGTCCTCCGGTGCATTCTCCGGCTGCGGATAGACCAGCTTGAGCTCGTGCCCGCTACGTACCACGAGCTCGGAGGCGGCCTTGGGGCTGACGCAGATCCAGTCGAGCCCGTCGGGCGGGGCGATGGTGCCGTTGGTCTCGATCGCGATCGCAAAGCCGTGGCCGTGCAGGGCCTCGATCAATGCGGTGTCGACCTGCAGCAGCGGCTCGCCGCCGGTCAGCACCACATAGCGGTCGGCCTCGCCCCCGATCCATTGCGCGGCGATGGTGCCGGCGAGCTCGGCGGCGTCGGCATAGCGGCCGCCGAGCGTGCCGTCGGTGCCGACGAAATCGGTGTCGCAGAACCGGCAGACGGCGCCGGCGCGGTCCTGCTCACGGCCGCTCCAGAGGTTGCAGCCGGCAAAGCGGCAGAACACGGAGGCCCGGCCCGCATGGGCGCCTTCGCCCTGCAGGGTAAGAAAGATCTCCTTTACCGCGTAGCTCACCAAAAATCCCTTAAGTTGCCGGACCGGCAATTCCTGAACCCGCAAGTCCTGAACCCGTCTGCCGCAGCGCTTCACCGACCGCCATGGCCGCCGTGACGGCGACATTGAGTGAGCGCATGGTCGGCCTGATCGGAATCACCAGCCGGGCATCCGCGGCGGCCACCACCGCGTCGGTCACCCCTGCCGTTTCGCGCCCGAACAGCAGGACGTCGGAGGCCGTATACGCGAAATCAAGGTAGGATTTCGCGGCCCTGGTCGTGAACAGGACCAGCCGGCAGGAGGCCTCGGCCCGCCATTCCTCGAATTTCGACCATGAGTCGTGACGCTTCAACCGCACATGGTCGAGATAGTCCATACCCGCCCGGCGGAAATTCCGATCCGAGGTGTCGAATCCCGCCGGTTCGATGATATGGGCTGACACGTCCAGGCAGGCGCAGAGGCGCAGAATCGTCCCTGTATTCTGGGGAATGTCGGGCTGGAACAGCGCGATCTGCATGGTGCTGGCGACCTGTGAAATCCGGATGAAATTGTCTCAATAAAACATCGCTTGGCGCGGATTTCGTGCATTGCACGTGTGCGAGCCGATAGCGGGCTTGCGCTCGTCCGGCAAGGGTGCCAATAGAACGATTCTGGACTGCTGTTCCGCCATTTGGGGTGGGGAATAGCGGTTTTCTGCCGCCGCGGGGGCCGCGGGCGCCGGCAGCCTTTCTTGGGGCGCATGCCAGCGCCTCTGGGGCGGTTCCACCGGCTGCAGAAAAGAAAGGGCTAGGAATCGTGACGACAGCGTCTTCGGCGGACCATCCGACACGCCGTGATTTTCTCTTTGTTGCAACCGGAGCTGCCGCCGCGGTCGGCGCAGCCGCCACCGTCTGGCCGCTGGTTGCCCAGATGAACCCGGATGCCGCGACGATTGCGGCCGGCGCGCCGATCCAGGTCGATCTGACGCCGATCGCCGAGGGCCAGGACATCAAGGTCTTCTGGCGCGGCAAGCCGATCTACATCAGCCATCGCACCAAGAAGCAGATCGAGGAGGCCCAGAAGGTGCCGCTCTCGAGCCTGCCCGATCCGCAGCCCGACTCGGCCCGCGTCAAGTCCGGCCACGACCAGTGGCTGGTCGTGATCGGCATCTGCACCCATCTCGGCTGTATCCCGATCGCCCATGAGGGCAATTACGACGGCTTCTTCTGCCCCTGCCACGGCTCGCAGTACGACTCCTCCGGTCGTATCCGCCAGGGGCCGGCGCCCGCCAACCTGGCAGTGCCGCCCTACGCCTTCCTTTCCGACACCAAAATCCAGATCGGCTAAGTCCCGGCCCCTCCGGGACTTCGGCTTCCCCTTGGACCCATCGCGTCGTTTTTCTTCTTCAGGATCGCATCAATGAGCGGACCATCTGATTTCCAACCGAGCAACCCCGCCTTGAAGTGGATCGAACGGCGCCTTCCGATCTTCGGCCTGATCCACTCCTCCTTCGTGGCCTATCCGACGCCGCGCAACCTGAACTACTGGTGGACCTTCGGCGCCATCCTTTCGATGATGCTGGGTCTGCAGATCCTGACCGGCGTGATCCTGGCGATGCACTACACGCCGCACGCCGACCTCGCCTTCAAGTCGGTCGAGCTGATCGTCCGCGACGTCAACTACGGCTGGCTGCTGCGCAATATGCACGCCGCCGGCGCGTCGATGTTCTTCTTCGCGGTCTACATCCACATGTTCCGCGGTCTCTATTACGGGTCGTACAAGGAGCCGCGCGAGGTGCTGTGGATCCTCGGCGTCATCATCTACCTCCTGATGATGGCGACCGGCTTCATGGGCTACGTGCTGCCGTGGGGCCAGATGAGCTTCTGGGGCGCCACCGTCATCACCAATCTGTTCTCGGCCGTGCCGTATTTCGGCGAGAGCATCGTGACCCTGCTGTGGGGCGGCTATTCGGTCGGCAACCCGACGCTGAACCGCTTCTTCTCGCTGCACTACCTGCTGCCGTTCGTGATCGCGGGCGTGGTCGTGCTGCACATCTGGGCGCTGCACGTCGCGGGTCAGAACAACCCGGCCGGCGTCGAAGCCAAGACCGAGAAGGACACCGTGCCGTTCACGCCCTATGCGACCATCAAGGACGCGTTCGGTGTGTCGTGCTTCCTGATCTTCTTCGCCTGGTTCATCTTCTACATGCCGAACTATCTCGGCGATGCCGACAACTACATCCCGGCGAACCCCGGCGTGACCCCGGCGCATATCGTGCCTGAATGGTATTACCTGCCGTTCTACGCGATCCTGCGTTCGATCCCGAACAAGCTCGCCGGCGTTGTGGCGATGTTCTCGGCGATCATCATCCTGTGCTTCCTGCCCTGGCTCGACAGCGCACGGACCCGTTCGTCGAAGTATCGTCCGCTGGCCAAGCAGTTCTTCTGGATCTTCGTGGTGGTCTGCATCGGGCTCGGCTACCTCGGCTCGCAGCCGCCGGAAGGCATCTATGTGATCGCCGGCCGCATCCTGACGGTGTGCTACTTCGCCTACTTCCTGATCGTGCTGCCGCTGCTCGCGCGCATCGAGACGCCGCGCCCGGTGCCGAACTCGATCGCCGACGACGTGCTGGCGAAGAGCAAGGGCAGGGCCGCAACCGCAGCCTCGGTCGTGCTGGCGCTGGTGCTGGCTGGCGGCCTGTTCGCCGGCAGCATCCAGAACGCCAAGGCCGAAGAGGGTGGCGACACCCCGCCCGCGCTGAGCTGGTCGTTTTCCGGCCCTTTCGGCAAGTATGACCGCGGCTCGCTGCAGCGTGGCCTGAAGGTCTACAAGGAAGTCTGCTCGGCCTGCCACAGCCTGAACTACGTCGCGTTCCGCAACCTCGCCGATCCCGGCGGCCCCGGCTATTCCGAGGCGCAGGCGGCGGCGTTCGCGTCCGAGTACAAGATCAAGGACGGTCCGAACGACCAGGGCGAGATGTTCGAGCGCCCGGGCCGCACGGCAGACTACTTCCCGGCTCCGTTCCCGAACGAGCAGGCCGCGGCCGCGGCCAACGGCGGCAAGGCGCCCCCGGACCTGTCATTGATGGCCAAGGCACGGTCCTACAAGCGCGGCTTCCCGCAGTTCGTGTTCGACTTCTTCACCCAGTACCAGGAGCAGGGACCGGATTACGTCGACGCCATCCTGCAGGGCTTTGAAGACAAGCCGCCGGCAGGTGTCACCGTCCCGGAGGGCACCTACTACAACAAGTTCTTCCCCGGCCACGCCATCAAGATGCCGAAGCCGCTGTCCGACGGTCAGGTGACCTTCGACGATGGCGCGCCCGCGACCGTCAAGCAGTACGCGCATGACGTCACCACCTTTCTGATGTGGGCCGCCGAGCCGCACATGGAAGCGCGCAAGCGGATCGGTATGCAGGTGTTTGTGTTCCTGATCATCTTTGCGTTCTTGATGTACTTCACCAAGCGCAAGGTCTGGGCCGACGCCCACTGATCTCGGCTATCGCGAATTTGAAAAAGCCCCCTTCGGGGGCTTTTTTGTTTGGCTCACGTCATTGCGAGCGTAGCGAAGCAATCCACGTATCCGCTTGCGGGGATCTGGATTGCTTCGCTGCGCTCGCAATGACGGCGAATGGATTTGCGTCCGTCACCGAGTACGGACAAGATGCCGGCCAATCAGCCGGCAAACATTGCGGAGGAACTCATGGGTACCAGCATCAGCTTCAAGCGTCCGGACGGCAAGGAAGCCTCGGGCTATCTCGCCAACGCCGCCCGCGGCAACGCGCCTGGCGTCGTCGTGATCCAGGAATGGTGGGGCCTGCAGGACCAGATCAAGGGCATGTGCGACCGCTTCGCGCGGGCCGGTTTCGATGCGCTGGCGCCCGATCTCTACAAGGGCAAGGTAGTGCCGTATCACGACACCGACGCGGCCGGCAAAGAGATGAACTCGCTCGACTTCATGGACGCCACCACCCAGACCGTGCGCGGCGCCGCACAATATCTCGCCAAGAACGGCGCCAAGGTCGGCCTGACCGGCTTCTGCCTCGGCGGCGCGGTGACCATCATCGGCGCCACCAAGATCCCGGAGCTGACGGCCGGTGTGGTGTTCTACGGCATCCCGCCGGAGCAGGCGGCGAAGCCGGCGGACGTTCGGATTCCGCTGCAGGGCCATTTTGCGACCAAGGACGACTGGTGCACGCCGGCGTTGGTCGATGGCTTCGAGAAGGCGATGAAGGCCGCCGGCAAATCGCTGGAGCTGTACCGCTATGACGCCGACCACGGTTTCGGCAACGAGCAGCGCCTGTCGGTGCACGACCGCCAATGCGCGGAACTGGCCTGGGACCGGGCGACGGAGTTCTTCAAGAAGCATCTGGGGTAAGCGCGGCCCCAAGCGAGCTGGCGTCCCTGCTTTCGAAAGCAGGGACCCATACGCCGCGGCCCGCGGGAATGGGCACGTTGGCAGTCATCTCGCAAGACAACTACACCCTGTGGTTATGGGTCCCGGCCTTCGCCGGGACGACGGCGAGTTTTAACTCTCCGCCTTCACCCCGTCCCACCACGGGCACGTCCCCGACATCAGCTTGAAATTGCCTTCCATCACCTGCACCGGCGCGCGCTTGCCTTCCGAGGCGGCGCGCATCCGCATCTCGCGGGCGACGGCGCGGTCCTCGGCCGATAGCCAGACGCGCTCGTGGCCCCACAGGCTCGGGCCGTCATGCATCTCGAACGGCGTCCAGTTCGCAGGATCGATCTCGCGGCCGCCCCAGCCGCACTCGACCATGAAAGCCGACGGCGATTTGGCGTAGAATGACGTCATCAGATCGTTGGTGTGGCGGCCGAGCGTGACGTTGACGCGGTCTTCCTGCTGCGCGACGTCATAGGCCTGACCGACATCGTCGAGCGAGAACAACTCCACCATCAGATGGTGCATGCCGTTGCTGCCGGTCTCGATCAGCGCCAGCGAATGGTGGCGCGCATTGATGTGGAAGAAATACGCGCGGAACGGTTTCTCGATGTAGTCGCTGAGCCCGAAGCCGAGCACGTCGACATAGAAGCTCATCACGGGTGCGATGTGCTCGACCGTCAGCACCGCATGGCCGAGCCCGAGCGCGCCGGTACGGAAGCCCGAAATCGAGCGGCCGGGCCTGAACGGCGTGTCGTCGATCTCGGCGCCATGAAACGCCTCGAGACGGTTGCCGGCCGGATCCCGGAACGAGATCAGCCCGCGCACCCGCCGCGCGTCGGCGAGGGCTTGCGGCTCCGATGTCACGGCAACGCCGGCGCGCTCCAGCCGCGCCGCCAGCGCGTCGAGCGCTGCGGCGTCCGCCACCTCCCAGCCGAAGAACCTGGTGCCTTCGCCCTGCGCGCGGTCGATCACGATGCGTTGCTTGCGGTCGTCCATGCGGAACGCGAGCAGCGAGTTGCCGCGCTCGATCGCCTGCAGCCCGACCAGGCCAGTGCCGAATTGCCGCCAGTCGTCGAGCGCGTCGGAGCCGAAGCCGGCATATCCGAGACCCAAAATCGCCATTTGCGCCTCCGCCATCTGTCTGTTTTTTGGGCGGCTGACCGGCCGCCATTTCCACAAATCCTACGCGGAATCCCGTCCCTTCAAACCCCGAAAATGCCGCCTGGAGGGGCGTCCAGGATTGGGGCAGGGGTGTCGGGCCATCTCTTGACACGGCCCGCGCCGGGTGGTGTGTAACGCCCATGAGCACCGTTGCCAGTCCATCGCGTCGTTGGTGGCCCACCTTCTCATAGGTGGCCGGTGCGTTTTCATTTCCCAAAACGTCGAAGGTCGCCATCGCAGTGCGACGGTCCCTTCGTTTGTCCTGTGTGGCGCTCTCTTCCCAAGTCTCGTAAGAGGATCACATGAACAGGACAGTCTTCTCCCTGCCGGCCAAGAGCGAGTATCTGACCAATGGCGGCCTTGCGGTCGTGCGGGTGGTCGAGCAGTTCACCGGCGGCGCCAACCGCCTCGACGATCTGATCGCGCTGCTCGACCGTCGCCGCGGCGTGGTGCTGTCCTCGGGCACGACGGTGCCGGGCCGCTACGAGAGCTTTGACCTCGGCTTTGCCGATCCGCCGCTGGTGCTGGAGACCTCGGGCACCGATTTCTCGTTGCAGGCGCTGAACCCGCGCGGCGAGGTGCTGATCGCCTTCCTCGGCGACGTGCTGCGCGAGCCCTGCGTCGTGATCTCGGAGCGGAGCACCACAAAGCTCGCCGGCCATATCATCCGCGGCGAAGCGCCGGTCGAGGAAGACCAGCGCACCCGCCGCGCCAGCGTGATGTCGCTGGTGCGCGATATGGTGGCGGCGTTCACCTCCAATGCCGATCCGCTGCTCGGCCTGTTCGGCGCCTTCGCCTACGACCTCGTGTTCCAGATCGAGGACCTCGTGCAGAAGCGCGCCCGCGAGGCCGACCAGCGCGACATCGTGCTCTACGTGCCGGACCGGCTGCTGGCCTATGACCGCGCCACCGGCCGTGGCGTGGTGCTGAATTACGAGTTTACGTGGAAGGGCAAATCGACCGCCGGCCAGTCGCATGAGACCGCGCCGAGCCTCTATGCCAAGACCGACCGGCAGGGCTTTGCCGATCACGCGCCGGGCGAATACCAGGCGACGGTCGAAGTGGCGCGCGCGGCGTTCGCCCGTGGCGACCTGTTCGAGGCGGTGCCGGGGCAGCTGTTCGCCGAGCCCTGCGAACGCTCGCCGGCGGAAGTGTTCCAGCGGCTCTGCCGCATCAATCCGTCGCCCTATGGCGCGCTGATGAATCTCGGCGACGGCGAATTCCTGGTCTCGGCCTCACCTGAGATGTTCGTGCGCTCCGACGGCCGCCGGGTCGAGACCTGCCCGATCTCCGGCACCATTGCACGCGGCTCGGATTCGATCGGCGATGCCGAGCAGATCCGCAAGCTGCTGAACTCGGAGAAGGACGAGTTCGAGCTCAACATGTGCACCGACGTCGACCGCAACGACAAGGCGCGCGTCTGCGTGCCCGGCACCATCAAGGTGCTGGCGCGGCGGCAGATCGAGACCTACTCGAAGCTGTTCCACACCGTCGATCATGTCGAGGGCATGCTGCGGCCGGGCTTCGATTCGCTCGACGCCTTCCTGACCCACGCCTGGGCGGTCACCGTGACCGGTGCGCCGAAGCTGTGGGCGATGCAGTTCGTCGAGGATCACGAGCGGTCGCCGCGGCGCTGGTACGCCGGCGCGATCGGCTGCGTGAACTTCGATGGCAGCATCAACACCGGCCTCACCATCCGCACCATCCGGATGAAGGACGGTCTTGCCGAGGTGCGCGTCGGTGCGACCTGCCTGTTCGACTCCGATCCCGCCGCCGAGGACCGCGAGTGCCAGGTCAAGGCGGCGGCGCTGTTCCAGGCACTGCGCGGCGATCCGCCGAAGCCGCTGTCGGATTTCGCGCCTGATGCCACCGGCTCCGGCAAGAACGTGCTGCTGATCGATCATGACGACAGCTTCGTGCACATGCTGGCGGATTACTTCCGCCAGGTCGGCGCCAACGTCACCGTGGTCAGGCACGTCCATGCCCAGGACATGCTCAAGAAGAGGGGCTGGGACCTCCTGGTGTTGTCGCCCGGGCCGGGCCGCCCGGAGGATTTCGGCATCGCGAAAACCATCGACACCGCGCTCGAGAAGAAGCTGCCGATCTTCGGCGTCTGTCTCGGCGTGCAGGCGATCGGCGAATATTTCGGCGGGCAGCTCGGCCAGCTCGGCCAGCCCGCGCATGGCCGTCCGTCGCGCGTCCAGGTGCGCGGCGGCAGGCTGATGCACAATCTGCCCAATGAGATCGTGATCGGCCGCTATCACTCGCTCTTTGTCGAGCGCGACAGCGTGCCCGAGGTGCTGGCGGTGACCGCGACCACCGAAGACGGCGTCGCGATGGTGATCGAGCACAAGACCCTGCCGGTCGGCGGCGTGCAATTCCATCCGGAATCGCTGATGTCGCTCGGCAACGAGGTCGGCCTGCGCATTGTCGAGAATGCTTTCCGGCTGAATCCGGGAGTGAATTGATTTGGACCGTCATTGCGAGCGCAGCGAAGCAATCCATGCCTCAATCCGGGGAGAGATGGATTGCTTCGTCGCTTGCGCTCCTCGCAATGAGACGCGGAGAAAGCGAGACAGCAATGACCTTCGACCACGACATCAAGGCGACCGTTCGCACCATCCCGGACTACCCGAAGAAGGGCATCCTGTTTCGCGACATCACGACGTTGCTGGCGGATGCTCGGGCCTTCCGCCGGGCTGTCGATGAGCTGGTGCATCCCTGGGCCGGGGCGAAGGTCGACAAGGTCGCCGGCATCGAGGCCCGCGGCTTCATCCTCGGCGGCGCGGTGGCGCATCAGCTCTCGGCAGGGTTCGTGCCGATCCGCAAGAAGGGGAAGCTGCCGCACACCACGGTGCGGATCGCCTACTCGCTGGAATACGGCATCGACGAGATGGAGATGCATGCCGATGCCGTGCAGCCCGGCGAGCGCGTGATCCTGGTCGACGATCTGATCGCGACCGGCGGCACCGCGGAGGGCGCGGTGAGGCTGCTGCGCCAGATCGGCGCCAATGTGGTCGCCGCCTGCTTCATCATCGACCTCCCCGATCTTGGCGGCGCGGCCAAATTGCGCGCGATGGATGTCCCGGTGCGCACGCTGATGGCGTTCGAGGGGCATTAGCTCTCCTCTCGCACGCGTCGTCCCTGCTTTCGCATGCGAAAGCAGGGACCCATAACCACCGCTCCGTACTTGGCGAAGACTGCGGCCACAGCCTTTCTTACAACTTGCATTTGTGGTTAGCGATCCCGGCTCGCGCTTCGCTTGGCCGGGACGACGGCTAACCCCGCTGCAGCAGCATGCTGAGCTCGAGATCGCGGAACGTGGTGTAATTCCGCCGGATCCATTGATGCAGTTCGGTCGATGAATCCCTCTCCTGGCGCAGATAGCCGGTGAAGGAGAAGGTCAGCCGGTCGATATAAGTCTTCAGGAACACCGGCAGCGCGCGGAAGCGCAGCACCCGGCTCGCGGTCATGACCGGCGGCAGCTCGCCGCGCACCACGAATTCATTGTCGATGACGATGAGCGCGTTCGGCGGGATCAGGCCTTGCAGCGTCTGGTAGCCGCGCACCGAGGCGCGGTCGGTATCGGCGACATACAGGATCACGGGCGAGACGCGGCGGCGCAGCGCCTCCTTCATCAGCCCGATCTCGTCGCACATTTTGAAGAATTCGTCGAAGGCGTGGTAGCCGAGGTCGATTACCTTGCGATGCCGTCATTGACGATGACCCGGTCCATCAGCTGCATCTTGCCGTAGGTGTCGATCACGTCGGCGGTTTCCGTGATCCGCGGCAGATAGTCGAGCAGCGACGGCTCCTTCAGGTTGATGTCGTAGCAGACCACGTCGCCGTTCTTGAGCAGCAGGAATTCCGCAAGCAACCGCGCGATCAGCGTCTTGCCGACCTGCGGGCGGGGCGAGCAGATGATGTAGACGGGCGTGGATGACATCGCCCGCTATATCAGGCCAAATTTTCGCCTAATCCAGCCCCATCGCCGCCCCGAGCGCGACTTTTTTCGTTGCCCCGGGGCGCGGCTTTCTCGCCGCCTTGGCAGTGACTATTTTTCGCCCTTGGCCGACTTGGCGCCGACCAGGTCGGTCAGCTTGATCCGGTCGAACTCGCTCCAGACATTGGCCAGCCAGTGCCGGACATAGCCGCGCAGCACGAAGGAATAGTTCGCGGCGTCGTCGTTGATCTGCTTGTTGGCGACGAATTTCAGGAACGGAACCGAGGACACCTCGACCTGCTCATAGGCCATTTCGTTGAGCTTGGGGATCGTGAGGTCGGTCGCGTCCTTGATGCGGTGGAAGTAGGAATTGTAGGTCGCCTGGTCCCACTGGAAGAACTGGGTGTCGTTGATGAAGTTCTTCACCAGGAAATATTTCGCACCGCCCATGAAGCCGGCGGTCTCGGCGATCTCGTCCAGCGAGGCGATCGAGGGGCCGAGGATATGGAACACGGCGAAGGTGATCTGGCCGGAGCGCGCCGCGTCGAGGAAGCCGATGTCGCGCAGCGAGGCCAGCGCGGGCGACAACAGGCCGGCGCGGACGTCGATCACGGTGACCGCGGGGCCCGAGTTCAGTGTATCGAAGATCTTCATCTGGTCCGCGGTCGTCGTCATGTCGACGATCTCGGTGATGTCGGGATGGAAGCGCTTCAGCGTGCCGCGCGGCGATTCGGTGTCGACGCCCGGGTCTGCACATTGTTGGCACTGAAATAGTCCAGGAGCGTCCGCGAGACGGTGGTCTTGCCGACCCCGCCCTTGTCAGCGCCCACCACGATCACAACCGGCTTTGCCATGGAAGTCCCTTAAAGCGCGCTCCCGACCGCGATGGCGATCGGCAAGTCCCCACACTGCTTTGGGCGCGAACATGGCAGAAACGAGGGAGAATTCAATTCCTTAAGGCGCCCATGACCGGTTTGGTGGGGAATTCCTTAATGGACTGAGTAGGCTAGGGCATGATCCGGAAAATGACGCAGCGGTTTTCCGGGAAAATCGTGCCCAAATCAAAGCGCCGGCGCGATCAGCGGTGCCGGCCCCAAGGGCCTTGTAGGGGACCTTGGAGAGGACCTAGCGGCCCCAAAGGTCCCTGTGCGGGGCTGGTGCCCGGCAGCGGCGGCGGGTTGTTCGGCTGCGCGGGCGGTGTGTCGCCCCACGGGCCATGGGTGATCGGCGGAGACTGATCGCCCGCCGCGGATGGCTGGTCCTGAGTCTGGCTCGTGTCCGAGGTCTCATCCGGCAGCGCCAGCGGTCCGGGATCGTGACCGCCGGCATATTTCACCAGCGCATCGACCCGGGACTTCACCGAGGGGTGGGTCGCGAACAGGTCGGCAAAGCCCTCGCGCGGATTGTCGACGCAGAGTTCCATCACCGCCGAGGTCGCGTCCGGCAACTCGCCGCGGTTCTCGATCTTGCGCAGCGCCGAGATCATCGCATCGGGGTTCTTGGTCAATTCGACCGATCCGGCGTCGGCGAGAAATTCGCGCGAGCGCGACAGCGCGAGCTTGACCACCTGCGACAGCAGCCAGGCCAGCATGATCAGTGCGACCGCGATGATGATGACGACGATCGCGCCGCCGCCCGAGCCCTTGCTGTCGCGATCGGAGGACGATCTCGACGATGAGGAGGATGACGAAGACGACCAGCCGCCTCCGCCGCCGCTCGAGTTCCACGACAGGTTTGTGAACAGGCGGAAGAACAGCTCGCCGAAGAAGCCGACCACGCCGGCGATGATCACCGCGATCACCATCAGCTGCACGTCGCCGTTCTTGATATGGGTGAGCTCGTGGCCGAGCACGGCCTCGATCTCCTGGTCGTTCAGCGCACGCAATAGGCCGGTGGTGACCGTGATGGCGTATTGGCGCGGGTTGAGGCCAGTCGCGAACGCGTTCAGCGCGGGACTGTCCATCACCTTCAGCTTCGGCATCGGGATGCCGCGCGAGATGCAGAGGTTTTCCAGCAGATTATACAGCCGCGGCTGCTGCTGCCGCGTCACGCTCTCGCCGCCGGTGACGGCGTCGATCATCTTCTGGTGGAAGAAGTAGGCGATCACGATCCAGGCCACCGCCGCGATCGTCGCCCATGGCAGGGCGGACACCAGATCGCGCGAGGCCCGCGTCAGGTAATAGTCGACGGTGCGGCCACTATCGATCATCACCTCCGCGACCAGCGCGCCGGCATAGACCAGCACGTAGATCAGCAGGAACAGACCGCCGAGCAGCAGCATCGAACGAAACTTGTTCGATGCGATATGCGTGTAGAGACCATAGGCGGCCATGGAGCGCTCCCGCTTCTCACCGTCATTCCGGGGCGCGCTGAAAGCGCGAACCCGGGATCTCGAGGTGAGTGAGTGCGATGGGATTCCGGGTTCGATGCGTTGCATCGCCCCGGAATGACCGAAGGGGCGTCATCTCGAAGGAAGTCGTCAGAACTTCACGCTCGGTGCCGCCTCGACCTCCGTGCGGCTGGCGCCGAGGTCGAAGAAATCCTTGCGGGTGAAACCGAACATGCCGGCGAACAGCGCGGCCGGCATCTGCTGGATGCCGGTGTTGTATTCCTGGACCGCGTTGTTGAAGAAGCGGCGGCTGGCGGCGATCTTGTTCTCGAGATCGGAGAGCTCGGAGGCGAGCTGCTGGAAATTGGCGTTGGCCTTGAGGTCCGGGTAGGCCTCCGACAGCGCGATCAGCCGGCCGAGCGCGCCGGAGAGCTGGTTCTCCGCCGCCGAGACCTGCGCCGGACCCTGCGCCGACATCGCCGAGTTGCGCGCCTTGATGACGTCGTCGAGCGTGCCGCGCTCATGTGCGGCATAGCCCTTCACGGTCTCGACCAGGTTCGGGATCAGGTCGTGGCGCTGCTTGAGCTGCACGTCGATGTCGGCAAAGGCCTGGCTGACCCGCTGGCCGAGCGCGACGAGGCGGTTGTAGGCGCCGAATGCAAACAGCACGAGAAGGACGACGACGCCGATAACGATCCAGCTGGTCGACATGACAGGGCAACTCCTGATGGACGAGACGGCGGCACCGTAGCCCAAGATCGGGGCGCAGGGCAGCCCGCCGCGAGAAGGTGGGCACGCGTTGGTCGGCCGATCCCCCGGATAGGTTCAACTGGAGGCTGGCCAACGCTAGGCCGCGGGCGCCTGGCGGACGCCACTTTGCAGGGGGATTCCAGTCGCCCCAGATAATTCCGAGGCGAGCCAACTGGCTTCGTCGAGCGACCACGACTGCACCGGAATCCTGTGCCTGCCGCCCCGCTTGAAGTCGACAATCACGTCCGTGCGAGACCAGTCCCACTGAGCCACCGTATCCGTATACGTCATGATTCCGACTTCACTGCATTCGTCGAACGAGCAGTGTTCTATGACTTCGGTCCGCAGCACGACCCTCGTCCATCGTAGAACGAACGACCTGACGATCGTCATTTTCCGGTCATCCGGATCGATCCGGACGGCCCATTGCCGGACGATGCCGAGAGCGACGATGCAGCCGAGCAAGACGAGTATTGCAAATGTCCGGGTTTGACTTGCGGAAGGATCGATCGTCTTCCCAATGATGATCGCGAGGGCGGAAACGGCGGCGGCGATAGTCCATAGCCCCCATCGTATGCCAATGCCGTCCGACACGAACACGATTGTCTTGGATGATCCGCTGGGCTCGTGCTGAGCCATGATGGCTACGTTCCGTTCAACCGGCTAATGGCGCGTCGGCAGGTTCCACAACTTGGCATTGCGGCAGGAGATGCTCAAGGATAAACGTGAATTTCAGTCGGTCGCGTCGCCCCAGCGCCATTTGCGGGCGCGTCCATAATCGGCCTTGGCGCGCCGCGGCACTTTTGTGACAACAACGCCATCTCTCGTGCAGAGTTTGGCCGCAATTTCCACCTTGCTGACCACTGGCTGTGCCAGCACGCGGGACCGTCGTGCTGCCAGTGGCGCCCGTGTAAGCGCGACATAGGCGAAGCGCTCGTCCTCGAACGGGGCGTCGGCGCCCTTGACCTGCTTGTGGGCGCGCGAGCGTTGCAGGCGCTGCGAGAAATGGCACCAGTCGGGCGCGACCAGCGGGCAGGCGCCGTCATGCGGGCAGGGCGCGGTGACATGCGCGCCGGCGGCGATCAATCGTGCGCGGAGTGCGATGATCCGTGCGTAGCCAGCGGGCGTGCCGGGTTCGACGACCAGCAGGGTATCGCTGGTTTTCTCCCACATGACATCGGTGAGCGCGTCGCGCTCGGCGTCATTGAGCTCGTTGATGACGTAGCTCGCGATCACGAGGTCAGCGGCCTCGGCATGCGCCGCATAGGTGCGGGCCTGGCCGAGCTCGTAGGTGATGCGGCGCAGGCGGTCACTCCGGCGCGTGAGGTCGAGCGCCAGCGTGCGCAGGGCCTCATTGGCATCGAGCAGAGTGAACTCCTGCAACGACGAGAAGGCTTCCGCGGCCGCCCAGCTCGCCGTCCCGGGCCCGGCGCCGACATCGAGCAGGCTGGTGGGCGCGAAGTCCGGCCTGATTTCGGAGAGTGCATTGAGGCTCGCCACCACGGCGGCATAGGTCGCGGGCATCCGCGCCAGCGCGTAGGCCAGCGCATCAGTCTCGGTCTTGATAGTCGAGGAGCCGCCGCCTTCGCGATAGGTCTGCGAAATCACCGCCGCTCGGCCGGCGGCGTCGTTGCGCGACAGTCCTTCGAGCCGGACGTTGAGGGCGGCTTTGAGTTCAGCAGGCAGGTCGGGTGAGGTCATACGACGTACCATCCCCTCGTCATTGCGAGCGGAGCGAAGCAATCCATAGCGCCGCTTGCTGAAGCATGGATTGCTTCGTCGCTTCCGCGCAAAATTGCTTCGCAATTTTGTCGCCGAGCTCCTCGCAATGACGACGTTTGGTCGCGAGCGTAGCCCTACGCCACGTTCTGGTCGAGAATATCGACCGCGCCCTGCAGGTCGACCGACACCAGCTGCGACACGCCGCGCTCGGCCATGGTGACGCCGAACAGCCGGTTCATCCGCGCCATCGTGATCGGATTGTGCGTGATGATGATGAAGCGCGTGTCGGTCGAGCCGGTCATTTCGTGGAGGAGGCTGCAGAACCGTTCGACGTTGTGGTCGTCGAGCGGCGCGTCGACTTCGTCCAGCACGCAGATCGGCGACGGGTTGGTGAGGAACACCGCGAAGATCAGCGAGAGCGCGGTCAGCGCCTGCTCGCCGCCCGACAGCAGCGACAGCGTCTGCGGCTTCTTGCCGGGCGGCTTGGCGATGATCTCGAGACCGGCTTCGAGCGGATCGTCGCTCTCGATCAGGTGCAGCGCGGCTTCGCCGCCGCCGAACAGCTCGGTGAACAGCCGCTTGAAGTGGTTGTTGACGGTCTCGAACGAGGTCAGCAGACGCTCGCGGGCTTCGCGGTTGAGGCTCTGGATGCCCTGGCGCAGCCGCTTGATCGCCTCGACGAGGTCGTCGCGTTCGGTGGTCAGCGCGGTGTGCTGGGTCTCGACTTCCTTGAGTTCTTCCTCGGCGCGGAGGTTGACGGCGCCCAGCCGCTCGCGGTCGCGGCGGAGCTTCTCGAGCTCTTCTTCGACCTGGCCGACCGGCGGCAGCTCCGCGCCGGGCTCGATCTCGGCCATGCCGACGACTGCGCTCGGCTCGACCTCGAGCATGTCGTGGATCTCGCGCTCGATGTCGGCGAGGCGGCGGCGGGTGCCTTCCATGCGCTCTTCGGCGCGCGCGGTGGCTTCGCGGGATGAGGACAGCGCTTCGAGCGTGGCCTTGGCGACGCGGTCGGTTTCCGCCATCGCGGATTCGGCAGTCGCGAGTGCGTCGGCGGCGATGCGGCGATCGCCTTCGGCGTGCTCGATCTCCGTGATCAGCGCGCTGCGCTTCTCGGCGAACACTTCCGGCGCGTTGGCAAGCTCCTCGCGCTCGATCGACACCTCGGCGATACGCGCCTCGATGGTCCCGACCTGCGAGGCGGCGCTGGTCTTGCGGTTCTGCCATTCATTGCGTTCGGCAAGGATTGCCTGCACGCGGCGATCGGCGAGCTCGGCCTCGCGGGCGAGCGCCTGCGCCTCGGCGCGGACCTGCGCCGCGGCACGGCGCTGGTTGTCGATCTCGGCGCGAACCGCGGCGAGTTGGGCCTCGGTCTCGATACCCGGGGGCAGCTCGGCGAGCGCCGCAGCGGCGCTCTCATGCGCGGCCTCGGCCTCGGCGCGGTCGGCGGCGACGCGGCTGTGCGCCTCGGTCAGCGCCGATTTGCGCGCGGCGTGACGGTTGATCTCGCGCTCGGTCGCGGCATGGCGTTCGCGCGCGGCATCGGTCTCGCGGCGGGCGGCGCGCACGGCTTCACGCGAGGCGCCCTCGGCGGCGGACGCCGAGCGCAGTTCTTCTTCAGCCGTCTCCAGCGCCTGGCGCTTGGCGGCGGCATCGATCCGGGCCTGTTCCAGCTCGTGCTCGATGTCGACCAGGCGGGCGCGTTCGGCGAGGCGGCGGGCCGCGCCGGTCGGGGCATGCGCGTCGGCAACAAAGCCGTCCCAGCGCCAGACGTCGCCTTCGAGCGACACCAGCCGCTGGCCGGTCTTCAGCTGCGACACCAGCGCCGCGCCGCGCTCCTTCGCGACGACGCCGATCTGGGCGAGACGGCGCGCCAGTTCCGGCGGCGCCTGGACGTGATCGGCCAGCCGCTCGACACCGTCAGGCAGCGAGGGATCGCCCGAGGCTTCGCCGACATTGGTCCAGCGCATCGGCGCCGAGGAATCCACAGGCGCATCGAGGTCGTCGCCGAGGACCGCGCCGATCGCCTTTTCATAGCCCTTGGCGACCGTGATGCCGTCGATGATCGGCGGCCACAGGTTCTTGGTCTCGCTGGTGACCAGCTTGGAGATGGTGCGGGCTTCGGTCTCGAGCCGCTGCACGCGCTTCTCGGCCTCAACGAGCGGATTGCGGGAGCTTCCAGCGTCTGCCGCGCGGCAGCGTGATGCGCCTCGCTCTCCTGCACCGCGGCCTCGGATTCGGCGAGCGTCTGCTGCGCCATCTCCATTGCGGCGGCGAGCGCGTCGATGTCGCCGAGATTGCCGGTTTCCTGCGCGAGCTTGGTTTCCTCGGCCTGGACGTTGGCGATCTCCTGATCCAGTCGCGCCAACCGGTCGCGATGGGTGCGCACGCCGGCTTCGAGCTGGTTGCGCTTGGCGGTGAGGTCGGCGAGCTGCGTGGTCAGCTCGGAGAACTGCCGCTCGGTCGCGGCCAGGATCTCTTCGGCCTCCGAGACGCGCTCGTCGACGCCGGAGCGCTTCTCGACGCGCGACTTGATCTCTTCCTTCAGCTCGGCGTCTTCGGTGTCGAGCCGCTGCAACGCGATGTCGGCATCCGAGGTTTGCTGCTGCTCGCGCGCGATGTCCTGAGCGAACTGGGCGAGGCGGCGATCGAGCTCGCCGACGCGCTCCTTGGCGCGCTGCTCCTCGCGGTCGAGCATCTCGCGCGCATTGGTCAGGCGCTGCAGGCCGGCGGCGGCTCGCGCCTCGGCGTCGCGCAGCGCCGGCAGTTCGGTGGCGCGGATCGCCTGGATGCGCGCGGCCTCCGCCTGATGCTGGGTGCGCTCGGCCATCTCGCGCACGGCGAGATCGTGGGTGCGCGCGGCGTCGTTGACGTCGGCGTTGGCCTCGATCCAGCGCAGGTGGAACAGCATGGCCTCGGACTTGCGCACCTTGGCCGCGACCTCACGGTAGCGAATCGCCTGGCGGGCCTGCTTCTTCAGGCCTTCCATCTGGCCTGTGAGCTGGCCGATCACGTCCTCGACGCGGGTGAGGTTGGTTTCGGCCGCCTTGAGCCGCAGTTCCGCCTCGTGACGGCGGGCATGCAGACCGGCGACGCCGGCGGCGTCTTCCAGCACGCGGCGGCGCTGCTCGGGCTTGGCCTGAATGATCTCGCCGATCTTGCCCTGGTGAACCAGCGCCGGCGAACGCGCGCCGGTGGCGGCGTCGGCGAACAGGATCTGCACGTCGCGGGCACGCACGTCGCGGCCGTTGATGCGATACACCGAGCCGGCCTCGCGCTCGATGCGGCGGGAGATTTCGAGCAGCTGGCTGTCATTCACCGCGGCCGGCGCCGAGCGATCGGAATTGTCGATCGTCATCACAACTTCGGCGTGGTTGCGCGCCGGACGGTTGCCGGAACCGGCGAAGATCACCGCATCCATGTCGGCGGCGCGCAGCGACTTGTGCGAGGTCTCGCCCATCGCCCAGCGCAGCGCTTCGACGAGATTGGATTTGCCGCAGCCGTTCGGTCCGACGACGCCGGTCAGGCCCGGCTCGATCATGAAATCGGTGGGTTCAACGAACGACTTGAAACCGTGCAGGCGGAGGCGCGTGAGCTTCATGTACACAAATCTCGTTTGGCCGGGCGCGAATCTCCCTGCCGTGACAATACCATGGATGGCAATGTCGGTGTCTGGGGTGAATAGCTGCGTGCAGCTCTCATGAGCGGCGACAATGGCGATGCCTGCGCGTCAGGGCAACCGCTCGACCCAGCTTTTCCCAAGGGATTTACAAGGGATTTGCAGGGGTTTGTGGCCCTTGCATGTCCGCGGAGATTCGCATCGGGCGAATCAGGTTTTCAACAACGAAATAATGCGATCGCCGCATATGGTGATCGCAAGTCATCCACAATTATCGTGCCCGACTCAAAATCGGGCACGACGATGTCAGGCTCGAAGGTTTGCGATCAGCTCTTCAGCAGCGGATCGATGTGCTTGCTGAATTCCTCGAACGAGGTCTCGCCCTTCAGCATCTCGCCGTTGATGAAGAAGGTCGGCGTCGAGTTCACCTTCAGCACGTCGTTGGCGTATTTCTGGTCGGCGGCGATCTTGTCGAGCAGCGTCTGATCCTTCAGGCAGTCCTCGACCTGCTGCTGGCTGAGGCCGGCCTGCTTGCCGATCCGGGTCAGCGTCTCGGTGGTGTTCTTCGTCACCCAGTCGTTCTGCTGGCGGAACAGCAGGTCGATCACGGCGAAGAACTTCGGCGCATCGTCCTTGGCGATGCAGCGCGCCAGCATCGAGCCGGCGGCGGCCTTGATGTCGAGGGGGAATTCGCGGAACACGTAACGGACCTTGCCGCTGTCGATGTAGGTCGACTTGATCTTCGGGAACACGGTCTCGTTGAAATTGGCGCAGTGCGGGCAGGTCATCGAGGCGTATTCGACGATGGTCACCTTGGCGTCCTGCGGGCCGAGGCCCATGTCCGGCAGCGACTGCGGCTTGGCGACCTCGGCGGCGGTTTGCGCGAATGCGTCCGTGATCAGGCGCAGCGGCGACAGGCCGGCGAGGGCGGCAAGGCCGGTCAGCGAGAGAGCGGTGGTGAAAGCGCGGCGCGTGATGATCAAGGTCAGCTCCCGGATTGGCGCATTCACGCCACAATGAAGGGGGTCCCGAAAAAGAAGCCTTCGCTAGCTTGAAACGGCCATTGTGGCAATGCCGGGGTCTCGCGGCCGGCCTGCGGAAAAGCGTCAATTTCGCTTGATCGAGGCACCCAGCCGGGCCAGCGCCGCGCGCAGATCGTCGTCCTCCACAGCCGCCAGATTTGCAGCCTCCCGGGCCACGATTTTGGCGTCGGGCGGGCGCGGCCGCGCCGGGCGGCTGCGGCGCGAGAGGGGCGCCTGGCGGATCGTCAGGCGGCCGACCGCATGCCAGCCGAAGAAGCGGTTGACCCGTTCCAGGATCACGTCGGAGGAGTGCTGTATCTCGAGTGCCATCGGCCCCTCGACCCGCAGCACCAGCGTCGCCGGCTCCTGGGGCTGGCCCTCGACCGGCCGTGGCCACTGCATCTTCAACGGCTCGCAAAAGGTGGCGATCCGCTCGCCCGCGATCTCGGTCCAGCGCGTCACCAGTTCGCGCGCGCAAAGCCCTGCTTGGCGTAGGCGTCGGTGAAGACGTCGCTGAGCAGGATCGACAGGGGCTTTGCGCTGATCGGGCCGGGTTTGGACATGGGAGGGTTATAGCAGCGGTGGCGATGTGGCCGAAACAATGTTCATCATTGTGGCGGCGTTTCCGCGGCCAGCGAAGAAAGACGTGGATGCCCAGGTCAAGTCCGGGCATGACGTGGCCAGATGTGCCTTAAGATAGGTCCATGAGTTCGCGCGCGGCCGCCAAAACCAGATCGACCGACCAGAAGGCCGACCGCCCGGCGCGGCTGCTCGCCTGGTATGATCGGCATCGCCGGACGCTGCCGTGGCGTGCGGTGGCGGGGGAGCTGGCGGATTCGTACCGCGTATGGCTGTCCGAGATCATGCTGCAGCAGACCACGGTGCGGGCGGTCGGACCTTACTTCGAGAAATTCGTGGCGCGCTGGCCCGACGTCACCGCGCTCGGCCGCGCCTCGCTCGACGACGTCCTGAGGATGTGGGCCGGGCTCGGCTATTATTCGCGGGCGCGCAATCTGCACGCCTGCGCGGTTGCGGTGACGGGCGATCATGGCGGGGTCTTTCCGGACACCGAGGAGGGCCTGCGCGCGCTGCCCGGGATCGGGCCCTACACGGCGGCGGCGATCGCCGCGATCGCGTTCGACCGCCGCACCATGCCTGTGGACGGCAATATCGAGCGCGTGGTCACCCGGCTCTACGCCATCGAGGAGGCGTTGCCGCAGGCCAAGCCGCAGATCAAGGAGATGGCCGCGACGTTGCTCGGCCCGGCTCGCGCCGGCGACAGTGCGCAGGCGCTGATGGATCTCGGCGCCACCATCTGCACGCCGAAGAAGCCGGCCTGCGCATTGTGTCCGCTGAATGACGATTGCGCAGGCCGCATCCGGGGCGACCAGGAAACCTTCCCGCGCAAGGCGCCGAAGAAGAGCGGCACGTTGCGCCGCGGCGCCGCCTTCGTGGTGACGCGCGGCGGCGATCTCCTGGTGCGCTCGCGCCCGGAAAAAGGCCTGCTCGGCGGCATGACCGAGGTGCCGGGATCGCAATGGCAGGCCGGGCTGGAAGATGCTGCCGCACTTGCGCAGGCGCCGGAACTCAAGGGTGTCGAGCGCTGGCACCGCAAGGCCGGCGTCGTCACCCATGTGTTCACGCATTTCCCGCTCGAGCTCGTCGTTTACACCGCGAGCGTTGCGTCGCGGACCCGCGCGCCGGAGGGCATGCGCTGGGTGCCGGTGGCGACGCTGGACGGCGAGGCGTTTCCGAACGTGATGCGCAAGGTTGTCGCGCACGGGCTCGATCTCTGACGCCGGCCCATTTTTTTGAGCATGATCTCCGCGCTAACGCGTTCCGCGTTTGTCGCGAGGGAAAACCAGTTGCCACTTTTCCGGATCATGCTCTGACCTGCTGACACCATGCTGGCAGCAGTGCTCGGTTACGACCTCCGGGACAATGGAGGCCATCATGATCGCAACCGCGCTCGACCACATCCCGAGACCGCCTTGCGCCAACCTGCTCGGCTGGCAGCTCGTCGATGCACGCCCGCAGGAGGGCTGGATCAGGATCGTCTTCGACGGCAAGCCGGAGTTTTGCAATCCGGCCGGTTTCGTCCAAGGCGGCATGCTGTCATCGATGCTCGACGACACGATGGGGCCGGCGGTGTTCGTGATGACCGAGGGCAGGCTCTACACCACGACGATCACGATGACCGTGAATTTCCTCGCGCCCGCCAAGCCCGGGCCGATCACCGGCGAGGCGACGGTGACGCAGCTCGGCAAGACCATTGCCTTCGTCGAGGGCCGGCTGACCTCGGCTGAAGGCACGCTGCTCGCGACGGCGAGTAGCAGCATCCGCCTGGTGGAAGCTGCACGGGCGCTGCGGTAAGGCGCTTGCGCTCCAGCTAATTCCGTCACCCTGAGGAGCGCGCATCTCGCGCGCGTCTCGAAGGGTCGACGGCCCCGCTGGTGGCCGTGCATCCTTCGAGGCTCGCTCCGCTCGCACCTCAGGATGACGGGGATAGATTTCGCAACATAAGCAAAGCTAACCTGGCCGCCGCACGATCGGCGGCTTGGCGTTCAGCCCCTCGACCTGGAAGCCGGCGACGCGCTTGTAATTGGCGGCGATGTCTTCCAGCTCCTGCTGCGACAGCACGTCGGTGACGACCTTGAAGCCATCAGGCGCGCGCTCCTCGACGAGCTGCATCACCTGTTCGGGGCCGTTGCGGCGGTTCAGCATCACGAGATCGGTGGTCGCGGGCCGCCGCTCGGCCTCATAGGCCGCGAGTGCGGCCTGCGTCGCGCCATGCGCCAGGATTTCGCGCGTCAGCGTGCGCGCATCCAGAATCGCCTGCGAGGCGCCGTTGGAGCCGATCGGGTACATCGGGTGCGCGGCATCGCCCATCAGCGTGACGCGGCCGAAGGTCCATTGCGGGATCGGGTCGCGATCGACCAGCGGATATTCATAGGCATGCGGACAGTTCCGGATCAGGCCCGGCACGTCCAGCCAGTCGAAATTCCAGCTCTCGAACCACGGCAGGAACTCGTCGAGTTTTGCGGTGCGGTTGTAGTCCTCGCGGCGCCACTGATAGGTCGGAGGCATGTGACGCTCGGCGACCCAGTTGATGTCGAACTTGCCGTCGGCGCCGGCTTCCTTCGAGATCGGGTAGCAGACGAATTTCAACGTCTCGTGGCCGGCCATGATCATGGTGCGGCCGGTCAGGAAGGCGTTGCCGCGGGTGATGCCGCGCCACAGGATGCGGCCGTTCCAGATCGGCGGCCCTTCCTGCGGATAGAGCTTCTCGCGCACCGCCGAATGGATGCCGTCGGCGGCGATCAGCACCGCGCCGTCATGGCTGCCCGCCGGCTTGCCGGTAGCGCGGTCGATGAAGTCGGCGCGGACGCCGTCCGCCGTCTCGGTCCAGCCGGTGAGGTGATGGCTGGTCAGGATGTTCGCAGCTCCCAGCCGTGCGGTCGCGGCATCGAGCAGCAGCTGTTGCAGGCGGCCGCGATGGATCGAGAATTGCGGCCATTTGTAACCGGCCTCGAGCCCGCGCGGCTCGCTCCAGATCGGCTTGCCGTGCTTGGAGAAATAGGCGAGCTCGCGGGTGCGGACCGCCGATGCGTCGAGCACGTCATGCAGGCCGAGTTCGATCAATTCGCGCACCGCATGCGGCAGCACGTTGATGCCGACGCCGAGCGGCTTTAGCTCGGGCACGCTCTCGAACACGCGGCAGGGCACCCCGATCTGATGCAGGCTGAGCGCCAGCGTCAGCCCGCCAATTCCGCCACCTGCAATGAGTACAGTCATGAAAAGCCCTCTCGATTGCCACGGTCATCGCACAGCGGCGGCGCCGCGGGCAAGGTCCGCGGCGGCGCGCGGGGTGGACGGCAAGGGATGCTGCCGCTAACGTCCGCCGCATCCCATAAAAAGGTAAGGGCCGGGTTCGCCACGAACCGACAAGGCCCGCAGAGGACAACGACATGCTCAAGCTCTATACCGCCCCCGGCACCTGTGCGCTCGCCTCCCACATCGCGCTGGCCGAAGCCGGCGCGCCCTATACGATCGAGCGGCTCGACTTCAAGGTCAACCAGCAGAACAGCCCGGAATATCTCAAGATCAACCCCAAGGGCCGCGTGCCCACGCTGGTGACCGATCGCGGCGTGCTGACCGAGACCCCGGCGATGCTGGCCTACATCGCGCAGACCTATCCGCAGGCGAAGCTCGCGCCGCTCGACGACGCCTTCGCGTTCGCCAGGCTGCAGTCCTTCAATTCCTATCTTTGCTCGACGGTGCATGTCTGCCACGCCCACAAGATGCGTGGCGCGCGCTGGGCGACGCAGGAGACGTCGTTCGCCGACATGAAGACGATGATCCCGAAGACCATGGGCGCCTGCTTCAACCTGATCGAGCGCGACATGCTCACGGGTCCCTGGGTGATGGGCGACAGCTACACGGTGGGCGACGCCTATCTCTATACACTGACGCTCTGGCTCGACGGCGACGGCGTCGACATCGCGACCTTGCCCAAGGTGAAGGCGCATCGCGCTGCGATGGAGCAGCGGCCGGCGGTGCAGAAGGTGCTGGCGGAGCAGAGGGGGTAGGTAACAAACTCGCTGTCGTCCCGGCCAAGCGAAGCGCGAGCCGGGACCCATAACCACAAATCTCGCCTGTGGCGCGACGCTGGGGCCACAGGCCTTCATCCCCAATTCACAGCTGTGGTTATGGGTCCCGGCTTTCGCCGGGACGACGTCGGGGATGGACCTTGGGCCTCACACCTTCCCCGTCTCCAGCTCGCGTCCGGTCTCCAGCATCAGCTTGCGCAGCCAGATCGAGCCCGGATCCATCTGCGCCCGCGTTGGGTAGAACATGTGCTGCTCGTCGATCCCGGGATCGAGCGGCGGTGTCACCGTCACCAGCGACAACTGCTTCGACAGCGCCGAGATCAGCCGGCGCGGCACGAAGGCGACGAGGTCGGTGCGCGCGGTGACGTGCAGCGCCTCGATATAGCCCGGCACCACCAGCGCGATCCGCCGCTCGATGCCCTTGCCGCGCAGCCAGGTGTCGATCAAATCCTCGTTGTGGCCGCGGATGATCACGCCGACATGCCGCGCGGCGAGGAACGCCTCGCGCTTCCTCAGCTTCGCGCCGACCGGGTGGCCGCGCCGCACCGCGAGCGCATCGATGTCGGTGTAGAGCCGCTGGCGGTGAAAGCCCTTGAAGGAGTCGCCGATCGAGATCACGAGATCGATGGTGCGGGCGAAATCGGGGGTGAAGATCGGCGAGCTCCGCCACGGCACCACGTCGATCGTGACGTTCGGCGCCAGCCGCGTGACCTTCTCCATCAGCGGCGGCATCAACAGCTCGACCGCGAGGTCGGGCATCATCAGGCGGAAATGCCGCTCGCTGCGCGCGGCGTCGAACTCGTCGGAGATGAACAGCGTGCGCACCTGGTCGAGCGCCTGCGCCAGCGGCGAGCGCAGCGCCTGCGCTCGCGGCGTCAGCTCCATCCGCGCGCCGTTGCGCACCAAGAGCGGATCGCCGATCAGGTCGCGCAGCCGCTGCAGCGCGTGGCTGGTCGCCGGCTGCGACAGGCTGAGCCGCATCGCGGCGCGGCTGACACTGGCGTCGCGCAGCAGGGCGTCGAGCGCGACCAGCAGGTTGAGGTCAAGCGAATTCAAATTCATCAAGTGAATATATATCATATCGCCTATCGATTGGAAGAATGCGCGTCGGCGCCGCATGGTCAGGAGGCAAGGCGTTCTCACGCGTAGCGAACCGCGGTTCGCGCGCAGGAGCGCCTGAGATCACAGCCAACCGACGCAAGGAGACGCGCCATGAGCGCAACCGACAACAAGAAACTGGTGCAGGAGATATTTGTGATCGCGGGCAGTCCCGATCCCGCGGTGCGCGAGAAATCGCTGTTCATGACTGTCCTTGCCGACGACGCGGTCTGGACCGTGACCGGGCAGTATTCCTGGTCGCGCACCTTCACCGGCAAGCAATCGATCATGACCGATCTGCACGGCCATGTCCGCTCCAGGCTGGTCGAGCGCGGCCGCACCGTCGCGCATCGCATCATCGCCGATGGCGACATCGTCGTGGTCGAGGCCAAGGGCAACAACCTCACCAAGGAAGGCCAGCGTTACGACAACGACTACTGCCTGGTGTTCCGCTTCGACGGCGGCCGGATCAAGGAGGTGCGGGAATATTGCGACTCGGTCCTGACCGAGAAAGCCCTCGGTCCGTTTCCGGCTGCCGGGGTTCGGGCGGCGGGTTGAACCACGGACTGCCGCAGTCCTGGCAGCGCTGGCCTGGTTCCGGCAGTGGCGCGAGAACCGGCGCTCATGGCGGCAGCTCGCCACCATGAGCGAACGCGAGCTGCAGGATATCGGCGTCTGCCGCGCCGACATCTCTCATGGTCGGCACGACCGGGGCAGGCCGTACTGGCCGCCGTAATATGCGATGCGACAATGCGCAGGGTGGGCAACGCGTCAGCGCGCCCACCCTGCGCAGCGTCCGGGGATGGCTTATGCCACCTTGTTCTTGAGGTGGCCGAACATGATGTCGCGGGCCGCGTCGTCCATCTCGGCCTTGAAGGTGTGCTTGTCCTTCAGCGCGATCGCGCGCGCCGCCGCCGGCCGCGCCGAGATCTCGTCGACCAGCCGCTTCACGTTCGGATATTTGGCATAGCCTTCCTCGCCGAGGATGAACGGCGCCATCCGCGCCCAGCCCCAGAATGCCATGTCGACGATGGTGTAGCTGTCGCCGACCATGTAGCGCTGTTTCGCCA
This sequence comes from Bradyrhizobium tropiciagri, assembly GCF_001189845.1. GTDB lineage: Bacteria > Pseudomonadota > Alphaproteobacteria > Rhizobiales > Xanthobacteraceae > Bradyrhizobium > Bradyrhizobium tropiciagri. Next base: position 85,770 of record NZ_LFLZ01000020.1, read on the forward strand.
GGTGATCGTCGAGGATCTTGTAGTGGCGGTGCGCCTCGTACTGATAGCGATTGTTGGCGTAGTCGAGGTCCTTCGGCGCGAAATGCTTGAAGTGCACGGCCTGGCCGGAATACGGGCCGAGGCCGGTCGCGATGAACATCAGCCAGGACAGCGTCGCGGCGCGGTTAGCCGGGGTGTTGGCGGGCAGGAACTTGCCGTGCTCCTCGGCGAGGTAAAGCAGGATGGCGTTGCTGTCGAACACCAGCACGCCGTCATCGTCGATCGCCGGCACCTTGCCGTTCGGATTGACCTTCAGGAAATCAGGCGCGAACTGCTCGCCCTTGCGGGTGTCGACCGGGATCGCCTCGAACGGCAGGCCGGATTCTTCCAGGAACAGTGCGACCTTGTTCGGGTTCGGCGCGCCATTGAAATAGAATTTGATCATGAAGTGACTCCCTTGGTTGTTGCGACCGGCGAGACGGGACGCGGCGGGGAAGGCCGCAGACGGGTCCCTCTTGCGCAAATTTCGCCGCAACGCGCAAGCGACGAGTTTGTGAATCAGGGTCGCGTGCCGCGCCGGTCAGCCGGCCCAGAAGAAGCCCAGGATACCCGCGGCGACCAGCGCAATTCCCGCGAGGTCCAGCAGGGCGGCGGAGCGGGTCGCGGCATGCAGGTGTGAAAGCTGCGTCGCGCGCTCGGAGCCGCGGGCAAAGCCGTGCACGATGATCTCTTCGTTGAATTCGCCATGCGCCTCGAGGGCGAGCGTCAGCCCGACGCAGACCAGCAGGATGCCGAAGATGATCAGGCCGAAGAATCCGAGCAGGCCGATCAGCAGCATCGGAAACATGCCGAGCAGGAAGATCGGCAGCAGCGGCACCAGCAGCAAGGTCTCGGATTGTCTTCGCATCGGGGCGACCAATCGAAACGGCAAATGACGGAGGTCAGTGTAAGCCCGCCGCCGTGGCGCAACAAGGCGGCCGCGTTCAAGACGGCGTCATTTCCCTCCTCATTCCGGGTTCTCGCTTCGCGAGCCCCGGAATGACGGAGGAGGATAAAGTCGGCCCAGGTCTCAGAACCGTAGGATGGGTGGAGCGAAGCGATACCCATCGATCACACGGCGAGAAAGTGATGGGTTTCGCTTCGCTCTACCCATCCTACGCTACTGCGATGGTGGAACGCCTGCTCAGCCCACCGCCATCTCGGAGCGGATCTCGGCGCGCAGCTCGTCGATCAGGCGCAGGCCGGTCTTGGTCTCGACATGCCAGAACGTCCAGCCGTTGCAGGCGCCGGAGCCCTGCGCGACCGCGCCGATGCGGTGGATCGAGCCGACCTTGTCGCCGAGCATGATGGCGCCGTCGGCGCGCACCAGGGCGCCATGGCGCTTCTTGGCGTCGACCAGCTTTGCGCCGGGCACGATCATGCCGCGTTCGATCAGTTCGGAGAACGCCACGCGCGGCGCCTCGCGCGCGGTCATGAACGGCGCCAGCGTTGCTTCCGGCAGCGGTTCGATCGCGGCGATGCGGGCTTCGGCGGCAGCGGCATAGGTCCGGTCGCGCTCGAAGCCGATATAGTTGCGGCCGAGGCGCTTGGCGACGGCGCCGGTGGTTCCGGTGCCGTTGAACGGATCGATCACGAGATCGCCGGGCTTCGACGACGACAGCAGCACGCGGGCGAGCAGTTGCTCGGGCTTCTGCGTCGGATGAACCTTCTTGCCGTCGTCGCCCTTGAGGCGCTCCTCGCCGGTGCACAGCGGGATCAGCCAGTCGGAGCGCGCCTGCACATCCTCGTTGGACGCCTTCAGCGCTTCATAGTTGAAGGTGTAGCCCTTGGCCTTCTCGTCGCGCGCGGCCCAGATCATGGTCTCGTGCGCGTTGGTGAAGCGGCGGCCGCGGAAGTTCGGCATCGGATTGGACTTGCGCCACACGATGTCGTTCAGGAGCCAGAAGCCGAGGTCCTGCATGATCGCGCCGACGCGGAAGATATTGTGATAGGAGCCGATCACCCATAGCGTTGCCGACGGCTTCATCACGCGGCGGCAGGCGAGCAGCCAGGCCCGGGTGAAATCGTCATAGGCAGCGAACGATGAGAACTTGTCCCAGTCGTCGTCGACGGCATCGACATGCGATTCGTCGGGGCGCTTGAGATCGCCCTTGAGCTGCAGATTGTAGGGAGGATCGGCGAAGACCAGGTCGACCGAGCCGGCCTGAAGCTTCGACAATTCGGCCACGCAATCGCCAATGACGATGTGGCTCGACGGGGCACTCTCAAATTTAGTGCGGGGCGCCCTTGCAGACGCCCCGCGACGCGACACTACCATGACTCAAGAACTCTGACTCAGGCGACGCTGTCGGCGACGCGGGACTAAACAACCGACTGGCGTCACATTGACCCGGCAAAGTAAAAATCGACTTAATTGGAAATGTTCATGCAAAAGATTGCAGCATCTTTCGAACGACCTGGCGCATTGTCGTTGGCGTTGTGCTGCAACATCAGCGCGTTCTGCAAAAAATTTTGCGGATCATCAAACCGGCACGATTCGGCCGGTAAATCGGCCGGCGTTTGCAGTGTTCGCGGCGCAAAGGATGCGCGTGCAACGGGCTAGGCAATTTTTGCCGGGCAGGATATTGATTAACAGAATGGAAATTTTAGGTTGGTGTGTCCCGCAATGGGTCGCCGACGGGAATGAAGGGAAACCGCCATGCGTTATGATGATTTCCGCCGCAGCGACGACATCGAAGACCGTCGCGACGACAGCGGAGGCGGCGGCGGTGGTGGCGGCTTCGGGATTCCGATGGGCGGCGGTGGCGGGCTCGGCATCGGCACGGTCATCGTGCTCGGCCTGCTCGGCTACGCCTTCGGCATCGACCCGCGCATTCTGATCGGCGGCGCCGAGATTCTCACCGGCGGCGGCCAGGCGCCGAGCTACCAGACCGATCGGCAGTCGTCGGGCGGGCAGGCCAAGCGCGGCGCGCCGACCGACGAGATGGGCAGCATGATCGCCGGCATCCTCGGTGAGATCGACGATCGCTGGAGCGAGATCTTCCAGGCCAGCGGTCAGTCCTACACCGGTCCGAAGATCGTGCTGTTCCGCAACGCCACCAATGGCGGCCGCTGCGGCATGGCGCAGTCGGCGATGGGACCGTTCTACTGCCCGCCGGACAAGACCATCTTCCTCGACACCGGGTTCTTCCGCGAGGTCGAGACGCGCTTCCGCGGCTGCTCGGGCAACGCCTGCAAGTTCACCGCGGCCTACATCATCGCGCATGAGGCCGGCCATCACATCCAGAATCTGCTCGGCATCATCCCGCGCGTGAACCGGCTGCAGCAGCAGGCCGGCAGCAAGGCCGAGGCCAACGCGCTGCAGGTCAAGGTCGAGCTGCAGGCCGATTGTCTCTCCGGCGTCTGGGTCAATCGCGAAGAGAAGAAGCGGCCCGGCTTCCTCGAGGCCGGCGACATCGACGCCGCGCTGACCACCGCGAACGCGATCGGCGACGACACGCTGCAACGGCAGGCGACGGGCCGGGTGGTGCCGGATTCCTTCACCCACGGTTCCGCCGCGCAGCGCAAGCAATGGTTCATGACCGGCTATCAGCAGGGCACCGTGCAGGCCTGCAACACGTTCGGTGGCGGTTAGATCTAGCCGCGCGCCGGTAGCGTCATCCCCGGATGAGCGCTAATGCGCTCACTCGGGAGGTGCTCGCCTCTTGGCGAGCCTCGAAGGATGACGGAGCCCGCGGCCCATCCTTCGAGGCTCGCTTCGCGAGCACCTCAGGATGACGCCGGTGGGTGGGAGAAAGGTGTAATCGTGTCATCCATCGACGAGACCAAGCAATTCGTCCCGCTCAACATCGCGGTGCTGACGATTTCCGACACCCGCACGCTGGCGGATGACAAGTCGGGCACCACGCTGGCCGATCGCCTTACCGCGGCCGGCCACAAGCTCGCGGCGCGCGAGATCGTCACCGACGACGTCGAGGCGATCCGTGCGGTGATGCGGCGCTGGATCGCGGACCCCGGCGTCGATGCCGTCATCACCACCGGCGGCACCGGCTTTACCGGCCGCGACGTGACGCCGGAGGCGGTCGAGCCGCTGTTCGAGAAACGGATGGACGGCTTCTCGATCGCCTTCCATATGCTGAGCCATGCCAAAATCGGCGCGTCGACGATCCAGAGCCGCGCCACCGCCGGCGTTGCCGGCGCGACCTTCATCTTCTGCCTGCCCGGTTCACCCGGCGCCTGCCGCGACGGCTGGGACGGCATTTTGGCCGCGCAGCTCGACTACCGCACGCGCCCCTGCAATTTCGTCGAGATCATGCCGCGGCTCGACGAGCACCTGCGCCGCCCGAAGGCGAAGGGGTCGAGCGCGTAGGCTCCTATCCCTCGTCATTCCGGGGCGTGCGAAGCACGAAACCGGAATCTCGAGCCTGGTCCCCGTAGCCCGGATGAAGCGAAGCGAAATCCGGGGCAGTTTTCCCGCGGCGGTAGCGTTCCCGTATTGCGCTGCGCTCCATCCGGGCTACGGAGCCAAAATTCCGCGATCGGGAAGCTATCAACCGCTGATCAGCCTGACCAAGCCGCGCCACAACGCCCGAACCGCGTCGCGATACGCCTCGGCGCGCAGCGCATGCGCCCTGCGGGTATAGAATGTGATCAGCTCAGCCGTCACGCGCCGCCCGGATTCGCGGCGCTGCGGCTTCACAACTCCAGCTCCCAGGTCTCGCCGACCAGATCGGCGCCGAAGCTGTGGTGCTTCTCTTCCTTGACGCGCTGAAAGCCGGCGCGGGCGTAGATGCCGCGCGCGGCGACCAGGATGCTCTGGGTCCACAGCGTCATCTTCTTGTAGCCCTTCTCGCGCGCAGTGCGGATGCACTGCTCGACCAGGGCGCGGCCAACGCCGAGCCCGCGCGCCTTCTCCTCGACCAGCAACAGCCGCAGCTTGGCGATCCCGTCGCCGCCATTGACCAGGAAGATCGAGCCGACCGGCTCGCCGTCGACCTCCGCGATCCAGCAATGCTCGCGGACGGGATCGAACGATCGCAGAAACTGCGCGCAGATCTCTGCGACCAGCGCCTCGTAGCTGATGTCCCAGCCGTATTCCGCGGCATAGGCTTGTCCCTGTCGCGAGACGACCCAGCCCATGTCGCCGACGCGGTGGCTGCGCAGCAGGAAGCCGGTGGGTTTTTGCATGGTTGGCTCCAACGCTTGTTCGATTGTGCTCATCGCATGCACCACCGCGGCGCGGTGGTTGCTGTCGATCTGCATCAGCAGGGCCGCGACCTCGTCGCGCGAGCGGGTGTCGAGGTCTGCGGCCGTGGCGCGGCCCTTGGCGGTCAGCGCCACCTCGTTGACGCGCTTGTCGGCCTTCGACGGTTTGCGTGTCACGATCTGGCGGCGCTGCAGCGCTGCCAGCGTGCGGCTGACGAAGCCGGCATCGAGGTCGAGGTCGCGCACCAGGTCGGTGGCGATGCAGTGATCGCGATGCGCCAGCTCGTAGATGATCCGCGCTTCCTGCAGCGTGAACGGGGAGTGCAGCAGCTTCGGCTCGATGATGCCGAGCTTGCGGGTATAGAACCGGCTGAAGCCGCGGACTGCGGCGACCTGGCTCTCTAGGGCTGTGTCATAGGAATTTGATTTCATCAAATATATTATTTGACGGAATCAAATAATATGCAAGAGCCTTTACGCGACCATGATCCGGCTGCGCAGCATGGTGCGGGAGGAGCGGCCGAGCCGGCGCAGCAGCCGGGCCTCGGAGCGGCGGGCGTCCGGCCGGTAGCCGCCGATCCGATCGTAATGCTCGCGCGCGATCAGCAGGCCCTGTTCGGCGGAGGGCCCGGCGATCATCCGGGCGACGAATTTGAGGCCGTCGCGCAGGCCGGGGTCGGAGTAGGGCGCGCGGGCGTAGCGGAAGATGCCGGCGCGATCCTTGCCGCTCGCCGCCACCATCTGGATGAACTGGGTGGTCTCCTCGATCCAGCCGGCATCGAGCACCGCGCCAGGATGCAGGAACATCAGCCAGGGCGAGCGCGCCTGCCGTGCGCCGGCCGCCAGCGCCGCGGCGCGCGTGCCCTCGAAACGCAGGAAGCGGCAGCCGGCGACGTCGGCAACGCGCTCCATGATGTCGGTGTTGGTGCGGTCGACCAGCAGCACTTCGCGGATCACGCCGGCGGCCGCGCCCGGCACCAGCGCGGCCAAGGTTGCGACCGCGGTGCGCTCGATCCCGTCGGTTGGAATGATCACGCTCAGCATGATTTGAGGCTTCGGTGGCTCAAACGGTTCTGGAAACTCCGGCCGTGTTATCACCTTGTCATATTCAAAGCAGCCTGTTCGCTTGCAGAATTTTGTAGCAAGGTTCTGTGGAATTTCTTCGCCCGTGTTCTTGATTTGTTCTCGCGCTGTGTTAGCTTCAAAGCATGAGCCGAGCATCCTCTCATGCCCTCAAGCACCCGCCGGTAACGGCGCCCTCCGATAACCCGGCGGGTGCACCCACCCCTTTTCCCGAGCTTGCGGTCGCGATCGAGCGCGAGCGGCGGCGCGGCCGCGGTGCGCAGTCCAACGCCAGCGGCCGCTATGAGGCCGAGGCGCGGGTCGCCTTCGACGACGGCTGGCAGAGCCTCGAAGACCTGCCGCCTTTTTCCACCAGCGTGGCGCTCGACACCTCGCGCAAGGTGATCACCCGCAACGACTCGCCCGACATCGGCTTCGACCGCTCGATCAATCCCTATCGCGGCTGCGAGCACGGCTGCGTCTATTGCTTCGCGCGGCCGACCCACGCCTACCTCGGCCTGTCGCCGGGGCTCGATTTCGAGTCAAAACTGTTCGCCAAGCCGGACGCGCCGGCGCTGCTCGAGAAGGAGCTGGCGGCGCCCGACTATGAGGCGCGGATGATCGCGATCGGCACCAACACCGATCCCTATCAGCCGATCGAGCGCGAGCGGAAAATCATGCGCGGCATTCTCGAGGTGCTGGAGCGCGCCGGCCATCCGGTCGGCATCGTCACCAAGTCGGCGCTGGTGACCCGCGACATCGACATCCTGGCGCGGATGGCCAAGCGCAATCTCGCCAAGGTCGCGCTCTCGGTGACGACGCTCGATCCGAAGCTCGCCCGCACCATGGAGCCGCGCGCCTCGACCCCGCCGAAGCGGCTCGAGGCGATCAAGCGGCTCGCGGACGCCGGAATCCCGACCACTGTGATGGTCGCGCCCGTGATCCCGGCGTTGAACGATTCGGAGATCGAGCGCATCCTCGATGCCGCCGCCTATGCCGGCGCCAGGGAGGCGAGCTACGTGCTGCTGCGGCTGCCGCTCGAGGTCCGCGATCTCTTTCGTGAATGGCTGATGGCGAACTATCCGGACCGCTACCGCCACGTCTTCACGCTGATCCGCGACATGCGCGGCGGCCGCGACTACGACTCGCAATGGGGCACGCGGATGAAGGGCACCGGCCCGATGGCCTGGATGATCGGCCGCCGCTTCGAGATCGCCTGCGAAAAGCTCGGCCTCAACAAGCGGCGCACCAAGCTGACCACCGATCACTTCGCCAAGCCGAAGCGCAGCGGGCAGCAGCTCAGTCTGTTCTAGCGCCATAGGCGTCATTGCGAGGAGCGAAGCGACGAAGCGATCCACGCTTCGGCATATGCGGTACGATGGATTGCTTCGCTTCGCTCGCAATGACGGGAAAGGTAAATATGAGTAACATCCCGACCGCACGCTTCACCGTCCTCACGCTCGGCGTCAGCAACATGCGCGCCAGCATCGCCTTCTACGAATCCCTCGGCTTCACCAGAAAGATGCGTGCGACCGGCGAGGAAGTGGCCTTCTTCGAAACCGGCGCCACCGTGCTCGGGCTGTTCCCGTGGCATCTGCTCGCCGACGACGCCGGGCTGCCCGATCAGCCGCGGCCATCAGCATTCCGCGGCGTCTCGATCGCCTGGAACTGCAACGACGATGCCGAGGTCGATCGGGTGATGGCGTTCGCGCTGTCGAAAGGCGCCAAACTGCTGAAGCCCGCGCAGCCGACCAGCTATGGCGGCTATTGCGGATATTTCGGCGATCCCGACGGTCACGCCTGGGAAGTGGTGCGCGCGCCTGGTTTCGAGGTTCTCGCGAGCGGGCGGGTGTCGATTCCCGACTAGCGCGAGCCGGATTGAATAACAGGGAAGGGCGCCCGGTTCCCGGTTGCGCCGCCGAGCCGGCTTGATCACCATCCCCGCATGATTCGGGATAAGTCCAAAGCTGCGTCAAAGACCACGTCGAAAAAGGCGCCAGCCAAGCCGGCCAAGCGCGTCATCGCCGTGACCCGGCCGAGCTTCCGGCGCGAGCGTGTGCTGATCAAGCGCGGCGTCTGGCCGGTCGCCGGTTGTGACGAGGCCGGCCGCGGCCCGCTGGCCGGTCCCGTGGTCGCCGCCGCAGTCGTGCTCGATCCGGCTCGCGTTCCAAAAGGCCTCGACGATTCGAAGCGGTTGACCGCCGAGCGCCGCGAGGAACTGTTCGAGGAGATCTGCGCCACGGCTGCGTTCTCGGTCGCGGTGGCCTCGCCGGCGCGAATCGATCGCGACAATATCCTGCGCGCCTCGCTGTGGGCGCTGGCGCGTGCGGTGCATGCGCTGCCGGAGATGCCGAAGCACGTCTTCGTCGACGGCCGCGACAAGCTTGCCACGCCCTGCGACTGCGATGCCGTGATCGGCGGCGACGGTATCGTGGCCTCGATCGCTGCGGCCTCGATCATCGCCAAGGTGACGCGCGACCGCCTGATGTGCGCGCTGGCGCTGGATTGCCCCGGATACGGTTTCGAGCAGCACAAGGGCTACGGCGTGCCCGAGCACCTCGAGGCGCTGGACCGGCTCGGCCCGAGCAGCCATCACCGCAGCTTCTTTGCCCCCGTCGTCGCCGCGCGGCTGAAGCATTTCCCGCTTCCCGCCGAGCCCGACCTGTTCACGGTGGACGCCGAAAGCGGCACCGCGGCGTCGGAAGCGGCGTAGCGCGACGGCGCCCGCCCAGGCAACGGCGCCAACCCGCACAACGGTGTCATCGCCCGGCTCGACCGGGGCGATCCAGTATTCCAGAGGCGGTCGTTTTCGATCGAGAGGCCGCGGCGTACTGGATCACCCGCTTTCGCTTTCGCGGATGATGACGAGGCGAGCGGGTGGTGACAGGCGGAGATTGACTTAGCGGTGCAGGCACGGCCTACGCCGGTTGCCTCCATCGCCTTCGCCGTTTATCAAAACCCTCGGGATCAGATGGCGCCGCTGACGAGGTGGCTGGGGCATTTCAGGCGTTTCATGCGGTTTACCTCCCTGGTTGTCGAACTGATCCGTGCCCGGCCGCGCCTCGTGGTGTGGGTCGTGCTGCTGGTGCAGGCCGCGATCTGGCTGGTCCTGCCGCTGATCTTCTACGGCAGCCCGCCCGGCAACCTCGCCACCATCCTCGCCTTCGGCCGCGAATATCAGGTCGGCACCGACATGGGGCCGCCGCTGGCGTTCTGGCTCGCCGACATCGCCTTCCGCGCCGCCGGCAATCACGTGTTCGGCGTCTATCTGCTGGCGCAGGCCTGCGAGATCACAACCTTCATCGCCTTCTACCATCTGGCGCGCGCCATCGTCGGCGGCCCGCAGGGCGTGCTGGCGGTGCTGCTGTCGATGACGGTCGTGGTGTTCTCCTCGCCGAGCGTCGAGTTCGGCCCGCTGATCCTGGCGCGTCCGCTCTGGGCGCTCTTGCTGCTGCATTCCTGGCAATTGATCGGGCAGAACCGGCGCAGCGCCTGGTTCGCCTGGTCGATCGATTGCGGCCTGCTGCTGCTGACGACGCCGGCGGCGATCGGCATGATCCTGCTGGTCACAGGCTTTGCGGTCGCAACCGAGCGCGGGCGGCGCACGCTGCGCGCGGTCGATCCGCTCTATGCGCTGCTGGTCATCATCGTGCTGGCGCTGCCCTATCTGATTTGGCTCATCCGCGCCGACGTGCTGGCGCCGCCGGCACTGCCCGCGCTCGCCGATCTCAAGGCGCGGGCGCTGCGCTGGGGTGTCGTGCTCGGCGGGCTGATCGTGGCGACCGCTGCGATCGTGGTGCTGGCGATCCTCAATTCGCGCTGGTTTGCCCGCGACGGCGAGGATGCCCCGATCATCTACCGTCCGCCGGTCAGTCCGCTGGCGCAGCAATTCGTCTATTTCTTCGCGTTCGCGCCCGCGATCGTGAGCAGCTTCATCTCCGGCCTGTTCGATCTGGATCGCGCCTTCGGCGGCGCCGGCGTCGCGCTGTTGATGTCGGGGCTGGCGGTCGTGGTCGCGACCGGCGATCTGATTCATCTTAGGCGGCAGCGGCTGTTGCGCTCGGTGTGGGCCTTCGCGGTCGCTGCGCCTGCTGCCGCGGCGCTGGCGGCGGCGGTGTTCCTGCCCTGGACCAGCACCAAGGAGGTGCCGACCTCGCTGCCGGCAGCCGCGATGGGGCGCTTCTTCGACGACAGTTATGAGCGCCGCACCAACCAGCGCCTGCGCGCCGTCGCTGGCGATCCGGAGCTCGCCAGCCTGATCGCGATGAATGGGCGCCGCCCGCATCTGTTGCTCGATGCCGCGCCGCAGCGGACGCCCTGGCTGTCGGTCGCGAAGTTCAACGAGACCGGCGGCGTCGTGGTCTGGCGCGCGCAGGATACCGCCGGCACGCCGCCGCCCGAACTCGCGCAACGTTTCCCCGGCCTCGTGCCCGAAGTGCCACGCTCGTTCGACCGGCTGGTCAATGGCCGGCAGCCGGTGCTGCGGATCGGCTGGGCGATCGTGCGGCCGAAGGGGTAGTGAACGCGGATCTGTAGGATGGGTAGAGCGAAGCGAAACCCATCGACTCGGACCGCGGCGCGAAGGATGGGTTTCGCTGCGCTCTACCCATCCTACGAAGCAACGCTAAGCCGTCGCCGGCTGCAGCACCTTCGCGATCGCGCGCAGATCCTGCCACGACAACCGCTTGTACGACGGCGAGCGCAGCAGATAGGCCGGATGGAAGGTGGCGACGGCGCGGATCGTGCGGGTGCCGGTGTCGTAATCGATCCATTTGCCGCGGGTGCGCATGATGCCCTCGCGCGTGCCGAGCAGCGCCTGCGTCGAGGGATTGCCGAGCGTTACCAGCACGTCGGGATTGACCAGCTCGATGTGGCGCTGGATGAAGGGCAGGCACACCTGCGTCTCCTGCGGCGTCGGCGTGCGGTTGCCCGGCGGCCGCCACGGGATCACGTTGGCGATATAGGCTTTGCTACGGTCGAGCCCGATCGCCGCGATCATGCGGTCGAGCAGCTTGCCGGAGCGGCCGACGAACGGCAGGCCCTCGATGTCCTCGTCGCGGCCCGGCGCCTCGCCGACGAACATCACGCGCGCCGCGGGATTGCCATCGGCGAACACCAGCCTGGTCGCGGTGTGCTTCAGCGCGCAGCCGTCGAACGTCTCCATCAGGGTGCGTAACGCTTCAAGCGTCGGCGCGGTGCGCGCGGCCTCGCGCGCGGAGGCGATCGCGGCGTCCGGCGCGACGGTGATTTCGCTGCGCGGAACTGATGGCATCGGCGCGGGGCGCAGCGGATTGAGCGCCACCGGCCGCGGCGCGGCAGGGGCGGGAACTGGCTCGGGCTCTTCCAGCCGGTTGACCGGCTCGTCGCCAAGCGCGCAATCGACCCCGGCCTCGAGGTAAAAGGCCAGCAATTGCTGCAGTGTAGGGGTGGGCTCGGGCGGCAGGGCCATCATCGGCGCAATCTAGAGCATCAACGGGAAAAGTGGAGGCCGGTTTTCGGAAAAGATTATGCTCCTGTGGCGTCGCGGCCGCGCGAAACCTCGCAAAGCGCAATTCCATGGTTGTCCTTCCGCTAAAAATCGGAAACAACGACTTTTGAAAAGCTTAGAAGCGTTCTCAATGGGCTGAGATCAAAGATCATGAGTGCTGAAGACCTTCCTCCGCGCGAGTCTATGGAATTCGACGTCGTCATCGTCGGCGCCGGCCCGTCGGGCCTGTCGGCCGCGATCCGGCTGAAGCAGCTCAATCCGGAGCTCTCGGTCGTCGTGGTGGAGAAGGGCTCCGAAGTCGGTGCGCACATCCTGTCGGGTGCGGTGATCGATCCGGCCGGCCTCGACAAGCTCGTGCCCGATTGGCGCGAGGATGCCGACTGTCCGCTGAAGACCCAGGTCACCAGCGACCGCTTCTACTGGGCGACGTCGCAAGGCTGGTTCCGCATCCCGAACTTCATCATGCCGCCGCTGATGCACAATCATCACAACTACATCGGCTCGCTCGGCAATGTCTGCCGCTGGCTGGCGCCGAAGGCGGAAGCGCTCGGCGTCGAGATCTATCCGGGGTTCGCTGCCGCTGAGGTGCTCTATGACGACAAGGGCGCGGTGCGCGGCATCGCGACCGGCGACATGGGCATCGCCAAGGACGGCAGCCACAAGGATTCCTATACCCGCGGCATGGAGCTGCTCGGCAAGTACACCCTGTTCGCCGAAGGCGCGCGCGGCTCGCTGTCCAAGCAGCTGATCGCGAAGTTCAAGCTCGACGCCAACTCCGAGCCGCCGAAGTTCGGCATCGGCCTCAAGGAAGTCTGGCAGATCGATCCGGCGAAGCACCAGAAGGGCCGGGTGCAGCACACGCTCGGCTGGCCGCTGAACGACAAGACCGGCGGCGGCTCGTTCCTCTATCACTACGACGACAACCGCGTCGCGGTCGGCTTCGTCGTGCACCTGAACTACGCCGATCCGTATCTGTCGCCGTTCGACGAATTCCAGCGGATGAAGACGCATCCCGATATCCGCGAGCTGTTCGAAGGCGGCAAGCGGCTCGCCTATGGCGCGCGCGCCATCACCGAGGGCGGCTACCAGTCGGTGCCGCGGCTCTCCTTCCCGGGCGGCGCGCTGATCGGCTGCGCCGCGGGCTTCGTCAACGTGCCGCGCATCAAGGGCGTCCACAACGCGATGGGCTCCGGCTTGCTCGCCGCCGAGCATCTCGCCGCCGCGCTCGGCGCCGGCCGCGCCAATGACGAACTCGTCGAGTATGAAAATGCCTGGCGTTCGTCGGCGATCGGCAAGGACCTGTTCAAGGTCCGCAACGCCAAGCCGCTGCTGTCGAAGTTCGGCAATTTGCTCGGAATGGCGCTGTCCGGCTTCGACATGTGGTGCAACACGCTCGGCTTCTCGCTGTTCGGCACCCAGTCGCACGCCAAGCCCGACCGCAAGACGCTTGATCCCGCCAAGCAGCACCAGCCGATCGCCTACCCGAAGCCGGACGGCAAGATCTCGTTCGACAAGCTGTCGTCGGTATTCCTGTCCAACACCAACCATGAGGAGGACCAGCCGGTCCATCTCAAGGTCGCCGATATGAACCTGCAGAAGACGTCGGAGCATGACGTGTTCGCAGGTCCCTCCAACCGCTATTGCCCGGCCGGCGTCTACGAGTGGGTCGAGGAATCGGCAGGACCGCGTTTCCAGATCAACGCCCAGAACTGCGTCCACTGCAAAACCTGCGACGTGAAGGACCCCAACGGCAACATCACCTGGGTTCCTCCGGAGGGTGGCGGCGGTCCGAACTACGAGGCGATGTAAGCCGACCACATTTGCGTGAGGCCGAGCGCAGCCCGCCGCAACCTCCGCTTGGCCTCTGCCTTGCGGAAGCGGCCGGATTGCGCTGTCGGATACGTCCGAACACTCGGAACAAGGTGCCGTGGCGTCAGGATCCGGCGCTTTTTGCGTCTGCGCGCGAATATGCCCGGCCCGGTCACGATACCGCCATAGTGGGAGCGTCTTGCGGGGGCTGGCTGGATCGGCGGATCTAAAGGCCTAATCTGCCAATTGATTCGTCACGGGTTGCCTTTGGGCGATCCTTGCGGATAACCGCCAAAAGCGGCATTGTCGCTCGCCGTGATGCCGCCGCTTGGGTTCGCATTTTGAGACTGATCGCAAGATCTTGGCCGTAAAATCCATCTTGGCGTAAATCCCTGGAGCAAGGCGACCGTGATGCTGTCCACCCGTTTCAACCGCCTGACGATTGCCCTTCTCGCTGCCGCGGCGCTCGCCGTGCCTGCGCAGCTGGCGGCGCAAACGCCGGAACATCCGACCGACAATGCCGCGCAGTTCCCGTCCAAGACCGACCTAAAATCGCTGACCACGGCGGGCAGCTATCTCGCCGCCCGCCACGCCAGCGTCGAGCGCGATGCGACCTCGGCCGCGGCGTTCTACCGCTCCGCGCTGCGCACCGACCCGAAGAATTCCGAGCTGCTCGACCGCGCCTTCATCTCCTCGCTCGCCGACGGCGACATCGACGAGGCGGTCAAGCTCGCCGACCGCATCCTGACCCAGGACAAGGCCAACCGCGTCGCCCGCCTCGTCGTCGGCGTGCGCGACCTCAAGCTGAAGAAATATGCCGCCGCGCAGTCCAACATCAACCAGTCGGTGCGCGGCCCGATCACCGACCTGGTGGCGACCCTGCTGTCGGCCTGGGCGGCCTATGGCGCCGGCGACAGCAAGGGCGCGGTCGCCTCGATCGACAAGCTGACCGGCCCCGAATGGTATCCGATCTTCAAGGACCTGCATGCCGCCATGATCTACGAGCTCTCCGGCAAGGAGAAGGATGCCGGCGCCCGCTTCGAGAAGGTCTACAAGCTCGATGATTCGATGCTGCGCACGGTCGACGAATATGCGCGCTGGACCTCGCGCAACAAGGACGCCGCCGCCGCGACCGCGATGTACGAGGCGTTCGACAAGAAGCTGCCGCGTCATCCGCTGGTGCTGGAAGGCATCAAGGAGACCAAGGCCGGCAAGAAGCTGCCGCCGCTGGTCGACGGCCCGCAGGCCGGCGCTGCCGAAGCGCTGTACGGCATCGGCGCCACGCTGACCCGCCGCGGCGGCGAGGACCTCGCGCTGGTCTACCTGCAGCTCGCGCTCTATCTGCAGCCCAACCATCCGCTGGCGCTGCTGTCGCTCGCCGATCTCTATGAATCGGTGAAGAAGCCGCAGATGGCGATCAAGGTCTATGAGCGGATGCCGGCGTCCTCGCCGCTGAAGCGCAACGCGCAGATCCAGCTCGCGACCAATCTCGATGCCGCCGACCGTAGCGACGAGGCGATCAAGATCCTCAAGGAAGTCACCGCGGATCAGCCGAAGGACATCGAGGCGATCCTGGCGCTCGGCAATATCGAGCGCGGCCGCAAGAAGTTCGCCGACTGCGCCACCACCTATTCGCAGGCGATCGACGCGCTGCCGGCCGCAGCGGCGACAAGAATGCCTGGGTCACCTATTACTATCGCGGCATCTGCGAGGAGCGCTCCAAGCAGTGGAACAAGGCCGAGGCCGACATGCGCAAGGCGCTCGAGCTGCAGCCCGAGCAGCCGCATGTGCTGAACTATCTCGGCTATTCCTGGATCGACCAGGGCATCAACCTCGACGAAGGCATGAAGATGATCAAGCGTGCCGTCGATCAGCGCCCTGATGACGGCTACATCGTCGATTCCCTCGGTTGGGCCTATTACCGGATCGGCAATTACGAGGAGGCGGTGAAGAACCTCGAGCGCGCGATCGACCTTAAGCCGGAAGATCCGACCATCAACGACCATCTCGGCGATGCCTATTGGCGCGTCGGCCGCACGCTGGAAGCCAAGTTCCAGTGGGCGCATGCCCGCGACCTCAAGCCCGAGCCGGAAGAGCTGCCGAAGATCCAGGCCAAGATCGACAACGGCCTGCCGGACGACACCTCGAACGCCGCCGCCGCCGACAAGAAGAAGGACGACGACGGCAAGGGTGGTTAGACGGCAGTTGTCAGCCCCGCGCTGAGGCCTCTTCCTTTCCCTCTCCCGCTTGCGGGGGAGGGCCAGGGTGGGGGTATCGCCGTGTAGAGATTCTTTCCGTGGAGACAGCCCCCACCCGGATCGCATCGTTCGATGCGATCCGACCTCCCCCGCAAGCGTAGGGCTATCGCATATGGAAATTCCCGAGTCTCTTCCGATACTTGGATTGGTCTTGCGCTGATGTGCCCCATGCAAGTGTTGGAATCGGATGGAGAACAAATCGGAATCGAACCGCGAATGGCGAGCATGCTCGTTCGAACTGTCCGTCGCAGAACCATCGATTCCACGCGGGTTTCTTTCATATGCGATAGCCCTACCCGCAAGCGGGAGAGGTGAAGCCAGGCTGATACAGCCCCGAAAACCCGGAATTTCCGTCTAAACAAAGGGATAGGATCGTACGGCGATTTACGCTAATCGCATCAGGCTGTTTGTTTTTTAGGGGTTTATCGCCGTGCCGGCGCTGATTGAAGAAGGGCGTGCCAAGGTCAACCTGACGCTTAGGGTTGTCGGACGGCGCGTCGATGGGTTTCATGATCTCGAGAGCGTCGTCGCGTTTGCCGATTGCGCCGATCGTCTCATGCTCGAGCCGGGACCCGAGCTGTCGCTGACGATGGCGGGACCGCTGGCCGACGCCTGCGGCGATACGTCCGAGAATCTGGTGCTCAAGGCGGCGCGGCTGCTCGGCGAGCGCGTCGTGGACCTCGAGGTCGGCCACTTCACCCTGGAGAAGGTGCTGCCGGTTGCGGCGGGCATCGGCGGCGGCTCGGCGGATGCCGCGGCCGCGCTGCGGCTGTTGGCGCGGCTCAACGAACTCTCGCTCGACGATAGCAGGATCATGGAGGTCGCCCTGCAGACCGGCGCCGACGTGCCGGTGTGCGTCGCCTCGCGCGCCTGCGACATGACCGGCGTCGGCGAGGGCCTGTTGCCGCTCGACCTGCCGAAGATGCCGGCCGTGCTGGTCAATCCGCGCGTGCCGGTCGCGACCAAGGACGTCTTCAATGCGCTCGGCCTGCGCCATGGCGAACTCCTGATCGGCGCCACCGACGTCGTGATGCAGGCGCCGGCCTGGCCGGAGGCCGGCCGCGCGGTCGACGATTGGATCGCGGCACTTTCGCGCGGCACCAATGATCTCGAAGCCCCCGCGGCGCGCATCGAGCCCGTCATCAGCGACGTCTTGTCCGCGCTGCGCGCGACCGGCGGCGTTCGCTTGGTACGCATGTCGGGCTCCGGTGCGACCTGCTTTGCCGTGTTCGGAACCGACGCCGACGCCGAGGCCGCAGGCGAACAGCTCCGCGCCGAGCATCCCGGCTGGTGGGTGCATGCGGGCTCGCTGAGCTAGCGCGCGCTCCTCTTCGTCATTCCGGGGCTCGCGAAGTGAGAACCCGGAATCCATTACCCCGCACGCGATGTGGCTCAATGGATTCCGGGCTCGTGCTTCGCATGCCCCGGAATGACGGCTTGGAGGGCGGGAGCAAAGCTCGGGCAGTTCATGCCGCGAGAATACGATGTTGTATCGTGAGTGCTGTTTCGAACGGCGTGACATCTCTCCCGTCATCCCCGCGCAAAGGCTTCGCCTTTGTCGCTGGAGGTGCGAGCAGAGCGAGCCTCGAAGGATGCACGGCCCGGCTGGTGGCCGTCGATCCTTCGAGACGCCGCTTCGCGGCTCCTCAGGATGACGGATTTGACAAAGTCGCCGGGACGACACCTGTGGATGTGGCGCGACATCGCGTCTTCGCCGGGACGACATCCACTCTGCCGCACCATCCCACTCCAACGCCGGGCAGCCCTGCACCCCCGGTTGCTTGGCAAGCCAAACCCCGTTTGCCATAACAGGATGAAACAACAACGTTGCGCGTGCGGGGCCATTCGGAGACCGCCGGCAGCCAAAGAGCCGGGAGGATGCCATGGCCAATATCCGAGTTCTCGCCACCGATCTGGAGTTTCCCGAAGGTCCCGTCGTGATGCCCGACGGTTCGGTCGTGCTGGTCGAGATCCGCGGCCAGCGGCTGACCCGGGTCTATCCCGACGGGCGCAAGGAGATCGTCGCCAAGGTGCCGGGCGGCCCGAACGGTGCCGCGCTCGGTCCCGACGGCAAGATCTACATCTGCAACAATGGCGGCTTCTCCTGGATCCCGACCAAGAACATGATCATGCCGGGACCGCAGCCGGAGGATTATCTCGGCGGCTCGATCCAGCGCGTCGATCTGCAATCCGGCAAGGTCGAGACCGTGGTGACAAAGTGCGGCGAGCACGAGCTGCGCGGGCCGAACGACCTGGTGTTCGACAAGCAAGGCGGCCTGTGGTTCTCCGATCTCGGCAAGCGCCGCGCCCGCGACATGGATGTCGGCGCGTTCTATTACTTGAAGCCCGGCATGAACGAGATCGTCGAGGCCGTGCACGGCATCCTGCCGGCCAACGGCATCGGCCTGTCGCCGGACGAGAAGACCGTCTACATCGCGGAGACGCCGACCGCGCGGCTGTGGGCCTATGAGGTCTCCGAGCCCGGCACCATCAAGCCGCGCGACGTAATCTATCGCGGCGAGCGCGGCAAGCCGATCGCTGGCCTCGGCGGCTACCAGATGTTCGACTCGCTCGCGGTCGAAGCATCAGGCAATGTCTGCGTCGCGACGCTGATCTCAGGCTGCATCTCGGTGATCGCGCCCGATGGCACGGTGGTCGAGCAGGTGCCGACCGGCGACCGCGTCACCACCAACATCGCTTTCGGCGGCCCCGATCTGAAGACCGCCTACATCACGCTGTCCGGCAAGGGCGAGCTGATCGCGATGGACTGGTCGCGGCCCGGATTGCCGCTGAATTTTTTGAACAAGTGACGTAAGAGCGTCATTGCGAGCGAAGCGAAGCAATCCATGTAGCCACGACGCGGAGAGATGGATTGCTTCGTCGCTTCGCTCCTCGCAATGACGGAAAGGACACAAAATGCCCTGGCTTGAACCGGTCACCCTTCGCGGCGCGCATGCGCGGCTCGAACCGCTGTCGCATGATCACCTCGCTGGACTGACCGAGGCGGTGAAGGACGGTGAGCTGTCAAAGCTCTGGTACACCGCAATTCCGCAAGCAGAGAACATGGCCAAGGAGATCGACCGCAGGCTTGGCTTGCAGAAGGCCGGATCGATGCTGCCGTTCACGGTGTTCGATGCCGATGGCCGGATCTCGGGCATGTCCACCTACATGAATGTCGACACGCCGAACCGCCGCGTCGAGATCGGCTCGACCTGGTACGCCAAGCGCGTGCAGCGCAGCGCGGTCAACACGCAGTGCAAACTGCTGCTGCTGCAACATGCCTTCGAGAAGCTCGATTGCATCGCGGTCGAGTTCCGCACGCATTTCTTCAATCACCAGAGCCGGCGTGGCATCGAGCGTTTGGGTGCCAAGCAGGACGGCATCTTGCGCAGCCACCAGATCGCGCCCAACGGCACGTTGCGCGACACCGTGGTTTACAGCATCATCGCCAGCGAATGGTCGACGGTGAAGGCGCATCTCAACTATCAACTCAACGAAAAACCGCGCTGACACTCTGGTCGGCGCCAGAAACGAGACGATGGAAACGTTCGATTATGTGATCATCGGCGCGGGCTCCGCCGGGAGCGTGCTGACCAACCGGTTGAGTGAAGATGCGGGCACGCGGGTGTGCGTGCTCGAGGCGGGGCCGAGCGACTGGCATCCCTACATCCATCTGCCGGCCGGCTTCATCAAGACCTTTCACATGAAGAGCGTGAACTGGGCTTACCAGCAGGAGCCTGGTCCCTATACCGGCGGCCGCAGCATCTACGCGCCGCGCGGCAAGACGCTCGGCGCTCGTCCTCGATCAACGGCCACATCTACAATCGCGGCCAGCGCCAGGATTTCGACACCTGGGCGCAGCTCGGCAATCGCGGCTGGGGCTATCCCGACGTGCTGCCGTATTTCCGGCGCATGGAGAAGAGGATCGGCGAGGGCGACGACACTTATCGTGGTCGCGACGGCAACCTCACCGTCACCACGATGGACTGGCAGGATCCGCTCTGTGAGGCCTTCATGGCGGGCGCGGTCAGCCTCGGCATTCCGCGCAACCCTGATTACAACGGCCAGATCCAGGAGGGCGTGTCGTATTGCCAGCGCACCATCCTGAACGGACGCCGGGTCAGCGCCGCGACCGCGTTCCTGCATCCGGCGCGCCGCCGTCCGAATGTCGATGTGCGCACGCATGCGCATGTCACCGGGATCATCTTCGAGGGCAAGCGCGCGGTCGGCGTGCGCTATAACCGCGGCGGCAAGCACGGCGATCCGCTGGAGATCCGCGCCACCAAGGAAGTCATTCTCTCCGGCGGCGCCTACAACTCGCCGCAGCTGTTGCAGCTCTCCGGCGTCGGCTCGCCCGACCTGTTGCAGTCGCACGGCATCGAGGTGCGCCACGCGCTGCCGGGTGTCGGCGAAGGCCTGCAGGATCACTACGCGCCGCGTTCGGTGGCGCGGGTCAAGAACATCCGGACCATCAACGAAATGCGCCGCGGCCTCAGCCTGTGGGGCGAGGCGATCAAATGGGCGACGACGCGGCGCGGGCTGCTGTCGCTGTCGCCGACCATGGTCTACTGCTTCTGGCATTCCGGCGAGACCACCGAGAGCTCCGATTTGCAGCTCACCTTTACGCCGGCGAGTTACAAGGAAGGCGTGCAGGGCCAGCTCGAGGACGAGCCCGGCATGACGGTGGCCTCATGGCAGCAGCGGCCGGAGAGTCGTGGCTATGTCAGGATCCGCTCGGCCGATCCGTTCGCGCCGCCGATCATCCAGACCAACTATCTCGCCGAGGAGATCGACCGCCGCGTTGTCGTCGCCGGCATGAAGCTGGCGCGCCGGCTGCTCGCCTCCGAGCCGCTCAAGCCGTATTTCGCCTACGAGGACTTTCCCGGTCCGAAGGTCACGAGTGACGAGGAACTGCTTGCGGCCGCGACCCAGCGCGGCACCACCACCTTCCATCCCGGCTGCACATGCCGGATGGGACCGGCCGACGCGCCCTGGGCCGTGGTCGACGACCAGCTTCGGGTCCACGGCATGGAAGGCCTGCGCGTGATCGACGCCTCGATCATGCCGCGGATGATCTCGGCCAATCTCAACGCCTCGACCCTGATGATCGCCGACAAGGCCTCCGACATGATCCGCGGCAAGACGCCCGAGGCGGCGGCCAAGCTGCCGGAATATGCGTGAGGGGGCTCCGTCATTGCGAGGAGCGAAGCGACGAAGCAATCCATAGTTCCGCATGTGCGGGTCGATGGATTGCTTCGCTTCGCTCGCAATGACGGCAGATGTGCGCCAATGCTTCTCGGTCGGCACGCTGTATCTCGCACCGTCACCCTGAGGAGCGCGAAGCGCGTCTCGAAGGGTCGACGGCCCGGCTGGTGGCCGTGCATCCTTCGAGGCTCGCTACGCGAGCGCCTCAGGATGACGGGATCCACATTCAGATGACGGGAAAGAAGAAGGCAGCTCAGCCGTAGACGAACGCCTTGTCTTCGAGATCGATCGCGGGGAATTCGTCCTTCTCGGCCCAGTAGTCCTGGTTGTGCTGCCACTCCGGCTTGTCGCCGCGCTTCGGCAACAGGTGCATGCCGCGCATCATGTAGCCGGGGTTGAAGTTCTCCGGATCGATCCACGGCAGCAGCGGCATGTTGTGGTCTTCGGGGCGCAGCGCCGGCGTCACCTTGCTCACGCCGGTTGCCTTCATGTGCTTGAGCATGCGGCAGACGAAGTCGCCGACCAGGTCGACGCGCAGGGTCCAGCTGGCGCGGAAATAGCCGAACACCCAGACGAGGTTCGGCACGCCGGTGAACATCATGCCGCGATAGGTCACGGTGTCCTTGAAGTCGAGCGGCTTGCCGTCGATCTCGAAGTCGATGCCGCCATTGGCCGAGAGGTGGAAACCGGTCGCGGTGATGATGATGTCGGCCTCGAGCTCCTTGCCGGACTTGAGCAGGATGCCCTTCTCGGTGAAGCGCTCGATCTCGTCGGTGACGACCGAGGCCTTGCCGCCCTTGATGGCGTGGAACAGGTCGGCATCCGGAATGAAGGCGATGCGCTGCCGCCACGGCCGGTAGCGCGGCGTGAAGTGTGTGGCGATGTCGTAGTCCTTGCCGAGAACGGCCTCGACCGCCGCCAGCAGGTCCTTCTTGGCGCCCTCCGGCTCGGCGAAGGTGCGCTTGGTGAAGGCGTCCTGCTCGAACAGGATCTTGCGCCTGACGATCTCGTGGATCCAGGCCTCGTCGACCTGCAGCCTGCGCAGCTCCTCGGCGATCTCGATCGCGTTGCGGCCGGTGCGGAAGTAGGTCGGCGACCGCTGCAGCATGGTGACATGGCCGGCGTCCTTGGCCATTGCCGGGATCAGGGTCGCGGCGGTGGCGCCGGAGCCGATCACGATGACGCGCTTGCCCATGTAGTCGAGGTCGTCAGGCCAGGTCTGCGGATGCACGACCGTGCCCTTGAACTTCGCCATGTCGGTCCATTCGGGCGTGTAGCCCGCGTCGTGGCGGTAATAGCCCTGGCACATCCAGAAGAAGTTGGTGGTGAAGCGCAGCCGCTCGCCGGTGTCGATGCGCGTCGCTTCGATGGTCCACAGATTGGTCTCGTTCGACCATTTCGCCGCGGTGATGGTGTGGCGATAGCGGATGTGGCGGTTGAGGTCGTTCTCCTCGATCACCTCGCCCATGTATTTCAGGATCTCGGCTGCGCTCGCGATCGGCGCGCTGGTCCACGGCTTGAAGCGATAGCCGAACGTGTGCAGGTCGCTGTCGGAGCGGATGCCGGGATAGCGATGGGTCGACCAGGTGCCGCCGAAGGTCTTCTGCGTCTCCAGCACCACGAAGCTGGTGCCCGGGCATTGCGTGGTGAGGTGGTAGGCGGCGCCGACGCCGGAGATGCCGGCGCCTGCGATCAGGACGTCGAAATGCTCTGTGGTGACCGGCTCGGCGGCGCGGATCTGGGTCTGGGCGTTCATCTTCCCTGGTCTTCTTGTTTGTTGGTTTGTTTGTTGAACGATGGAAGCAAAACGCCGGAGCCATCGCCCCGGCGCCTGCCGATATCGAAACTAGACTTCGCGGCGGCTGAGGAACGCCAGCCGCTCGAACAGATGCACGTCCTGCTCGTTCTTGAGCAGCGCGCCGTGCAGCGGCGGGATCAGCTTGCGCGGATCGCGCTCGCGCAGCATCTCGGGCGTGATGTCCTCGTTGAGCAGCAGCTTGAGCCAGTCGAGCAGCTCGGAGGTCGAGGGCTTCTTCTTCAGGCCCGGCACCTCGCGGACCTCGAAGAAGATCCGCAGCGCCTCTTCTACCAGGCGCTTCTTGATGCCGGGGAAGTGCACGTCGACGATCTGGCTCATCGTGTCGGCGTCGGGGAACTTGATGTAGTGGAAGAAGCAGCGGCGCAGGAATGCGTCCGGCAGTTCCTTCTCGTTGTTCGACGTGATCATCACGATCGGGCGCAGCTTCGCCTTG
The DNA here is from genome assembly GCF_001189845.1 of Bradyrhizobium tropiciagri. Lineage (GTDB taxonomy): Bacteria > Pseudomonadota > Alphaproteobacteria > Rhizobiales > Xanthobacteraceae > Bradyrhizobium > Bradyrhizobium tropiciagri. The sequence continues at coordinate 109,028 of NZ_LFLZ01000020.1, forward strand.
ATGGTCTCGCCGGTCTCGTAGACGTGGAACTCCATGCGGTCGAGTTCGAGCAGCAGGTCGTTGGGGAATTCGATGTCGGCCTTGTCGATCTCGTCGATCAGGAGCACCGGGCGCTTCTCGTTGGTGAAGGCCTCCCACAACTTGCCGCGCTTGATGTAGTTCTTGATGTCGGACACGCGCGCGTCGCCAAGCTGGCTGTCGCGCAGCCGCGACACCGCGTCGTATTCGTAAAGGCCCTGCTGCGCCTTGGTGGTCGACTTGATGTGCCAGGTCAAAAGCGGCGCGTCGATCGCCTTGGCGACTTCCTCGGCCAGCACGGTCTTGCCGGTGCCGGGCTCGCCCTTCACCAGCAGCGGGCGCTCGAGCACGATGGCGGCATTGACGGCGACCTTGAGGTCATCGGTGGCGACGTAGTCCTTGGTACCGGTGAATTTCATCTATCTCTTTGCCTTGCTTCGTTCGTTGGCCGCATGGGTCTCAACTTGGGCCTCAACATGAAACGACCGCTCTCGCAGCGGCCGTGGGAACTGCAAATTGTTCGATCAGACTCGCCTGATCAGCGACAGGATCACCAGCACGACCACGGCACCGATCGTCGCGTTGACGATGTCGCGGACCGTGCCGCTGCCGAGGCTGACGCCGAGCTGCGGCAACAGCCAGCCCGCCACCAGCGCGCCGATGATGCCGACCACGATGTTGCCGATCAGCCCGAAGCCCGCGCCGCGGACGATCAGCCCAGCGAGCCAGCCGGCAATCGCACCGATCACCAGTGCCGCAATGATGCCCATTCAAACGTCCTGCCCAATGTCTTGTCAGGCGCAATTGTAATTGAAAAAGCCGGGCGGTCTAGGGCGGATTCCGCAGCGCAGCGGTACCCTGCACGGCAGCTGGCGCATAGTATGTCAGGCGTACTGTTTCCGCCCTGCGGAATGACTGTCACCCGTGAGCGACGAGGCCAGCACCGTGCAGTCGCGTCCCCTGCGTTTCGCCTCGTAGAGCGCGAGGTCGGCCTGACCGAGCAGTTCGGTCTCGTTCGCGGTCGCAGCCGATCGGCTGGCGATGCCGAGGCTGATCGAGACCACGCCGCGGCGCGCGGCCGGATTGGCGATCGCCAGCGATCGCACCGTGAGGCGCATCGCTTCGGCGACCTTCAGCGCATCCTCTTCGCCGACGCCGGGCAGGATGATCGCGAATTCCTCGCCACCGTAGCGCGCCGCCATGGCGGTGGTGTTGGTGGTGGCATCGGCGATCACGCGCGCCACCCGTCTCAGGCATTCGTCGCCGGCCTGATGGCCCTGGGTGTCGTTGAAGCCCTTGAAGTGATCGATATCGAGCATGATCAGGGAGATCAGCTCGCGGTCGCGGAACTCGCGCGGCAGCGCGTTGTCGAAGCTGCGGCGGTTGGCGAGCGCGGTCAGGCCGTCGGTGGTCGCAAGCTCGGACAGGCGGACGTTCAGCGCGTTGAGCTCGTCCTCCATCTTGCGGCGCTCGGTCACGTCGCGCAGCACGCCGACGACCTCGATGGCGTGATGGTCTTCCGCAATCCCGGCAAGCTTGAAGTTGATCTCGACCCAGACCTCGGTCCCGTCGGCGCGGAAGGTCTTGAATTCGACGGTCTTGGTGGTGGTCCAATTGGTCAGTTCCGATGTCGCCTTGGCGACGTCGGCGAGGTGATCGGGATGCACGAAGTCGAAACAGGATTTGCCGATCAGATCGTCCGGCTTGCGGCCGAGGATGGTCTCGACCGACTGCGACACGAACAGGAAGCGGCCGTTGCGGTCGAGCAGGATCACGACGTCGGCGATGTTGTCGGCGAGCAGCCGGTAGCGCGCCTCGCGCTCCCTGAGCATCCGCGCGACCTTGGCCCGCTTTGCAAACTCCTTGCCCAGCAGGATGGCGAACAGGATGACGCTTCCTATCAGGATCACGGCAACGAACAGGTCGTTGCGCAGATCCTCATGCCATGCGGCGAGCACCTGCGCTTCCGGCAAGGCGACGGTGACCACGATCGGATATTGCGACGCGCGCTCGAAGCCGAGAAACTTGACGCGTCCATCGAACGGCGACGTAGTCCTCGTATAGCCCGTCCGGTCCTGCTGGATCTGCGCCTTGAAGGCCGCGGAAACCTCTTTGCTCCACTTGCCCGTCGGCCAGTGCGCCAGAACCACGCCGTCGAGGCGGAGCAGGGTAATTCCGGCATGCGGGCCGAATTCGAAGGCCTGGTAGAAATTGTCGAAGAAGCTGCTTTCGATGGTCGCGAACAGCACGCCGCCGAAGCTGCCATCTTCCCTGGTGACGCGCCGCGACAGCACGATGGTCGGATGCCCAGTCAGGCGGGACTGCAACGGCTCGCTGATATGCAGCGTCGCGTCCGGCGAGTCGCGATGGCTGATGAAATAGCCGCGATCGGCGTTGTTGTGGGCCGGCAGTTCCGCGGCCGAGGAGTAGATCCGGTTGCCGTCGGGGTCGATGACGCCGATCTCCCCGATCTGCGGCAGCGCATCCGCGGTCTTGCGCAAGGCCGCGTTGAAGCGGTCGACGCGCGGCTTCTGGTATTTCAGCAGGTCGACCATCGCGTTCATGGCCACATCGATCGCCTGGACCGAATGCGAGGCGTGTTCCGCCAGCGAATGGGTGAGGTTGCGGATGTCGCGTTCGCCCTGCGACAGGGCCGTGGTGCGCGCCTCGACCGCCTTCCAGATCAGAAGACCCAGCACGAATATGCTCATCGCCGTCACCACGGCGGCGACGATCGCCGTCGGCGAGAACAGTTTCGGCAGCTTGGCGGTGCTGTTGGGCAAGTCGATCGGGTCCACTGGCGTCGTGCCGCCTCCAGTGATCAACGTTCCATCTTAACGTCACGTTTCGCCGCCGGGAGCCGAAGCTGGCCGGGGTGGTTAAGTGAAAGTGAATGGCTGATCCACCGGAACGGGCGGGGCAGGGGCCCTTGACGGCACCGGCAGGGCGGGCGATTTAAGTAACCATGTTCCTGCAGTTCTTCACATCGCTGCGCGACGCCCAGGTCCCCGTGACGCTACGGGAATATCTGACCTTGATGGAAGCGCTTGACGCCGATCTCGCCGAACAGTCGGTCGAGAACTTCTACTATTTGTCGCGCGCCGCCCTGGTGAAGGACGAGCGCAATCTCGACAAGTTCGACCGCGTGTTCGGCACCGTGTTCAAGGGGCTCGAGAGTCTGCTCGACGCCATGGGCAAGGCGGAGATCCCCGAGGAGTGGCTGAAGAAGCTCGCCGAGAAATATCTCACCGAGGAAGAGAAGAAGCAGATCGAGGCCATGGGCTGGGACAAGCTCATGGAGACCTTGAAGAAGCGGCTCGAGGAACAGAAGGGCCGCCACCAGGGCGGCAGCAAGTGGGTCGGCACCGCCGGCACCTCGCCGTTCGGCGCCCACGGCTATAATCCCGAGGGCGTGCGGATCGGGCAGGAGAAGAACCGCAACAACCGCGCCGTGAAGGTGTGGGACAAGCGCGAGTTCAAGGACCTCGACGGCAATGTCGAGCTCGGCATCCGCAACATCAAGGTCGCGCTGCGGCGGCTGCGCAAGTTCGCGCGCACCGGCGCGCCCGACGAGCTCGACCTCGACACCACGATCAAGGAGACCGCCAACCACGGCTATCTCGACGTGCACATGCGCCCCGAGCGGCGCAATGCGGTCAAGGTGCTGGTGTTCTTCGATATCGGCGGCTCGATGGATTCGCATATCGAGCAGGTCGAGGAGCTGTTCTCGGCTGCCAAGAGCGAATTCAAGCACATGGAATATTTCTACTTCCACAACTGCCTCTACGAAGGCGTCTGGAAGCAGAACAAGCGGCGCTTCACCGATCGCACGCCGACCTGGGACGTGCTGCACAAATACCCGCACGACTACAAGGTGGTGTTCGTCGGCGACGCCTCGATGAGCCCTTACGAGATCATGGTGCCCGGCGGCTCGGTCGAGCACGTCAACGAAGAGGCCGGTTCGGTCTGGCTCGACCGCATCACCCGCACCTATCCGCACGCGGTGTGGCTCAATCCGGTGGCGCAGAAGCACTGGGACTATTCGGAATCGACCACCATCATCCGCCGCCTGTTCTCCGAGCGCATGTATCCGATCACGATCGAGGGTCTGGAGAACGCGATGCGGGAGCTGGTGCGCTAAAGCGCTACATGCGTCGCGCGCCGACAGGCGTGCCAACAACAACATCCAGGGAGAGCCCCATGCCCCAGAACATCCACCGCGGCATCAAGGTGATGATCGACGAGGCCAATGCCGAGATCGAGACCATCAGCGCGGCCGATGCGATCACGATGATCGGCAAGAACGACGTCGTCATCGTCGACATCCGCGATCCCCGCGAGATCGAGCGCGACGGCAAGATCCCCGGCGCGTTCTCCTGCACCCGCGGCATGCTGGAGTTCTGGATCGATCCGAACAGCCCCTACGCCAAGCCGATCTTCCAGGAAGACAAGAAGTTCATCTTCCACTGCGCCGGCGGCCTGCGCTCGGCACTCGCCGCCAAGACTGCGAAGGACATGGGCCTGAAGCCGGTCGCCCATATGGGCGGCGGCTTTGCCGCCTGGCGCGAGGCCGGAGGTCCGATCGAGGCGTGGGAGCCGAAGAAGAAGGGCTGAAAGGCCTCACGCCCGCAAGGACATCAGATCATGACCGCCACCGACGATCCGCTCGTTTCGACCGAATGGCTGGCCGCGCATCTCGGCGATGCCAACGTCAAGGTGCTCGACGCGACCTTCAAGCTGCCCGGCGTGCTGCCGCTGCCGAAGGACGATTATCTCGCCGCGCATCTGCCCGGCGCGGTGTTCTTCGACGTCAATGCGGTGTCCGATCATTCCAATCCGCTGCCGCACATGTTCCCGAGCGCCGAGCAGTTCGGTCGCGACATCGGCGGGCTCGGCGTCAGCAATGCCGACACCGTCGTGATCTACGATTCCGGTGGCTGGGTCGCAGCACCCCGCGCCTGGTGGATGTTCCTGTCGTACGGTCATCGCAACGTGCGCATCCTCAACGGCGGCCTGAAGAAGTGGCGCGCCGAGGGCAGGGCGATCGAGGGCGGCGAGGTGACGCCGAAGCCAGCGACGTTCCACGCAAGCTATGATCCGAAGCGGGTGCGCAGCATTGAGCAGATGATCGCCAATGTCGAAAGCCGCAAGGAGCAGGTGATCGATGCGCGCGCCGCCGAGCGTTTCGAGGGCCGCGCGCCGGAGCCGCGGCCTGGCATCCGTGCCGGTCACATCCCCGGCGCGCGCAACGTGCCCTACAACCAGCTGTTCGATGCCGCGACCGGCGAGATGAAGCCGCTCGACGATCTGCGCAAATCATTCACCGGGGCCGGCGTGAAGCTCGATGCGCCGATTGTTACGAGCTGCGGCTCGGGCGTCTCGGCCGGCGTGCTGACGCTTGCGCTCTATCGGATCGGCGTCACCGACACCGCGCTGTATGACGGCTCGTGGTCGGAATGGGGACAGGCGAGCGGCCCGCCGATCGCGACGGGGCCGGCCTGATCGATATTCCTAAAGCGGGATGAGCTTTGGTTGAATCGGCTTGGCGCGGTCTTGCTTCACCTCTCCCCGGCGGGGAGAGGTCGGATTGCGAAGCAATCCAGGTGAGGGCTCTTGCTCTCTCGATAGACCGTCACCCCTCACCCGATTTGCTGCGCAAATGACCTCTCCCAAGGGAGAGGTGAACTTTCGACGCCATTCCAGCTCAACCTAATTTCATCGGGCTTTAGCGCCGGGTGAGCGGCACCAGGGTCGGGTTGCCGAACGGATCGAGTTGCTGCTGCTGAACGGCCTGCCGGACCACCGGCCGCGCGCGAACGATCCGCCGCCGTTCCTTGCGACGTGCCGGCTTGCTGGTCGCATTGTGCTCCGGCTTCTTCGCCTCTGCGGCCTTCGGCGCCGCCGGCGCTTCAACGACAACTTCCGGTCCGCCCAACGTTGCGATCCTGGTCGCGGCTGCGATCGCCTCGGGTGACGGTGGCGATGCCGGCTCCGGCGCAACCATCGCTGGTGCCGGTGGAGCAGGCGTGGGCTCGCTGGTTGCAGCAGATGGATCGGCCACTGCGGCGACTTGGCTTCGGCAGGAGCCGGTGCCGCTTCGGTTGCGGCCGGTGTCAGCTGCGATGCCGGCGACGGATCTGGGGTCGGAGGCTGCGGAACGATCTCGGTGGATTGCGCCGGTGCGGGCGCCTCCACGGCTTGCGGTTCGGCCCTGGGGGTGGCGGGCGGCGGCGCATCATCCGCCTTCACCGCGGCGAGCTTCTTCGGCTCGGCAGCAGGGGTCTCCGCAGGAGCGGCCGGTTCAGACACGGCCGGTTCGGCTGCGGTCGAGGGAGCGGGAACGTCGGTCGTCGTCTTGTCCGCGGCGGGCTGATCGACCCGCACCATGGCGAGCACCGGCGGCGGGGTCTCTGGCTGCTGCGCGAACTGCGGCTCGGGCGGGGCCCGGCGGGCCGGAATGCTGGCGAATTCCTCATGCGCCGCGCGAAACAGCGCGGCGGCCCCTAACCCGAACACCAGGAGCGATATCGCCAGCACGATCGCGGCGAACAGGAAACGAAGGCCGGGGAGCATGGGCGCGGGTTCCCCCTTCTGCGGGAGGGTCTTTGATGTCGAGGGAACGCGGTGACCACACAAGAAAGCCGGCGTCGCGAACGCGAATCAGGCCGATTCGAAGATATCGCAACCCCCGGAGACTGTTTGTTACAAAATGCGGGTGATTGATGACTTTGGGCACGTGGACAAACAATCCCGACCCATGAGACATCTTTGCCGCAGCGTTGACGGCAAATCACAAATGCCCGAAATAGCCCGGATTTCGCGGATTTGTCTTGAATGCGCCGCTATCTTCCTGCATTGGGCCGTTAACAGTCCGGTGTGGCTTGGGGACTATAATAGAGCAATGATGATCAACCGCATTCTGACGATTTGCGCTGCCGCGGCTCTCGGCCTGGCAGGAACTTCGCTTGCGCATGCGCAGCAGGGTTATCCGGCCCCCCAGGGCACTGGCTATTCGACAGCGCCCCAGCCCTATCCGCAGGGCAGCATGCCGGATTTCGACGCCCTCAACGACGATGAAGATGCGCCGCGCAGTTCGGCCGCGCTGCCGCCGCCGGGCCCGGTGATGTCGCCGGACGACCCGCGCTATGGCCGCCCGATGAATGCGCCGGCCTATTCCGATCGTGGTGCGCCGTCTGGTCCCGTGATGTCGCCGGACGATCCGCGCTACGGGCGTCCGATGAACGCTCCTCCGGTCTACTCCGACCGCGGTGCGCCGACCGGCCCCGTGATGTCGCCCGATGATCCGCGCTATGGCCGTCCGATGGGGCCGCCGCCGGTGATCTATGGCGATCGTCCGGGCGCGCAGCAGGCCAATCGCGACAATGGTGTTCCGGCCGCAGGCGTGTCCTATGGCGACGACCGCGGCGGCATGCGTCCGCCCGAGGGCGTCACCGGCGCCGTGCCGCGGCAGCAGGCCCCGGTCGATGCCAATGGCAAGCCGGTGCAGATCGCCGCGCTGCCGCCGGACGAGCAGCCGGAAGACGGCCCCGCGCAACTGGCCCCGAACCTGCGTCGCCAGGAAGTGGCGTTCGCGACCAAGGAGCCGGCCGGCACGATCGTGGTCGATACGGCCAACACCTACCTCTACTACATCCTGGGCAATGGCCGGGCGGTCCGTTACGGCGTCCGCGTCGGCCGCGACGGCTTCACTTGGACCGGCGTGCAGAAGATCACCCGCAAGGCCGAGTGGCCGGACTGGCATCCGCCGACCGAGATGATCGAGCGCCAGCCCTACCTGCCGCGCTTCATGGCTGGCGGACCCGGCAACCCGCTCGGCGCCCGCGCGATGTATCTCGGCTCGACCGTGTACCGCATTCACGGCACCAACCAGCCGTCGACCATCGGCAAGTTCGTCTCGTCGGGCTGCATCGGCATGCTGAACGAGGACGTCTCGGATCTGTTTGAACGCGCCAAGGTCGGCACCCGCGTGGTCGTGCTGCCCGGTGGCCCGCCGCCGGGAACGACGACGGCATCCGCAGCGCCGGCGAACCCGATGGCCCCCGCGCAGGCTCAGGCCGCGCCGCTGCCGGGCACGCAGCCGACTTCGGTGCAGCCGCTGCCCGCGCCGGTCACGGTGCGCTAGGCCACCTGCGAACTCATCATTGAAAAAGGCGCGCCAACAGCGCGCCTTTTTTGTTGCCGGTGCCCGATCTCAGGCGATCCGGCGCGGAGGCTCGCTGCCCTCGGTGAACGCATCGATGCATTCGACCATCTGCTGATAGTGCGCTTGAAGGCTCTCGCGCGTCGCATAACCGAGGTGCGGTGTGATCACGACGTTGTCGAGCTTGCGGAGCGGGTGATCCGTCGGCAGCGGCTCGGCCGAGAACACGTCGATGCCGGCGCCGGCGATTGACTTCTCGCGCAGCGCGGCAAGCAGTGCATCCTCGTCGACGATCGGCCCGCGCGCGGTGTTGACGAGATAGGCCGATGGCTTCATCCGGGCGAGATCGGCGGCGCCGACCAGTCCGCGCGAGCGCGGGCTCAGCACGACATGGATGGTGATGATGTCTGATGTCGCGAACAGATCGTCCTTGCTGGCGTAGCCGACGCCGGCCTCCTTGCACCTCTCCGGCGTCAGGTTGGGGCTCCAGGCGATCACGTTCATGCCGAACACCTTGGCCATGCCGGCGACCTTGCTGCCGAGCTTGCCGAGGCCGATGATGCCGAGCGTCTTGCCCTCGATCTCGGTGCCGGCAAAGGTTTGCCACGGCTCGCCGGCATGCATCCGCGCATTCTCGCGGCCGATGCCGCGGGTCAATTCCAGGATCAGGCCCATGGTCAGCGGCGCGGTGGGGTCACGGCTGTATTGGGTGCCGCACAGCACCACCTGCCTAGCTTTGGCGGCGTCCATATCGATCGCGGCGTTGCGCATGCCCGACGTGATCAGGAGCTTCAGCTTGGGCAGCGCATCGAACAGGCTCTTCGGGAACGCCGTGCGCTCGCGCATCGCGCAGATGATTTCGAAATCCTTCAGTTGGCCTGCTGCTTCGGCTTCGCTCACGAACGGCTTGTCGAACACGGTGACCTCGACGCGATCCTCGACCTGTGGCCAGTCCGCCAGCGAGAGCGCGATGTCGAAATAGTCGTCGAGGATTGCACAGCGGAGCCGCGTCATCGGAAGGTCCATTCAGGGTGAGGGCAACGGCAGAAAATCGACCGTCGAGATCCCTAATGGTTGCGCGCAATCGGCAGGCGCGCAAGCGGCCGCGGTTTCAAAAAAGCGGCGATTGCTACCAAGCTCAGGACGGCTTGCGCGCCTTCGGGGTGCGGATATCGGCGAGCATTGACCGGACTGCCGGCGACAACGCCATCTGCTTGGCGCGGCAGGCCGGGCCCGGGCCGCGCATATAATGCAGTTCCGGCCGGTAGGGATTGAAAGCCTTGACGGCGAAGGCCCGCCAGAAGGCGCGGAATTCGGCGAACAGCGTCGCCTCGGATTTGGTCACCGGGCGCGAAAGCGGTGCTGAAATGATGGTAGCCATGACGTGGCCTCAACTGTTTTGGTCGCGGTTCTGCCGCGAAAATCGCCGTTTTTCGGCGTTGCAGACGAGTTTTGGCCTGATTTATTAAAAGATGGTTTCAATTGTCGTGATTCGGCGCTCACATGGTGTCGAACCCGTAATCACCCGTGGCCAATGGACAGAACGTGGTGAACGGATTGAAAACGCCCGCCCCGCGGTTGCGCTTTCGGGGGCCGGCCGTTACATCGGCGGCAGCAAAATTTCCTCTAAATCGGATCAATTCCAGGGACAGCGGATGGCTCGCCAGTTCATCTATTTCATGCAGGGTCTGACCAAGGCGTACCCGACCCGCAAGGTGCTCGATAACATCCATCTGAGCTTCTATCCCGACGCCAAGATCGGCGTGCTCGGCGTCAACGGCTCGGGCAAGTCGACGCTGCTCAAGATCATGGCCGGTCTCGACAAGGAATATAACGGCGAGGCCTGGGTCGCCGAGGGCGCCCGCGTCGGCTATCTCGAGCAGGAGCCGCATCTCGATCCAAAACTCTCGGTCCGCGAGAACGTCATGCAGGGCGTCGCCAAGCAGAAGGCGATCCTCGACCGCTACAACGAGCTCGCCGTCAACTATTCGGACGAGACCGCCGACGAGATGACCAAGCTGCAGGACGAGATCGAGGCGCAGGGCCTGTGGGATCTCGACAGCAAGGTCGACCAGGCGATGGATGCGCTGCGCTGCCCGCCCGACGATGCCGATGTCACGAAACTATCGGGCGGTGAACGCCGCCGCGTCGCGCTGTGCCGCCTGCTGCTCGACCAGCCGGAATTGCTGCTGCTGGACGAACCGACCAACCATCTCGACGCCGAGTCGGTGTCGTGGCTGGAAGGCCATCTGCGCAACTATCCCGGCGCGATCCTGATCGTGACCCACGACCGCTACTTCCTCGACAACGTCACGGGGTGGATCCTCGAGCTCGACCGCGGCCGCGGCATTCCCTACGAGGGAAATTACTCGTCCTGGCTGGTGCAGAAGCAGAAGCGGCTCGAGCAGGAGGGCCGCGAAGACGCCGCCCACCAGAAGACGCTGGCGCGCGAGCAGGAATGGGTCGCATCCTCGCCGAAGGCCCGCCAGGCCAAGTCGAAGGCGCGCTATCAGCGTTATGAGGAGCTGCTCAAGAAGGCGAGCGAGAAGCAGTCCCAGACCGCGCAGATCATCATCCCGGTCGCGAGCGGCTCGGCGCCAACGTCGTCGACTTCGAAGGCCTCAGCAAGGGCTTTGGCGATCGGCTGCTGATCGACGATCTCACCTTCAAGCTGCCGCCCGGCGGCATCGTCGGCGTGATCGGCGCGAACGGCGCCGGCAAGACCACGCTGTTCAAGATGATCACCGAGCAGGAGACGCCCGACAAGGGCACCATCACGGTCGGCGAGACCGTGCATCTCGGCTATGTCGACCAGTCGCGCGACGCGCTCGAGGGCAACAAGACCGTGTGGGAGGAGATCTCCGGTGGCAACGAGCTGATCCTGCTCGGCAAGAAGGAAGTCAATTCACGCGGCTACTGCTCGGCGTTCAACTTCAAGGGCGCCGACCAGCAGAAGAAGGTCGGCGCGCTGTCGGGCGGTGAGCGCAACCGCGTGCATCTCGCCAAGATGCTGAAGTCGGGCGCCAACGTGCTGCTGCTCGACGAACCGACCAACGACCTCGACGTCGATACGCTGCGCGCGCTGGAGGAGGCGCTGGAGGATTTCGCCGGCTGCGCCGTCATCATCAGCCACGATCGCTGGTTCCTCGACCGCATCGCGACCCACATCCTGGCCTTCGAGGGCGACAGCCACGTCGAATGGTTCGAGGGTAACTTCCAGGACTACGAGAAGGACAAGATGCGCCGGCTCGGCCAGGACAGCATCATTCCGCACCGCGTGAAGTACAAGAAGCTGACGCGCTGATCGGTTCGAGCGGTCGAGCGCGGCGATCGTGCCGCGTTCGACTGTTCCTTGTTTGCAGGATCGTGACGGCATCGCGGCGCAATCTGCGGCCAGTTGTCGCTTTTCAAGCGCGCGGGATTGCGTAGATAGAGCGCTCCCGCAAATCGAATCCTGCGAGCACTCCAACATGTCCGCTATTTCCGAGGCGCGCGCGCCCCTCAAGGGCCGGTCGCTGCGTCCCGTTCCCATGCTGATCTTCGGATCGCGCTGGCTGCAATTGCCGCTCTATGTCGGCCTGATCATCGCCCAGGGCGTCTATGTGGTGCTGTTCCTGAAGGAACTGTGGCACCTGTTCGCCCATGCGTTCGATTTCAGCGAGCAGCAAATCATGCTGGCCGTCCTCGGCCTGATCGACGTCGTCATGATCTCGAACCTCTTGGTGATGGTGATCGTCGGCGGCTACGAGACCTTCGTGTCGCGCCTCAATCTGCAGGGACATCCCGACGAGCCGGAATGGCTCAGCCACGTCAATGCCAGCGTGCTGAAGATCAAGCTGGCGATGGCGATCATCGGCATCTCCTCGATCCATCTGCTGCGCACCTTCATCGAGGCCGGTGCGCTGTCGTCAGGCAAGGGCAACTACACCGAGACCGGCGTGATGTGGCAGACCATCATCCACTGCGTCTTCATCCTGTCGGCCATCGGCATCGCCATCGTCGACAAGCTGTCGAACGACTCGATCGAGGGCGCCAAGCAGCAGTCCGGGCACTAGAGCGTGATGAGATGAGGTTTGAACTGGATTGGCAGCGCAGGTCCACCTCTCCCCAATGGGGAGAGGTGAAGCAAGTGCGCAGCCTGATTCAATCCAAATTCACGATCCACTTGGGATGTTAGCGCGGCGTCACCGCGCCGCGCGTGAGCCGAACAAGGCCGGCGCGGATCGGCCGAGCCATTCGGGGATCTGCGCCGCGCCACGCGGAAATCCGCGGGCCATGGCAAGGATGAACGCGCTCTGCCAGACGCCGAACAGCACGAGCCAGCCGAGCAAGGTCGGCAGCCTGACGATTGCGCCGTAAATGGTTCCGGCCGCGATGGCGGCGATCCAGGTCACCACGACGCTGTCGATCCGCCTGAACGCGGGGTTGGTCAGCAGCACGCCGAGAATGGTGATCGCTCCGCCGACCGCGCCGCCGATGCCGCCGATCAGGTAACCCATCAACGGATTGTTGCCGAGCGTCTCGGTGATCTGCGCCGGGCTCGCGGCATTGCCGTCGGCCGGGACGGTCTTGGCATATTGGCCGAGCGCCTGAAGCGTGACCGCGCTCGCATCATAGGCCGCGATCCAGGCCGCGGTCGTGATTGCGACCACCAGCGCCAGCTGAAACCGGTCCTTCGCGCCAAACATGACATTGCAGGTCGCGATCGCCGCGCCGAAGATCACCCCGGGCAGGATCGTGATCCCGCCTGCGTCGGAGACGACGAACGAATATTGCAGGACGTTGAGCGCATAGGTCGTGACCAGGCTGCACACGATGGCGGAGGCCAGCGCCAGCACGAGGAACGGCAGGTTCGGCTGCCCGCGCGACTGCTCGCTCTTGGCCTCCAGCATGCGATCCACCGCGGCGCGCGTCTCGGCGGCGGCGCTGCCCTGCGGCTCCAGGATCGTGACCGCCTTGAGATAGGTCGGAACCTGGTCGAGCGGGGTCGGCGCCATCATCACCGGCAGCACGCGATTGCTCGGGTTCGGCCATTTGCTGCGGGCAAAGGCGAGCTCGCTCAAGGTGTAACGGCCCTTGGTCACCGATTCCGGTGAGATCAGGAACACCATAAAATCGCTGCTTTCGATGGCTTTTTCGACGCGCGCATCGAAGCTGTCGCCCGGCGGGAGATCGTCGTGCGAAAAGAAAACGTCATGGTCGCAATTGCGCAGGGACTGAGCGATGTTGTCAGCCTGCGATTCCAATTCGGAGGGAAATGACAAAAATATGCGCATGGCAAAACTTACCACTCAGAATTGAATTCTGACATTGCCGAATCCACGTTGCAATGCCTGTTTCCGCGGGGTGAGATCGATCATGAAATGGCCAGCTACCATCGTCGCATTCGCGCTGTTGCTTTGTGCGCCGCTGCAGCGGCCGGCATATGCCGCCGATGCCGCGTTCACCCAGTTCATCGCCTCGCTGTGGCCCGAGGCCAAGGCGGCCGGCGTGTCGCGTGAAACCTTCGATCGCGAGACGCGCTCCCTCGAGCCCGACTACAAGCTGCCCGATCTGATCCTGCCGGGACGTCCCAAGACCGGCGCGCCGGCGCAGGCCGAGTTCGTGCAGGTGCCGGCCGACTACATCAGGGAAGCCTCGATCGCGCGGCTCGCCGCCGAGGGACAGCGGCTGTTGCAGAAGTATCGCTCGTCGCTCGATGCGATCGAGAAGCGGTTCGGCGTTCCCCCGACGATCGTGCTGGCGATCTGGGGCCGCGAGACCGACTATGGCCGCTACTCGCTGCCTTACGACACGCTGCGCGTGGTGGCGACGCAGGCCTATGTCGGCCGCCGCAAGGATCAGTATCGCACCGAGTTCATCCTCGCGCTGAAGATCCTCAGTGAGGGTGCGGTGACGCGCAAGGAGATGCGCTCGTCCTGGGCCGGGGCGACCGGCTACACCCAGTTCCTGCCGTCGGAGTATTACAAGCACGGCGTCGACCTCGACGGCGACGGCAAGGTCGACATCTGGCACTCGGTGCCGGACGCGCTCGCTTCCGCCGCGCAGCAGCTCGTCAACAAGGGCTGGCAGCCCGGCGTGCGCTGGGCCTACGAGGTCACGGCACCCGCCAATGCCGACTGCACGATGGGCGTGCCCGAAGTGACAAAGCCGATCAGCCAGTGGCTGCGGGCGGGCTTCGTGCCGGTGCGGGGGCAGAAGCTCAGCGCCACCGAGCAGGCCCAATCGGCCTCGCTATTGCAGCCGGAAGGCATCTACGGTCCGGCCTTCCTGACCACGCCGAACTACTTCGTGATCAAGGAGTACAATTTCTCCGATCTCTACGTGTTGTTCGTCGGCCATCTCGCCGACCGCATGACGAGCCCGCAGCCGTTCGCGACGCCATGGTCGGCGTCCAAGCAGCTCCGCTCCGCCGACGTCGAGGCGATGCAGCAGCAGCTGACGAAGATCGGCCTCTACAAGGACAAGCTCGACGGCAAGGCCGGGATGCAGACCCGCGCGGCGCTCGGCGCCTATCAGAAGCAGGCCGGGTTGAAGGTCGACTGCTGGCCGAGCGAGGCGGTATTGCGCGCGATGAACGGGCAGCGCTGAGTCCGAGGTCCGCTCGGTGACGCAAAACAAAAACCCGGCCGAAAGGCCGGGTTTTCGAGTGTGATGCTGAAACCGTGTCGGTCGATCAGTCGCAAACCTGGACGCGACGGAAGCGCCAGCCGTAGCCGTCCCAGAAGCGCTCACGAACCCAGCGGCACGGAGCTTCTTCGACGTAAACAGGCGCCGGTGCAACATAGACCGGGGCCGGACGGGCGCCTGCGATCGCGCCGCCGAGCAGGGCGCCGCCGATCAGGCCGCCGGCAACGCCGGCCGCGACGGCGCCGCCGTCACCAGCCTTGGCAGCCGGAGCAACCGCCAGCGAACCGGCAATCGTGGTAACGGCAACGAGGGCAGCTAAAGTCTTCTTCATGTCTTTGGCTCTCCTGGAAGGTGGTGGCGTCGTGGTTCGACGCCGGGTTTAGGTGACTCGCACGCTGATCTCGAACTGCTGTCTTGCTAAACAGCGCAGAACAGTCAACCGAAAGTAAACGCCCGCAGGCTCATCGCGCAGAAAAGCGGTTTTTTCTGGCCATCTACAGCCGATGTCCCGGACAAACAGTCGGTTTTCCGGGACATCTGGTTCGAATTAATCGAGATGAATGGCGATCAATCGCAAACGCGGACGCGGCGAACGCGCCAGGTGTAGCCGTCCCAGAACCGCTGGCGCTGCCAGAAGCAATCGGGACCGTAGCCGGGCTCGGCGACATAGGCCGGACCGGGTGCGTAGTAGCCATAGCCGGGACCGTAATAGCCGTTTTGCGAAGCGATCGCGCCGCCGACGATGGCGCCACCGATCAATCCCGCAGCGACGCCTGCGGCGACACCGCGTTGTGCCTGGGCGGGGGCGGGCACCGCCACAGCCGAAACCGCCAGAGTGGCGGCGGCGCAAAGCGCCAGCAATGTCTTCTTCATGACCTCACCTTTCTCACGGGAGCAGGGACAGCGTGCGTTGGCGATCTGTCTCGTCTGAGGGTTCCATATTCCGCTTGAATGATCAATGAACGACGCTGCCGTATTCGCGACCAAATGCTTGCAGCTTTTGGCATATCTTGCAACGCACAAGCCCGTCGTGCCGCAGTGAAGCGGTGGCTGTGCCGAGCGAAGCCGGATTGGGCCGGTAGAGCCGCCGGGCAGGTTTCCTATTCCCGGAAGGGCGGCGCGGCCGATTTAGATTCATTCCAATATGAATCCCGCATCAGTTTGGAATTGCTACAAGAACCGCTTTTTCCTTTTGCATCCGGCGGGGCTCGACAATATCCATATTGCCAAGCATCACCCGTTGGACCTGCCTCCTCTGATGATTGTCTGTTCCTGTAACGTCCTCAGCGACCACGATGTCCGCAATGCCGTGAACGGTGGCGGGTCCGTGACACGAAATGCCAAGCAGGTGTACGGCTGCCTCGGCTGTAGCGCCGAATGCGGCCGCTGCGCGCGCACTATCAAGGCAATCATCGACGAGGCACTCGGTCCCTGCGCCAAGGCCTGCTGCTCCGGCTGCCCGCACAGCGGCCATCCCCACGCCGCCAACGACGAAGATGCCGAGCCGGCCGAATTCGCACTCGCGGCCTGCTGAGGCAATCTTCGGCCCTGAGCCAAAGCTCCAGTTCTTGTTCTGACGCGTTTTCTGCCCGCGAGCCGGCTTTCACGCTGCGGGAACGCTCTGTCCTCTCCAAATCCACCGAATCCCGGTTATCCACGCGCTGCTTCCGCGATGGGTTGCTCTCTCCGGTAATCTGATTTAGAAGCATTCTAAATTCAGTGCTGGCCGGTTTGGCCGCGACAGGTGGAGTGGATCATGCAAGGCGACCCGAAGGTCATCGACTATCTGAACAAGGGGCTGCGCAGCGAACTGACCGCCATCAATCAGTACTGGCTGCACTACCGGATGCTCAACAATTGGGGCCTCCTGGAGATGGCCAAGGTCTGGCGCAAGGAATCCATCGAGGAGATGGAGCACGCCGACAAATTCGTCGATCGCATCCTGTTCCTCGACGGCTTCCCGAACCTGCAGGTGCTCGATCCCCTGAAGATCGGCCAGGACGTCAAGGAGATCATCGAGTGTGACCTGGCCGCCGAGATCGGCGCCCGCACCCTTTACCAGGAGGCGGCAACCTACTGCCACGGCGTCAAGGATTACGTCAGCCGCGACCTGTTCGAGCAGCTGATGAAGGACGAGGAAGACCACATCGACTTCCTCGAGACCCAGCTCGACCTGATCAAGCGCATCGGTCTCGAACTCTACACCCAGAAGCACGTCGGTCATCTGAAGGGCGAGGATCACTGAGCGGCTGTTTCGCGCTCGCTGAGTGGTGCTAAAAATACGAGAGGCCGTCCTTGCGGGCGGCCTCTTCCGTTTTCGCGATCCGCAACCGAGCTCGCGCTCAGTAGCACCGCATGATGTTGATGGTGCGGTCGCCGCCGCGTCCCGGCACCGTCACGGTCTCCGTGGGACAGCTCGACACATAGGGGCGATCCGACGGCGCCACGGCCGGCGGATAGCGGTGCGCCCAATCCCAAGGCACGTCCTGGGTGTAGGTGTAACGGACGTCGTTCGAGACCGGCGCCGGCACCTCGGCGGCGAGCGGCGCAGTGGCGAGCGCGTCGTCGTAATATCCGCTCGTCCCCGGCAACACGATGCCGGGCACCCGCACATGATGGCGGAAGGCCGGATGGTGCGAGGAGAAGGCGCCGCGCGGCGCCGTTCCGGATCTCGCATCGGTCTCGGTCGAGGAAGCAAGCAGCAGCGCTGCAATGCCGAGGGACGCCATCAGCGCCCCGGATGTTCGATACGCCGTTCTTCGATACGTCATGGCACGCACCAACCCGCGGTTACGGAGCATTTGTGCTGACGCTAGGCCGCGCCTCAGGGCGCCCGCAAACTCATCCTTAATTATTGGTTAAAAAGTAAGGTTAACAGGACGTGAATGTTTCAAATTGGCGCGATCAGCCGGCGTCGACGTGCGATGCGCGTCTGATGGGCGTGCCGGCTCAGACCGCGTCCGCCGGAACGAAGCAGCTGATGATGATGCTGCCGCGGTGGTGCACGTACCACACCACGGCCTCGCCGACCGGATTGCCGCGATCGCGGATCACGGCCCGCTCCGGCACCATCATCCATTCGCCCTCGATCGGCACCCAATAGGCGCCGCCCCGAACATCGTAGCTCGTGCGATGGCCGTCGGAGATGTCGCAGCAGGGTACGCCGTTCGGCGCGATCACGCTCTTGAACCAGGCGCGGATATCGGGCGGCACATTGTCGTATTGGCCGTTATCGAACGCCAGCGCAGCGCCCGCCATGATGACGAGCCACGCGAGCACCGCGCCATGCGTCAGCCTTCGCATTGCATTCCTCCGCGAAAACTTCGTGCGTGATCCGCGCGACATCCAGCGCGCGAATCCGGTGTTTGCGCGATTAGGCACGAACCGCGCGCGGGATGCATGCTCAAAGAATGAGCGAAGCGGCGCGGCCTTCGTGATGCAGTGCGGGATCGTGGCGTTCAGGCCGGCTTCTTCGCGCGTGCCTTCTTCGCAGGCTTCGCCGCGATATTGTCCCGCGCCATCGTGAGCGCGCTGCGCAGCGTGAGCTGATCGGCCTTGGCGAGACGGACATTGGTGCTGCCGCTCTTGCCCCAGCCGCCCGACACCGGACGGAAGATCTCCGGCTCGGCCTCGACCACGACAGCCTGTTGCTCCGGCGTCAGCTTCACCATGCCCCAATCCTTGTCGGGATAGCCGAGCGTCGCGAAGATGCACTTGCCGACGCGGAAATCGGCGGTGCCGTGATGCGCGCCTTCAATCACGTCGGGCAGGCTCAGCGCCGTGCGGCGGAAGCGGTTTGCGGACATGGTTGCCAACGCGATCTCGTCGGCTCACCATGTCACGGACAGCGGACGATCAATCGCTCGCCCTCAACACATTCAGCGCATACCATCCCCAATAAACGCGATGACGCTGGATCAGGCCGTCCCTGATCTCCATGACCTCGACGAGATCCATCTGATCGCCATCGGGAGACTGGCGCGGATATTCCCAGATGAGAATTCGGCCGTCGCTGAAGAAGCCCTGCTTGAAGCGCCGCCGCTGCGGCGGGTTGGTGCGGAACACGCGTGTGATGAACTCGCGCAACGCCTCCCGGCCCTGGACGATCCCGTCTTTGCTCTGCATCAAATGCTGGACCAGCGGGCTTTCGATCGAGGCATCGGGTGCGTACAGCGCGAGCGCCGCCTCGAGGTCCTTGTCGCCGAGGGCCTGATCCCAGAGCTTGTAGATGCGTTCCGCCTCTTTGTTGGCTTCTGTCATGATTGTTCCCTTGTGTGTCGTCGACTGCCGCCGATTTGACCGGAAGCAGCGGCCCTGACGTTTCAGGAAAATCTGAAATGAGTTTCGCGGCGTCGCGAATGCGGGTAGGACGATTTGGTCCGATATGGAGGACGATGCGGTGGGATCATCCCAATCCGTGCAGACGGGATTTTCGCGGATCGCCGAGGCATTGGGCGATCCGGTGCGCGAGGCCATGGTCAGCGCGCTTGCCGACGGCAAGGCGCTTCCGGCGGGCGAGCTGGCCGCGGTGGCCGGCATTTCACCGTAGGGCGCCAGTGCGCATCTGCAGAAGCTGGTCGATGCGCGCGTGCTGTCGGTGTGGGCGCAGGGCAGGTTCAGATATTACCGGATCAGGGACGACGACGTCGCGGCGCTGATCGAGAACCTGGTCGATCTCGCGGCGAAGACCACTGCCGCACCCAGGCGCGCGATACCGGCCGAGCAGCTCAGGCAATCGCGCACCTGCTACCATCATCTTGCGGGCCAGCTCGGCGTGCTGTTGTCGAATGCGCTGATCCGCCGTCGCCTCGTCATCATCGATGGCCGCGATGGTCGCGTGACCGAGCAGGGGCTGGCGTGGTGTCGCGCCGAGGCGATCGATTTCGATCCGGCGCGGCAGCCGCATCTGCGGCTTTGCAATGACTGGACCGAGCGCGTGCCGCACCTCGCGGGTCCGTTCGCCAATGCCGTGCTGGCGCGGCTGGTCGAGATGCGCGGCGTTGCGCCGCATCGGATTCCGCGTGCGTTGCGGATCACCGATCGGGGGCGGGCCTTCTTCGACCGGCTCGGCGTGCAGGTTCCGTTCTGAAGCCGCGGCTGGACTAATGCGTGATGAGATTAGGTTGAACTGGATCGGCAGCGGAGGTTCACCTCTCCCTTGGGAGAGGTCGGCGCGTCGCGCCGGGTGAGGGGTTACGGTCCCTCGTTAGAGCTGCGCCCCCTCACCCGATTTGCTTCGACCTCTCCCCAACGGGGGAG
>NZ_LFLZ01000021.1 GCF_001189845.1 Bradyrhizobium tropiciagri
CCGCAAACTCGCTATCGCCGGACGTGCGGAGACAGCCCCTCCACCCACCCTCTCCCCATAAGAACGGGGCGAGGGAGCGCAGCGTCACCGGGGTTGCTATTCGATCTGATCTCTTTGTGTTCTAGCTCGGCTGCGCGCTCACGGCGCCGGGCAGGCTGCGCCGGTCTTCACCCAGGCCTCGACCAGCGCGCCGGCCTGCGCTTGCGTGCCCGGTGCCGGCGAGCGGCCGAAGCCGGGATGCCAGGCCCAGCCGACCAGCGTGTCCTTGCCGATATGCTCGATCAGCTCCTCGACCTTGCGGCCGCCATTGCGTGCGGGATCGCGGATCTGGGCGCAGATTTCGCCGACCGTCTTGCCGGCCCACGCCATCTCGCGTGGCGCAAGGTGCCATTCCGGGTGACCCGGCACGCGGCCGGGATCGAAATTGGCGTGCTGGTGGCAGATCGAGCAGCGCATCGCGTTGCTGCCATGGCCATCGGTGCCGCGCGTGACCGGCGGCTGGTGCATGCGGCTGATGTCGCCCTGCCGCGGGCTGTCGCCGGCGGGATGGCAATTGGTGCAGCGCGGATGCGTCAGCACCTTGCCGAGCTCGGTGAAGATCGCCGCGGAGCGCTGCTCGACATTGTCGATGCCGGCAAAGCTTTCCGGCGAGGCAAGGGCGTGGCTCGCGCTCTCCGATGCTGCATAGCCGGCGCACAGGCTGGTCGCGAGCGCTGTCACGACCGCAATGATCCGAAACCGCGTGTCCGATGTCATCGCGCGCGGGCTCACTTGTTGGCGGTCAGATAGCGGTTGGAATCGGCGAGGATCACGTCGCGCACCGCCTGGTGATATTTGATGTAGCCGGTGCAGCGGCACAGATGGCCGTCGAGCGCATCCGCGATGACGGTTTCGAGCTGGTCCCGCGCCACTGGCTCTCTTGCGAGGAGTTCGAGCAGCACCTGGCCCTCGTTGAGGAAGCCGGCCGTGCAGTAGCCGCATTGGAACGCGAAATGGTCGATGAAGGCCCGCTGCAACGCCGAGAGCTCGCCATCCTTGGCGTGGCCCTCAACGGTGCGGATTGCCTTGCCGTCGAAATTCGCCGCCGGCACCACGCAGGTCGGGGTGGTGTAGCTCGTGCCGTCGGGATTATCGATGATGACGGCGCAGCTCAGGCACTGCGCGGCGCCGCAGCCGAACTTGGTGCCGGTCATGCCGAGCATTTCGCGCAGGAAATCGTTCATCGAGAGGTCGTCGCGGACCTCGATCGGGCCGTGCTTCTGGCCGTTGATGGTGAGATTGAGCGTGGTCACGCAAGCGCTCCCTTGAGCAGGCTCGTGGTCACCGGCAATGAGCGGAAGCGGTGGCCGGTGGCATCGTTGATGGCATTGAGCAGCGCCGGCACGATCGGGATCATCACCACCTCGGCCATGCCCTTGGGCGGCTCGTCCGGCGTCAGGGGCGGCAGCATCTCGATCTCGAGGTCGTGCAGTGGCAGGTCGGAGCCGCGCGCGATCAGGTACTGGCCGAGATTCCATTGCCCGTTGCCGGGGCCGCCTTCGAACGGCGGCAGGGTTTCCAGCAGCGCGTAGCCGACGCCCATGGCGAAACCGCCAAGCGACTGGCCGAGCACCACTTCGGGCACCAGCGCCTGGCCGCATTCGAACACGCTGTAGGCCTTGGCGATGCGCAGGATGCCGGTCGCGCGCTCGATCTCGACACGCACCAGCGTGCCGCACATCGAGGTATAGGCGGTACCGATCCGGTTGTTGTCGGTCGGCGGAAACTTGACGCTGACGCGATCGATCCGCTCGAACCTGCCGCGGCCGCGGCGGATCGCCAGCGCGTCGATCTCGGCGCGAAACTGTTCGCCGAACAGCGGGAAGCGGGCGCGCGACCAGGCCCAGCGCGAGAAGCTGTGCGCGACTGCGCCGGTGACGAAGCCGCGCGCATGCGCGGTCGCCGCAAGCTTCGGCAATGGCAGCGGCGCGAGCTCGTCGAGCACGAGCTGGCCGTCCCGCCAGCGCGCTCTGTCCCATTGCCGGGCGCGGGGATCGGCCTTGCCGATGTGCCAGAGCTCGAGCGCCGCCGGCCACAGCCCAAAGCGGAAGATGACGCGCGCCGCCTCGGCCGCCGAATGCGTACCGACATGGGCGCCGATCGACGCACTCGTTGCCGAGCTGATCGCCGGCACCCAGCGCGGGTTCTTCTCGGCGAGATCCTGGGTCTTCTGATCCATCGTGTAGGGGTCACCCGAGCTGACCAGCCCGAGCGCCTCATAGCTGTCGACCCGGGAGACCGCGACCTCGTCGGCCACAGTGCCGAGATAGCCCGCGACCCGGTTGGCGAGCGCGGTGCCGATGCCGTTGCCCATCTCGACGTGATCGCAGTGGATCGCGATCCGTCCCTCCTGATCGATCTCGACGCGGCCAAGCGAGCAATCCGCGCCGGCGCCGTAATCCTTGGTGACGCAGGCCACTCCTGTGCCGACCAGCCGTCCCTCCGCCGCCTTCTGCTTGAACTCGGCGCGCTGCTGCCAGATCGGATGCTTCTCGAGCTTGTCGAGGATCTCAGGCGTGCGCACCGAGACGATGTAGGGATTGCCGGTCATGGTCCGGCCGTTCTGCTTCAGCGCGTTGTTGCGGCGGAACGCGATCGGATCGACCTTGAGCTCGCTCGCCGCCTCGTCGATCAGGACTTCCAATGCGGTCATGGTCTGCAGCGTGCCGTAGCCGCGCATCGAACCGGCGGTGACACCGCGCGAATGCACCGCCACGGTGGTGACGTCGACCTTCGGGATATCGTAGATGCCGATCGCAGCGGTCGCGGCAACGACCGCGACATTGGCGGAGAAGTTGGCGAGCCCGCCGCCGTCGAGCACATGGTCGGCGGCGAATGCCGTGATCTTGCCGCTCTTGCGATCGATGCCGATCTTTGAGCGCATCTTGATCGGGTGACGTTTGATGCCGCCCTGGAATTGCTGATAGCGGTCGTGTGCCAACCGCACCGGCCGTCCCGGAAAGAACATCGCCGCCAGCGCCACGTAGAGCACAAACGGAGTGTGGTCGCGGCCGCCGAAGCCGCCGCCGACATGGGCAAACTGCGCGTTGATGTGCGAGGGGCGGAACGGCGGCCGGGCCTTGCCGAGCATGAAGGCGATCGACTCGGTCGCCTCATACGGTGACTGCACGCCGAGCACCAGTTCGAGGTTACCGCTGTTGTCGCTGTACCAGGCGAGACCGCTTTCCGGTTCGAGGAACATCGGATCGACCGACTGGGTCTCGAACTCGCGGTCGAGCACAAGCTGTGACGGATCGTCCTTGGCGAGCTGGGCGCGGATCGCTTCGCCATGGATTGCGGCCTTGGCGTAGTCGGGCTTGGTCTCCTTGGCGAGCGGCAGCCAGACCGGCAGCGCCGCGTTCTGGATGCGGCTCGGTGAAACCCAGCCGGCCAGGATCGGCGAATAGATGTCGGGCGCATCTGATGTCGCGCCGGCGACGCGCGTGAAGCGGTACGCGCCAAAGTTCGGCAGGACCACCGGACCGGTCTCGTCGCCGAACTTGACGAAGCCGACATCGCGCAGCGCGAGGCGCGCGCGGTCGAAGGCGTCGAACTGCTCGAAGATCAACAGCGCCACCGGTTGCCCGAGATAGAGCGGGGTTTTGCCGACGGGGCAGAACAAATCGCCGGCGTGGAACTCCGGCACCCTTGTGCCGATCCGGTCGAGATCGGCCGCCGTCACGACCACCGATGGCTTCGCCGGTCCATCGAGGCGGGCGAGGTCCATGCCGGCATAGACATGCGTGGCGTCATTGGCGCGGACCAGGATGGCGTGCGACGTGGTCGCGGGCCAGCCCGGCATGTCGGCGGCACGAAAGTCGGAGGCGTAGAGCTTTGCGCCGGTGACCTTGGCCACGCCGTCGACGCGGCCGGCGCCCTTGGCCGCCGGATTGAAATGGTCGCGCCCGGGAAGCGTCTCGCGACTGGCGAAAGCCGGCTCCTTCGCCAGCGCCAGATGCGACAGGCTGACCGAGATGCCGCCTGCCGACAACCACTTCACGAATTCACGTCGCGAAGGCCGCATGGTCTGATCTTTCATCGACACCTCGACGGCATATCGCGCCGGGGTCTAACAGTTTGTGCAATGCACGTGGAAGTATTGCGGCAAAGCGAGCGCAACGGCAATGCCGCAATAGGTCGTAGCCTTCCCACTCGTAGCTTTGGCCTCACTTCAGGTCGGCGATGGTGGCCGGACCCGGAGCCGGCGTGATCAGGGTCGGCCATTGCTTGGAACCGAACGGCACCAGCGGCGGCAGGAACGGCGTCATGCCGCGCTTCTTGGTCTCGGCGATGATCGCCTCGCGCGCATCGCCCCCCATCAGTTCATAGTCCATCAAATGGTAGCTGCCGAAGAACAGCGCGCCGACCGAGCGATCGGCGATGATCCGGGTCAGCGACTCCAGCATGTCCGACGGCGTCGTGGTGAAGGAGATGGTCTCGATCAGCATCAGCCGGCTGTTGATGGCGTCAGGCCCGAAGAACTGCGCCAGCACGCTGAAGATCACATTGTTCTGCCGCGCCACATAGATCGTGTTGCTCGCGCCATAGGTCTTGTCCCAATCGGGGCCGAGCTGGGTCTTCCAGTCGGCCATGACGGTCATCCAGTGCGCGACCTGGGTCTGCGCAGCCCAGGCGACGTTCCTGGCGAGCAGCGGCGCCTGCTTCTTGCCGAATGCCTCGAGCTTCGCGAACGGGATGGCGCCGGCGGCGAGGCATTCGTCCATGAAGGCGATGTTGTTGGTGAGGATGGCGCGGTTGTTGTCGCGCCAGTCGGCCTGCATCGGCGTGGCATCGAGCCCGTCGAGCGCCGATTGCATCCGGCTGCGATAGGCCTGCATCGACCCGCGCCACGACTTGTCGTCGGGATTGTCGACATAGGGGCCGACCACCTCGGCCAGCGCCATCGTGCTGTGGCCGACCGATTTGAGCAGCTGATAGACGACCGGCACCTGTGGCGCTTCGGTCGGCAGCTTGCCCGGCCGGTACAGGATCAGGCGGCCGCCGGCGCCGGAGAACAGGCCGAGGATCACCGGATGCTTGTCGAGCACGTTCTTCTGGAAGATCCGCGCCGCATCGCCATAGAGCTCGAACATGCCGGTGTTGAGCGCGAGCACATCCTTGGTCGCGACATCGGCCGGCGTGGACGTGGTCTTGCCCGAGATCGGTGCCATGTAGTCGGGCAGCAACTGGGCCAGCGCAGCGCCACCGCTGCCGAGCAGCAACGTTAGCGCGGCGGCCAGGCGAAATCGATTGATCATGTGATGCTCCTCGAAGCCTCGCGCCAACGTCGCGGCCGGATGCGGCCGCGCGACCATTAGCGGAATGCGCAAATGCTTGGACGCAATGAACTGGAGAGTAGTGAACAGGGAGTATAGATCCCGCGCGACGCGGCACGCGGACGCCTACAGCTAAGCGACGAATCGGCCGGTGTCCACACCCGGACACTGCCGGGCTTGCCTGCGCCAAAACACCCAATGGTGCGGGTTTCGGCCCGGTGCTATGTGGCGAACAGAATCAATTTTATTTATTGGATTTTTGCGTGCTCAACGGACTTTACAAGGTCGAGTACGGCATCAATGGCGCATTCGGCCGCAGCATCATGTGCCTGCACGACGGCAAGATGATGGGTGGCAATTCGGCGTTCGCTCATCTCGGCACCTATCAGGTGACGAATGGCGAGATCATCGCCGACGTGATCACCGAGCGTCACAACGACGATCCCAATTTCAAGCCGCTGATGGGCGCCGACGTCGCCGTCATCAAGGTACGCGGCCGAACCGAGGGCTCGACCATTCTGCTCGAGGGCAAGGCGGACGCCATGCCTGACGGCGTGTTCTGGGCGAATTTGGCACCGCTCGACGACGAGGCCCTGCCGCCGCGCGGGGAGGTCGGACCGGGCGGCATCGCCAACGGGCTCTATGCGATCCAGCTCCGCGCGCTCGACGGTGTCGACGCCGGCCTCACCGGGGTGATGCTGCTGATGGACGGCCGCATCCTCGGCGGCGACGCGTTCTTCTATTATCTGGGCTCGTATTCGTCAGCGGACGGCCGCTGGCGCGGCGAGATCGTCAACCAGGAACACACGCCGGCGAAGGGCGAACACCCGGTGTTCGGCGGCCATGAGATCGGCATCGGTTTCGCCGGCTCGTGCCGCGAAGACGGCGCCGAGCTCGAGGGCATCGCGCTGGCCGGCAAGCGCAGCCTTCGCCTGTCAGCCGAATTGCGCTTGATGCGCCGGGCGTAGAGCATACTCCGGAAAAGTGCGAAGCGGTTTTCCGACAAGAGGATGCACAAATAGAGCCGTGCGGCTGCTTCCTCAATCCTTGATCAGAAGCACGCCGCCGATGATCAGCGCGATGCCGACCAGTCGTGAGATCGACACCGGATGCTGCGCCAGCCCGAACAGGCCAAAATGGTCCATCGCGATGCCCGCGATCATCTGACCTGCGACCACCAGCGCCAGCAGCGTCGCGGCGCCGAGAGACGGCAGCAGCAGGATCATCAGCAGGATGAACACGCCGCCGAGGATGCCGCCGCTCCAGGCCCACCACGGCACGGCCGTCACCAGTTTCCAGGACGGCACCGGCTCCCGCGTCGCGACCAGCACGACTGCCATCGTCACCAGCCCGCCGAGATAGCTGACCAGGCCGGCCCAGGCGGGGGAGTTGAGGGCGGACCTCAGATTGCCGTTCAGGACCTGCTGGGTGGCGACGCTGATGCCGGCGCCGAGCGCGAGGAGATAGAGAAACCAGATTTGCATGTGACGCCCCAAAACCGATCGCCGAACTATTCCATGTCATATTCGATTGGCAACGACCGTGGCATGCATGGGAGCACGGCGCGAAACCTGCGGAATGGGCTTCCACCCAGGTCCCAGATCGAATAAGAGGCCGCAAACCCTCGGTTCCCCAGCATTAAAAGCATGATCCGCCTCGATAACGTCTCCAAGCAAGTCGGCCACCAGATCCTCTTCATCGAAGCCTCCGCGGCGCTCCAGAAGGGCGAGAAGATCGGCCTCGTCGGCCCGAATGGCGCCGGCAAGACCACGCTGTTCCGCATGATCTCGGGCCGCGAAACCCCCGATGAAGGGCAGGTGTCGCTCGATCGCGGCATCTCGATCGGCTATTTCAGTCAGGATGTCGGCGAAATGTCCGGCCGCAGCGCGGTCGCCGAGGTGATGGACGGGGCGGGACCGGTCAGCGTGGTGGCGGCCGAGCTCCGGGAACTCGAGGCCGCAATGGCCGACCCCGACAAAGCCGACGAGATGGACGACATCATCGCGCGCTATGGCGAGGTGCAGCATCAGTTCGAGGAACTTGACGGCTATGCGCTCGACGGCCGCGCGCGCGAGGCGCTGGCCGGCCTCGGCTTCAGCCAGGAGATGATGGACGGCGACGTCGGCAAGCTCTCCGGCGGCTGGAAGATGCGGGTGGCGCTGGCGCGCATCCTCCTGATGCGGCCGGACGTCATGCTGCTCGACGAGCCGAGCAACCACCTTGATTTGGAAAGCCTGATCTGGCTCGAGCAGTTCCTGAAGGGCTATGAGGGCGCGCTGCTGATGACCTCGCATGACCGCGAGTTCACCAACCGCATCATCAACAAGGTGGTCGAGATCGACGCCGGCCAGCTCACCACCTATTCCGGTAATTATGAGTCTACGAACAGCAGCGCGCGCTCTCCGACAAGCAGCAGCAGGCTCAGTTCGAGCGGCAGCAGGCAATGCTCGCCAAGGAGATCAAGTTCATCGAGCGCTTCAAGGCGCGCGCCTCGCACGCAGCCCAGGTGCAGAGCCGGGTCAAGAAACTCGACAAGATCGAGCGGGTCGAGCCGCCGCGGCGACGCCAAACGGTGGCGTTCGAATTCCAGCCGGCGCCGCGCTCGGGCGAGGACGTCGTCAGCCTGAAGAACGTCCACAAGGCCTATGGCAGCAAGCGCATCTATGACGGGCTCGACTTCATGATCCGTCGCCGGGAGCGCTGGTGCGTGATGGGGATCAACGGCGCCGGCAAATCGACGCTGCTGAAGCTGGTCGCCGGCTCAACCGAACCGGATGACGGCGCGGTCGCGATCGGCGGCAGCGTCAAGATGGGCTATTTTGCCCAGCACGCGATGGACCTGCTCGACGGCGAGCGTACCGTGTTCCAGTCGCTGGAGGATGCGTTTCCGCAAGCCGGGCAGGGCTCGCTGCGCGCGCTTGCCGGCTGCTTCGGCTTCTCCGGCGATGACGTCGAGAAGAAGTGCCGCGTGCTCTCGGGCGGCGAGAAGGCGCGGCTGGTGATGGCCAAGATGCTGTTCGACCCGCCGAACTTCCTGGTGCTGGACGAGCCGACCAACCATCTCGATCTCGCCACCAAGGAGATGCTGATCAATGCGCTCTCCGAGTTCGAGGGCACCATGCTGTTCGTCTCCCACGACCGGCATTTCCTCGCCGCGCTCTCCAACCGCGTGCTGGAACTGACGCCTGACGGCATCCACCAATATGGCGGCGGCTACACCGAATACGTCGCGCGCACCGGGCAGGAAGCTCCGGGCTTGCGGAGCTAGCTCAAGCCCGCCACCGCGCGCAGAACGCCTCGACGTCGCCGGACTGAAACTCCGGCAGGCGCTCCCAGATGGTCTCGGCCGGCCAATTCCACCACGCGATCTGCGACAGCTCGGCCGCGATCTTGCGGCTGAACCGCTCCTTGATCGGCCGGGCCGGCACGCCGCCGACGATGGTGTAGGGCGCGACATCGCGCGAGACCACGGCGCCGGCTGCGAGCACCGCGCCGTCGCCGACGGTGACGCCGGGCAGCACGATCACGCCATGGCCGATCCAGACGTCGTTGCCGATCACGACGCGGTCTGCGCGCCGATCGCTGAAGAAGCCATGATCGCGCTCGGCGGAGGCCGAGTAATATTCGGGGCAGTAAGTGAAGCGATGCTGCGAGGGCCGCTCGACCGGATGGTTCGGCGCGCCGATCCGGACCTGCGCCGCGATCGCGCAGAACCGGCCGATCACGGCGTCGGCGACGATGCAGCCGCTGCCGAGATAGGAGTAGTCGCCGAGCTCGGTGTATTCGATCGCGGTATCGCCGAGGACTTCGCAGCAACGTCCGACCTTCACTTCGCGCAGCTTGACCGTCGGCTCGATGACGGTTTCGGCAAGCTTGGGGCGGGTCGGGTTCGGTTCGGTCATGAATCTGTCCTCGATGCGGCGGGCGGTTCCAGTCGCACGATTTCTATTACGGCCAGATGACAGGCGGCGCCGGATCTACCGGCCGGTGAGGCGAGCAATGCTCTCAATCTCGTTGGTCCAGATGCCGCCGGAATAGTCTTTGGGCAGGCGCCGGAACGTGTCGGCATCGTCGACCCCGGTCGAGAATTCGCCGCCCTGATAGGGGCCGAGGACGAAGACCGCGCTGTTCGCCGCCTCCATCCGGTTGAGGAAACGGTCCGGCCATCCCCATAGCCACGGCGCGGTGTTGATCGGCATCAGCACGATGGCGTTGCGGCAGGCGTCAGGCACGATGCCGCTCCAGCCATAGCCGAGATAGCGGACGAGGCAGCTCTTGATCGCCGCGCGCGAAGTGGTTCGCGTCTCCGGTGCAAGACGCCGGATCGCTTCGATCGGCTCGTCGCCGCCATAGACCATGATCAGCTGGCGCCGGTCGGCGGGGAGCCGGTTCAGCACCGCTGCGAGTTTCTCGCCTTCGGCGGGATCGCGGCTCTTGACGTTGATCAGCAAGCGGCGATCCGGAAAGGTCTTGAGCACCTCATCCGGCGACGGCATCAACCCGATGCCCTTGCCGCGGAATGGAAAGGTCTTGCCGCCATCGGCCGTGTAGCCATAGCCGATGTCGAGCATCTTCAGCCGCGCCATCGGCTGTTCGCGGGTGACGCCCTGGCCGTCGGTCCGGCAATCGACCGTCCAGTCGTGAAACACCGCGAATTCGCCGTCGGTCGTCGGATGGACGTCGAGCTCGACGATATCGGCGCCGCGCTCGAAGCCCGCCCGCATCGAGCGGATCGTGTTCTCGAGATAGTCGTGGGTGGGTGGCAGCATGCGCGCCGCGGTGCAGGTGTCGTTCTTGAGGTCGCGTTCGTCGAAGCGCTGCGCGATGCCGCGATGGGCGAGCAGCGCGGGCTTTCCGTCGGCATGCGTTGCGAGAAGGCTGCTGTTGTTGAGATAGATTCCGGCGGTGACGGCAACGAGCGCCGCTGCCGCGTATTTCCATGTCCTGCCCAAGCGACTCGTTTCCTTGCTGGATCGTCGCTCCGCCTAGGAGCCGTTTTGGGTCGATTTGCGGCGGCCTCTAGTCGTCGACTGCGGCAATCGACCTCACCATCGCGTCCTTAAGTGTGGCGCGATAGTCCGCCGCCGCGTCTTGCGGCATCAGAGTTCCCAGCGATGCAAAGCCGCATGGCACGCTGCGCGGTGCTCGGCTTGTGAGGCCTGGCGCTGGCCGCTACGCTTCAGAAAAAAGCGGGAGCGAGACGGCGATGAAACAGATCAGGATCGGCGACATCACGATCGACGCGGTGATCGAGCGCGAGGGGCCCTGGCGGCGGCCGCAGGATTTCTTCCCGGCCTATGACGACGCCGTGTTCAAGCATCACCTGAAGACGATGGAGCCAGAGGTCTTCGATGCCGCGCGCGGCATGATGATGATCACCTACCAGACCTTCGTGGTGCGGACGCCGCGCTACACCATCCTGGTCGACACCTGCACCGGCGAGGACAAGGGGCACCCGCCGCCGTTCGACTTCGCGGGCAAGGAGCGCTGGCGCAACGAGCTGTTCGCGCTCGGCATCTCCTTTGAGCAGATCGACTACGTGTTCTGCACCCATCTGCATATCGACCACACCGGCTGGAACACCACGCTGCGCGACGGGCGCTGGGTGCCGACCTTCCCGAATGCGAAATACGTCTTCCACAAGGGCGAGTACGCGGCCTGGGAGGCCGAGAATGCCAAGGGCGCCAATCCGCCCGGCACGGTGTTTCGCGACAATTGCCTCCCGATCGTCGAGGCCGGGCAGGCGCTGCTGGTCGACGACGACTATGCGCTCGACGACACTGTAACGCTGACGCCGACGCCGGGCCATTCGCCCTGCCATTGCTGCGTCAACATCTTCTCCAAGGGACAGCGCGCGGTGGTCGCCGGCGATCTGATGCACCACGCGATCCAGTGCCGCGAGCCGGAATGGTCGGCGAAGCCCGATTGGGATCCGAAGCAATCGGCGGTCTCGCGGCGGAAGTTCTTTGCCTCCGTCGCCGGGACCGACACGCTGATCCTGCCAATCCATTTTCCGGCCCCGACCGTCGGCCTGATCAAGGCGGACGGCGAGGCCTTCGACTATCGCTTCAGGCGCGAGTAGGCGGCGCGGGCAGCAGGGAGCTCGGTGGTGTCAGAACCGCGCCGAACGAACCCGGCGCGGGACCTGGGTCAGAAAGCGTTCGAGATCGGCGCAGAGCCGATGGGCGAGCTCCTCGTCGATCTCGAACGTCGCGACCGTCCCCGCGCAGTCGATTTCGATCGTCCCACGAAGCGGCGCGGCGGACACGGTCGATACCGCGATGTCGGTGGCTCTTTGCATGGTCATGTCGTCAACTTCCCCTCGGGCCGGTTTGCCGCCAATCCTCATCTCGGAATGACGGGGCGTCCCTTTCGCTTGCGTTCTTCGATGAATCGCACGCCGATCTCGCTGCCGTCGACGCGAACCAGCTCGCAGCGCCGGAATGCCAGTCCCCGCGAGGACAGCACCAGGAAGAACTCCTGGGCCTTCAACACATCAAGCGTTCCGTCGACCTCGAGCCGGGCACCGCTCTGCGAGACGTCGAGCAGGATGCAGCTTCGTCGCCACGTGCCATCGACGCCCATCAGATTGACGGGATGACGCGTCTCAAGCTTGACGCGCTCCGCCCTGCGGTCACCATACGTCATGACGGTACTCACACTGAAAATGGCTTGGTCATCGCTGTCGCCCGCGCCTTCGCATCGTCGATCGTGGCTGGCGGGTTTGCGGAGGCGCGGGCGGCGCCGGCATCAATGGCGGCGCGAACCGCATCCTTGATGTCGGGGCGTGCAAGCTTCAGCAGTCGGGCCTGCTGGCGCGGCGTGGATCGCATCACGACGTCGGAGAGAACATGGGGTGGCAGGTCGCTGCGCGCGATCAATGCGTCCGCGATGGGCGCGTCGCGTTCGGCCGCGTCGACCATCATGGCAAGGCCTGCGCTGGTCATGTCAGCGCCGCGGTTGCCCGCGAGCACGCGAAGCACACTGCTGTCGCCGCGCATCAGCAGAATATCCGCGAGCTCCTGGCTGACGGCCTTGCGCCCTGCAATCGCGCTGAGGTGTCCCTCGGCGCGCATCCAGGCAATGTCGATCAGATCGGCCTCCGGGATGCATTCGCAGGCCCGCAGGATCGGGGCGGCGACGTCGGCGTCGTCATGGTTGGCTAGGCGACGAGCGAGTTCGCGCGGCACTAGATGCAAATCGGCGAGCGAGCGGCTGAGCGTGGTCAGGGTCCGCAACTCGACGCTCTCGCTCAGGCGGATCAGGATGTCGTCGAACATTTCGACGTGGTGCTCGCTGAGGCGATGCGCGTCCTCGAGAAACAACCCAGCCACCTCCTGCAGCATGCGTGTGCGGAGGTCGGGGGAGCCGGCTTTCAAGACGTGATCGAGCTTGGCAATAAGATCAGGCGAGGCAATGACTGTCATTGCGGTCCTAAAATGTTCCGCGACGAGGAACATCATCGTTCCCAATGCCAACCTGCTCCCCGAATCTTTAATAGGGGTATAGAGTTTAATGGGATCGCCGGTCCCAACGGTGGATATCCCGGCAAACACTATCGAAATTCGGCAGCAGTGATCATTTGCCTGATTGTCCGGTTCGACGAACGACCCGCATTTTTCCTGATTGAATTCGTCAGACGATTCGCATTTGGTGCATGGGCATTATCGATGAGGCGAGCGCGCCAGGCGCGACGCCTTGCAAGAAATTTCAAGAGCAATTCATAGGAGCGGTCATTTGACGGCGCCATTGCTGGTGCCGAGAGTCTTTCGTTTTGACGATGTTGATGCATTCCGGAGTTCGATCCGAAATCTGGATGTTGATTTCACGCCGCTTGCGCGGAAGATTTCGGCCGAGCAGGTCATCCTGAGCTTGCCGGGATGTGAGCTCAATTACACGCAGTCGTTTCCGAGGATCGTCGACGCGCAGCTTGCGCCGCATAGCACCGCGGTCGGCTTCACGATGGACGACGGCGTGCCGATGCGGTTCAACGGCGTCGAACGCGATCGTGCGGTGATCGTGCTTGGCGGCGGTGGTGCGTTCTACACTTCTGTGGAAGAGGCACCCCGCCAATATGCCTCGGTGATCTTCACGCCCGAGATCGTCGACCGCGGTTGGCCGAACCCCGGTCTGCATTTCAGCATTCACGAGATCTCTCAACGCGCGCAGGATCGGTTGCGCGAAGTTGTGAGGCAGGTGTTGCTCGTGACGTCGGACCAGGTGACGATTGCCGAGTTCGCCACGGGTGCGTCGATCAAGGAGACGCTGCTCGCGGTGATCGACAACGCGTTCGCCGAGATCGTGCCGGCGAAGTGGGCGACGCGGGCCAACACGACACGCCAGTTCAAGGTGTTCAACGACGCGCGCGCCATCCTGGCCGGCGACGTCGCTCATCCGATCTACAGCGGCGAGCTCGCGAGGCAAATCGGCGTGTCCGTGCGCACGCTGCACGACGCGATCCAGCGCTACCGGGGCATGAGCCTGCATCGCTATTTGCGGCTGCGCCGGCTCTGGCTGGTGCGCAAGCAACTGCTCGCCGGGGCGCCGAGCGTCAAGGCCTGCGCGCTGGCCTACGGGTTCTGGCACCTCAGCGATTTCTCGCGGAGCTACCGGTCGCACTTCGGGGAAGCGCCGTCGGAGACGCTGGCGGCCTCGCGCCGGCCTGGCGTCATGCGCGCCGATCCGTCAGATGCCAGACATGATTCGTAACAGTCGGTCTGAACGGAATCTTAACGGCCGGCGGTGAATCTGTTGGTACGATTCCACCAGAGGCGGCGTTAATGCATCCCCGACGATTTGCGCGTGTTCGTCCGTCAGGATGCGTGTCCAGCGTGGTCAAGCTCCAGCTCGAACCGAAGGCGCCGCTGATCGAGTGCCGGCTGGTGGACTATTCCGCCGGCGGGGCCTGCCTGGAATTCGCAAAGCCAATCCAGCTGCCGGAACGTTTTGAGATGTTTCACGGCAATACGAAGAAGCGCTGCCGGCGGGTCTGGAGCAAGGGCGTCCGGGTCGGCGTCTCGTTCTGAGCGCCCGCCGAGCTGGGTCTGTCACCCGTGAACAGCCGTTCGGGCCGCGCCATGCGCGACCCGATGGTCGATCCCGATCGAGGGAGGCGAATAAGCGCCGGCGAGGGGGCTCAGGCGCCGCTCTGGCACTTCTTCATGAACGAGGTCTTGGCCGCGCCGGCGAGCTTCTTGCCGTCGGACCCGACCGCCTTGGTCTCGCAGGCATCCATCGTGCACTTCTTCATGAACGAGGTCTTGGCCGCGCCGGCCAGCGCCTTGCCGTCCTTGCCGACGGCTTTCGTCTCGCAGGAGGCGTCCTGTGCAAATGCCGAACCGGCGGCAAAGGTCGCGATCACGGCCGCCAAGAAAATCCGCTTCATCTGGGTTCTCCCTAAACCAAACCAGTGGCCGGATTGGATATCGGATTCTTGGCCCGATCAAGTTCCCACAGCCGATTTTGTCTATAAAATACCCGGATAGCCGCGGGAAAATTCCGTGTGCGGCGCGGAACAAAATGGGGGAAACGCGGAATGGAATTCGAGACGCTGGTACAGACACGCAAAAGCGTGCGCGGGTTCAACAAGCAGCCGGTGTCCCGGGCGACCGTCGAAGAGATCATCGAGGTGGCCAAGCGGGCCCCGTCCTCGATGAACACCCAGCCGTGGCACGTCCATGTCCTGACCGGGAAGCCGCTGGAGGAAGTGCGCCGCCGCAACATGGAGGAGATGGTCGCCGGCGCCAAGGTCAAACGCGACATCGTCAGCCATGGCGAGTACCAGGGCGTGCACCGCGGCCGCCAGGTCGACATCGCCAAGAAGCTGTTCGGCGCCATGGGCATCGCCCGCGACGACAAGCCGATGCGGCAGGACTGGGTGCTACGCGGCTTCCGCCAGTTCGACGCCCCGGTCTCGCTGGTGCTGGCCTACGACCGGATCCTCGATCCCGGCGCGGTCTGCCATTTCGATCTCGGCGCGCTCTGCTACGGCATCGTGCTGGCCGCCTGGGATCGCGGCCTCGGCAGTGTGATCAACGGCCAGGGCATCATGCGCTCCGACATCGTGCGCGAGGTCGCCAACATCCCGGAAGACCAGGTGATCATGACCTGCGTCGCGATGGGCTACCCCGACGACAGCTTTGCCGCCAATGCGGTGCGGTCGGACCGCGAGGCCAACAGCGACTTCGTCCGCTATGTCGCTTTGCCGACTAGCGTAGGGGCAGGATCGCGCATACCTGCATTTGCAGGGGCGACCGCACGCCGTTTCGCGAGCAAGCGACGACGACCGGCGTGCTGATTGTCGATCGCTTCCTCGCTGACAACAATCTCGCGGCGCGATCGATTGCCTGACGCGCCGCCACATCTCGCGCATTTGAGTACGCTGACCGCGCCGCGGGATATTGAATTCCGCACCATGAAACCATCGCGCGACAGTTAGCGTAGGCGCGCGTTTCCGCTATTCCTGCCGACAAAAAATGCGCTACTGGTTTTGTGAAGCGAAACAGCACAGGCGAGGAATCCCAGATGAGCGATGATGAACAGACAGCCATGATCCGCGAGACCGTCGCGCGCTTCGTCGATCGCGAGCTGATCCCGCTCGAGCCGCAATATCTGAAATCGAAACTGCCCGGCAGCGATCATCCCGAGCTCACCTCGGAACAGCGCAAGCGGCTGCGCGAGGTCTCCAAGGAGCTCGGCCTCTGGGGCCTCGATGCGCCCGAGGATCTCGGCGGCCACGATTTGCCGACGCGCACGATGGCGGCGGTGCATGAAGAGCTCGGCCGCAGCTGCGTGCCGTTCGTGCTGCCGCCGGACTCGCCGAACCTGCGCATGCTGCAGGCGGTCGGCACCGACGCGCAGAAGAAGAAATATCTGCAGCCTTACATCGAGGGCCGGATGGCGTCGGCGATCGCGATCTCCGAGCCCGGCGCCGGCGGCGATCCCGCGGGCATGAAGACGCGGGCGTTGCTCGAGGGCGAACAATGGGTGCTGAACGGCCGCAAGATCTGGATCAGCAACGCGCGCGCCGCCGACTTCATCATCGTGATGGCGCGGGTCGGCAACGACCAGCGCCAGGGCGGTATCACTTCCTTCATCGTCGAAAAGGGCACGCCCGGCTTCATCATCGAGCGCGAGATCCCGATGGTCGGCGGCGGCTCGACCTACGAGATCGTGTTCGAGGATTGCCGCATCCCGAAGGACTCGGTGCTCGGTGAGGTCGGCAAGGGCTACGCGCCGATGCAGCTGCGCCTGCGCACGCGGCGGCTCGAGATGGGATCGACCTGCGTCGGCATCACCAAGCGCGCGCTCGACATGATGTGCGAACACGCCAAGCAGCGCGAGACGTTCGGCGTCAAGCTCGCCGAGCGCCAGGCGATCCAGTGGTGGATTGCCGACATCTCGACGCGCATGCATGCGTGCCGGCTGATGGTGCGCGACGCCGCCGACAAGACCGACCGCGGCGAGGACATCCGCCACGAAGCCTCGATGATCAAGGTGTTCGCGACCGAGATGGCCTATGACGCCTGCGACCACGCCATGCAGACGCTCGGCGCGCTCGGCGTTACGCTGGAATTGCCGCTGAATGCGCTGTGGCAGAAGGCCCGCCTGATGCGGGTCTATGAGGGCCCGAGCGAAGTCCATCGCCAGGCCATCGCCCGCCGCGTGCTCGGCCTGCGCGGGGGGTAGGGGCACGAGGCTCCTAGGCCAACCCCGTCATTGCGAGGAGCGACAGCGACGAAGCAATCCATATCTCCACTTGCGGCGCGATGGATTGCTTCGCTTGCGCTCGCAATGACGCGGATAGAGTCCTTGCCAAGCCGTGACTACGGCGTGCGGTCGACTACGCCGCCCGCACGTCGGAGAGGAAGCGGTTGACCTGGCCGGCGAGGTCCTTCGACTGCGTCGAGAGCTGCTCGGCCGCGCCCAGCACCTGGGTTGCCGCCGCACCGGTGTCGTCGGCGGCGCGCTGCACGCCGGAGATGTTGGAGTTGACCTCCTGGGTGCCGCGCGCGGCTTCCTGCACGCTGCGCGAGATCTCCTTGGTCGCCGAGCCCTGTTCCTCGATCGCGGCGGCAATCGCGGTGCCGATCTGGTCGATCTCGGTGATGACGTCGACGACGCTGCGGATCGCCGTCACGGTCTCGTCGCTCGCGGTCTGGATCGCGGTGATCTGCTCGGAAATCTCGGTGGTTGCCTTGGCGGTCTGACCGGCCAGCGACTTCACCTCCGAGGCGACCACGGCAAAGCCACGGCCGGCCTCGCCGGCGCGGGCCGCCTCGATGGTGGCGTTGAGCGCGAGCAGATTGGTCTGGGCCGCGATGCTCTGGATCAGCGTCACGACGTCGCCGATCTTCTGCGCGCCCTCGGCCAGCGAGCGCGCGGTGTCGCCGGTGCGGCGGGCATGGTCGACCGCACGCGCGGCGATCTCGGTCGAGGTCGCGACCTGGCGGGCGATCTCCGAGATCGACGAGGTCAGTTCCTCGGTCGCGCTCGCGACCGTCTGCACGTTGGTCGAGGTCTGATCGGACGCCGCCGCGACGACCGCGGCCTGACGGTTGGTGGCGGCCGCCGTCGCCGACATCGATTGCGCCGTATCCTCCATGACAGAGGACGCCGCCGACAATCCGCCGACCAGTTCGGTGACCTTGGCTTCGAAAGCGCGGGTGAGATCGTCGAGCACCCGGGCGCGCCGCATCTTGACGTCGTTCTCGGCTTCCTTCTCGGTCGCGAGACGGTCGGCCTCGATCCGGTTGTCCTTGAACACCTGCACGGCGGCGGCCATCGCGCCGATCTCGTCGTTGCGCGCGGCGCCCGGGATCGCTTCGGCGACTTCGCCCGCGGCGAGACGCGACATCCGGCCGGTGAGGGCGGCGATCGGGTTGAGGATACGGCGGCGGACCATGACGATGAGGCCGGCGCTGACGGCGATGACCGCGAGCAGCCCGATCACTGCGATCACGAAGCTGAAGCGCGCCGACGAATAGGCAGCGGAAAGCACCTGTTCGGCATTCTCGTAGAACGCGTCGCGTACCGTGATGATGGCGGCGAGGCCGATCTGCGATTCCGGATAGTAGGTGTCGAGATCCTGCTCGTACTTGCCGGTCACGGCGCCTTCCTTGGCGAACTTCAGCGCCTTGCCGAAGCGCTCGACGTAGTCGGCCTGCATCTTGCCGAGCGCCGCCATGACGTTCGCTGGCGTCGCCGGATTGTTGCGCAATTCCTGCAGCGTCGAGAGGATCTGCTCGGTGCGGCCGGTCGAGCGGTAGAGCTCCATCTTCTCCGGCTCGGTCGCGACGCGCTTGGCGCCGACCAGCGCCTTGTGCAGGCTGGCATTGAGGCCGCCGGTATCGCGCAGCATCCAGGCGACGTTCGCGTAGCTGGCCTGGCGGTAGGCATTGCCGTCGAGGCCGGCGAGGCGGCGCACCTGCTCGTCGAGCAGCGTGGTGACACCGGCGTTGAACACGGAATTGTCGGCGACGATCTTGCCGGCGGCGGCGCGGCGGGCCTCGGCCGGACCGGCGATCGCAGCGGCAATGGCGTCGCGCAGCCCGGCAAACTTCACCTTCAGCGCATCGATCTCGCGCGCGACCGCCTCGCCGTCGTCGAGCGAACCCGGCAGGGTGGCGCGGACCTGGTTAACCTTGGCGAGGGCGCCGTCGGTCAATTGACGCTGGCGGTCGAGCTCGGCGATCTGCTTCGGATCGATCGTGGCGCCCCCAAGCAGCAAATTGGTGGCGTAGCCCCGCTCGGGGTTCATGTAGCGCGGGATATCGCCGACGGCGCGGACGATCTCGAGCCGGCTCTGCGCGGTCGAGACCTTGTCCATGGTCTGGTACTTCGTGACCGCGACATAGGCCGCCAGGCCGCCGCCGACCGCGGACAACGAGACGATCGCGGCCGTCAGGAGAGTACCGATCTTCATGGGATGCGCGCCATTTCTTGACGGGAGAGGGAGAGGCCTCAACCGTACCGGGCGCGCATTAAGCGAGGGTTTATGATACGGAGCCGCGGCGGTCCCGCACATCCATATTGTCCGAAAGTCGAGGGGGCCGCACCGCCGGCCGCGCGTGGCGGCGGGCGCGCGGGTCAGTGCTCGTCGCCGTCCGCGCCCTTGGTCGCGGCGCGGTGTTGCGTGGCGCCGCCCGCGCCCGCTTCGCCGCAGGGAAGCTGGTTCCAGGTGCCGTCGGCGGCCTGCTGGTAGGCCTGGCAGCCGGCCGAAGTGGTGGCTGTGGATTTCTCTTCGGCTTTCTGCCGCTCGGTGCTCTTCGCCAGCGCTGGCGTGGCCAGGACAGCGATGGCTGCAAGCGAGCTTGCGAAAACCAGCTTTGCGATTCGCATGTCGGGTTCTCCTTCTCGAAGCAAAGCCATATCCAGAAAAGAAATCTGGCGATTTTGGGCCGCGGCGACGCGCCTGCGACCAATTGCTTAATGCCGTGAAAACGGGCCGGAATGCCGGTTAACATCTGCGCGCCGCGCCGCGGGACGGCTGTCGCAGTGCCGTGGTAGGATCGCGCCATGACCCACCGCATTCTCGTTCTCTACGGCTCCTATCGCTCGGATCGCATGGGCATCCGGCTGGCGCATTTCGTCGTCGACGGCCTCCGCGGCCGCGGCGGCGACGTCGAGTTGATCGACGCCAAGGAGGTCGGCCTGCCGATGCTCGACCGGATGTACAAGGAGCACCCCAAAGGACAGGCGCCGGCCGTGCTCGAAACGCTCGCCGGCAAGATCCGCGACGCCGACGGCTTCCTGTTCGTCACCGGCGAATATAATTGGGGCATGCAGCCCGGGCTGAAGAACCTGACTGATCATTTTCTCGAGGAATGGTTCTGGCGTCCGGCGGCGATCGCAAGCTATTCGGCCGGACGGTTCGCTGGCGCGCGTGCCGCGACCGCCTGGCACGGCACGCTGTCGGAGATGGGCATGGTGGTGATCTCGAGCACGATCAGCGCGGGGCCGATCGCGCAGACGCTGTCGGCCGAGGGTAAGCCGATCGGCGAGGGCGGCAAGTCGCTCGAACGCGCCTTTCCACGCTTCGCCGACGACTTCACCTGGTGGATCGAAGCCGCCAAGGCGCAGCGGGCGCGCAAGGCGCCGCCATACTGAGCGCAGGTCTGCAGGTCCAGGAGATCGGGGATCATGAGCCTCTTCACATCGCCCTTCGATCCCGCGCGCGAGACGGCCTTAGTGACCGGCGCCGGCAACGGCATCGGGCGCGCCATCGCGCAGGCCCTGGTCGGCGAGGGTGTGCGCACCGTGTTTGCAGACCTGCATGAGGACAGGGTGTTGGCCGCGATCAAGGCCGCGCCGCATCCGGAGCTGGCGTTGCCCTGGGTCGGCGATCTCGCGCAGCGTGGCGCGTGCGATGCCTTGCTCGCGTATGCGCAAGTCACGCTTGGGCAGGTGACGCATTTCGTCCACAGCGCATCGCCGCCGCGCCGCGAGGCCGATCATGCGATGGCGGTCGACGAAGAGACCTGGCAGCAGATGCACGCGGTCAATCTCGATGCCGGCTTTCATCTGTCGCGCGAACTGGCGCGCAAGCTGATCGCGGCGAAGACGCCGGGCTCGTTCCTGCTGCTCACCTCGCTGCATGCCGGCACGCCGCGCAACCTGCCGCATTACTCGACGGCGAAGGCCGGCATGGCGATGCTGGTGAAGGAGCTTGCCAAGAGCTGGGGCCGCCATGGCATCCGCGTCAATGCGCTGGTGCCCGGCGCGATCGCGGCCGGCGGCTTCGTTGCCGATCCTGCGCTGGCAAAGCACATCCCGCTCGGCCGGCTCGGTCAGGCGGACGATCTTGCGCCGATGGCGCTCGCCGTGCTCTCGCACAAGCTCTCCGGCTACGTCACCGGCGCATCGATCGTGGTCGATGGCGGATTGTCGCTGACCAACTGGTTCGCGCCGCCGGAGCTCGATTGAGAATTGAAGTGGATTACTTGGTCCTGATGTAGCCCGCGAGCCGCGTCTTCTGGTCCTGGCACCAGGTCGTCATGCTGCCGGCGCGGCGTTGATCGAGATCGGTGGTCTGGGTTGCGATCGCAACTTCGGTCATCAGGTCGTCGGCCTGCTTCTCGCCCATCTTGCCGCCAGTATGCATGTAGGCGATCGCCTTGCGCACCTGCTCGGTGGTGCCGTCGGGCAGGTGCATGTCCTGCGCGCGCTGCACGAGGTCCTGATAGACCAGATCGGTGCCGGGGCACTCGACCTTTGCCGCGAAAGCCTGCAGCACCATCGTGACATAGGCCGCGCGCGGATCGGCGTGGGCCGGTGTTGCCGCGACGATCAGGCCGCCGATCAGCAGAGCGTAACGCATCGAATTCCTCCCGAGGTTTTAGACATTTTGCCGCAAGGCTAGCGTCCGCGGGAACCGACTGCAACCGTAAGGACACACTTGCCGAGGGAACCGATCAAACAGCCGTGTTCCAATCGGGGCTGCCACGATTTCAGCACGATTTCGGCAGCAAGTGCCACAAGTTGACGCAGGGGGAGATTGATCGTGTCGAAGTTGGGGCTTGCTGCGGTGCTGGTGGGTTCGCTTGCACTTGGCGGCTGCATGCAGGCGACGCTGTCGCCGGTGACGGATGCCGCGATGACGCCGCGCGATCGGCAATTGTTGGCGCATCCGCCCTATGCGGAGGCCAGGATCCCGGATCAGTTCCAGCGCCACATTGTCGATTACAGGCGCAAGGAACAGCCGGGGTCGATCCTGGTCGATACCGACGCGCGCTACCTCTATTACGTGCTGCCCGGCGGCAAGGCGATCCGCTACGGCGTCGCCGTCGGCGAGGAGGCGATGGCGTTTTCCGGCGTGGCCACGGTCGGCCGTCTGGCCGAGTGGCCCGATTGGGTTCCGACCCAGGACATCCAGGAGCGGCTCGGACCGTATCCGAAGCGGGTCGCAGGTGGACCGGCCAATCCGCTGGGTGCCCGGGGCATCTACCTCTACCAAGGCAACAAGGACACGCTGTACCGCATCCACGGCACCAACCAGCCCGAATATATCGGGCAGGCGATCTCGTCGGGCTGTATCCGCATGAACAATGCCGACGTCATCGATCTCTACCAGCACGTCAAGCCGGGCGCGACCGTGGTCGTGCTGCCGCCGGGACAGAGCGCGTAATTCGCACTCGAAATGCAAAGCGGCCGATCGCGCCATCGCGACCGGCCGCTTTTTCTTTGGCCGTTGGTTAGCCGTCAGCGCAGCGGCATCGGCGGCCGAACCACCGGGCCGCCATCATCGGCATCGACGATATTCGACTGTTGCTGCGGTTGCACCGGGCGCGGTGCGGCAGCCTGCGGCGCAGCGGCTACAGGGGGCGGCAGCGGTGCTGCTGATGCCGACGGAGGCGGCGGCGGGATATAGGCCTGCGCCGGCCGACGGATCGGCGGAGGAGCAGCGGCCGCGTGCGGCACTGCCTGAGGCGTGACCGCGGCGCGCGGACGCGGCGCGACCGGCCGAGGTTCGACGGCCCTGGTCTCGGTCGTCCGGGCAACACGCTGCGCCAGCTGATCCTGGCTGGCCTTGAGCTGATCGATGCTGGTCTTGAGCTGCTCGATCTGCTGTCCCATCGACGCGAGATCGCGCGCCATCGACTGCAGCAACTGCGCCTGGTCAGGCGCGGCTGCGGCTGGCGCCGGCGCTGCCGGCGTGGCGGGTGCGACCGGCGCTGCGACGGCAGCCGGTGCTGCGGCGGCAGGAGCGGGCGCGGCCGTGGCAACGTCCTGCGGCGGAGCCGCCGGAGCGGCCTCGGCTGGCTGATCAGCGGCCGCTTGCGCCACGGGCGGGCTCGCCTGGTCGGGAGCGGCGGTCGATTTGCCGGGCAGCAGCGATGTCAGGGCCTCGACCTGCGGCACGTACTCGGCCGCCAGCTGCTTGACGCGATGTCCGTAGTGTTGCCACGCCGCCGTGCCCATGGCGCCGACGATCGCGAACACGAACCAGAAGGCGCGGATCGCCCACTTGTTGGTGGGGCGCGGCGCGCGCTCCAGCCGGATGTCGTCCAGCCGGCCGTCATGGCTTGCGGCGCTATACTCCGGCGCGGCCGGCGGCACCGGGATCGGCGCAGCCGGCGGCACAGAGGCGGCCGCCGCCGCGTATGCGATCGATGGCGTGGACGCGGGCGCGAGACTCGGCCCGAAATAGGGCTCGCGTTGCCCAGGCGCTGCCTTGCCGGCAGCTGCCGGTGCGGCGGCATTGTCCGGGCGGGCCGGAGCGAAGCTGGGTTCGATCGCGAAAATATCGTGCGGATCAGCGTCTTTCAGTGTGGATTGCATGGCGGTCCCCGTATCAGTCCAAGGTCAAACCGCAAATGGGCGGCCGGCAAATTTCGCTCTGTATCGATCCCTGGCCCTGTCCCCACAACTCCAGCCGGGTTTGACCAAAGCAAGGCGAGAGGGTGGAGAGGTTGGGGAGTTTCGGGAACCGGAGCGGGCTGCCGAGGCTACGGGAATGGACGCCCCGGCGGCAGCTGCATTTCCGGGGGAATCTCCTGAGTTGTGTGGCGTATCCACCACACCCGAGGGGAAATCGCACAGTGCGCGGCGGGTCTGACAGCGGTCCGCCACCGTTCTGCCCCGATTGGATTCGGCTCATTAGGCGGGTGTTGGATTTTCGGCTTGGGCTGGGGCGCGAGTTGGGGATGCAACATGTCACGCGACGATGCAGTCATTTCGTACGTCGACGTTATCGGCCGTGCGCGCGGTGCGGTGCCCGCGGCGCGAAAGCCGCTGCGGCTGTTTGCGGTCGTGATCGGCGCAGCGTCGCTTGCGGCCTGCGCACAGTCCTCGGTCGTCAGCCAGCGCTCGCAGGCGCTCGCGAGCCGGCCGGAGCCGACGCGGGCCGCATCATCGGCGACGCGCACACATGTCGCAGCCGCGCACCGGCATGCGCCCTACGCCGCGCGCAAGACTGCGGACAGCAAGATGGCGTCGCAGGGCGTTGCGAGCTTCTACAGCGACGAGCAGGAGACCGCGAGCGGCGAGAAGTTCAATGCGCACGAACTGACTGCCGCGCATCCGACATTGCCGTTCGGCACCAGGCTGCGCGTCACCGACGTCAAGACCGGCCGCTCGGTGACCGTGCGCGTCAATGACCGCGGCCCCTACGTGCCCGGACGCATCCTCGACGTGTCATATTCCGCGGCACAGTCGCTAGGCATGATCGGCAAAGGCGTCGCGAATGTCAGGCTCGACGTGGTGCAGTGAGCTGCGCCGCACAGGCCGCGTTCGGGATTTTTCGTCGGACGGATCGGGAAAAACTCCCGGCGTTGCGCGCGCTTTAATCCTGTTGTCCGAACCACCCAGCCCAATAGAATTAGCGCCGCTACTTCCCCGCGCGGGCATTTTCCAAGCGTGTGGATTTCTACCCAACGAACCTTTCCCCGCCTTGGAGTGTCCCGCCAAGGCGGGTTTTTTTGCTTGCGGCCATGCGTGCCCGATCCGTTGACAGCGCGGGCCGGAGCCATAACCTCCGTTCCGCTTTCGGAGGACGGCCCATGCCCAACAACAATCAGGAAATTGACGGCGTCGCATCAGGCCGGCCGTCACGGCGCGGAGCATTGCAG
The DNA here is from genome assembly GCF_001189845.1 of Bradyrhizobium tropiciagri. Taxonomy (GTDB): domain Bacteria; phylum Pseudomonadota; class Alphaproteobacteria; order Rhizobiales; family Xanthobacteraceae; genus Bradyrhizobium; species Bradyrhizobium tropiciagri. Next base: position 24,884 of record NZ_LFLZ01000021.1, read on the forward strand.
CTGTTCCTGGGTGGCGCCGCCGTGCTGCTTACGCCGGACGGCCGCACTGGCACGGTGACGGTGGCGCTGGCCGAGACCGCCTTTGCCGATGGACTGTCGCGCAGCCGGCCGGAAGAGCAGGGCATCGCGCCATCCGCGATCCTCGACTTTCTCGACGAGGTCGACCGCCAGGGTTACGAGCTGCACAGCTTCATGCTGTGGCGCAACGGCCAGGTGGTCGCGGAGGGGTGGTGGTCGCCGTATAGCGCCGACCGCAACCACATGATGCATTCGCTGACCAAGAGCGTCACCGTCAGCGCGGTCGGGCTCGCCATCGCCGACAAGCGGTTCGGTCTGCAGGACAAGGCTGTCTCGTTCTTCAAGGACAAGCTGCCGCCGGTCGTCGACGACAAGCTCGCGGCGATGACGGTGGAAGACCTCCTGACCATGCGCACCGGCCACGCCTCGATGACCTCGGGGTCGGCGTGGCGGCCGATCAAGACCAGCTGGGTCGCCGAGTTCTTCAAGATCCCGGTCGTCTACCAGCCCGGCACCAAATGGGTCTACACCTCGGCCGCGACCTATCTGCTGTCCGCGATCGTCACCAAGACGACCGGCGAGACTGTCGCCGACTATCTGAAGCCACGATTTTTCGATCCTCTCGGAATCTCAGGCTATGAATGGCCGGTCGGGCCGGAAGGCATCTCGCCCGGCGCCAACGGGCTGAGCTGGAAGACGGTCGATTGCCTCAAGCTCGGCATCCTGTACGCGCAGAACGGCATGTGGAACGGCAAGCAGGTGCTGCCGGCCGACTGGGTGGCGGCGGTGCAGCAGCCGCACGTCAAGGACACCTACGGCTATCAATGGTGGATCGGACCCGAGACGTTCTACGCCGACGGCCTGTTCGACCAGCTCAGCTTCGTCTTTCCCAAGCACAATGCGGTGCTGGCGATCACCGCCGGCATTCCGCAGCGCAGTGGTTTCAACAAGCTGGTGTTCCGGCATTTCCCGGCGATGTTCTCCGGTAATGTGACGAAGAACGATGGAGATGCCGAGAAGCTGACGGCGCGGACCGCGGCGTTGCAGCTGCTACCGCCATTGGTGCCGGCATCGTCGCCGGTCGCGGCGCAGATTTCAGGCAAGACCTGGCAGATGCCGGAGAACACCGACGCGATCAAATCGGTAAGTCTCAGCTTCGCCGACAAGACCTGCACCTTCACGCTCGAGGACGGCAGAGGCACGCACACAATCGAGGTCGGTCTCGACGCGCCGCGCGAGGGCACCACGACGATGACCGGCAACAAGCTGCATCACGAGTACCAGCCAGATGTGATGCGCGTGGTCGCGAGCGGCACCTGGCGCGACCTGCGCACCTTCGTGATGACCTGGACGTTCGTCGAATCGGCGTTCCGCGACACCGTGACCTGTACCTTCGAGGGACCGCAGATGCGATTCGCGCGCAGCGTCAATGTCAACTCGTCGGCGCTGGATATGCCGACCTTGATGGGCAAGCTGGCGTAGCCGCGCCCGCAAATTGCGCACTGCCGCATCTTGCGGTGGGCTTCCACCAAATTGTCACAGTCCCAGCGAAATGCAGCCCAAAGCCGCTGCCAACACACCGCCGGATGGACTATGTCGGCGAGGGACAAGCGTTGGCCTACAAGATGATCGCAGAACGCGAGAACGAAACGGTCAGGATCGAGCGGGAGAGCACCTTCATCATCATCGCCAAGGCCAGGGTCTGGGCCAGCGAGGGATGGCAGGTGGTGATCACCGACAAGGACGGAAAATCATACCCGCCCGAGGAATTCGACAAGCTGCTCGCGGCATGATGCTAGAGCGCTACGAGTCTAGCTCGAACCATCATCGCGCTAGCGCTGCGCTGACACCAGCAGCATCATCGGCCGTTCGAGTTCGTCGGCGAGTTCAGGCATCGCCTTGATCTGCTCGCGCGTCGGGGAGAATTCCTCGACACGGCGCAGCGTGAAGCCGGCGCCGATCAGCGCGTTGAGCGTGGTGCCGATGGTGCGGTGATATTTCAGCACGCCCTGCACATACCAGTCGGTGCGGCGTTCGCCTTCGATGAAGTAGCGGTTGACCGGCCAGATCTTGCGGCCGTCCTGGTCCTGTCCCCAATCCGGATGGGCAGCCGCCATGTAGATCGGGTGCTCGATGGTGAAGACCAGATGCCCGTCCGCGACGAGCGTGCGGTACAGCATGCGCGCCAGCCGATCGAAGTCCCTGATGTAATGGAAGGTGAGGGCGCTGTAGGCGAGGTCGAATGTGGCCTTCGGCAGCTCCAGCGTTTCGAGGTCGGCGATCTCGTAGGTGATGGCCGGATCCTGCGTCATCGCGGTGGCGCGGGCGATCATGGTCTGCGACAGGTCGACGCCGAGCACGTCGGAGGCGCCTTGCTCGCGCATCCAGCGCGCCACCCAGCCGAAGCCGCAGCCGAGATCGACCACGCGCTTGCCCGCGACCTCAGGCAGCATGGCGCGGATCGCGGGCCATTCCGGCGCGCCGAGCAGCCCGCGGACCTGCCGCGGGAGCTGGCTGTAGCCGGCGAAGAAGCCGGGATCATCGTAGATGTTTTGCGCCATGGCACGGCAACTCGGCAAACGGATGGAGTTCGTCTCTGTAACCGCCGCCGCGCCGCGTGGGAACCGCCGATTGCATCGCGCGCGGGAACCAGAGGCGGCATTCGGCGGTTTCTGATGTCAGCGCCGCGGGATGCGCATTCGCCCGTCCGGCGGCGGTCGACAGCCGAGGAGAGCGCCATGATAGCCGAGATGCAAATCCACACCATCGCGCGGCAGATGCTGCTGAAGCACGGCCCGGAGGCGATTGCGCAAGCGGCGCAGAACGCGGTGGCCTGCGAGCGCAAAGGCGAGACCGAAGACGCCCGCGACTGGCGCCATATCGAGGACGCCCTGAAGATGATGCGCGGACCGCATCAGAGCTGACCGCCGGCAGCCACGATGGTCGAGCGATTCGGCGCGTCACGCCGGATCGCTCGATTTGCGAACTCCCCGGAGCCGCTTGCCTTCGCCGGAAATTCCGGGAACTCTGTTCGTGCAAGCGGCAGACAAATTCTATCTGGGGGAATTCGCCATGACCTTTTCACTCTACGACGCGACGGTCGCCAACTATCTGCAGATCCTTGGCTCCGCCTCGGGTTTTCTCGAGAAGAGCCTCGCGCATTTCAAGGACAACGGCATCGATCCGGCCGAGATCGTCGAGACCCGGCTGTTTCCGGACATGTTGCCGTTCCGCTTTCAGGTGGTCTCGCTCGCGCATCACTCCCGCGGCGCGATGGAGGCGGCGAAGAACGGCGTGTTCGTCCCGCCGTCCGGCAAGCCCGATCTGGATTACGCCGCACTGCAGGCGCTGGTGAAGGACGCGCACAGTGAATTGTCGGCCCTGACGTCGGATGCGGTCAATGCGCTGCTCGGGCACGAAGTGACGTTCAAGGTCGGGGATCGGTCGATGCCGTTCACGGCCGAGGGATTCCTGATGTCGTTCTCGCTGCCGAACTTCTTCTTTCATTCGACAACGGCGTACGACATCCTCCGCCACAAGGGCGCGCCGCTTGGCAAGCGCGACTTCATCGGCCGCTTGAACCTGAAGAAGTAACCGGTCGCCGCGCGCAGCAAGACCAGGAGCGCGCGGCAACAAGCGCGATCGTCAGAACCTGAGGCCTGCCGACGCTAGCCGATCCTGCGCCACCGCGGCACGGGATCGAGCGGCGTCCGGTAGAGCTCGCGCCGGTCGATGTCGGTGACCCGTACGGCGCAACCGCGCGCCTTGAGCTCCGGCTTGACCTGCGACAGCTCGTTGGCGAGCTGATCGGCGCGATCGGAGGCGAGGCTGATGTCTTCGAGGATGATCGTTCCTTGATTACGGAACTCGTCCCCCACCACGAGATCGAAGGTGTAGTACGGCATTCCGAAGATCTCCGTTTCGGTTTGCATCACAGGGTAACACTGAGTCGTGCGTTCCCTAAGATGCATGGCGCACAATCGTCGAGCGATCCGCACAAAAACGATGTGCAGCGGGTCAGGCACGATGAACGATCAAACACGCGCGGCACGGCGAAGAAGTCTTTGATCCAGCTCACCGCCATGCCGTTAAGATTTGATTAAAACTGTCGGCGCAAGCTTGAGACCAAGTGCATCGCGGCGGAACCGGACTCCGGGAACCGGCAGCTGCAGGAGAAGGCCGGTGGCGTAACGCCCGCCGGCCTTTTCTCGGTTGCGGACGCACTTGGTGCTCCTTGGCGTTCCTCGGGCGCTAGTCGCGCAGCAGGGCCTGGCGCCTGGCGCGGCATTTCGGGCCGGGCCCGCGCATGTAATACAGCTCAGGGCGATAGGGGTTGACGACGCCGTCGAGCAGCGCGACGCAGCGCGCAACCAAGCGGGCGAGGCGGCGGCGCAAGGGCTGCAGGGCGAGTTCCATTGCATTCATGGCACGCCCTCAGTGCAATTCGCCGAGGACGGCGGTGAACGGCAGCTCGAAGATCTCGGTCCCGATGTCGTCGGTGACGTGGACCGCCCAGTTGCGCCAGTCCTCCGCGCTCGGTGTCATGACAAAGCTGCGCGCCAGCTGCTCCGCGTGCACCCGTGCTTCCGAAAGGTCCATGGCGACGCCGATGCGATCCAGGATGACGTGCTTGTCGTCGGAGCAGTGAAAGAAAACTGCAGACATCTTCCGATTCCCATGCCGAAGCGATTCTCGCGCGATGGAATAGCAGCGCGCGCGGGCATCGAGAATCCGGATCATCCCCCATCGGTAAACTACGGGGATTTCAGACAATTTGAATCACGCGGCCGTGATGGGCGCGGGCCGTCAGAAGATCGGCTCGCCGACCGCAACCTCACTGCGCGGGCCGAGCACGATCACCTGGCCGCTGGCGTCCCTGGCGCCGAGGATCAAGAGTTCCGAGGTGAAACCGGCGATGTTCTTCGGACCCAGATTGCAGATGCACACCACCAGCGCGCCGACCAGGGCCGCCGGCTCGTAATTCGTGATCTGCGCGCTCGACCACATGATCCGCCCGGCGCCGACATCGACGCCGACCTTGTAGGACGGATTGCGGGCGCGCGGAAACGGCTGCACCTCGACGACCTTGCCGATCCGGATATCGAGGCGGGCGAAGTCGTCATATGTGGCTTGCGGCTTGAGCGGAGACATCAGCGCTCCTGGAATGCGAGGCGGATGCCGAGCGCGATGTAGATGGTGCCGACCACGCGGCCCTGCCATTGCCCGATGCGGCGATGCCGCCGGATCCACGGGCTGATCTGGCCGGCGGCGAGCGCGAGCAGCGACGTGTAGGCCGCGCTCATCGCGACGAAGATCAGGCCAAGCGTCGCGAATTGCGCGACGGCCGAGCCGTGACCGGGATGCACGAACTGCGGCAGGAAGGCGAGGAAGAACAGCGCGGTCTTCGGATTGAGCATTTCCGCCCAGATCGCCTGCCGGAACGCGCGCCTGGGATCGACCGGCTGCGCCGTGGGCAGATGCAGGTCGTCATTCCTCTCGAACAGGGCGCGGACGCCGAGCACGATCAAATAGATCACGCCGGCATATTTGACGATCGAGAATGCCAGCGCCGAGGTCATCAGCACCGCCGACAGGCCGAACGTCGCCATCGCGGTGTGGACGAGATCGCCGAGTGCGATGCCGAACCCGGTGGCGACGCCGACGCGCGGTCCGCCGGTCACCGAGCGCGCGAGCACCAGCAGCACCGCGGGCCCGGGGATAAGGAACAGGCCGAGCACGACGGCGGCGTAGGTGAGGAGGGTGGTGGTGTCGATCATGAAATGTGTCCCGGATGTCAGGATGCAGGGATCGCGACCGCCGCGAAACGCGGCTTCGGATCCAGCATCACGCCAGCGCTTTCGACGATGCGCATTTCCTCGGTTCCTCTCTCCGCCGTGCGCACCAGCACGCCGTGAATGCCTGACGCGGCGTGGCTGAGCGCGTCCGGCGTCGCCAGGCCACGCACGCGCGCGGCAGTGAACAGCCCTGCGAACAGGTCGCCAGTGCCGGACGGACTGATCGGCACCCGCGGGGTGCGTACACGCCAGGCGCGAATGCCCTCGGATGCTGCGCGCTCGATTGCCAGCGTCTCGATCTCGGTCGCTGGCGTGCCGGCCAGCTCGGCGCTGGTGATGACGATGGTTGCAGGACCTCGCGCCATCAGCGCGCGGCCCCTCGCGACGACCTCATCGATCGTCGTCACGCGGGCACCGCAGAGGAACTCGAACTCGAAATGGTTTGGCGTGATGATGTCGGCCAGCGGGCAGAGCTGATCGCGCACCAGCGGCGGGATGTCCGAGCGCACGAACATGCCGCGGTCGCGGTCGCCGAGCACCGGATCGCAGCAATAGAGCAGGGCCGGGTTCGCCGCCTTCGCGCGGGCGACGAAGTCGGCGACATCAACGCCGATATCGGCCGAGCCGAGATAGCCCGACAGGATCATCCGGGCCCCCTCGACCGCGCCGCGCTCCTCGATGCCTTGCAGGAGGTCGGCGACCAGCTGCACGTCGAGCACCCGGCCGCGGATGGTCGGATAGCCCGGCCGGTTGCTGAGCAGCGTGGTCGGCACAGCGACGACGTCGATGCCGTGCAGCTGGATCGGAAAGGTGGCGGCGCTGTTGCCGACATGGCCGAAGGCGACCTGTGACTGGATCGAGATGACGGTCATGGTGTGCGCATCATCCGAACAGCGCGGCGTAGATCACGTAGAGCCAGCCCAGGATACCGTGGATGATCGCCCACAGGATCGAATGGTTCTTGGTGTAGGAGATCGCAATCGCCAGCGCCGAGCCGAACCCCACGCCGTATTTCGCACCCTCGACGCGGACGCCGTAATACCGATTGCCGTTCATGGTGATCCTTCCAGCGGGAGGGCGGGAGATTGGCCACAGCGTAACCCGCCGTGTGCCGCCAGTTCAACGGGCCGAACACCGCTGCTGAGATCGAAGTGAGCCTCCCTCCGCACCGTCGTCCCTCGAAAGCAGGGACCCATAACCACAGGGCTACATTGTTGAAACGCGCTGTGGCCCCAGCGTCACGAAACAATTGAGAGTCGGGGTAATGGGTCCTGGCTTCGCCAGGACGACGGCGGTGGATGGTTCCCGCTTCAAGATGTCAAACAGGCAGTGTCATCACCCGCGCATGCGGACGGTTACAGCTGCGCCCCACCCATCCTGCAGGCACCGGACACTCACGCTCCGATCAACCGAACGTGTCGAACTGGGCCGCAGGACACGAAAATTAGCTGCGCCTTAGCGGAATAATCGGACAGCGGCGCCCGTCATGGTTACAGCGAAAATGCTTCAACAGGCCGGCGCGATGGTCCGATCCTGTTGAATCCAACAGGAGAAGCTCAATGACCACGATCAAGTGCGTCCAGGCGGGGCTGGTTGTGCTCGTCATGCTGACGGCATCGGCCATGGCGCGCGAGGTCCACGCGGCCGGCCCATCCGCATTCGCAAAGGGACATGCCGCGGCCACCGGCCGTTGGGGCGGCGGGCCGCCGCGCATGGTGGCGCCGCGCTTCTGCGAGTTCGAAACGCTGCCGCGCGACCAGCCCGGCGGCGTCTGCGACCACGGCGACAACGCCATGATCTGCTGAGCCGGACAGTGCATGGCGGTGATCTCCGGCAAAACTTGCGCTAGCTTCGCTGGGTCGTCTCCCTCCAGCCGCGAGCGCCGCCGCCATGCACATCCTCCGTCCCCAGTTTCGCATCGACGACGACCACGCACTGGCCTTTGCGGCGACGCGCGGCTTCGGCGCCATCGTCGCCGCCGATGCGCGCGGCCCGAGGGCGTCCCATGTTCCCTTCGTGATCGTGCGGCGCGACGATCGTGCGATCGTGCAGCTCCATCTCACCGCGAAGAATCCGCTTGTCGAGCTCGCCGACGGCATCAGGCGCTTCCTGCTGATCGTCTCGGGTGACGATGCCTACATCTCGAACGACTGGTACGTCTCGCGTGACAACGTCTCGACCTGGCTCTACGAGGCGGTGCATCTGTCCGGCGTCGCGTATCTGCGCGATCACGGCGACAACCGAAGCCATGGTGACGCGCTGCTCGCGGTCTCCGAAGCGCGGCTGCCGAAGCAGCCCTGGGACCTCACGCAGATGGAGCCCGACAAGCGCGAACAGATGCTGGCGTCGATCAGGGTGATCGATCTCGTCGTTGACGAGATCGAAGGGCAATCGAAACTCAACCAGCACAAGAGCGATGTCGACTACGTCGCGCTCGTCAACCGCCTCGCGTGCGCGGAAGAGACGGCAAGCAGGAGGCTCGCGGAGAAGATGCGCGCGCTGCGGCCGGAGCTTGCGTATGCGAAGTCGCATCTTGCCGATAATGGCGGATGACGCTTGCGGCTAATTCGCCGCGGCGTTCCTCCGCATGGGGAATCGCAAACGTGTTGTTAAGAATCGCTTCGTGCTGATTTGTCCGATTCCGATTCGTTCTTTGCGAACAGAATGGAGTCGAATGAGGAACGGATCGCGATGCGCGGAGCACGGCGCGCGGGTCAACAAAAACGACATGCAGGCGCCTCGCTCGAGTCGTGCAAATGTGTTGTTAAGAATCGCTTTGCGCTGATTCTTCGATTCCGATTCGTTCTTTGCGAACGAAATGGAGTCGAACGGAGAACGCGGCGATGGTGCTGCCTTGCGCTCGATCCGGGAAGCCGGCACGTGCCGAATGGCCTGAACGGCGTGGCGACGTTGCGCAGTGAGCGCAATAATCCCACCATGGCACAACATCGATCGCTCGGTTGTCCTCTGTGCACGCACATTGTTAACGCCTGAGCTGTGCCGATTTTCTTGATTCCGATTCGTTCTTCGCGAACAAATTGGAATCAGACAAAGAACGCGGTTGTAGCGCGCAGGACGTTTCTCTGCTCCACTCGGAGGGCATGAGAGAGCGGATTGATGGCCGGCAAGACAAAGAAGGCGAGCAAGACAGCAAAAAGGCCGGCGTCGCGGCGGACGGTGCTAGCGATCGACATCGGCGGCACGCACGTGAAGCTCATGACCGACAAAGAGCGCATCAAGCGCGAATTCGAGTCAGGTCCAACGCTGTCCGCCACCGAGATGGTGCGGCAGGTCAAGGCGCTTACCAGGGACTGGTCCTATGACGTGATCTCGATCGGCTATCCCGGACCGGTGGTTCACAACCGTCCGCTGACCGAACCGCACAATCTCGGCCGTGGCTGGGCCGGCTTCGATTTTCAGAGCGCGTTTGGCCGGCCGGTGAAGGTCGTCAACGATGCGCTGATGCAGGCGATCGGCAGCTATCAGGGCGGCCGGATGCTGTTTCTCGGCCTCGGCACCGGACTCGGCTCCGCGATGATCGTGGAGGGCGTGTATGAGCCGATGGAGCTCGGTCATTTGCCCTACCGCAAGGACGCGACATTCGAGGACTATGTCGGCGCCGCCGGCCTCGAGCGGCGCGGCCGGAAGAAATGGCGCAAGAGCGTCGACGACGTCATCGCGCGTCTGTCGGCTGCATTGGAGCCCGACTACATCGTGCTCGGCGGCGGCAATGCCGACAAGGTCGACAACCCGCCGCCCAAGGTGAGGTTCGGCGACAACGCCAACGCATTCGAGGGCGGTTTCCGGATGTGGAAGAAATCGCGCAAGGCGAGCACGCGTCGATGAAACCGGAACTGCCACCAAATTGCCGCGACTGCCGAAGTTTCGTGCTGTTCCGTCGTCGCTGTTCCTGGAACTGATCGGGTCTGCCGCTCGTTTTATGCGGCATGACATCCCGTTCCATGAGGAGTGACCGATGCGAAGCTTCATTATCCCCGCCATTGCGGCGTTGGCGATCGGCGCAGCGACGCCGGCGATGGCCTATGATTCCGGCAGCCAGATCTCGATGGAGGCCGCCCTCGACGTCGCGACCAGTATCGGCGTCGTGACCGTGTCCAACACCCAGTTCCTCGGCGACGAGTGGGAGGTCGAGGGCCGTGACCGGCTCGGCCGCTGGATACAGGTCGATGTCGACGCGCGAACCGGCGAGGTGCGCAACGTGGATCGCGGCTGGTAGCCCGCGTCTTCACCGCGGCGTGAGATTTCCGGACGGCCGGCGGCGCAGGGCGCACGTCGGCCGTTCGTTATCCAGAACTGCGTGATGCCGTGCTTTGGCGGAATGGCACAAAGCTGGGGTATGCTGGTCGCATCATTTTCGGGAATCGCCGCCGGCGCGGCGGTCTCGCGAACAGGAGACCGGCCATGACAAAACCGTTTCCGTCCAAAACCCATATCGGCAACCATCTGCTGCATCCGGAAACCCAGATGCTGAACTACGGCTACGATCCGCAATTGTCGGAGGGCGCCGTCAAGCCTCCGGTATTCCTGACCTCGACCTTCGTGTTTCGGACCGCCGAGGACGGCAAGGACTTCTTCGATTTCGTCGCGGGCCGGCGTCAGCCTCCGGAGGGCATGGGGGCGGGGCTGGTCTATTCGCGCTTCAATCATCCGAACAGCGAGATCGTCGAGGACCGGCTTGCGATCTATGAGCGCACCGAGAGCTGTGCGCTGTTTTCCTCCGGCATGTCGGCGATCTCGACCACGGTGCTCGCCTTCGCGCGGCCCGGCGACGTGATCCTGCATTCCCAGCCGCTCTATGGCGGCACCGAGACGCTGTTCGCCAAGACGCTGGCGGCGTTCTCGATTGGTGCCGTGGGCTTTGCCGATGGCCTCGACGAAAGCATCATGCGCGCTGCCGCCGACGAAGCGATGAAGAGGGGCCGCGTCGCGATGATCTTCATCGAGACGCCGGCCAATCCGACCAACGGCCTGGTCGATATCGCGCTGACCAGGCGCGTCGCCGACGCGATCGGCAAGACAAAGGGCTTTACCCCGATCATCGCCTGCGACAACACGCTGCTCGGGCCGGTGTTTCAGCGCCCGATCGAGCACGGCGCCGATCTGTCGTTGTACTCGCTGACCAAATATGTCGGCGGCCATTCCGACCTGATCGCGGGCGCGGCGCTCGGCTCCAAGAAGCTGATGAAGGACGTCAAGGCGCTGCGCGGCGCGATCGGCACCCAGCTCGATCCGCATTCCTGCTGGATGATCAGCCGTTCGCTGGAGACGCTGAGCTTGCGGATGGAAAAGGCCGACCGCAATGCGCGGATCGTCGCCGACTATCTGCGCGACCATCCCAAGGTGGCGACGGTGCATTATCTCGGCCATCACGACGCGGCTTCGCCAGCGGGGCGTGTGTTCGCCAGCCAGGGCAGCGGCGCCGGTTCGACCTTCTCGTTCGACATCGTCGGCGGGCAAGAGGCCGCGGAGAAATTCCTCAACAGCCTGCAGATCTTCAAGCTCGCGGTGAGCCTTGGCGGCACCGAGTCGCTTGCGAGCCTGCCGGCGACGATGACGCATTCCGGCGTGCCGGCGGATATCAGGAAGAAGATCGGCGTGCTCGATACGACGATCCGGCTGTCGATCGGGATCGAGCATCCGTCCGATCTCGTGGCGGACATCGCGCAGGCGTTGAGCCGGGTGTGAGTGAAGGCGTAGGGCAGGAGAAGCGGCATGTTGACGATCACGGCGGTCATCCGCGCCAAGAAGGGCCACGACGCGACGATGCGGCAGGCGTTGCTCGACGTCGTCGCGCATGTCCGGGCCAACGAGCCATCGACCGTCGGCTATCACGTCTCGCAGGATGCCGCCGACGTTTGCGTGTTCGCGACCTATGAGCGATATGTCGATCAGGCCGCCATGGACCGGCACAACAATTCGCCGGCCGTGGCGCGATTCTTTGAGGTGGCGAAGCGATCCTCGATGGCGATGTGATCCTGGTCTCGGCGAACGAGATCGCGAGCAAATAGGCGGACGGTCGGCTGGTGCGCCCGGTGCGTGCTAGGCTTTCTTGACGAACTCGGACTTCAGGTTCATGGCGCCGATCCCGTCGATCTTGCAGGCGATGTTGTGTCCGTCGCTGCCTTCGGTGAGGCGGATGTTCCTGACTTTGGTGCCACCCTTGACGACTGACGACGAGCCCTTGACCTTGAGGTCCTTGATCACGATGACGCTGTCGCCTTCGGTCAGCGGGTTGCCATGCGCATCGCGCACGCCCGCATCCTGCAAGGTCGCGGCAGTTGCAGTCGCCTCCGCGCTCCATTCATGGGCGCATTCCGGGCAAACCCAGAGCGCGCCATCCTGATAGGCATGCTCGGAATTGCATTTCGGGCAGTTCATTGCGGCGTCCATTGCTCGACATCATCTCCATCATGACCGGGCGCACCGTAGGGTCGCAGACGGGGAACGCAAGGGAAAACCCGGCGATTCGTCGCGAAAAAACGGCAGATCGAATGCAGGGCGGGCGAGTTTGCTGCCGCGCGCAGATGCCGGTGGAACAGTCTGCCCGGCTATCTGTTGCCATTCGTCGCTCGGCATTGCCGACCCACGCCTGCGGGGAGCGGCCCGCAGACGGCTAATCCAAACCATGGACGCGGAAGATGATGCACGGAAATTCGACTCTCGCCAGGCTTCGCACGTCGGTCACCAGCGCCGCCTTCTCGTCGGCACTGCTGGCGATGACAAGTCTCGTTTACGCGCAGCCGGTGCATTCAGGTGGGGACCATGTCGAGGCCGGGCCCGGAGGGTTTGCCGACCTCGCGGAGAAGGCCGGGCCGGCCGTGATCGGCGTGAGCGCCACGGTGGCTGCGGCAGACGACGATGATTCCCCCGGGCACTCCCTTGGGCCGGACGGATCCGATCAGGACATGCCGGGGCAGGTTGTTCCGGGGCCCGACCGGCGCGGCGGGGGCAACATGCCGAAGCCGACCGAGACGTCGATCGGTTCGGGCTTCTTCATCTCCGCCGACGGCTATGCGGTGACCAACAATCACCTGCTGGCGGGCAGCGACACGGCCGATGTCCGCACCAACGACAACAAGGTCTACAAGGCGAAAGTCCTCGGCAAGGACTCCGTCAGCGATCTGGCGCTGCTCAAGGTCGATGGGCGGACCGACTTCAGCTATGTCAAACTCGCGGACCAATCGCCGCGCGCCGGCGATTGGGTGCTCGCGGCGGGGAATTCATTCGGGCTCGGAAACACCTTCAATGCGGGGATCGTCTCGGCGCGTGCGCGCGACCTCGAGACGGGGCCGTCGGAGGATTTCGTCCAGATCGATGCGCGGATCAACCGCGGCGATTCCGGCGGGCCGAGCTTCAACGTGCAAGGCGAGGTGATCGGTGTGAACAGCATGATCGTCTCGCCATCGGGCGGTTCGGTCGGCGTCGCCTTTGCGGTCCCCGCCGATACCGTGAAGACGGTGGTGCCACAGCTGAAGGAGAAGGGCGCGGTGACGCGCGGCTGGATGGGGGCCCAGGTTCAATCGGTCACCCCCGATGTCGCCGAGAGCCTGGGCGCGAACAATCGGCGCGGCGCGGTCGTGGTCGGCGTCCAGAGTGGCGGCCCGGCGGCGAAGGCCGGATTGAAGCGAGGCGACGTGATCACCTCGGTCAATGACGAGCCGATCAAGAGCGCCAACGAGCTGACCAAGAAGGTCTATGCGGCCGCCCCGGGCAGTTCGGTCAAGCTTGCGATGGTTCGCGACAATGCGCCGAATTCGCTGAACGTCACGGTTGGCAAGCTCGCGCAGTCGCAGGCGCCGGTGGGGCTGCCCAAGTGAGCGCGAGCGAATGAAGCGATACCCATCATTTTTGTCCGCATGGTGAGACGATGGGTATCGCTGCGCTCCACCCATCCTACAAGGCTATGCTTACGGCGCGATCCCGCCGGCTTTCGCGATCAGCTCGAACGAGCGCAGCCGCTTCTGGTGATCGTAGACATCCGACACGATCATCAATTCGTCGGCGCCGGTCTCGGCGACCAGCGCATCGATCCCTGCGCGCACCGTCTCGGGCGAGCCGATGATGGAGCGCTCCAGCATCCGCATCGCCTGGACTCTCTCCTGCGGCGACCAATAGGTCTCGATGTCGTCGATTGGCGGCTGGCTGAGGCCGCGCGCGCCGCGGAAGATGTTGGTGAACGACATCTGCTGCGTGGTGGCAAGCCGCCGCGCTTCCGCGTCGGTATCGGCGGCGATGATGTTGACGCCGACCATGGTGTAGGGCTGCGCGAGCTGCTCCGACGGCTTGAAGCGCGCGCGATAGATCTGCAGCGCCTGGTTCAAGAGCTGGGGGGCGAAGTGCGAGGCGAAGGCGTAGGGCAGGCCGAGCTCGCCGGCCAGCATCGCGCCAAAGTTGCTCGAGCCGAGAATCCACAGCGGCACGTCGGTGCCCGCGGCCGGCACCGCCTGGATGCGCTGGTTGGGACCGGCGGCGGCGAGGAAAGCCTGCACCTCGAGCACGTCCTGCGGAAAGTTCTCGGCGGATTCGGGCGTGCGGCGCAGCGCGCGCAGCGTCAGCTGATCGGTGCCCGGCGCGCGGCCGAGGCCGAGGTCGATCCGATCGGGAAACAGCCGCGCCAGCGTGCCGAACTGCTCGGCGATGACATACGGCGCGTGGTTCGGCAGCATGATGCCGCCGGCGCCGACGCGGATGGTGTTGGTGCCCGCCGCGATATGTCCGATCACCACCGAGGTCGCGGCGCTGGCGATCCCCGCCATGTTGTGGTGCTCCGCCACCCAGATGCGGCGATAGCCAAGCGCCTCGGCATGGCGAGCGACATCGCGCGCATTGTACAGCGCGCCGCGCGCGTCGGTTTCCTCGGTGACGCGGACGAGGTCGAGGATGGAGAGGGCGGCCACGGCGGCTCCGGAACGAGAGGAGGGACATCAAGGACCCAGCCGGTATCAGGCTGTGTCCTGGTGAGGCGAAACGGCGGGGAGCAGCCGATTCATGCAGATGCATATGGATACGGTCGACATGCCAGTCAATCCGCCGACCAGAAGCGTAGCTCGGCCCGACCGCTCTATCACCGTCACCCTGAGGAGCGCGAAGCGCGTCTCGAAGGGTCGACGGCCCGGCTGGTGCCCGTGCATCCTTCGAGGCTCGCTGCGCTCGCACCTCAGGATGACGGAATTGGCTTTGCACTCTGCCCTACGCTCGCTGAAGCGACGAGCAGCGGTAGTCACCCCAAAATATCGAAAACAACCCCATGCAAAGGAGCGGTCGCCGCCGGCACTCGGAGAAGCGACTTGACGCGTCGGGCAAATCAGCGGTATTTTTCCATTATTCCGAAATTGCGCAAGCGCCCGCTCGCCGGCGAAGCGTCGCGTCACGCCCCAGACAATTGCGGCGGTGGCTGCGGTTGCGATCAGGTGCTTCAAGGTGTGTCCGCTGACGAAGCCAAGCGTGTTCGCGATCTGACGGTCGAGCACCTCGGTGAGCTTGGCCAGGACGTACAGCCCCATCGCGGCGGCGAACGCGATGCGCTCGGTGCGTGGCGCGCGATGGATCGACTGCCAGAGCGGGATCAGGATGAGCGGCAGGACTTGCAACAACAGATACGGCCGCAGGTCGCCCGCACCATGCCGATCTGTGTAGACCCACCACGCGACGCCGGCGGCGGCGTAAAGCCCGAGACCGATCGCTTCGATGTTCGCCTTTGATCCGTCCTGCGTGTCGCCGCGGACGCCGACGAGCAGGCCAGCGCCGGCAAGCGCGATCGGCAGCATGTCCCAGGTCAGCCGGTCATTCCCGGGGGCGAGGTGAAAGAAGGCGGAGCCGAACGCGGTCAGGAACAGTCCGACCAGGAACAGGCGATAGCCCGGCCATCCGGCGCGGAGCTGATCGCTGTTGCGGTGAGGCCAGAGCGTCAGCCAGCCCCAGATCGCGACCAGCGCGAAGCCTGCGTTCGACAAGACATCGCCTGCGTGGGGGATGCCGAACAGGGCCGAGTGGTCGGCGAAATCATTGTAGTTGGCCGGCTGCGCGATGCGTCCGTGCACCGCGAACGCCGCAATGATGCCGATCGTGATGATCGCCGGGGTGACTTTCATCCACGGTTTCACGGGCCGCGCTGACCCGGTCAGTCTGTCCATCCGGAAGGTCGTTTGCATTGTCGGCTCCAACAAAAATGAACAATGTTCAATAATAGTCAAAAGATTGAGCAATGTTCAAGTTCTATTTTGTGAGGAGGCTTTGGCCAGCCTGGATGGGCGAGATGGGCTCAATTGAGCCATAGGCGAAAGGCCGCTCGTTGCGGCCGTCTCTGTGATCTCAGTCGGCTCGGCCTGCGAAAGCATTGCACTCGATGGCTGGCGCTCCACATCTTGGTGAATTGAGCGGCGGATCGTGCAGGTAGCGGAGCGTCGAAAGGCAACCGATGAGGCTGGCGGATTTCCTCGCCAAGAGAAGGCCGTCTTTCGCCGAAATCGCCACATCGGTGGTGGCTTACGCTTGTGGCGAGGCGTTGGTATACGCCGGCGCCTTTCTGATCTTGTTGGCGGGTAGCTTCAATATCTGGGCTGGCCTGGTCGTACTTTTATGTTGCGCGCTGCTTGTCACGCTGATTGTGCGCCGAGAACTCAAGCTGGATATCAGAGCCCTCGATGATCCCAGCGACAATCCCCGTGCGAACCGATTGATCGGCGCTGCCTCCGCCAGCGCCTCGATCGGAACGCATCGGAGCGCGCGTCGCGCTGCCGCGCCTCGTCCGAACAGTCGGATGACCCGCGCGCTCGCCGCCCTGGAGGATATGGCAGTTCGATTTGCGATCGAATTCTTTAAAGTGGTCACCATCATCATTGCGCTGACGCTGGGCATGGGCGTTGTCGCTACAGTGGTCGCGTTCGCTTTGTCCGACCGGGATGTGAGTGGCGCCTTTGGGTCTGGTCTGGCCGGAGTTGCCGGCGGCGCCCTTGGCTTGGTCCTCGGCATCGTAATCGTGCTCAGGCGCATTGCGGATATCGAAGACTGATCGGCGCTTCCGCAGGGCGTCCGAGCGAACCGCCACATGCCGAAAATGTGCTGATGGCGGCGCTTACGCCTGCGGCCGATCCACCCTACCTTCGCCCTGCACAGCCTCAACCGATCCGATCCGGAGCGAGACCTATTCCCCAACTCATTTTCGGCCTGACCAGCCTCTTGATCCTGGCCCGCTTCATCTGGCCGCTCGACTGGCCGCTCCCGGCAAAGATCGTCGCAGCGTTGCTCGTGCTGGTCGCCTTGCAGTTTCACCGCTGGAACAGGCTGTCGTCGGGATCGGAATTCTCACCGGAGTTTCCGCGTCCGGTGGTCGTGCTGTTCAACTGGGCGTTCGGTGCGATCATGCTGCTGGCGCTGCTGCAGCTGGCGCTCGATGCCGGGCTGGTCGTTGCCGCGGTGATCCACGGCGGCGTCGTCGGCGCGCCTGACGGCGTCCGCTACGCAATTGCTGGCGTCGCGGGCATAGCCGCCGCGATCGGCGTCCAGCAGGCGATGCGCATTCCGCCGTTGAAGGATATCGAAGTCGTCATCCGCGGACTTCCGCCAGAATTCGACGGCTACACCATCCTGCACCTGACCGATCTCCATATCAGCCGGCTGTTTCCCGCATCATGGGCGCGCGAGGTCGTCGCGCGGTCGAACAAGCTCGGCGTAGACTTGATCGTGATCACCGGCGATCTGATCGACGGCACCATCGATGCCCGGCGCAATGACATCGCACCTCTGGGCGACCTGATAGCCGCCGACGGCGTCTACGTGATCTCGGGCAATCACGAATACATCTTCGGCTATGACGCCTGGATGGCACACTACGCATCGCTCGGCCTGCGCTCGCTCGAAAACCGGCACATTGTTCTCGCGCGCGGCGAGGGCAGGCTGGTGATCGCGGGGATTACCGACCGCGCGTCGCGCCGCAGGGCGCATCCGGTCCGCGACCTCGCCGCGGTGCTCGACGGCGCCCCCAAAGGCGCGCCCATCATCCTGCTCGATCACCAGCCGAGCG
The DNA here is from genome assembly GCF_001189845.1 of Bradyrhizobium tropiciagri. Taxonomy (GTDB): domain Bacteria; phylum Pseudomonadota; class Alphaproteobacteria; order Rhizobiales; family Xanthobacteraceae; genus Bradyrhizobium; species Bradyrhizobium tropiciagri. The sequence goes on from NZ_LFLZ01000021.1 coordinate 42,740, forward strand.
ACGCGCGCAATTCCGCTGCGCTCGGCGTCGCCCTGCAACTCTCCGGACACACCCATGGTGGATTGATCATCGGGATCGACCGCCTGGCCGCGCCCGCCAATGCCGGCTTCGTCTCCGGCCGCTACGATGTTGATGGCATGACGCTCTACGTCAACAACGGCACCGCGCTGTGGCCGGGCTTTGCCTTGCGGCTCGGGCGGCCGTCGGAATTGACGCGGATCACGTTGCGGGTGGCGGGGAAGCCTGAGTGATCGATTGCGATGACGTTGTGACGCTTGCGAGCGCGCCGCGAGCAAGGCGGGTTACGGAACCAACGTCGCAATCGATAAACTTCGATCTGCTCGGCAAGTCTTTCTTTGGAGCGAGCCGATAAAACCTTCAGGCACGAAGGATTATGTCCATGTACTTCCTTGCTGCCTGCCTGATCGTGGTCGTCTTGAGTGCCGCGATGTCGTATCGTCGATCCAGAACTCTATCACGGAACCCTCAGGGACGGCTCGCGGCGTTTTTGCCCGCATTCTGCGCGGCAGCCTTTGGGCTAGGGCTAATCGGGTTTGATCGCATTCAAGGCACGCAAGAATCCGGTCCCTCCGCAACGACCGATCTTCTCATGCTGGTTGTCTCCTTTTTTGGCGGTTGGTTTCTTGGCATCATTGTCGGATTGCCCAACAATAAGCTGCCATGACGTTGGCATCATTGGTGCCACAGACGAAAATCGATGGGTTTCGCGGAGTTTATCATCGGGCCGCGCGTTGCGCGGACCCGGTGGCTCTACCCATCCCACGCTACCTCACACAAATACCTCCGCGATCGCGACGCCGTGACCTCGCACGGTTAAGACAATGGTCATCTCTTTGCTCGCATTTTCACGACCTCATTCAGCAGGAGGCACCATGTCCGACATCACCATTCCCGGCGGAAAAATTCGCTCCTTCGTCGAGCGGATCGAGAACCTGGACACTGAAATAGGGGAATTGAGCGAGCAGAAGAAGGAAGTCTTCTCGGAAGCGAAGGGCGAAGGCTTTGACGTGAAGATCCTCAAGGAGATCATCAAGCTGCGCAAGCAGGACCAGGACGAGCGCGACGAGCGTGAGAGCCTGCTCGATCTCTACATGCGCGCGATGGAAACCGCGCCGGCGGAAGACAAGACCGCGAAGGCGGCGTGAGGGCTGCGTAATCCGCTGAGACTGTTGCAGGCGAGGCAGCGGATTACGTCGGAGCAAGTAGCCCGCATGAGCGAAGCGATATGCGGGACCGGCCTTGCAACATGCGCGTCTAGTCCCGGATGTCGCTTCGCTCATCCGGGCTACGCTTGAGCAGCCTCGCAAGATAGCCAACGCATCAATCTCCTGATCTCATTTCGGACGCTTTTGTGCGGCGATGGTTGTCGAAAGACGCAGCCAGGGTGATTTGGACGTGATGATGCTTTCGCGAGCGCCTGTCATTGTTGCTTCCATGCTCGCGCTCGGGATTTTGTCAGCCCGCGCGCAGCAAAGCGCCGAGTATGATGCGTGCATGGACAAGGCCGAAGGGGTGTCAACCAAGATGCTCGATTGCGGCAAGACCGAAATCGAGAAGTGGGACACGAGGCTCAACACCGCCTATCAAGCCCTTCTCGCCGGGTCGAAAGGCGAGGCGCACGCGCAATTGCTGACCGAGCAGCGGGCCTGGCTGAAGCATCATCTCAGCGAAACCCATCGCCTCGCCGCGGACCCGGGCAACGGGTCCGTCGCGTTCCTCGACTCCCAGGCGTTCGAATTGAAGGACATCGCCGACCGCACGCTGCTTCTCGAAAAGCGCGCCCACGCCTCGCGGTAGACGGTACCTTTTTGGTGATCAGCGGGCAGGGCGGGTGAGCGACTTGTCCGCAGTAGCTCATTGAGCGAAGGCGGGAGCGTAACCGCCGAGACTGTTGCGGGCGAAGCGGCGGATACGTCCTCGGCCAAATCCGCGCTACGCTAGCTTGATTGAGGTCAATGTAGCTTCTATCTACAATTGAGCTCGGATTTTCGACTTCATAATAGGTCGAACATTTTATGAGCGAACAACTACGTCAAAAAGGTAGGCAGTTGGCAGAAGCTCTCACCTCTGCTTCTGCAGAAATGAAGGAGGGATACGACCAGCGTTTGCGAGCGGCTGTGGAGTCCGAACACGCTGAGTTCAAAAAGGCATATGCCAATGGAAGTTGCTATTTGTGCGGTGACTGCCTGACGTCGTTCGACGAGAGCAAGCCGTGCGCGCATTGGCTTTTGAATCCGGCAGGGTTTCGCAAGAAAAAGCACTTCGAACTGGTCACTTCAAAATATGGATTCCATCAACTCCAAAGCTTCTTGCGGTGGCTAGCCAACGCAGACGGTGGCCCTAAGAACATCAATGACCTCCCAGAGGAAGGTACGGGAAAACTGCGGGAGGTGACGATTCGATACAAAGACTTAGAATGGGCATTTTCAAGTACTCTGAACGACTTCCACGGTCACGGATCGGGTACGCATCGGTCGCCGCATTACCATTTTCAAATGCGACAGGGTACGAGCATAGTTATCAGATACAACGACTTTCATGTTCCGTTTTCCGAAAGAGATATTCTAGAAATTTCCGCGGAAATGGCAGAGCCCGATCTAAAGCGCCGCTGGAGCCACGGCGAAGGTATGAAGGAGGCATTTCGCGAAGATGTAATCGAGGCGATGCTTGAACGTGGCGGATTTAAATCGACTGGTGATGGCGCAGGTGATGTGAAGTTTGATCATTTTATCACTGCCGACGAAGGAACGACGATAAAGGGCGAGGATATCTTGGCTCTATACGAGGAAGCCAAATCGAGCGGCGTTCCGATTGCGACGCTCCTCAAGCAAGGCAAGCTTTCGAATGTATCGGTGACTACTATTGCCTCTCCCGGACCCGGTGTCGTGGAGCAGAAAACCCGGTCGGGACGAGGAGGCAAGGCGACGTGAGCGAATCGGACTGGTGATTGCGAGAGCAGGTAAGTTCAGCAAGCGGGGCGATTGGCGAAGCTGGTCTTGGAGACGGTGGATTGCGCGCCTTCGCCAATCCGCCCTACGTTTGCTTAGAGATACGGAGTATGATCAGGAACTAGCTGCGCGTCCTTTGGATGCCGCTTCAGTATTCGGCCAGCTTGTGCTTTGACGGATTGAGGAAGCTTTTCTTTCGGGTACTTGAGTGCCCCCGATAGTGACCGGACGACAACATTGAACGGCACGCTAAATAGGGGCGGTATCGGGCCATCGTCGTCTACCGACTTCAGCAACAGGAAGAGTAGTCCTGTCTGATATCCGAGGGCATAAGCAGCATTCCAATGATCTTTGCTCTTCGATAGCTCCTCTATTCGATGCTCGTAGCTGTGTATTCGCCGCACGATTAAGCTGATCGCCCAGCAAATCGGCCGCGGCTTGGCTGACGACATCGTGCTGATGACAGAACTCGATTTCTCGGCGAACGAGAGATTCAACGCGGAGTTAGCGCATGAAACGAAGCGCTGCCCCGCTCCCGCTCATGACCAACAGGTCCGCGAGCTCGCGTCCGAAATCCAGGGCGTTGTAACGATCGATGACATCGTGGCACGTAGCGGCCTCGGCGCCGAGGGCTTCCGATCCACCGTACGCTTGATTGCTGGCGGATACTTCCAACTCGCTGATCCGGACATCCGCAGAAGAAGCGTCCGAAGGATTCGAATATCGCCGCGGCGAAGGCTCCTTGGCCTCCTTGTCCTCCACCAGTGAAGCGGTGATACCTCACGCGGGAGTGTCCGAATTGTGCTGATTTGCTCACTGTGATGACGGAGATGCATGAGTGTCCACCAACTGAGATTCACAAGCGACAAGCGGCCACTATTGGTCCGCGGTGATTGAGAGGGTCCTAGGCGGGTTATTTGAATCCTTAGGCGTCGTTGTTGCCGGTCACACGGTTCTTCGGCTTGCGGCGGGTAAATTTCCCGGCAAGGATTCGAATCTAGGATTCTGGATTGTGATTTCTTTGCGCGACGCGCCCTGGAGGGCGTTCGTTAGCTGTTGGTTAAAGAATACCTCGTCGGACGCCGTTTGTGAACCGCTAGAACCAGGAGTCCATAAACGTGGTTAACGACGGCCCGGAAATTTCACCCGCTCAGCTTCGCGCCGCCAGGGCTTGGTTGAACTGGAGCCAAGCGGAGTTGGCCAAGGCGGCTGGCGTCGCCAAGACCGTAGTAAATCGCTACGAGCAGGGGTACTCCGTGCCCCATGCGGAAAGCCTAAGGAAAGTGCAGGGGGCTCTCGAGGCTGCGGGTATTCGGTTCGAGTTTGACGGAATGAAAGGCACAGGGGTTAGCTTCAGCAGCTAATCGCTCGAACCGCTATAAGATCAAACGAGGAGCGCCGCTATCGCGGCTTCCTTGTTTCGCGCCTCCAGCTGCGGTCGATTGCATCCGATGGGCGGCGTCGAGCTGCGCATCGTCGATGTCAACGGTCAGGCGATGCCGCAAGGCGAGGTCGGCGAGATCGTCTGCCGCACACCGGCTCTCCACTTGTTGGCGCGGGCTCTCTTTCGGTTTGCGATTCCTGTCCGGCGGTCATGATCAACCGAACCTCTGTTTTCATGGCGGACGGCGCTCAGGCCGGTGCTAATCCGCTCCGCTCCCATATTGAGTTGGGGATAGGCGGGCCGAAACGTCTGGTTGGGGAACGGCGGATCAGCCGTTATAGTTGCCCGCTGCTACGCGGAGAATATCCGAGCGATGAAGGCCGATGTCGGCCAATTCGCGATCGCTGAATTGGGATAGCTCGGCGATATTGCGCCGACGGTCCCTGAACGCCTTGATCATGCGGATGAGCGAAAGCAACATTGGTAAGTCTCCTTTTCGTTCGATTCAGCTCTCGGAGAATGCGGTTTTCCAACACATGCAGCTTAAAGACGATCGTGATCAGCGGTTCAATTGGACGCCGGTGGTCGTCGGACACACCGAATCGGAACGGAACGATACAAAAATTTATGACACTCCCTGCTGGTCGTAGCCGCGCACCGACGTTGTTCTCGGCGATCAATGCCACCGCTGATACGACATCGAGCTGGAACGAAAACGCCGCCGCCATGCGCAAGGTCGCGGCGCTCGTGCGATGCGGTTGAGCCTAACGCCTGCCGTGCTGGTCTTGATCGTGGGCCTGCAGCAAGCGGACAAAATCGGCCATGCTGGATTGATCCCGACTTTCGATCACAGCCGCAACCCGAACATCGGACGCGGGTTGGCTCCCTTGCCAAAACCGGATTAGGAGATCGGCGATGTTTCTGATGGCGTACTCTCCGCAGCCAACTGTGGCGGTAGCACCAATTGCTGGAGCGGCGACGCGGGCTCGATCAGGAGAAAGGTCGGCGGGCGCTACGCCGCCGGCCTTGTCCTGCAACTGCCGGCTCGCAGGCCGGTTCCGTTGCGCTTCACTCCGAATTCCTGGATAGCAGCGCGTACCTGATGGAGCCATTGCGCGCGGGTATGAAGCGATCGGACCAAGGAACGCTCGGGCTAGTGCATCGGTATAAATCGACTAGACGTTGGTTTAGTCCCAGGTTCACCTGGCATGCTCGGCCGCGCCAACCGGGCGGCAGAGCGCCGTAACGAACCGCTTTGCCGCAAAGGTCTCCCGCCGCCAATCCGCGCGTTTTTATGCCGCGCTCATAAGGCAAGGTCCAAATCAGACTCGCATTCCGACGCCGCGGTAGGCACTTGCATTTGGTTGGTGGCGAAGGAAGGGAATGCTGGCGTGAGATTTGCGGCCGTCAGCGGCGGCGCGACCCAGTTGTCGATCACCGCGCCGCCGTAGGCGTTGTTTGGCTTCTCCGCTCCCAGCAGGTTGCGCGGCGTATGACAGGCGCCGCAGCGGCTCAAGCCCTACGCGAGGTAAGCGCCGCGATTCCACTCCGCACTCCTGGTGACATCCGGTTCGAAGCGCCCGAGCCGGAAAACAGCAGCTTCCATCCCACCTGCAGGTAGCGGATGTTGAACGGAAATGGGATGCCGCTCGGCTGCCGCGTCACATGGACTGGAGTTCTGGTCATGAAGTAGGCGTAGAGAGCGTGTACGTCATCATCGGAGAACTTGGCGAAATGGTCGTAGGAGAACACCGGAAAGAGATGCGAGCCGTCACGTGAAACGCCCTTCTGCATCGCGCACGCGAAGGCCGCTTCCGACCAGGTGCCGATGCCGGTCTCCGGATCGGGCGTGATGTTGGTCGAATAGATCACGCCAAACGGGGTTTCCATTCCGTAGCCCCCGGCGAACCTCTCTCCACCCTTCCGCGTGTGATAGGCTGCGCAATAGCCGCCTCTCCCAAGAGCTTGCGCCTTCGCGACCAATTCTGGCGCAAAGCTTGCCGAACCGGGAGGGGCGACCGGGACAATGGCCGGTCGCCACGCCAACGGGCCAAATCCTGCAAGTGGCGACATTCGTGCGCGCGAGCTCGATCGCCCGCCGGCGATCGTTGCCGCAGGCGGCGTAGAACTCTGCAGCATGGTCCGCAAAGGCGAGCAGATGCCCCTCAAGAAGCTGATCGAAGCCGGACCGCGCTGCGCACGATCGCGGTGCCGATCTTCGATCAAACGGGTGCAGCGATCGCTGCCGCTGAGATCAATTGGATCGCTTCATCGCCGGGTCGATCGTTCTGACCATCGTGGCGCCGGCCGGACGGAGGGCGGCGGATTCTGCGCCGCCTCAGCGGACCAATTTGTGCCGCTCCGGCGGCGCGTTGCTCGGCCCTGGTCATTGGGAAGGTGAGAAGAAAGGACGATCCTTCCTCGCCGCAAGACGTATGAATGCGGCCGCCCAGACGGTTGGCTAACTCGCCGATGATGGTTAGTCCACGACCTCGTCGAACAGCTTCAGGTGCCGAGCCATTATCAGAAACCTTGCACTTAGCGACGTTGTCAGCAAAACTTAGTTCGACTCGCACTGCTGGACTCCTACTGTCGAACTGTGCATGTCGTGCCACATTGGTCAGCAGCTCGGATACAATCAACCCAAGCTTCCAGGCGCGTTCTTTCTCGAGCAGCAGATCGTCCGCTGAAAACATCAGACGAATCGTCAAGGGCGCCAGTCGGCACTTCGTGATCGAGACGCAAAGCTGCTGAAGGTAACGCGCGGCATTGGCAAGACGCCCTCGATTCGGCGTGTGCAATGCGCCGTGAACGTCGGCGTATTCATGCAGAAGGTCCACGACGTCGAGGAGGGCTACCTTGACCGCAACGTTATCTGATTCAATCGCTTTCGCCGAAACCGCGCAGATCGCAGATGTGAGATCGCTATTTATCCTGTGATTCAACTCGCGAAGAAGCAAGGATTCATCGGGGTACATTTCGTGCTCCTACAGGTCTTTCTCTCGCTCAAGTCGTAGCCAGGCGCTGGGTGATATCCCCTGGTCAGCGCGGCATCTGCAGATTCATCAACTCGGAATGGCCCATCATATTCTCGTTCAGATTGGCCATGATCACGAGCGAGCCCGCGAGAACCAGGAAGACGATGAGCACGCCAAAGGCGAGCGCCAGCACGTTATTGGTGCTATCGGGTCCAGTCGTGATGTGAAGGAAGAAGACCAGGTGCACTCCCATCTGAGCGATGGCGAGGACGGCGAGCCCGGCTGGTACCCCGGGTGCCCAGATTACCGAGGTGTTTGCCACCCAGAAGGACGTGACCGTCAGGATCACGGCAAGCAGCAGTCCGATCGTGTACACAAGGAAACCAGAAGACGCTTCTTGCTCCGACGCGGGGATCGTCGGTCGCTCTCCCGGTGCAACGTCCCAATGTGTTTCGGTGGTCATGGAAGGACTCCCATCAGATAGACAACGGTGAAAATAAGAACCCAGATGATGTCGAGCGCGTGCCAGAACAGGGAGAAGCAGTGCAGGCGGCGCACCACGACGTCCTGAAAACCTCTCAGTGACAGCTGAACCATCATGAGAACCAGCCACGCCAGTCCGACCGTCACGTGCAGCCCGTGACTGCCGACCAGCGCAAAGAATGCGGAAAGAAACGCGCTGCGTTGGGGCGTCGCTCCCAACGCAATCATGCCCTGGAACTCGTTGAGCTCGAGAGCAAGAAATGCCGATCCCAGAAGGAACGTCACCGCGGCGCCAAGGAAGGTCGCGAGATAACGCTGCGAGTTGATGGCCAAGGACATCATTCCACAGCTGTAGCTGGAGAGCAGGAGAAGGGCGGTCTCTATTGCGACGTTGCGCTGGTCAAACAGTTGACCACCGGTCAGGCCACCCGCGCTCGCCTTTGCAAGCACGGCATAGGCCGCAAACAGCGCCGAGAACATCACGATGTCACTCAGCAGGAAGATCCAGAACCCAAAGCCGGCGATGATCCGCTTGGGTGCGGGACCCGCCTCGCTGATATCAAGCAGTTCGCCGTGGCGGACTGCATCCATCTCAACTGCGACGTTCATAACGAAACCTCCACCGGGTGCGCGCGATCGAACAGAGCGACCTCATCTGCGGGGATCTCGACTTCGTCCTTCGCGCGGAACATGAAGGCGAGCAATGTCACGGCCGCGCCGAGAGCTCCGAAGCCTGCCATCCACCAGATATGCCAGATCAGAGCGAAGCCGGTGACCACTGCGAAGAACGCGGTCACGAAACCGACAGGACTGTTCTTGGGCACTTCGATCGGCCGGTACGTGTGCTGCCGTGCGGGCAACTCCTGCTTCGCAAGCACGCGCTGCTTGTGCGCCCAGAAAGCATCAAGCCCATCAACTCGTGGCAGGACTGCAAAATTCCAGGCCGGGGGCGGCGACGCGGTAGACCATTCGAGGGTGCGGCCGTTCCAGGGATCGCCTGTCGTGTCGCGCAGTTGCTCACGGTGGCGAATGGACACCACGATCTGGACGATCTGACAGATGATTCCGGCAAAAATCACCATTGCGCCTGCCTCGGCGACCAACAACCATGGTTGCCAGGCGAGAACATCGGAGTGCTGCAGGCGGCGGGGCATGCCCATCAATCCTGTCACGTAGAGCGGCATGAAAGCGAGGTGGAAGCCGATGAACCAGCACCAGAAGGCTGCCTTGCCCCACCGCTCATCCAGCTTGAAGCCGAATGCCTTGGGAAACCAGTAATTGTAGCCGGCTATCGCCCCGAACAGGACGCCCGGGATGATGACGTGATGGAAATGGGCAACCAGGAAAACGCTGTTGTGGACCTGCCAATCGACCGCCGGCAACGCCAACAGCACGCCGGTCAAGCCGCCGAACACGAACGTCACCATGAAGCCGATCGTCCACAACACCGGCACCGTGAACCGGACTCGACCGCCGTACATTGTGAACAACCAGTTGAAGACTTTGACGCCCGTCGGCACACCGATGATCATGCTGGTGATGCCGAAGAAGGCATTGACACTCGCGCTGGCGCCCATCGTGAAGAAATGATGCAGCCAGACCGTGTAGGACAGTACGCAGATCGCCATCGTGGCGAGCACCATCGAGCGATAGCCGAATAGCGATTTACCCGAAAACGTGGCGGCGACCTCGGAATAGACGCCAAATGCAGGGAGGACCAGGATGTAGACTTCGGGATGACCCCAAATCCAGAACAGGTTCACATACATCATCACGTTGCCGCCGGCATCCACGGTAAAGAAGTGAAAGCCAAGGTAGCGATCGAGAAGAAGCATTGCGAACAGCGCGGTGAGGACGGGGAACGCCGCCACAATCAGCAGGTTCGAGGCGAGCGCCGTCCAGCAGAAAACCGGCATGCGCAGGTAACTCATGCCAGGAGCCCGCATCTTCAGAATCGTGGTGACAAAGTTGACGCCGCTCAACAAGGTCCCAATGCCCGAGATTTGCAACGACCAGAGATAGTAGTCGACGCCGACTCCGGGTGAGAATTGCAGCTCGCTCAGCGGCGGATAGGCGAACCAGCCGGTCTTTGCGAACTCGCCGACCGCGAGCGACATGTTGGTGAGGAGAACACCGGACGCGGTGAGCCAGAAGCTGATCGAGTTCATCGTAGGGAACGCGACATCGCGGACGCCGAGTTGCAGCGGCACGACAAAGTTCATGAGCCCGATCACAAACGGCATGGCCACAAAGAAAATCATGATCGTGCCATGCGCCGAGAAGATTTGGTCAAAATGCTCTGGCGGCAGGTACCCTTGCGCTCCGCCGACTGCGATGGCCTGCTGCGTGCGCATCATGATGCCATCCGCGAAGCCGCGCAGCAGCATGACCAGCGCCAGGACGATATACATGACGCCGATGCGTTTGTGGTCGACGGAGGTGATCCACTCGCGCCAGAGATAGGGAACGTAACCCTTGAGCGTGACCCACGAAAGGATCGAGCCGATCGCGACGATCATGACGCCGACCGTGCCCATGATGATGGGCTGATCGAACGGGACAGCACTCCAGTCCAGCTTACCAAGTAGAGTCATTTCTCTGCCCTCATCGATGTGGGATAGCTGCGGCACAAGGCAGCGTCGGACTGCATTGAGGTCGTCCGGATGGTGTCAAACAGACCGGGCGCGACCGAGTGATAGGTGAACGGCGTCACGGCGGCGCTAGGCTTGGCGAGATCGGCATAGCTCGTCGAATCCAGCACCGGACCAGCGCTGCGGGTCGAAGAGACCCACCGCGCAAAGCGTTCGGAAGGCATCGCGTCGACGTTGAAGTGCATATCGGCGAAGCCGTCGCCGCTGAAATTAGCCGACAAGCCCCGATACGTTCCCGCGTAATCGGCTCGCAAGTTCAGCCGCGTCACCATCCCAGCCATGGTGTAGATCTGGCCGGCAAGCTGCGGCACGAAGAAGCTGTTCATGACACCCGAGGAAGTCAGCTCGAAGCTCACTGGCGTGCGACGGGTATCGCCAGGTGATTGACGCTCGCGACACCCAGCTCTGGATAGATGAACAACCATTTCCAGTCGAGCGAGATAGCTTGGACCTTGATCGGCTTCGTCGAAGAGGCAATCGGCTTGGGCGGATCGAGATCGTACGCGCCAATCCAGGCCACAGTGCCGGTGAGCAAAATGGTCATCAGCGGGATCGACCAGACGAGCATCTCGAGGCGGCCAGAATAGACGAAATCCGGCCGATAGCGCGCGTGGTCATTCGATGCGCGGAACCAGAAGGCAACGCCAAGCGTCGCAATGACCACCGGGATCACGATCGCCAGCATGATGCCGGTCGCGTTGATCAAAATCTGCAGTTCAGCAAAAGCAATGGGTCCTTTCGGATCGAGCACGCCTTCGGTGCAGCCACCGAGTAGCAAGGCGCCGATCAGGGGCAGAGCAAGCAAACAGATTCGCATGTCAGACCTCGCGAGTAATGAGAGTGGGGAGGCCGTTTGCGACGCGAGCCGTGGCTGGCAGGGCCTTGCCATGTGCCCATCCGCCGCTGTGGCGAGCATGCGGGGCAGGGGACCGCGAGAACGCACCAGTGCCGTGGTCGGCCAGGAGCGCCGCAAACAGCGCGAACAAATAGAAAATCGAAAACAGGAACAGCCTGTGAGCTGCGCGCCGATCGGCTCCAGTGCTTTTGTTCACCCGGTGTGCGAATAGAAGGAAGAGCGCGCTGCAGGCCGCTGCGATCACGCCATAGATCACGCCGGCAAATTCGAGCACCCAAGGCAGTTCGGAGGCGAGAACTAGGAGGACGCTGTAGACCAGGATCTGCCGCGTTGTTGCGGCTCGTCCCGCCACAACCGGCAGCATGGGGACGCCGGCGCGGGCATAGTCATCGCTGCGATTGAGCGCGAGAGCCCAGAAATGGGCCGGTGTCCATAGGAAGATAATGAGGAAAAGCGCAAGCGGCTCGAGTGCAATCTGTCCGGTCGCCGCAGCCCATCCGATGACGGGCGGCAGTGCGCCGGCCGCACCGCCGATAACGATGTTCTGGGATGTGCTCCGTTTCAGCCACGCCGTGTACACGGCAACGTAGAAGAGAATCGTGCCGGCCAGCAGCGTGGCCGCTGCGAGGTTCGTTGCGAAGGCGAGAGCTGTAATTGCGATAACGGCAAGCACCAGTCCAAAGACAAGCGCCTCGATCTTCGTGACCTTACCGCGGGGAATGGGCCGCATCGCCGTACGAGCCATGACTGCGTCGATATCGGCGTCGTACCACATGTTCAACGCACCGGCGGCTCCGGCGCCGGCGGCGATTGCTAGAATTGCAATGAAGCCAGGGAGTGGATCGAGGCGGGTTGGCGCAACCATTAATCCGACGAATGCGGTGAACAGCGCGAGCGCCATCACGCGCGGCTTCATCAATGTGACGAAGTGGGGTAGCCGCTTCACGAAACTCGGCCGTGAGGCAACGTGAGACGCGATAACGGAATCGCTGTGGTATTCATGGTGGTCGATTCCTCAAGCCAGAGAGTTGTCTGTGTGAAGCCCTTCATTTCGCCGTCGCAACGATCGTGCGCCTTTCTGACAGTTAAACTCACGAGTTCTAGAACGTGAGTGAAGGCTGCCAAATTCCTGCAAATTCATCCGAGCGATCGCAAACATCTGGATCCGGTAGGCGTTGAACGCCCATCGAGATGGGAGTGCGTCAGCCGTTCGCACGCCTCCGCGACGGCTGGCCAAGAAGGTTTTACGTCGGGTTACAACCGTTGGTGGCTTACGAGACCGATAGACATCCGATGATGCCGCCGCGAGCTGCGCGAGCCGTCCTCTTGCAGGACGTCGCTCATCGAATTTGAGGTTTTCCGGCTAGAAACTCGCCACTTGACATTTCGAGGCAAATCAAAAGCTCAACATAGCTCTGCGTGCCTCCACTGCTGCTCTCCCCGACGCAGGTCTGCTTGTTCGACGCGGCAAATTCACGCCATCGTCTGTCGAGCTCATTTTTGGCATCTGTTTCGTCTTTTGCGCAGTCTGCGATTTCGGTGCCGACTGCTGCTACTTCGGCGCTGCAGTTTCGTACAATATCGAAGGCCGGTATTCGGTCTGTGGCCGAGGCCCGATCAATCGCCCATGAAGCGGCGACGGTGGCAGCTAGAGCAAGAGTGAAGGTACGCATTTTGATCTCTCCGTTGAATACGTGTCGGACGCCGTTGCGTTCATGGCGCGGCGCGCTCAATCATCCGATCCGGAACGAGTGATTTCTGAAGGTGCCGGTGTTGGGCTTGCCCGCTGAGGGGACTGCGCCTAGCGGATCCGGCTTCACCGTGATCAGGAACATCGCGAAGCACAGGGCTCCCATGACGAACGTGACCACGGTCAAGATGTGTTTCATGGGTGACTCCTGCGCATCTCCATCTGACGCCGCGGTGACCGCCTTTCGAATTTCAGCTTGCGCCGCATCAGACACGGCGCGACGCCGATCAAATGCCGCAACAGACTATTCGGCCGGCACGAGCGTCGGATTCTTCGCAAAATTGGGCGGAGGTCGGCCGGCGCGGGTGGTGTCCGATGAAGTCTTCGATTTGGTCGCTCGAGTGTCATCATGGTCGTTCCGTCGGTGTCGCAATTGCGTGGTCTCAGCTTGCCGTCGTCAGTCTCTGTTTTGACGCAGAGGCGGTGCCATCGCGAGTTAAGCGTCGCGAATCGCGCCAAATTTCTGGGAGCGAGGAGGCGGTCCACGTATGCCGGATCAGGCAAGATCAACGGACGGCTGGCATTTCTCAGGCGATCGGGTACGATTTCTGGGGTCCGAGAGAGGCCCGAGCATGGCGTACATGAGCCGCCGGAAAGCCCGACGCCGGAGTTTCTCAGATGGTGCCGCATCCACTGAATAGCACGTACTCGGATAGCAGCTCTCAGATCCTCCGGGAGAGAGCGCGTCTTTCATGGTGGCTGGCGACTCGATGATGACGGTAAGCGCCGCGCCGTGCTGCTCGTTGCTCCTGCCGCCGAGGATCTGCCCCTCGTCACGGGTATGTGATAGGGTATCCCTCGAGGTCCGGCTGGAAATCATCGCGCGAAGCGCCAAGGCCTAGGATGGCGAAACGGCTGAAAACAACTCGGTTACCGAGGCCCAAGCAGCCCGAAGGCGCCTCACGATCGAGGGTGCTATCCTTGCAGGGACGAGAGACAGAAATCGCCCTGATCAATCAGCTTCTCGACCGGATCGATCAAGGTGGCTCGTCTCTCGTGATCAGCGGGGCACCCGGGATCGGGAAATCAGCGCTGCTTGAAGAAGCAAAAAGCCGGGCGCGTGAACGCGGCATCACCGTATTGGGCATGACGGGCGTCCAGGCTGAAGTCCATATTGCATTCGCGGGACTTGAGCAGGCACTGCGGCCGCTCATGAAGCAGGCAAAATCGTTGGCTTCCGGCCAACGGTCTGCTTTGCTAAGTGCGTTTGGTATGGGCAATGATGCTGCTGCGTCCCCGGATATTTGGCTGGTCGCTCTGGCGACGCTCACCCTTCTGACTGGAGGTTCGGGTCGCAAGCCTTTTTTGCTTGTCGCTGATGACGCCCAATGGCTGGATGAGGCGACCCGCAATGTCTTGTCCTTTGTCTCGAGGCGATTGAGTTCGGATCCCATCGTTCTGCTGTTGGCTGTACGTGAGGGTTTCGAACTGCCGTTTGGTGATGCTGATACTTTGCGACACGTTATTCCCGCTCTCGGCGATGCCGATGCGGAACGCTTGCTGGAGATCCAGGCGCCTGGCCTTTCAGATGATCTACGCGGCCGAGTGCTGAGAGAAGCCGTCGGCAATCCGCTCGCCCTTATGGAACTGCCGAGCGCAATTCAGGCGGCAGATGATCGTGAGGCCCGATGGCTCCCGTTGACGGAGCGCCTTGAACGCGCTTTTTCCAGTCGCTTGTCCGAGCTTCCCAGTGCCACGCGGACGCTCCTGTCCGTAGCTGCGGCAAACGATGGGGCGTCTCCTCACGAAATCATGCGCGCTGGCGAAGTGCTGCTCGACCAGAATATCGGAGTTGATGCCTTCGCAGCCGCCGTCTCGGCTAAACTGATCGAGCTCAATGCAACGGAGGTGCGGTTTCGACACCCGCTCGTACGATCCGCGATTCATCAAGTCACTGACCTGGCGACGCGCCAAAGGGTTCACGCCGCGCTCGCGGCGATCATCGAAGATCCGGATCGCCGGCTTTGGCATCGTGCGGCAGCGACGATCGGACCGGACGATGAACTGGCTGCCGAACACGACCTCCTGGCAAGCCGTACGCGGCAGCGGGGTTGCATCGCCATGGTGGTCGAGACCCTGCAAGTTGCAGCGAAATTGAGTAGCACAGCAGGAGCAAGGAGGGAGCGACTTCTGAAGGCCGCCGAATTTGCTGCCGATCTCGGGCGCCCGGAGTTGGTCGAGCATCTATTGCTAGGGGCCGAGGTAGATACGTCGGATAGGCTGAGCACAGCGCGGATCGGGTGGTGTCGCGAGATATGCCAGCCTCCGATATTCAATGATCCAAGAAAGATCTCCGCGTTGGTTGGCTTTTCCGACCACGCACGCGCCGCAGACGCGAAGGATCTCGCAGCCAATCTCCTCTGGCGGGCGGCACAACACTGCTGGTGGAGCAACGCGAGCAGCGACGTCTGCGCAGGCGTTCTCGCTGCGGCAAGCCGGCTGGAATTACCGGAGCTCGATGCACGCTCGATCGCAATTTCGGCCTATACTGAGCCGCTTCGCCGAGGCGGTGAAGTGTACGCGAAGCTGAAGGCGCTCTCTGGAAGAAGTATCGGCAACGCAAATATTGTGCGCTTCCTGGGGAGTTCCGCGAACGTCATCGGGGCGTTCGATCTCGGTGTCAGCTTTCTGGCCGAGTGCAGTACAGAGCTGCGCAGACAAGGTCGAATCGGCAACCTGCCGCGTACGCTTGTCGCTCAAGCGTGGGCCGAAAGGGAAGTGGGCGATTGGGTGGGGGCAATGAGAGAAGCCGAGGAAGCGGTGCGCCTTGCTGAGGAAACGGGAAGCGCCTTATGGACCGCTGCGGCCACGATCATGAAGGCGAAGCTCGCGGGTATGCAAGGCGATCTGCAGCAGTCCGAAGCACATGCGGCGCAAGCAGAGCGTCTCGTCTTATCCACCGGCGCCATGTTCCTGCTGGCCCAGCTGCAGTTGGCGCGAGGCGTAACCGCCATCGGTGCCGGCCGATATTTGGAAGCCTTTGAGCATCTGCGCCGCCTGTTTGCGCCTGCCGATCCGGCCTTCAACTCCCGTCTGCAATTTTTTGCGCTCGCCGATTTCGTCGAGGCGGCGGTCTATTCCGATCGGTCGCAAGCTGCGCGTAGTGTGATCGATGAGATCGAGCGCGTCTCGGCTCCGAAGCCGGTGCCGTGGGTCGAGACGATGTTATTCTACGGCAAGGCGCTGGTCGCGACTGATGAAGATGCGGAGCGGCTCTTCCTGCAGGGTCTTGGGCCGGCTGCAAAGAATTGGCCTTTCTTGCGAGGGCGCCTCCTGCTCGCTTATGGCGTGTGGCTACGCCGACAGCGCAGGCCCGCCGACGCACGGGCGCCACTGCGCGAAGCCCGGGGCATTTTCGACGCGCTCGGCGCTATGCCTTGGAGCGATCGCGCGCGCGTGGAGTTGCGAGCAGCCGGCGAAACCAGCCTTCGTCGAACCGAACGAATTTGGGAGAAGCTGACCCCACAAGAGTTGCACATCGCGCAACTCGCTGCTCAAGGGCTTTCTAACAAGGCAATCGGCGCTAAACTATATTTGTCACATAAAACCGTCGGCTACCACCTGCAGCACATCTTTTCAAAGACCGGGATCACCTCCCGATCCAGCCTGGGACCTATTCTCTCCACAAGCCCGTAGCCTCGCAACTCGACTTCCTGAGTCGTCGGACTGGGCATTTGCCAGATGGCGCCTGTCCTCGGTCGCCATAGGTCCAAACCCGCGAGACAATTGTAGGAGGCGGTCTAGGGCGGTCAGTGATGGGCTACGCGAGGTTATAATGCCCGCATTCATCGGACGCTCGGCGGATCCCGAATTCAACAGGAGTGAACATGGGTGACGTTATTCGATTTGCTCCAAAATCGGGACTTAACGTAAGTCAAGCTGCTCAACGTCAGGGTATGGACGAGGCGATTTTCGGGAAGCAAACCGAATCCGCCGATGTCCCACCAACCAAAGTGTCCTTTGGACCGTTCTGTCTGCTCCCGACGCGGCTTCTGTTGTTGGAGGGCGACAAAGTGGTGCCTCTCGGAAGCCGTGCCATGGAGATCCTGATTGCTTTGCTTGAACGTTCCGGTGAGCTTGTCAGCAAGCAGGACTTGATGGCTCGCGTTTGGCCCAATCTATTTGTCGACCCGTCCAACCTCACGATCAACATGTCTGCTCTGCGACGCGCGCTGCGAGATGGCCGGGACGGACGCCGGTTCATCGTCAACATCCCCGGACGCGGCTACCGCTTCGTCGGCTCAGTGGATGTGTCGGGAGATGATAACTGAGCTCGAGGGGCAAAACGTCCGCATGACGCCTTGCGAACCCTGCGGCTACTGGTGCGCAAGCTCGCTACATCCGCCATTGCGATCGGGAACGAAATTGAGCTGCTCATGGACTTTGCCGCGCAGACTGCCGTTGCCCCGGAGATCAGCCGCCGTGAGCGTGAGCTACGCGAACAGCACATGCAACTGGCGCACACGAACCGCCTCGTAGCAATGGGGGAACTCAGCGCCTCTATCGCACATGAGGTCAATCAGCCGATTGCGGCGGGGCGCAACAACGTCATTGCGGCGCTGCATTTCTTGAACAGAGATCCGCCAGATTTGCAGGAGGTTCGAGAAGCGCTCGCTGCCGCTGTCAAGGACGCTGACCGGGTCAGCACCATCGTCTGTCGCATGCGCGCGCTCATGCAGAAAGCGTCGCCCCGACTGGATCCGGTAGATATCAACGAGGCCCTGCAGGAAGTGATCGAGCTGACCAGGGGAGAAGCGCTGAAGAACGGGGTCCTGGTGGAGAGCCAGCTCGCGCAAGGCCTGCCTGTCATTGCCGGTGACCGGGTCCAGCTTCAGCAAGTCGCTCTTAACCTCATTCTCAATGCCGTGCAGGCGATGGGCGCAGTTGGTGAGGGCGCGCGACAGATGCTCATCACCAGCCGCCAGATCGGCTCGAACGATCTGTACGTTGGCGTTCAGGATACAGGCCCCGGGCTGAGCCCGGAGACCCTCTCACGTCTGTTCGAGCCATTCTACACGACCAAGCCCAACGGCATGGGAATGGGACTTACAATCTGCCGTTCGATCGTCGAAGCCCATGGCGGACGCCTGTGGGTCAGCGCGTGCCAGCCACGCGGGGCCATGTTTCAGTTTGCGATCCCTGCGCGGCCGTCTTGACCAACCGATTGTCTGTGCCCGTCGCGTCATTTTGCATACCCGCAGCAATCAGGTCGGGTGTACGGTCAAAGCGGATATCGACTGGAAGGCAGGACCGGCTGGCCCAGTAGAGAATGATCCAGAGCAGCCCTCGGACCCATTTTTTGCGCTCAGGTTCCCACGGGACCCTATCTGAAGGCCCGCTGGGGCGATAGCATATCAGGCCGTTAACGTGGATCGATCGGGACGGAGCTGCGATGAACCAGCTCGAAACCGGCGAAGCGCCCGAAGCTGCTCACCGCCGTTCAGATTTGCAAAAGGAGCTGGCCGAGGTCCTTCGACAACGGGCGGCCATCTCGGCAGTGCTGCGCGTTACTGCAAATTCCCCTCACGATTTGCAGCCCATATTCGACACCATCCTCGACAACGCTGTACGTCTGTGCCGAGCAGAGGGAGGTGGGGGCCTCTTCCGTTTGGCCGAGGAAGCAGGCTTTCGTCTCGTTGCATCTACTTTGAGCCCCGCCATTTTAGCGCATTATACACCGCCAACGCTCCACGAATACGACAGCTTTTTCGGTCGCATCTTCGCAAACAAGTCGCCACTCCACATTCCCGACTTCTCCGCTGAACTTCGTCGTGCGGGGGAGGCCCACCCATCGGCCCTGGTCCGAGCGCCCATTGGGACGGCCCTTTTCGTGCCGATGCTCAGAAACGACGAGCTAATCGGGTCGATGGCTATTGGGCGGCCGCACATAGAGCCGTTTACGGAGAAAGAGATCGAACTGGTCACGGACTTCGTTGCCGAGGCATCCATTGCCCTGGAGATTACCCGTCGCGAGCAAGCCTTGCGTGAAAGCGAGCGAGATTTGCGCTCGGCAATTGATGGGATACCTGGGTTCGTTTTGATCCTAGCCCCGAATGGTGAGGTCGAAGCCGTCAATCGCCAAATCGTCGAGTATTTTGGTCGGCCACTCGAAGAGCTGAGGAACTGGGGAACAAACGGAATCGTACATCCTGGTGATCTTCCCCATATCGTTGAAATTTTCACAAAATCGATCGCCTCCGGTATTCCATACCAGTTTGAGGTTCGTCTTCGACACTTTGACGGCGAGTATCGGTGGTTTGATTGCCGCGGCGTCCCAATTTGCGATGGCTCTGGGCGCATTACTCGTTGGTATGCTCTGCAGACGGATATCGAGGATCGCACGCAGGCGCTGGCGCGGTTGCGGGAGATGCAATCGGATTTCGCCCGCATCAACCGCGTGAGCATGATGGGAGAATTGGCAGCCTCGCTGTCTCACGAAATCGCACAACCGATCGCCAGCGCGCGCAACAACGCACGCGCAGCCCAGAACTTCCTAAACATGCAGCCGCTGGACCTGGGCGAGGTCCGGGAAGCACTTGCATGTGTCGTTGGCGATACTGATCGAGCCCGAGACATCATCGATCGCATCCGAGAGCAAATGAAGAAAGCGCCGCCCCGAAAGGAGCGTTTCGACCTTGGTGCGGCGATTAGTGAGTTGATTGTGTTGGCGCGAAGCGTGACCAACCGGCATGGCGTCTCGGTCCAGACCCAGCTTGCGGACGGATCGTTTCCCGTTGAGGGGGATCGCGTTCAACTGCAACAGGTCTTGTTGAACCTCATCCTGAATGCGGCTGAGGCAATGGGCTCGGTCGAGGAGGGACCGAGAGAGCTGTTGATCAGCACCGAGCAAGACCAGACTGGCGTCCTCGTGGCCGTGCGCGATTCCGGGCCGGGAATTGATCCGGCACATCTCGATCGGGTCTTCGACGCCTTCTACACCACGAAGTCCAGTGGAACCGGCATGGGGCTGTCGATTTGCCGCTCCATCATCCGTGCTCACGGGGGGAGGCTGTGGGCGGGAGCGAACGAGCCTCGCGGCGCTGTGTTCCAGTTCACCTTGCCCAACGCCTCCGGCGGGTAACTTCCAGAATTGGCCCGTCGCTACGAAATCGGTCCGTCGCCTCATGTCAGCTGTGAGTGGTAGACGGGACCTCAGCAAGACTGGCCTAAGCCGACGCGATTGAGCCAAGGCGGACGTTGGCGTCGTTGATGCGGCTGCTCGAGGAGGCTCGCAGCGAGCTGCAGGAGGCGGCCCCGCCAGACTGTAGAAGCCTCGGAGGACGCAACGTTCCGGGACGCCGCGCGGATCGGGCAATTTCCGGCCGTTGGAGGCGCGCAGGACAGTCGCACCCCCGCGGAGATGCTCTCTTGCCTCAACCGATCGGCGATGGTCCGCCTTTGCTATGCCAAGCTGACGCCGCTCCCCGATGGGCCACCTGCACTACTGGCGGACGGAGCACACGCGACGATCGGCAAGCGAGATACGCCGACGCTGCGCACCGGTTGCGTGAAACGACTCCGCAGAAAGACTCGATCGAGGCAGATGCGCTGCGTGCCTTGTCCTGACAAACAAGATCCTTGATCGGGTAGCGGTGTCGACTTCTCTCAGGAGGATCGCGCTTGCGCGCCGGCGGCTGGCCACACTGTACTGACCGTCCGAAGGGTGGGAGCTGATGAAAGCGCTATCGTGAGCACACGGTTGCGCGACTGACTCCTTAGAACTCCCATCGATTCGCAACCGTTAACTTCGATCATGTCGCGCAGTGCCATATACATGAGTGCACCCGAAGCAACGATAACTCGTCTGGGTTTTTCCAATGAAGAGAGCCTCAACATGAAGATCCTGGTACCCGTCAAACGCGTCGTAGATGCCAACGCGCATGTGCGCGTGAAGGCCGATGGCTCCGGCGTTGATCTGAGCGGCGTCAAGATGTCAATCAATCCGTTCGACGAGATCGCTGTAGAGGAGGCGACGCGTCTGAAGGAGAAAGGTTCGGCGGCGGAGATAGTGTGCGTGAGCATCGGACCTGCAGAAGCGGCCGAAGTGCTGCGCAGCGCCTTCGCAATCGGCGCGGATCGCGGGCAGCTCGTCATCGGGGAGGGGGACCTCGAGCCTCTGGCGGTAGCCAAGATCCTGAAAGCGGTCATCGAGAAAGAGAATCCGCAGCTCGTGATCCTCGGCAAGCAGGCGATCGATTATGACAACGATCAGACCGGACAGATGCTCGCGGGGCTGCTGGGGTGGCCTCAGGCAACCTTTGCCTCGAATGTCACCATCGAAGGCGATCAAGTGCAAGTCACCCGTGAGGTCGACGGCGGGCACCAGACGGTGCGGCTGCGCTTGCCGGCGATCATCACGTGCGACCTGCGCCTGAATACTCCACGTTTCGCCGCCCTTCCCAGCATCATGAAGGCAAAGAAAAAGCCGATCGAGCAGAAGAGCGTCGACTCCTATGGAGTAGATCTGAAACCACGGCTTCAGGTTTTGAAACTGGCTGAGCCCCCCCGCCGCAAAGCAGGCATCAAGGTCAAGAGTGTGACCGAATTACTCGACAAACTTCGTAACGAAGCTGGAGTTATCTGAAATGAAAACGCTACTGGTCAGTGACCACGACAACAAGACACTCAGTGAGGCGACGGCCAAGGCATTGAGTTGTGCCGTATCGCTCGGAGGTGAGGTGGACGTGGTCATCGCGGGCAAAGGCTGCCGAGCGGTTGCCGAACAGGCGGCCCAGCTCTCCAGCGTCGCACGGGTTCTGCTGGCCGACGCAGACGCTTACGAGCACGTACTGGCCGAACCTTTCGCCGCGCTGATCGTCTCACTCGCAGCGCCATACGATGCAATAGTCGCTCCGTCGACCAGTTCAGGGCGCAACATCCTGCCGCGGGTCGCAGCATTGCTCGACGTCATGCAGATCTCGGATGTGAGCCGGGTGCTCGCACCTGACACGTTCGAGCGACCGATCTACGCGGGAAATGTCATCGAGACCGTCCGGACGACCGACAAGAAGAAAGTCATTACCGTGCGAACAACCGCGTTTCCGCGTGCGGCTGGCGGCGGAACAGCTTCTATTGAGTCGATTCGGGCCGTGGCCGACCCGGGCACCTCGCAATTCGAAAGCGAGGAGCTTCACGCCTCCGCGCGAGCGGAGCTGACGAGCGCGCGGATCATCATCTCCGGAGGTCGTGCGCTTCAGAGCCGGGAGAACTTCACCAAATATATCGATCCGATCGCCGACAAGCTGGGAGCCGCAATTGGTGCCTCGCGCGCGGCGGTCGACGCCGGCTACGCCCCGAACGACTGGCAGGTGGGCCAGACGGGGAAGATCGTCGCGCCGGATCTGTACATTGCCGCGGGCATCTCCGGCGCCATTCAGCATCTGGCAGGCATCAAAGACGCGAAGATCATTGTCGCGATCAACAAGGATCCGGATGCGCCGATCTTTCAGGTGGCTGACTACGGCCTGGTTGCGGACCTGTATACGGCGCTTCCGGAAATGGCCGCCGAGCTGGCCAAGTCTCACGCGTAGCCCACACGACCTGAACCCGAACCGCACACGCCAAGGAATCATCCATGCCCTCGTACAAGGCCCCCGTCCGCGACACACTGTTCCTGCTCAATGACGTGTTTCAAATCTCCCGCCATGCCGATCTGCCGGGATTCTCGGATCTGACCCCCGAGACTCTGCAGGCAATGCTCGAAGAAGCGGCGAAGCTCGCCGAAAACGTTATCACTCCCCTTAATCGGGTCGGTGACGTTGAGGGCTGCCAGCGGCATCCGGATGCCTCCGTTACGACGCCGAAGGGATTCCGCGAGGCCTATCAACAGCAAGCCGCAGGCGGTTGGGTCGGCATCACCGCTCCCGAGCAGTACGGTGGACAAGGTTTGCTGGAAACCCTGAACGTAGTCGTCGGGGAGTACTTCTCCTCCGCGAGTCTTGGCTTCTACATGTATGGCGGCCTGACCCAGGGAGCCATCGCAGCACTGCTCGCGCACGCCTCTGATGAGATCAAGGCGGCTTATGTGCCGGACCTCATTGCCGGCAAGGCAACTGGTACGATGAACCTCACCGAGGCCCATGCCGGAAGTGATGTCGGATTGTCCTATGCTCGCGCCCATAAAGCGGCGGACGGCAGCTATCGAGTGACGGGCTCCAAGGTCTTCATCTCTGGCGGTGAGCACGATCTCGCCGAGAACATCATCCATCTCGTTCTTGCCCGCATCGAAGGCGCGCCCCACGGCACCAAGGGGCTCTCGCTGTTCGTCGTGCCGAAGTTCCTGCCCGCCGCCAATGGGGAGCCGCGCAAGCCCAACGGAGTCAGCTGCGGCTCCATCGAACACAAGATGGGCATCCACGGCAACTGCACCTGCGTCCTGAATTACGACGATGCCACAGGCTGGCTCGTCGGTGAAGAGAACGGTGGCATGCCGGCGATGTTCGTGATGATGAATCACTCGCGCCTGTTTGTCGGGGGACAAGGTGTCGGGCTCGCTGAAGTGGCCTATCAGAACGCCGTCGCCTACGCGCGGGAGCGCCTTCAGGGCCGTTCCCTCTCCGGGGCGAAGTTCCCCGAGAAGCCCGCAGATCCGATCATCGTTCATGGCGACGTGCGCCTCATGCTGATGAGCATCCGGGCATTCACCGAAGCGGCAAGGGCGCTCATCATCTCAACCTCGTTGCGGAATGACGTGGCTATACGCAAGAACGATCCTGCCGCGCTACGGGATGCCGAGAATCACATGGCGCTGCTAACCCCAGTGATCAAGGCGTTCTTTTCGGACCAGGGGTTTCTCAGCACCGTGAACGCACAACAGATCTACGGCGGCCACGGATATATCGCAGAGAACGGCATGGAACAGTTCGTACGCGACTCGCGCATCTCACAGATCTACGAAGGCGCGAACGGCATTCAGGCCCTCGACCTGGTCGGTCGCAAGCTCGGGCTCGAGGGTGGCCAGGTGGTCCGCGCCTATTTCGCGGAGATCGAGAGTTTCCTCAATGAGCACGCGGAAGATCCCGGTCTGGCGCCCTATGTCACGCGTACGCGTGAAGCTCTTGGTCATCTGCAAGAGGCCACGCAGTGGCTCGCCAAGAACGGCGCGAAGGACCGCGACCTCGTCGGCTGCGGCGCCCGGGACTATCTGCAGCTATTTGGGCTCGTCGCGCTCGCACACATGTGGTGTCAGATTGCCGAAACGGTTCAGCGAAAACTCAGCGAAGGTGCTGCGGACCCGTACCTCAAGGCGAAGTTGGTGACCGGGCAATTCTTTGTCGAGCGGATGCTGCCCGAGACGCAGTTTCGGCTGGCGTGTGTCAAGGCGGGAGGCGCCGGGGCAATGGATATGCCGGCCGAGCAGTTCTAGTGCGCGCCTACCGCACACCGAAGCCCCCAACTCTATAGGACCGATCGCATGAGCCCGAACGAACTGCCTGCACGAGAGGCGATGGAATTCGATGTGATCATTGTGGGAGCAGGACCGGCCGGACTTTCCGCGGCCATCCGCTTGAAGCAAGTGGCGCCGGAGTGCTCGGTCGTCATCGTGGAGAAGGGATCCGAAGTCGGCGCGCACATTCTCTCGGGCGCTGTGATCGATCCGATCGGCCTGGATCGGCTGCTGCCTGACTGGCGCAATGACTCATCCCATCCGTTGCGCCAGGCAGTGAAGACTGACCGCTTTTACTGGCTCACGAAGCGCCGGGCCGTGCGGCTGCCGAACTGGTTTATGCCGCCGCTTATGAGCAATCATGGCAACTTCGTCGCCTCGCTCGGCGATGTCTGTCGCTGGCTCGCCACGAAAGCCGAATCCCTCGGCGTGGAGCTCTATCCCGGCTTTGCGGCCACGGAGGTGCTGTACGGGTCGCGTGGCGAGGTCCGGGGCGTGGCCACAGGTGACATGGGTGTCGGTAAGGACGGGCAACCCAAGCCC
Organism: Bradyrhizobium tropiciagri; assembly: GCF_001189845.1. GTDB lineage: Bacteria > Pseudomonadota > Alphaproteobacteria > Rhizobiales > Xanthobacteraceae > Bradyrhizobium > Bradyrhizobium tropiciagri. The sequence goes on from NZ_LFLZ01000021.1 coordinate 67,740, forward strand.
GGCTTCACCCGCGGCATTGAGCTACGTGGCAAATACACGCTCTTTGCCGAAGGCGCGCGCGGCAGCCTGACCAAGGCGGTCATTGCAAAATACGCTCTGCAGCAGGATCGCGATCCGCCCAAGTTCGGTATCGGCCTCAAAGAGGTCTGGCAGGTGCCACCCGAGCAGCACCGCGCTGGGCTCATACAACACACCTTCGGCTGGCCACTCGACAATCACACCGGCGGAGGTTCGTTTCTCTACCATTGGGGAGACAATCTGGTCTCCGTGGGATTCGTGGTTCACCTCAATTATCACAACCCATGGATCAGCCCGTTCGAGGAGCTGCAGCGCTTCAAGACCCATCCTCTGGTACGCTCGACGCTCGCCGGTGGCAAACGGATCAGCTACGGCGCGCGCGCTATAACCGAGGGGGGCTGGCAGTCAGTGCCGAAGCTCACCTTTCCCGGAGGAGCTCTCATCGGGTGCGCCGGCGGCTTCGTTAACGTCCCGCGGATCAAGGGCTCGCACAACGCGATGCTGTCCGGCATCCTCGCAGCCGAGAAGGTCGCCGAGGCGCTCGCCGCGAGCCGCGCCAACGATGAGCTTGAGGCCTACGAGGCGAGCTGGCGCACGTCCGATATTGGGCGCGACCTGCGTAAGGTACGCAACGTGAAGCCGCTTTGGTCCAGGTTCGGCACAATTATCGGCGTCGGGCTCGGCGGCCTGGACATGTGGACGAACACTCTTGGATTCTCGCTATTCGGAACACTATCGCACGGCAAGCCGGACAATCAAACTCTGGAGCCAGCTTCAAAATTCAAGCCCATCGCTTATCCCAAGCCGGACGGAAAGCTCACCTTCGATCGCCTCAGTTCGGTTTTCCTATCGGGCACGAATCACGAAGCGGACCAGCCTGTTCACCTGCACGTTGCCGACCTGGAGAGCGAGAAGCGAATCGAGCACGACGTGTTCGCGGGCCCGTCAAACCGGTATTGTCCAGCCGGCGTCTATGAGTGGGTCGGCGAGGGTGCCGACCTCAAGTTGGTCATCAATGCGCAGAACTGCGTCCACTGCAAGACCTGCGACATCAAGGATCCCGCCGGCAACATCACATGGACCGCTCCGCAAGGCGGAGGCGGTCCGAACTACACCCAGATGTAACGGATATCGCGATCGGCTTTGCGATTTAGCTCGGAACTCGGGACAGGCACTGGGTGGATGACGCTTTCCTCGAGAAGCGTGCCCCGCGGTTCCTGGGCCGCTGAAGCAAACACGACAATTTAGAGAAACCCAATGCCACCGACAACACTGACACTCGCAAACGTCCTGTACGAGAAGCGCGGCGCGATCGCCTATGTGACCGTCAACCGGCCCAAGGTCCTCAACGCCCTGAACGCGGCGACATGGAAGGACCTGCAAACTGCGTTCGAGGATGCGCGGGACGACGCTGCCGTGCGCGGCGTCATCCTGACCGGCGCGGGCGACAAGGCATTCATCGCCGGTGCCGATATCAGCGAACTCGCGCATGCGAGTGCGATCGACGCCGAACGTTCCAGCCGCTACGCACAGGAGGTGCTCGATCTCGTCGAGAATCTCGGCAAGCCGGTGGTCGCGGCAATCAACGGCTTTACCCTGGGTGCGGGTTGCGAGACGGCAATGGCATGCACGATCCGCATCGCCGTGGAGCATGCGAAGTTCGGCCAGCCCGAGGTCAAGCTGGGATTGCTCCCCGGCGGCGGCGGCACGCAACGGCTGCCGCGGCTGGTCGGAAAGGGTCGCGCGCTCGAGCTCATTCTGTCCGGAGAGACCATCAGCGCGCAGGAGGCCTGGCGCATCGGGCTCGTCAACGAGGTCGTTCCGGCGGCCGATCTTATCACGTGTGCGGAAGCCATCCTGAAGATGATCGCTTCGAACGCTCCCATCGCTGTCAAGCAATCGCTGGAAGCGGTGAACAAGGGAATGGATACAAGTCAGAGCGGGGGCTTCGTCCTCGAAGCCTCCTACTTCGGCCTGTGCGCCGGGACGGAGGACAAGAAGGAAGGCACGTCCGCCTTCCTCGAGAAACGCGCGCCGCAGTTCCTGGGCCGCTGAAGCAAACATAACAATATAGGAGAAACCCAATGGCAAGCGACAACATCTTTTCCGGACTCAAGGTCGTAGACTTCTCGACCTTCGTTGCGGCTCCCGCCGCCGCCGTGATTCTCTCGGACTTCGGCGCCGACGTCGTCAAGGTCGAGCCACCCTCCGGCGACATCTTTAGACACGCGCATCAGTTTCCTCCGATGCCGGCGGCGAAAGAGCCTTACCCCTTTCATCTTACCAACCGCAACAAGCGCGGGATGGTGCTCGACCTGAAGTCGCCGAGTGCTCAGCAAGTTGTCGAGAAGCTCGTCAAATGGGCGGACGTGTTCATCGTCAATACGCCGCATCCCGCGCGGAAGAAATTGAAGCTCGAATACACCGACGTCGTGCAATGGAACCCGCGGCTGATCTACGCGGATCTTACGGGCTTCGGCGAACAGGGGCCGGACGCTGACCTGCCGGGCTTCGACCTCACGGCATATTGGGCGCGCAGTGGCCTTCTATCGATGACGCGCGATGCCGGGGCGCCGCCAACCTGGCCGGTAGCCGGCAGCGGCGACGCCGCGACAGGCGTCGGCATCTATTCGGCGATCCTCACGGCGCTCTACCGCCGCGAGCGCACGGGCGAGGGCGCGTATGTCACGACCTCGCTACTTGCCGAGGGTGTCTGGTCGGCGAGCGTTTCTATCCAAGCCGCGCTGGCCGACGCGAAGTTCTACGGGCTGCATGATCCCAGCAATCCCTCGAGCGCCGCAGCGAATGTGTATCGCGCCGCCGATGGCACGTGGTTTGTTCTTGCCCTCACTCCCGATAAGTGGGCGGATGCGGCGAAAGCCATCGGGCTTCCGGACCTCCTAACGGATCCGCGATTCTCCGATCCCGCGAAGCTCGCGGCGAACCGGCACGAACTTGTCGCCATTTTGGACAAGGCCTTCAGCGCTCAGCCAATGGCGCATTGGTACGAGGCGCTCCGCGGCTTCACGGTCGGGGCCGTGCTCGAGCCGCAGGAAGTCATCAACGACCCTCAGGTCAAGGCGAACGACATCATCGTTCCGCTTCAAGGTGCCGGCGACAGGCTCACCTCGACGATCAGCAGCCCCATCCAGGTGCATGGCGTCACCAAGGTGCCGGCGCGGCGCGCGCCCAGGCTCGGCGAGCACACCGATGAGCTCCTCCAGGAGTTGGGGTTCGACGCGAAGAGCATCGAAGGCCTGCGCGCAAGCGGGGCAGTGGGAGAAGCAAAGGAACACGTGGCCTAGCCAACTTGTGGCATTCGCATTTGCCACAATTCGCTGAGATTCGGATTGCTTCACTCGCATCGGCGCAAGTTGTTGAATATCAATTTGCCTCGCGGAGACACACAGCTTCGCAAGTGCTTGCCCGCGGCGTCCCGTCCGTTCGCCGTGGCTCCCCGCGGCCGGTCTCCCCTCCCGAGGACCGGCCGCCCCCTCCCCAGGGCTGACGAGCGGCGGCTCAGGATCGAAGGGGGATGGGGCACTTTGGATCGACGAAAACAACGGCCACATTGGAGCAGATGATGAAACTCCCTCTCGCTTATGCGGTAACCGCGAGTTGCCTTTTCGCATTTGTCTCCGGAGCGCAAGCCCGCCCTGCATACGATGGCTCCTGGGACCTCCTCTTCGTGACGCAAAGGGGTGCGTGCGATCCGACCTACAATTTCTCGGTCAACATCAGCAACGGTGTCGTCACGCATCCGAATCTGGTGAAGTTCAGGGGCTATGTAGCTCGCTCGGGTGCCGTTCGCGCTTCCGTGACTGTTCAGGACAAGTTCGCGTCCGGCTCAGGCCGGCTCTCGAGCAACTCTGGTCGCGGAACGTGGAGCGGCAATTCGGGGAGCGCGCGTTGCTCGGGCTATTGGACCGCCGTGCGAAACTGACAACAGATTTGGCGTAACCATCCGCCGGATGGGCCGGGAAGGAAACCTAGCGTTGGCTTCCCTTTCGTGTGCGATGGGGGCGTCGAGCGCAGCTCTACCAAAGCTTATTCGCAAATACGCCCGTGCAATAGAACGATGCACTCAAACTGGATCAGGATGGGTCCTCAGAAATCGTGACGAATGCAGGACGTGCGCGCAAAGGAGATTTGGAATGCGTAAAACCGTGATCGTTGTCGCAACCGCTGTTCTCGCCGTCGGCAGCATGTCATTATCGACCTCGGCATCCGCTTTCGGCCTCTTACCCCTTGGTGGGCTGGGTCTCGTCCACCCTGGTTTCGGCCTCGCTCAGCCTGGCTTCCGCCTCGCTCACCGCGGCTTCGGCCCCGCTCACATTGGCGGCGGCTACAGTCTCGGCCACCTCGATGGCAGCTTCGGCGGCCGCCGCTTTGGCGACGGGCCCTACTACGGCGGCTACGCCCATGACGGCGGATCCTTCCACCGCGGCTACGCATATCGAGCTGTGCGTTCCTACGACGGCTACGCCTATGGCGGCTACGGCTATGGCGGCCAATCTTACGATGGCGACTACACCTATGGCGATGGGCCTTACGACGGCGACGCCTATGCCAGCGAGCCTTACGACGGAAATTACACCAACGGCTCCGCCCGCGGACGTCGCAGCAGGCGAGGCGCAGCGAGTCGGTGATTTAGGGACTGCCAGCTGTTAGGCCAAACCTCTGTCTCCAAATAGCCATCGCGCGGCGGAGGAGGAGGTGGCAAATCTGCTGCGCCAGCTCAAGTTGCCGTTCGACGAAAGGGGCCGGCGTCGCGCGGCAAACCGGACCGAATGGTTTGGCCAGCTCAACGAGCCGCTTGAGGTGCACGATATCCTCCGCGCCTGAGGATGACGGCAGAGGCTAGTCGCCGATGACGGCGCTCGATGCAGTGTCCGGGTTCGTGACACGGTACGTAAGACGGACCGGATCTACTAGCTTCACGCCATCCATCCGTCCGCCCTGCCGGTCACGATCGCGCGATAGTTGTTTCGAGAGGCTTCGATGGAGATTTAAATGATCACCACCTGGACAGAATGCACTTTGCGGCCTGGTCGCATTCGCCTGTCACTATTCGGCGCGCTGGCGTCAATCGCACTGCTGGCGGCGGCGCCTGCAGCGGCTGACGACGTCAGCGTCAAGTTGGCCTGGAGCCGGGCCACGCCGAAAGGCGCGCAGGTCGCCAGCGGCTACCTCACCATCGAGAACCGTGGAGCTTCTGCCGACAGGCTGATTTCCGCGGCGACGCCCGCCGCCACCAGGATTGAGATCCACGAGATGACGACCCTCGACGGCATCATGGTGATGCGGCTCGTCGAGGGTGGGCTCACCATCCCGCCTGGAGCCAGCGTGACGCTCAAGCCCGGCAGCAGCCACCTGATGTTCATCGGCCTGAGTGCGCCCTTCAGCGAAGGTGAGCACATTCCGGCCGCGCTGATGTTCGAGAAGGCGGGCAAGATCGACGTGGCTTTCGACGTCGGAAGCGTCGGCGCACAGGGACCCAGGATGAGCGTCGCGGTAGCCGCAGCGGTTGTGGCGGAACCCCCGCCACATCGAGCCCCAGATGACTTTTTTACCCACATCTGCGGCACCCGTGTCATGGCTAACGTCACAGTTTCTCCGATCCGCGCCGGGCAGGTTGCAGTTTCGATCGAGCTCGAAAATGCCGAGGAGCTGCCTCTCGCGGCACAGTCTCTGTTGGTCACGCTGTCCAATCCAGACGTGCCGGTCACGCCAGCGACTACCGAGGCCGAACGCGTCGCCAGCGACAAATGGCGCGCGCGCGTGCCTGTAGCTGGACCGGGCAAGTGGTCGCTCGCACTCGGCATCCAGATCGCCGCCGACGACCGCGTGGATATCGCTGCACCGATCCTGATCGGGAAGTAGGAATGGAGAAGGCGACGCTTGGAATTTTCAAGCGTCGGTGTCGGTCATTGACTTTGTGGTCTTCCGGCCAGGGGCTCGCCACTGGACATTTCGAGGCAAGTCAAAAAAGTCAAAAGGTCAACATAGCTCTGCGCGCCTCCACTGCAGCTCTCCCCAACGCAGGTCTGCTTGTTCGACGCGCCAAATTCAGGTGAGGTCTGTCCAGCTCATTCTTGGCACCTTCTTCGTCTTTCGTGGAGTCCGCGATTTTGGTGCCGACTGCTGCCACCTCGGCGCTGCAGTTTCGGACAATATCGAAGGGCGGCCGCGGCCCGATCAATCGCACATGCGGCAGCAACAGTGGCGGCTACAGCAAGAATGAAGGCGCGCCGTTGAATACGTGTCGGACTCGATCCAGTTCGTGACGCCTGCGCGCTCAGTCATCCGATCCGGAACGAGTGAGCCTCTAAGGTTCAGGTATCAATCGCGAGCTGCGCTGGCCGGTGAAATACGACCAGAGCCACTGGCGCTGTACGCGCAGGCGGTTCTGTAACTGAGGCAACGAGAGGATGTGAATGAACGCCCACACCAGCCACGTCAGGAAGCCGCTGGTGCGCAGCCAACCACGCTCCAGTACGGCGTAATTCTTGCCGACGACTGCCATGTTGCCCTTGTCGAAATAGCGGAATGGGCGTTTGACCTTCTGCCCCTTCAGCTCCTTTGCGATCAGCCGCCCGACAAAGCGTCCTTCCTGGATCGCCGCCTGCGCGACGCCCGGCACCGGGTGTTCGTTTTGCATGACCGACGCCGCATCGCCCACGACGAAGACGCCGGGCGCGTCCACGACCTTCAAGAAGGGATCAACGAGCGCGCGCCCGGCGCGATCGGTCTTGGCGCCCAGCATCTTTGGAATAGGCGATGCCGCAACTCCGGCGGTCCACAGCACCGTGGCGCTGGGGATTCTGACCGTCGCGCCGGGGATCCCGCTTTCGCTGGCGACCACGCCCTCCGCGTCGACGGTCTCGACCTTCACTCCGGTCTGGACCTTCACGCCGAGCTTCGTGAGCCGTCGGGTCACCCGGCGGGACAGCGACTCGGCAAAGGTCGGCAGAACCCGCTTGCCTGCGTCGAGTAGAATAATTTTGGCCTGCGCCGGATCGATGCGCCGGAAGTTTCCGCGCAGCGTGACCCTCACCATCTGTGCCAGAGACGCCGCGAGTTCGACGCCTGTCGGGCCGGCGCCGACCAGGACGAACGTCATCTGTCGCGCGCGTTCGCTCTCGTCCTCGGTCGTTGCGGCCAATTCAAACGCGCCCAGGATTTTGGCCCGGATAGTCTCGGCGTCGCTGAGATTTTTGAGGCCCGGCGCATGCTGCGCGAATTCGTCGTGGCCGAAGTAACTCGGACGCGCACCGGTCGCGACCACCAGATAGTCGTAGGCGATCTTGCGGATGCCCACGCCAGGGGAAGACGCCTCGATCGTGCGAGAAGCGACGTCGAGTCCCATGACCTCCGCCAGGAGCACGCTCAGGTTTGGCTGCTTTACCTCGAGCTGACGGATTGGGGCGGCGATCTCCGCAGGCGAGAGGACCGCCGTCGCCACTTGGTAGAGCAGCGGCTGAAAGATATGGTGGTTGCGGCGGTCGATCAGGACGACATCGACATCGGCGCGCCGCAGCGCGCGTGCTGCGGCGAGTCCGGCAAAGCCGGCGCCGATGATCAGAATGCGCTTTCGCTCTCGACGAGGGGCCTCGGCGACGGCCGTTGCCTCGTCAGGCCGGGTCTCAGCCAACATCGCACTCATAGTTCACCTCGTTGGTGCTCATTGTCATGACGGCTTCTGCCGGGGACGTTGCTCTCAGCGCTCCAGCCATTCGGGTTTGCTCGAGCCGCGCGGCACAAGCACCGTCCTGAAGGAGCCGGGAGTCCGCGACAGGACCACCTGGTCGGTCATCCCCTGATATGTGCCCAGCGGCGTTTCCGCGGTGAACAGATCCGGAGCAATGTTCGCGTGCTCGTCGGAAGATCCGGCCGTCGCCTTGGCGTACTCCTTGTCGAAGATGCCGAGCGACAGCAGCCACAGCACGGTTCGCGTCAGGGAAACGGTGACCCGGTAACTGCCGCCCTCGACAGCGCGCCGGCGCAGCGCTGCGAGAATCCCGATTGTCCCCATCCAGCCCACGATATTGTCGACAATGGGGATGATGGGCGGCGATTTGGGATCTGTGGGCGTACCTTCAAGAGCGAACAGGCCCGCGACGGTCGCACCGATTTCATCGAACCCCGGACGCTCCTTCCACGGACCCTTGTTGCCGTGAAGCAGGACCTGAGCATGAATCAGGCCAGGCTTCTTCGCGGCGAGCGTTTCGGCATCGAGGCCATGGCGCTCCAGATAACCCGGGCGCTTGTTGGCAAAGAAGATGTCGGCATCTTTCAGCAGCTCGTCGAATTTCGCACGATCTTCCTTCGAATAGTCCAGGATGGTTTGACGCATACCGACCTGCACGTCCCACACAAACGCCTCAATCTCGGTGTCGGCTGGCCGCCAGACGTTGAGGACGTCGGCCCCGTGTTGCGCGAGGTCTCTGCCTATGCCCCCCCCGGCGATCACATGCCCCATTCCGAGAGCGCGAATGCCATCCAGCGGGCTCTTTGCATCCTTCTTGAAAGGAATCGGCTCGCTGTCGCCGATCTTCTCCACCGTGATCAATGGCATTCTGGAAAGCACGTCGGTGTATTGGGGCTCCTTCCGGAATTCCTCGAAGGTACGCACCTTCGCCATCACGACCCCAGCCTCTGCCCCGGCGTTCTCGAGATCATCGGCGCGCCACTGCCGAATGGCCTTTTGCACGGCTTCAGCGTTTGCGTTGCACTTGAGCAGATCCAGGGTGCGGGCAGCCAGCTTGGGATAGACGTTCAAGGCGACGACGTGCCGCCCATCCTTGGTTTCGCGAAACAGCGGCAGTTCGAAGAACGGGTTGAGCGGGTCTCCGAAGACCGGAGGACGACCATTGATGGTCTCCCACTTCAGATCGAAGAAGCCAGCGAACCGCTTGAGAGCCTTGCGGACATCCACCGCAATATCCTGTCCTTCGCCTGTCCGGGATTGCCACAGCGCCGCGACAGCGGTGGCCTTGGCGGCAAGCCCAATCGCGGCCATGGTCCCAAACCGAAACGGGCTCGGAATGATCGGATCGCGGCCGTAGAAGGTGAGCTTGCCGCCGCTGTGCGCGGTCGATAGTTCGACGTCCTTCAGGACGTCATTAACCGCGCCGTGAAAGTCGAAATCCGAGTTGGTCACCGGATTGGCGAGCTTCGATTCAATGGTCTCGGTGAGCAGGTCGGTTCCGAGCTTTTCTGCCGGCTGGATCGTCGTTGTGATATTCATTTGTGAATTCCTTCTCGCTTGGGAGAGTGTTGGCTGCTTGCAGCGGATCGTTACTCGGCTGCGGCTTCACGCGGAGTGACCGTCTCCGACCGCTTGGTGCGCAGTTCGATGAGGCCGAGCAGGATCTCGTCCCGCTGCGTCTCCAGCTCCTGGACGGTGCGCGTTCCAACATCGGCGCGGACGCTGTCGATAAGCTTCTGTTGCACGTCCGGCGTCAGCACCGGCGAACCGAGGGTCTTCCACCAGGCTGTCATCGGACCCGAGAACTGATGGAAGAAGTGCTCGATGCCGCCTGGTCCACCGCCAAGGTGATTGAGCATCATGTTGCCCATGACGCCCCAGCGCAGGCCCGGGCCCCAGGATAAGGCAGTGTCGACGTCGGCGGCGCTCACCACGCCCTCGGCGACGAGATAGTAGACCTCGCGCGCCAGAGCGGACTGCAAGCGATTTGCGACGTGGCCGGGCAACTCCTTGTTGACGCGCACTGTCTTTTGCCCGATCGAGGTGTAGAATTCCTCAGCGCGCCGGATTGTCGCTTCCGAGGTTTTGGCTCCGCCGACGATTTCGGTCAGCGGAATCAAGTGCGGCGGATTGAACGGATGGCCGATGACACAGCGCTCGGGATGCGTGGCGGCTCCCTTCTGGATCTCGCTCATGGTGAGCCCGGAAGAGCTCGATGCGATGATCACCTCGGGTGGCAGCAGTTCATCGAGCTGCCCGTAGAGTTTCTGTTTGAAATCGATCCGCTCGGGCCCGTTTTCCTGGACGAGGTCGACGCCGGCGACCGCCTGCGCGAGGTCGGTCGTGAACTTGAGGTTCGACTGCGACGCTCCCGCTGACAGGCCCAGTCGCTTGAGCGCCGGCCAGGCCGTGTCCACGAACTTGCGCAGCGAGGCTTCCGCGTTCGGTGCGGGGTCGGTCGCGACAACCTGCAATCCCTTGGCGAGGAACAGCGAGGCCCAGCTCGCGCCGATCACGCCGGTGCCGATGATGGCGATGCGGTGAATGGGTTTGGTGTTGGTCATTTCACGTCTCCGATGCATTTGTCAGATTTCGGCGTAGGCGATGCCGGTGAGGTTGCCCTGGGCGTAGAGGAAGTTGCGTTCGTTCTTGCCATCGAGATCGGCGGAATATACCGAGCCGGCGAAGTCGGTGACGAACATCCGGTTGCCAGGCACATCGAGCGCGATGCCGATGCCTTCCATCAGATGCGTGACCAGGATCTCGGGCTCCGCCTTTGTGTCGATCGGCGCGCGATTGACGGTGTTGCCGCGCGGAGGATCGCCGCGGTCGGTCCAGTAGAGGACGCGGTTCGCCACATCGAGCTCGAGGTCGATCGGTTCCGGCAGGCGATCAAACAACACCTCGATGTCGGAGCGGTTCGCCGGGCTTTCCCCCTTCGGGAGGTCGATGTTGGCGCGGAAGATGCGGCCGAGGTCGCCGTTGTCAGGACCCTTTTGCGTCCAGTAGATGTGCCGCCGGTTGGGATCGACGGTGATTCCGACGCACCACCGGGTTTGATCTTTCCGGTCCTTGTCGCCGCGGCCGGTCTCGACCAGCGTTTCGACCTGCGAGCCGTCGAGGTTCGCGCGCATCACGCGCATGCCTTCGCGGTCGCACCAATAGAGCTTCTTTCCCTCTTCGTCGAGGTGCATCTGTTTCGGCGTATACGTAACGCCTGGTGGAATGATGATCTTGCGATTCCCACCGTCGAGATCGGCTCGCTCGATCGAGCCGTCATTGAGGTTGGGAACGCCCATGTTGGTCCAATAGATATGACCTGCCTCCAAATCGACCGCGATGCCGTCGGGAAAGCGACAATCAGTGACGATGGTCTTGCGGTCGGAGCCATCGGGTTTCATCGAGTGAATGCGGTCCCCGCTCAGTTCGAGAACGAACAGCCTGCCGGAGCGGGCGACGCTCGATGAATTCTTCGATTTGGTTGCTTCAAGTACCGTCATGGTTTTTCCTTCGGGTCAGAGTTGTCGCGTCTCGCTGGCCTCTAGTTGGCCCACGTGCGCCATCGTTGCGAGTAAAGGCCGGCAAATCGCGCCAAATTGCCGCTAACCGGAAGGGAGATTTCGCGTATTCCGGACCGGGCAAGATCATCGGACGGCTGGTATTTCTCAGGCGATCGGGTACGATTTCTACAGCCGGAGCGAGGCCGCGCACATCGCGCACGCAAAGTGTGGCTGGCCGAACTCAATTGGGAGTCCGAATGCCGGAGGCTCAGAGATGGTGCCGCATTCGCAGAACGTCGCGAACGTGGACGGTGGCTCTCAGGTCTTGTGGAGAGACGGCGAGCGCGTGTTTCACCGCGGCTGGCGACTCGATGATGAGGGTAAGCGGTGCGCCGTGCTGCTCATTGTTCCTGCGACCGAGCACCCGTCTCGTTCAACCTTCGATCGCTTCAGTCACGAATACGAGCTGAAGGACGAACTCGATAGCACGTGGGCAGTGCGGCCATTGGAGCTCGTGCGCGAAGCCAATCGGACCGTGCTGGTGCTCGATGATGCGGGCGGCGAGCCGCTCGAGATGTTGCTCGGCGTGCCCATGGATATCGGGCGCTTCTTGCGCCTCGGCAGCACTATTGCCTCGGTCGTGGGCAAGCTTCACCGGCGCGGGCTCATCCACAAGGACATCAAGCCAGCCAACATCCTCCTCAACGGGGTGACCGGCGAGGTGAAGCTGACGGGGTTCGGCATTGCGTCGCGCTTCGAGCGTGAACGTCAATCACCTCACCCTCCCGAGATGATTGCCGGCACACTCGCCTACATGGCGCCCGAGCAGACCGGGCGGATGAATCGGTCAATCGATTCGCGGAGCGACCTCTACGCACTCGGCATCACCTTCTACCAGATGCTCACCGGTGCTTTGCCGTTTGTCGCCACGGAGCCGAAGGAATGGGTGCACTGCCATCTCGCGAGGCAGCCGGTGCCACCTGCCGAGCGGCTGAAAGAAATCCCTGGCGCCGTCTCGACAATCGTCATGAAGCTACTCGCGAAGAGGGCCGAAGATCGCTATCAAACGGCGGCCGGCCTCGAAAGCGACCTTTGCAGCTGCCTGATCGAATGGGAGGCGCGGGGCCGCATCGACGACTTTCCGCTGGGCGAAAACGACACGTCCGATCGGCTCCGGATCCCCGAGAAACTCTACGGGCGGAAGCGCGAGGTTGAGACTTTGCTCGCCTCCTTCGATCGCATCGTCAACGGTGGCGCCCCGGAACTGGTCCTGGTTTATGGCTACTCCGGCATCGGCAAATCGTCGGTCGTCAACGAGCTGCAGTCGGTGCTGGTACCGCCGCGCGGCCTGTTCGCATCCGGCAAGTTCGATCAGCTCAAACGCGATATCCCATACGCGACGTTGGCACAGGCCCTTCAGAGCCTGATCCGGCCGCTACTCGGTAAGAGCGACGCCGATCTCGCGTCATGGCGCGACGCCTTGTGGGGAACCCTGGGATCTAACGCGGGACTGATGGCGGATCTCGTTCCTGAACTAAAGCACCTCATGGGTGAGCTACCGCCGGTCGTTGAGCTTCCGCCGCAGGACGCCCAGCGACGCTTCCAGACGGTGCTTCGGCAGCTGATCGGCGTTTTTGCGCGGCCGGAGCATCCTCTGGCGCTGTTCCTCGATGACTTGCAGTGGCTCGATGCAGCGACGCTGGACCTGCTTGAGGACTTGTTGAGCCGATCCGATCTCCGTAATCTCCTCCTCATCGGCGCCTTCCGCGATAACGAGGTCACCGTAACGCATCCGCTCATGCGCAAGCTGCAGGCGATCCGCGCAACCGGAAGGGTGCGGGATATCAAACTGGCGCCCCTGGCGACCAGTGACCTCGGAAACCTTGTTGCGGACTCGCTCCGCTGCAACCCCGAGCAGACAAACCTTCTTGCCGGGTTAGTGCACGCGAAGACCGACGGCAATCCGTTGTTCGCCATCCAGTTTCTTCACGTGCTCGCCGACGAGGGGCTGCTGGCCTTTGATCAGGCGCGGGTGCGATGGTCCTGGGACACGGAAGGCATCCGCGCCAAGAGATACACGGACAATGTCGTCGAGCTTCTGGCTGAAAAGTTGAATCGGTTATCACCCGGCACTCAGGACGCGTTGCGACAGCTCGCTTGCCTCGGCAGCGTCGTGGACGTCGCGATCCTCTCAGCTGTTCTAAACAAACCGGAGGAACTGGTGCACGCGGCCTTCTCGGAGGCCATTAGTCAACAACTCATCGACCGCGTCGCAGGCTCTTACAAGTTCATTCACGATCGGGTGCAGGAAGCCGCCTATGCGCTGATCCCGGAGGCGTCACGTGCGGAAGCGCATTTGACGATCGGCCGGCTGCTGCTGGCGCAGACTGCTCCGGAAAAGCGGGACGAAGCGATCTTCGAAATCGTCAACCAGCTCAACCGCGGCGCACTATTGATCTCCTCATCCGAAGAGCGCGAGCAACTGGCCCGGCTGAATCTGATCGCGGGTAAGCGCGCCAAGACGTCGACGGCCTATGGCGCGTCCCTTAGGTATTTTACGACCGGTGCCGCAACGTTGCCGGAGGATTCGTGGGAGCGCCGTCGTGAGCTCATGTTCGAACTGGAGCTTCACCGGGCCGAATGCGAATTCTTGACCGGCGAATTGGCCGCCGCGGAGAACCGGCTGACGCTGCTGTCAGCCCGCACCGCCAACACCGTCGAACGGGCAGCCGCCGCTTGCCTGCGAATAGATGTGTATGCGGCCCGTGGGCGAATGAGTGAAGCGGTCGCTGTCGGCCTGGAATTTCTCCAACATGTGGGCGTGGCATGGTCGGCACATCCTGCGGACGAGGAGGTGCGTCGCGAATATCAGCGGATCTGGTCCAAGCTCGGTGGCCGCGCGATCGAGGAACTGGTTGACCTGCCACTGATGACCGATCCCGCATCTCTAGCCATTCTCGATGTTCTGAGCAAGCTCGGGCCAGCAGCGGTGTTCACGGATGCGAACCTGCTTGCGTTGGTCGGCTGCGGGGCGGTCAGCCTCAGCCTCGATCGCGGCAACAGCGACGGCTCGTCCAACGGGTATGTCCGGCTCGGCATGGTTGCCGGTCCGCTTTTCGGGGACTACAGGGCCGGATATCGATTTGGCCGAGTCGGCTACGAACTGGTCGAGCGGCGCGATTTGAAGCACTTCCTGGCCAGGATATTCATGAATTTCGGCAACCAGGTCCTGCCGTGGACGAGGCATGCTCGGAGTGGCCGCGATCTGTTGCATCGGGCGTTCGACGTTGCGAACAAGACGGGTGATCTCACTTATGCGGCGTACAGCCGCGCCCACCTCAACTCCAACATGCTTATGGTCGGCGATCCGCTCGACGAAGTGCAGCGCGAGACTGAGCAGGGACTGGCGTTGGCGCAGCAGATGCAGTTTGAACTCGTCACCGAAGTCATCGCGACGCAGCTTGCACTGGTCCGAATGTTGCGCGGGTCGACTCCCCGATTCGGCTCTTTCGACGACGAGCAATTCGATGAAGGCCGGATCGTTCGCCATCTGTCTGGTGATCGGAACCTGGCCTTTGCGGAGTGCTGGTATTGGATTCGAAAGCTGCAGGGGAGCTTCCTGGCCGGCGATTTTTCTGCGGCCGTCGAGGCGTCCCTTAGGGCGCAGCGGCTGATCTGGACGTCGCTGCCGGCCATCGAATTCGCGGAGTATCATTTTTACAGCGCGCTTGCGCGCGCTTCATCTTGTGACTCCGCTTCGCCCAACCGACGCCGGGACCATTTGGAGGCTCTGGCCGCGCATTACGAACAGATCGGAATCTGGGCGGAGAACTGCCGCGAGAATTTCGAAAACCGCGCCGCACTGGTCGGCGCTGAGATCGCCCGATTGGAAGGTCGCGAGCTGGATGCCGAGCGGCTTTACCAGCGGGCGATCAACTCGGCCCGTGCAAACGGCTTCGTCCACAACGAAGCGCTCGCCTGCGAGCTGACCGCCCGCTTTTACGCGGCTCGTGGATTTGAAGACATTGCGCAACTCTACCTGGGGAATGCACGGCGGAGCTATCTTAAATGGGGAGCTGCTGGAAAGGTGCGGCAGCTCGATCAACTCCATCCGCGATTAGGGCAGGACGAGCCCGCGCGGGGTCCAGCGGGTACGATCGAAGCGCCGGTCGAACATCTCGATCTCGCAACAATGATCGAAGTCTCGCAAGCACTCTCCGGTGAGATGGTGTTGGAGAAGCTCATCGACAAACTCATGCGCGCGGCCATCGAGCACGCCGGCGCCGAACGAGGACTTCTGATTATCCCGCGAGGTGATGAGCTGCAGATTCAGGCAGAAGCGATCGCTAGTGGAGAAAATGTGATCGTGCATCTGGGGGATGGGTCCTGCAGCTTGACCGCCTTGCCTGAATCTGTGGTTCGATATGGAACGCGCACCCATCAGACTGTGATTCTCGATGACGCTTCGTCCCGCAATCCATTTTCTGGCGATTCCTATATTCTTCAGGGGCGTGTCCGTTCGGTTCTCTGCTTGCCGTTGATCAACCAGGGAAAGCTCGCGGCAATTCTCTACCTTGAGAACCATCTAGCGCCGAATGTGTTTACGCCGGACCGCGTCGCCTTGTTGAAAGTGCTTGCGTCGCAAGCGGCGATCTCGCTCGAAAATTCGCGGCTCTATCACGACCTCGCAGATCGCGAAGGCAAGATTCGCCGTCTGGTCGACGCCAACATCATCGGAATCATCATCAGGAACCGCGAAGGGCAGATTCTGGAAGCCAATGATGCGTTTCTACGTATCGTAGGATATGACCGCGAGGATCTGGCTTTGGGTCGCGTGCGCTGGGCCGAGCTGAATGCTCCGGAATGGCGCGAGCGCGACCAGCTCACGGGGGTACAGCTGAATTCAACAGGGATCGCTCCACCCTTCGAGAAGGAGTATGTTCGGAAAGACGGCAGCCGCGTTCCCGTGCTTGTTGGCGCGGCGACGTTCAACGAAGGCGGGGATGAGGGCGTCGGATTCGTGCTCGATTTGACCGAGCGCAAGCGCGCTGAACAGGCGGTCCAGCTACGGACAACACTCGATTCCATCCCGGCGATGGCTTGGCGCACCAGGGTGGATGGCTCCACCGAGTACATCAACAAACGTTGGCTGGACTACACAGGGATCTCGCTTGATCAAGCGTTGGGTTGGCAGTGGTTTGCTTTGATCCATCCCGACGACGCTCCGCGCCTGCGGGACGCCTGGCTACAAACGTTGGCATCTGAAAAACCGGGCGAAGCCGAAGCCCGCATGCGCGGCTCCGATGGATCGTATCGCTGGTTCCTCATTCGTGCCGAGCCTGTGCGCGATGAGGCAGGAGCGGTTGTCGCTTGGTATGGCACCAACACGGATATCCAGGACCTGAAGACAGCCGAAAGTGCCCTGCGACGAAGCGAGGCCGAATTGGCGAACGTCAGGCACGTGCAACAAACTCTTGACTCAATTCCAGTTGCGGCCTGGCGCGCCAGAGCCGACGGTTCCGTCGAGTACTTCAACAAGCGGATGCTCGACTACACGGGGAACTCGATTGATCGAGCGCTAAGTTGGCAACGGACTGGGTCGATCCATCCCGAAGACCTTCCGCGCGTGAATGACTTGTGGCTGCAACTGCTCGCATCTGAAAAGCCGGGTGAAATTGAAGCCCGCATACGCCGCCATGACGGATCGTATCGCTGGTTCCTGATTCGTGCGGAGCCTTCGCGCGACGACACAGGAAGGGTTGTTGCGTGGTACGGCACCCATATGGACATCGATGATCGCAGACAAGCGCTGGCGCAGTTACAGCAGATGCAATCGGATTTCGCCCACATGAACCGCGTGAGCATGATGGGAGAATTGGCAGCCTCTCTGTCTCACGAAATCGCGCAACCGATCGCCAGCGCGCGCAACAACGCGCGGGCAGCCGAGAATTTTCTGAATATGCAGCCGCCGGACCTGGATGAGGTGAGGGAAGCGCTCTCCTGTCTGGTTGCGGACGCAGATCGATCCGGAGAAATCATCGATCGTATCCGGGAGCAAATCAAGAAGGCGCCGCCGCGAAAGGAGCGCTTTGATCTCAACACGGCAATCAATGAAGTGACTGCATTGGCGCAAAGCGTGACGCTCAAGAATGGGGTTTCGGTCCAGATCCGGTTTGCGGAGGGGCTGCTTCCGGTTTTGGGGGATCGTGTCCAGTTGCAACAGGTCTTGCTGAACCTGGTTCTCAACGCGGCTGAAGCGATGGGCTCGATTGAGGAGGGGCGAGAGAATTGTTGATCAGCACCGAGCAGGACCAGGCGGGCGTCCTCGTGGCCGTGCGCGATTCCGGGCCGGGCATTGATCCTGCGCTTCTCGACCGGATCTTCGACGCTTTCTACACCACGAAGTCCGGCGGAACAGGCATGGGGTTGTCGATTTGCCGCTCCATCATCCATGCTCATGGGGGCAAGCTGTGGGCGAGAGCGAATGATCCTCGCGGTGCTGTGTTTCAGTTCACCTTGCCCGATATTGAAAGAGAGCTTACGGCTCCTCTTCCGCCGAGTCAGCAGACCTGAAAGCCTCGCGAAGGCATTGTGTGAATTGCTCGTCCTCCACTGGCTTGCGCAGGTAACACAAGACGCCGTCGTTCAGGGCGCTGGTCCGATCAACGTCATTGGGAAACGCAGTTACGAGGATTGTCGGTATGGCGTTGCCGGTGTCGACAAGTTGTCGATGGAGTTCGAGCCCGGTCATGGCTGGCATTTGGATATCGGCGATTAGGCAGGCTGTTTCGGCGAGGCGCGGGGACGCGAGAAACTCGGCTGCAGACGAGAAAGAATCGGCCTTATAGCCCAGCGATCTCAACAGCCGACACGTGGACTCGCGACAGAACCGGTCATCATCGACGATCGAAACCAGTATCTTTTTCATCATGCCCGCCTATGGTCATTCGCTGGACCCGTCGTGTGGGCAGCCAACTATGCCGATGCTCCGCATGGAATTGCCCGATGTGGGGGGAGAATGCCACTGGTGCAACGCAGATGCCCCGTAAGCTTTGGCTTATCTTGACGACAATAGCGAAGCTCGACCGATAGGGCTTGCGATCGAGAATGTCAGCTGACGGAACGGGCGCCGAGATCACACCGGGTTACCTCAGGACGGAGTCCGAGCGCCATAAGCCTTCGTATCGTCGTCCTGTCCCCTTTGGATGTCCGACATCGACCTGCGCTCAATTGAGCTCTTGGTGACTGTCCTCCTAGTGTGCATGTGTCCGAAATTCCCAAAGGCCAAGAGGAGAGAGCAATGTCTTACCGCCTGGAAAATCGAGGACCTCACACGGCAAAGCGATGTGCACTCTGTGATGGCAAGTTTGGGCTCGTCCGGCATTATTCGTGGCGAACTCAGCTTTGCTCCAGGACGTGCGTCGATCGCTTCAAAGCGCGCCGCCAAAGTGACCGCAATTGGGTGGGCTGGCTCCAACTCGCCTTCGACCATTCCTCCGAAAACCGCACGAGGGCGTCATGACCCTTCAAATCTCACAACGAGGCAAAGAATATTTGAAGACAGCGCAGACGTTGCTTCGCACCGCCAGGAGCATGACTGACCTGACGATCGCGGGCCAGCTCAAGAAGCTGGCCGACGACTATGAGCGGCGAGCCGAGAAGGCCTCGCGCGATGATGCAGCGAAGGCGCTGGCTCGATCAGCCGCCAGCCCGGAGCCGGAGTGGGGCGTCTGAGCTGTGGGTCGGCTCGCTCAGTGGCCACCGACTGTAGATCGTCATAAGTCGACCGGCGCGTCGCACGAGGTCGAGCCGTGCCAGTATTGGGTAAACTTTGGTGTACCCCCGCGCGCATTCTCCGCGAAAAATGGGACTGTTCAGGTTCAAGGATTAGGACTAGATATGCGGAACTGGCCGTGAACTAGGCAAAGGTTGATTTTCGCGATCTCTTCCGAGCAGCAGCGATGTCTGACCCAGACTCCACCGTGTTGGTCATCGACGACGACCCGGATCTCCGCGCGTCGATCGGGCGGCTGTTGCGTTCGCTCGGTATCGATGTTCAGCTGTTTGCCTCTATCTCCGACTTCCTCAAGTCCGATCCTCCGGCCTGTCCAACTTGCCTGGTGCTCGATATCAGACTACCCGGCCAAAGCGGCCTCGACCTCCAGTGCGAGCTCACCGCAGCGAACAGGGAGATCCCGATCATCTTCATCACCGGACATGGCGACATCCCAATGTCTGTGCAGGCGATGAAGAGAGGTGCCATCGAGTTCCTGACCAAGCCGTTTCGCGATCAGGATCTGCTCGACGCCATTCAGCTCGGTCTCTCTCGCGACCGTGCACGGCGGGAAAGTGACAAGGACTTGGCCGTTCTCAGGGAGCGTTTCGGGTCACTAAGTCCCAGGGAACGCGAAATCGTGATCCAGGTTGCTCGCGGCCGCTTGAGCAAACAGATTGCCCATGAGATCGGCATCGCTGAGGCCACCGTGAAAGTGCATCGCAGCAGGGCAATGCAGAAGATGCAGGCCGGCTCGCTTCCCGAACTCGGGCGGATGGCTGACAAGCTCAAGCTCGTGCCTGGCACACCACAACGTTCTTAGCCCTGTCAACCTGGTGCAACCCGTCACCTGCACGGCAGGCGCGCCCCTTTCTCGCGCCAATCCGCGAGGTGCAGTGTAAATTTTGGTTCAACTAACACAGCCAAATCCGTCGTTACGCGCCACCCGCGTGCAATAGCCTACCGCATTCCAACTCACCAAATTCGCCTCACGAGCATCGTTGCGGGGATTCGCCCCGCGAAAGCACGCGAGGTCATAATGCGCGCATCTGGTTCGGCTGCGAATTTCGAAGGCTCGACGCGATTTGATCCCGAATCGCGACCTGACGTGAGACGTGCCGTTCATACTCCTGATGCGGTCGAGCCATTCCCCGGGAAACGAGCCGGATCAGCCGGCACCACTGCGGCCAAAGTCTCGTTCGGACCGTTCCACCTGCTTCCAACGCAGTTTCTTCTTCTGGAAGGCGACAGGCCCGTACCGCTCGGGAGTCGTGCTCTGGAGATCCTGATTGCTTTGCTTGAACGTCGCGGCTTGCTGGTCAGCAAGCAGGACTTGATGGCTCGGGTTTGGCCCAATGTCTTTGTCGAGCCTGCCAACCTCACGGTCCACATGTCTGCGCTGCGTCGCGCGCTGCGCGACGGCAGGGACGGGCATCGGTTCATCGTCAACATCCCCGGACGTGGCTACTGCTTCGTCGCCTCAGTCGATGTGACGGGACACGAGAACTGAGCGGGAGTGGCGAAGCATCTGCCGAGGTATCACCGTGGTCGCGACAACATCAGAGCAGCCGCTCACTTTGGCGAATATCCCCCTCAGCTCCTGGAGCTTCGCCATCCGCGTTTGGCTGGCCATGATCTTGGCCCTGTTCGTGAGCTTTTGGCTGCAGCTTGAAGCCCCGGCCTCGGCGGCGGTCACTGTTGGAATTCTCGCCGAACCGACCCGCGGTCAGGCGCTGGACAAGGCCGGTTTTCGATTGCTCGGCACGATTGTGGGTGTCGCAGCATCAATCGCAATCACCGGGATATTCGCCCAGGAGAGGGATCTAATCCTCGTTGCATTCGCGGTGTGGATTGGCATTTGCGTCTTTGCGGCGAACCTTTTGGACGGCTATCGAGCCTATGCCGCAGTACTGTCCGGTTACACCGTTGCACTCATTGCGACACAACAGATCGACAACCCACAGCACGTGTTTGAATCAGGCGTAGCGCGCGGCGCCGCGATCGCGGTCGGCGTTCTGTCGATGGCGGTCATAAACACGCTGGTGTACACCCCCGACCGTCATCCACGGCTCATGGTGCAACTCGCGACGATTCGCCGCCGCATTCGCGCATATGCGGGCGCAGCCTATGGCGCCGAACCAGGCAACTCGGCTACATTCCTGACGCTGCTTCGGGAAATCGTGGCGCTCCGACCTGAGATCGCCAGCATAGCCCTGGAGACGAGCAGTGGATTGGTAAGGAGCGTCGCCGCCCGTAGCGTCGCGGTCGGATTGGTTGCTGAATTGCAGGCAGCCAGGATCTTGAACAGCAGTCCTGTTGATGTCGATGACACGGATCAGGCAAGAGCTGCGCACCAACGCGCGGTCGATTCTGCGCTGCCTGCGCCGCAGCCGGTACTTGTAGCAGGACAAGAGCATGTACGTAACGCCGGGACCGAAGCTTCGGCATGGACAGCCAGAGAATGGCGACGTCGGGATGACGAGGTTTACCAGGATCTGTTAGCCCTGAGGTCGGCGCGATGGCCACTGCGGGTTTGGCGTGCGCCCTTGTATCGATCCTACAGAACTGCAGCTGCAAGTGGTGTCCGCGCCGCCCTGTGGCTTGCAATTGCCTCAATATTCTACGTTTGGGCTGGATGGCCCGCGGCGAGCGCCTCGCTGTCGTTTGTCGCGCTGATCACCGGGTTAGGAGCCACAACACCGAGCGCCCGCGGCTTCACCGCCATCACGGTTGTTGGTTCACCGATCGCAGTTGCCCTGACCGGCATACTCGAATTCATGATCCTCAACGGCGCCGACGCCTTTCCCGTGTTGGCGATCGCCATGGCTCCCTTCACGATCGGTGCAGCCATTCTCATGAAGTCACAAAACCCTCTGTGGTCATCGCTCGGCCGGGTGAATCTGCTTTTCATACCGGTTATCCTGGCACCGAGTAATCCGCAGACTTACAATCCGCAGAGCTTCCTCTTCACCTCTCTGTTTCTTGTCGCGGCAGCGGCGCTGCTACTGGCGGCACAGACGTTGATTCCTCCCGTCTCCGATGACGAGCGAAGGACGTGGCTGCTCGCGGAGGCTCGCCGCGAGCTGCGGAAACCGGCGCAGCAGATCGGAGAGCCTTCAGAAGAAGCAACGTTCCGGGATGCCGCGCGAATTGGACAGTTTCTCGCGGTCGGAGGAGCGCAGGATAGTCGCGCCCTCGCAGAAATGCTCTCTTGCTTCGACCAATCGACGATTGTCCGGCTTTGCGAGGCGAAGCTGATGTCGCTTGCCGATGGGCCACTTGCATCACTGGCAGACGAAGCGCGCGCGGCGATTGCCAAGCGGGACACGGCATCCCTGCGCACCATTGCTCGCCGGCTACATGAAACGGCCGCACACAGAAATTCGAGAGAGGTGGATATTGCTGCGTGCCTAATACTGACGGGCAGCATCGTTGACCGGGGCAGGGGCGTCGATTCCGCTCGAAAGGCAACCTGATGGCACACACCTTTTCAGAGCTGATCATCGGAGGCGTTCTCGTGGCGCCATTTGTCACCTACCTAATGACGGCTGTCGTCGTCATCATCGTCCTGCGACCGCTTCTGCATGTCGTCGGATTCGCGAGGATGTTTAGTCACGCCTCGATTGCTGAGCTCAGTCTGTATGTGACTATCCTGAGCTTATCGATGTTGTTGTTCTAGAGGAGGGCGCCATGGACGCGACGGTTCGTGATGATGCGGTTCAGCAGGAAGAGGTGGGGGCAACCGTCACTCGCTCTTCGCCGAACTTAGCTCGCCAAGCCGGCGAGTTGGAAGAAATTGCGCGACGGGTGCCGGAAGGTCGTCGAAACGATAAACCGAGTGTCTCGTCTTACGGGAAATCCGCCGCGCGGCGACGTGACGCCTTGCGGACCGCGCGGCTTCTGCTGAGCAAAATGGCTACAGCCGCGATCGCGGTCGTTGCGGTGCTAATCGCTCTCGTGACCTGGGACCAGTACAACGCCGGGCCATGGACACGCGACGGACGAGTGCGGGTGCAAGTGGCAAATGTCGCGCCGGAAATTTCCGGCAATATCACCGAGTTGCGGATCGTCGATAATCAATTCGTTCACAAGGGCGACGTACTGTACGTCATCGATCCTGTCGATTTCGACGTCGCGCTGCGCACAAACAAGGCGGTCTTGCAGCAGAGGATCGCGGACCTCAACGTGAAGGATTTGCAGTCTGAACGTCGGCGACGCTTGTCGGATCTGGCGAGCAGCACCGAAGAGAAGCAGATCTACGAGGGAAATGCACTTCAGGCAAAAGCTGCCGTCGAGTCGGCCCAGCAGCAGGTGCGGCAGGCGGAGATCAACCTGCGGCGCACCGAAGTACGCAGTCCGGTGAATGGAATTGTCACAAACCTCCTGCTCAGAGAAGGAGACTACGCGCATCAAGGCGGCACTAACGTCTCGATCATCGACACGGACAGTTACTGGGTTGACGGCTATTTCGAGGAAACTAAGCTGGCCCGCCTGTGTGTGGGTGACCGCGTCGAGGCAAAACTGATGGGCTACCCGGCGCCGATCACAGGTCACATCGCAACAGTGACTCGTGGCGTCAGCGTATCCAACGCAGCCGCTTCGACGCAGGGGTTACCAAACGTCGATCCCGTTTACACCTGGGTGCGCTTGGCGCAGAGAGTGCCGGTCCGAATCGCGATAGACAACGTGCCGCCCGGCGTGCCACTGGTGTCAGGCTTGACCGCAACGGTCACGATCAGGGACGGCGAGAGCGGAGCGCTCCTTCAAAGAGTGCGATCTGAGCTCAAGACGAGCTTCCTCGGACTGATCGGCGAAACTCCGGCGCGGCCCGACTGCATTCCTGGCCCTTCATCTCCGGCGCCGTAGGAAGCGTGCGGGTACCGCGTCCGTCGTCGACCGGTGGTGCCTTCACTCCGCTTGGAGGTGGTGGTCCCGGTGGGGCGTCCGAAAACTGTCGCTCGTCTCTTCTGAGCCAAGGTTTATGCGGCGCAACCAAAGCGGCGCTTGGAACGACCCGCGTGCAATAGAAGATAGAACCGCAGGGCGTTAATTCTCCTCACAACAGCTCGTTTTGCGGAGTTTGCTCATGAGGAGAATCGTTGTTCTCGTCGCTTCTGCCGTCATTAACGCATCCACGGTCCCCTCGCTTGCGGCCGAGTGCGCCTCAAACAAGGACATCAACGCCTCTCGCGCACGCTGGGAGCTGTTGCGCAGCCAACCAGCCAAAGCTACCGACCAGGAGACGGCCTGCCGTGCCTACGCCGCCTCGTTCTACGAATCGGTGACGCTTCGGCAGACAGCGACGAGGTGCGCCAACGGCGAGCGAAACCTCGCTGTGCTGGACTCCGAAATCAACGCTTTCAATGATCTGTTGGCGACGAAGTGCGGCGGTTGAGCGGCTATCCGCTCTATTTTATGGAGGTTGAATATGACCCAGGTGTATTTTCACTGCTCCAACGCGAACAAGGTTTTCGTCGATCACCGTGGCGCCGTGGTGGACGACCTCGCTGAGGCGCGCGATCATGCGACTCGCGTGGTGCAGTCCTTCACCAACGAGCGCAGCCTCGAGGATTGGCGTGACTGGATCCTGCATGTCAACGACGATCAGGGCGACGAGCTCTTCGTTGTGCCCTTCGCATTTGTCCTAGGCAAGCCGAATTGAAGTCATTGTTCGTGAGACTGCCTTTTGCCGAAGGCGGCTCTCAGGCGATCCCGACCGATGCATGCCAACGGTTGGCGTTCCAAATTCGGCTTCCGTCACGAGTATTTTATACCCACGTTACCGCCTGCGAGGTTTCAGCGCCGGCGTCAAGGGCCCATCTAGGGTGTGAAATGACGATAATAATATAATAGGAGCGAACATGGGTGAGGTTGTTCAATTGGTTCCGAGGTCTGAGCGCGAGCGGCTCCGCCTCATTCGAGAAGCCCGCGCGATATACGACAGCGTGTTCCCACCGGTTGCTCCTGCTAACGAACAGAGCGACAAAGCCCTCGTCCGTCATGCGATCGCCAGCGCCAATGCCGATGGCAGGGATGGGCTTTTGCCATGATTGCGATCGTCGCCGTGCTCTGCAGTCTGTCCGCCCCGGCAAATTGCCACGAGCAGACCGTCACCACCTCCGACTTCGCCGACGTCTCGATGCAGTCCTGCATGATGGGAGCACCGCAGCTTGCCGACTGGATGAAAGAGCATCCAGCCGAACGCCTTGCGGGATGGCGCTGCGAATTCGGAAAGCGGCCGAGCAAGGGAGCCTAAGGTAGCGATGAGGTAAGGAGTGCTTGAACATATTCTCAGATTTATGACGCTTGGTACCGTCATCGTTGGCAGTATCGCCATCTACGCTGCCGTGCACACCAACAATCGGCGTTTGGGAGCCGACATCTTCCTCAGATATTCCGACCGAATCTCCGATCTACGGCGGAGCCTCCCGATCGGCGCGCTCGTCGAACAAGAGGTTTCCAGCAACGTTGAAAAGACACCTGAAGAACGCCGGGCCGCGCACGAGATCATCTATTCAATCTTCGAACTTTATGAGCTCAAAGTGTATGGCTTCTTTCCTCACGCGATCTGGAAGACCAGGGAGCCAGACATTGAGGCACTTCTTTCACTCCCATACTTCCAGCAGGAGCTGGCGGCATTTGAAAGCAGGTTTGCAAGGCACCCGCGCTTTGCGCGGTGGCTCGACCAAGTCAGGCGAAGCAAGGCTTACTCGCGCTGACGAGGTGAGATTCGATCTCACCTAGAAGGCAGGCGGTTGGCCCTCCGCGAAGAATCGCTTCAGCCTGGGCGCTGCAAAATCCAGGAAAGCGCGCACCTTGATCGGCAGAAACCGGTTGGCGGCGTAAACGAGATTGACCGGCAGTGGTTCCGGCTGGAATTCATCGAGCAGGGTCGTGAGGGTCCCGCGCTCGAGCGCCGTCTTGAAATGATAGGCGAAGGCGGAGGCAATTCCGATGCCGGCGCACGCAGCGTCGCAGGCGGCCTCGGCGCTCCCGACCACAAGCCGCGCACGCACGGGCACCGCGACGGCCGTCTTGTCTTTGAAGAATGTCCAGACATCAGGGGACATGAAACCGGCATAGGTGATGCAGTCATGCCCGGCGAGATCGTCCGGAGTGCGCGGCGTTCCCTGGGCTGCGAGGTAGGCGGGGCTGGCGCAAACTATGCGACGCGTCGTACCGAGGCGTACTGCAATCAGGCTGCTGTCGGGCAGCGCGCCGATGCGTAGCCCAACGTCGATCTGTTCCTGAAACAGACTCTGCACGCGATCGGCGAGGAGCAGACTGGCCTTGATGTCCGGGTAGGCCTTGAGGAAATCCGCCAGGATCGGGATGAGGTAAGCGCGGCCAAGCCCAACCGGAGCGGTCACGATCAATTCTCCGGTCGGAGCGGAGTATTCGCCGGAGGCGGCGCGCTCGGCCTCGGTCACATCAGCCAAAATCCGCTTGCACGCTGCCAAATAGGAACTGCCAGCCTCGGTGAGGACCAGCTTGCGGCTCGACCGGTTGAACAGCTTCGCCCGCAAGTGGGACTCGAGCTCGGAGACCTTGCGGCTGACTGTCGCCAAAGGCGTTTTCAATTGCCGCGCCGCAGCTGACAGGCTGCCGCTCTCGACCACGGCCAGAAAGGTCGACATCGCTTCCAGGCGATCCATCGGCTCCTCTTCCATATATTGGAAGGATAGCTCTCGACTTTGCCATATAGCGCCAGATTTCGGAAGGCCTTAGCTCTGGACGCAACAGAGGAGAACGTCCATGACCACCACAACCAAAGGCACCGCCCTGATCACCGGCGCATCCGCCGGCATCGGCGCCGTCTATGCCGACCGTCTGGCCTATCGGGGTTATGACCTGATCCTCGTCGCCCGCAACAAGACCCGTCTCGCCGGCCTTGCGCAGCGCTTGAGAAGCTCAACTGGCCGCTCCGTCGACACGGTCGCAGCCGACCTCAACGACAGGACGGATCTGGCCAAGGTCGAGGCAATCCTGCGCGCGAACGCGGACATCACGCTCCTGGTCAACAATGCCGGCGTTGGGGCCACGGCGCCACTGCTTAATGCCGACGTCGAGAAGATGGACGAGATGATCCGCCTCAATGTCGGCGCGCCGGCCCGACTGACCCATGCCGCGGTCCCGGGCTTCGTCGCCCGCGGCAGCGGCACCATTATCAATATCTCGTCGATCGTGGCGATCTCTCCCGAAACGCTCAACGGCGTTTATGGCGGAAGCAAAGCCTTCGTGCTGGCCTTCTCCCTTTCGCTGCACCACGAGCTTGCCGGCAAGGGTGTGCGCGTCCAGGCCGTCCTGCCCGGCGCGACGGCGACCGACTTCTGGGACATAGCCGGTGTGCCGGTCCACCAGCTACCTGCCGCGATCGTGATGACGGCCGACGACATGGTCGATGCCGCACTAGCCGGTCTCGACCAGGGTGAGGTTGTTACCATTCCCTCCCTCGCCGACAAGGCCGATTGGGACCGATATGAGACCGCGCGCCGCGCCATGTTCGGCAAGCTCTCAAGCGCAGTCCCGGCTCCTCGATACAACGCCAAGGAAAACGTCTCGAAGTCGAGAGCTACCGCAACGTCGATGCGGTGACTCGCCGGCAAGGATTAAAAGTCGACAACAAAGGGGTGAAGCGAGGCGCTAGAGCCGACCAGATCAACCGGGCAACCAAGGATCGGAAAAGCCATGCAGTTTGATTTCGAAAGAATGCCAGCACTCGAACGCTACAGACTGCTGCTGGCGACCGTTTTGCCGCGGCCGATCGCGTGGGTGACGACCCGTGATGCTGCCGGCGCAACCAACGCAGCGCCGTTCTCGTTCTTCAACGTGTTCGGCAGCGATCCAGCGACAGTGGGTATTGGCATCGGCAGCAGAGGACCGGCTGAACCAAAGGACACCCGCGTCAACATCCGCACCAACGAGCAATTCGTCGTCAATCTGGTGCCGTTCGCACTGGCCGAGCAAATGCGCGTCACGTCGATTGCGTTTCCCAGAGGCGTCGAGGAGCCGAGAAAAGCAGGCCTCTCGCTGGCGCCCTCGATGCGGGTCGGCGTCCCCCGTATCGCGGAGGCGCCGGTCTCGATGGAGTGTACCTTCATGCAGGAAATCGCGCTCGGCAGCTTCGGTCTGGTGCTCGGTAAGATCCTGATGGTGCATGTCCGGGATGAGGCCGTGACCAATGCTGCCCGCCAGCACATCGATGCCGAAAAGCTTGACCTGATCGGTCGTATGGAAGGTGGCTGGTACACGCGCACCCGCGAGCGCTTCGAAATGCCGACGATTGCACTTGAGGATTGGAGACAAAAGCTATGAATGAGCTGCTGACGAAGGTTCTCGACGCACACGGCGGTCTGGAGCGCTGGCGTAGCTACAACAAGGTTGAGGCCACTATCGTCAGTGGCGGCGGCTTCTTTGCCCTGAAGGGCGTTTTGCAGGACTCAAATCCGCGCCGCATGGCCGTATGGCTGCACGAGGAGCGATCGTCCGTGACTCCTTATGGCGCCGCAGATCAACGCACCATGTTCACGCCCGACCGGATCGCGATCGAGAAGCTCGACGGAGCCCTGGTCGCGGAACGTATTGCGCCCAGGGATTCGTTTGCTGGACACCAGATGCACACACCCTGGGACCCTCTGCATCGCGCCTACTTCAACGGCGAAGCGTTGTGGACCTACCTCACGACGCCCTTCGCCTTTGCGATGGATGGCTTCCGCGTCGAGGAGACTGCGCCCTGGCAGGAAGGGAAGGAGACCTGGCGGGTGCTTCGTGTCTATTTTCCCGGCTCGATCGAGACACACTGCCAGGTTCAGGATTTCTTCTTTGACGAGAAATTCGAGCTCCGCCGTCATGACTACAGCGTCAACATCGCCGGCGGCTTCCCCGCCGCGCAACTGATGCTGGAATATACCGAGGCCAATGGCATGCGCTTGCCGAGCAAGCGTCGCGCATACACGCGCGGCCCCGACCGGCGCCCAATATTGGATATGCTGATGGTATCGATCGACATCAGTGACGTTGCCTTCTCTTAGACACCGACGCATTTTTTGGGCTGCGGTTCCCCGCGGGAGCTATCCGAGTAGCGGCTGGAGCGATACCATCTCTCCCGCAACTTAGATCGGGAAGGAGCTGCCATGAACCAGCCCGGAACCGGCGAAGCGCCCGAAGCTGCTCACGCTCGCTCAGATTCGCAAAAGGAGCTGGCCGAGGTCCTTCGGCAACGGGCGGCCATCTCGGCAGTGCTGCGTGCTATTGCCAATTCACCACACGACTTGCAGCCCATATTCGACAGCATCATCGACAACACAATGCATCTCTGCCGAACAGACTGGAGCGCCTTCCGTCTTGTCGAGGAAATAGGCTTTCGTCTCGTTGCCTTTAGAGGAAGCCCCGCGGTGTCAGGGTTGTGGTCACCACCAATGCTTCGGGAATTCAACAGCTTTGTAGGTAGCCTCTTCGGAAGCAAGTCGCCGGTCCACATCCCCGACTTAGCCACACATCTTGAACGCAATTTTCCGGGAGAAGCTGAACGGGAGCCTATATCCAAAGTTGGCATTCGGACAGTCCTCTTCGTGCCGATGCTCAGAAACGACGAGCTAATCGGAACGCTTTCTCTTGGGCGGCACCGCATAGAGCCCTTTACGGAGAAGGAGATCGAAGTGGTCACGGACTTCGCTGCGCAGGCAGCCATTGTCCTGGAGATCACCCGCCGCGAGCGGCAGCTGCGGGAGCAGCAGATGCAGCTGGCGCACGCGAACCGCCTCGTAACGATGGGGGAACTCAGCGCCTCTATTACACATGAGGTCAAGCAGCCGATTGCGGCGGCGCGCAACAACGTCATTGCGGCGCTGAATTTCTTGCGTAGAAACCCTCCGGATTTGCAGGAGGTCTCAGAGGCGCTCGCCGCTGCCGTCAAGGACGCTGATCGAGTCGATGCCATCGTCGGTCGAATGCGTGCGCTCATGCAGAAAGCGTCGCCCCGATTGGATCGGGTCGATATGAACGAGGCTCTGCGGGAAGTGATTGAGCTTACTCAAGGAGAAGCACTGAAGAACGGGATTTCAGTGGTGAGCCAGCTCGCGAACGGCCTGCCTATCATTGCCGGGGATCGGGTCCAACTTCAGCAAGTCGTGCTAAACCTCATTCTCAACGCCGTGCAGGCGATGAGCGCAGTTACTGAGGGCGTGCGACGGTTGCTGGTCACCACCCGTCAGATCGAATTGAACGATCTGTACGTTGGGGTTCAGGATACTGGCCCTGGGGTGAGTCCGGAGACCCTCCCACATCTCTTTGAACCATTCTACACGACAAAGCCAAACGGCATGGGGATGGGACTAACAATCTGCCGTTCAATCATCGAAGCCCATGGCGGACGCCTGTGGGTCAGCGCGTGCGAGCCACGCGGGGCTCTCTTTCAGTTTGCGATTCCTGCCCGGCCGTCATGATCAAACGATTGTTCGTTGATGCCCGTAGCGAAGTTCGCTCACCATCGGCACGTCAGCACTTGAGCGTTCCTCGGATTGACCGCAACGTTATCCGATTCAATCGCTTTCGCCGAAACTGCGCAGATCGCAGAAGTGAGGTCGTCTTTCTCTCGCCGAAGCTGAAGCTAAGCGCTGGGTGATGCCCCCCTTGGTCATGCTGCATCTGCAAATTCACCAGCGGTATGCGCCATCATACACCGAGGCCAACGGCATGCGCTTGTCGAGCAAGCGTCGCGCTTACACGCGCGGCCCCGACCGGCGTCCGATCCTGGATTATGCTGATGGTATCGATCGACATCAGCGACTCTTAGACGGCCGAAGTAGGACTGCTGACAGCTGATGAGCGTCGTGGCCTGCGGACCCATGTGGTCCGTAGGCCCAGAGAAAAAGCTGCATCACGACCGAGCCGAAGAATCGGCTTCCGAGCACGCAACGACTTGCCGAGATTTGCAGCGCTTTATTCGCACAGACGTTCTTCGTCGGATACCAATTTGCCTCGCGGAAACGTGGAGCGGTGGTTACGAACGCATTCAGGCGTACTGCCAACGCATTGAATACGCCGCGGCAGAATTGCCGCCGCTTCCGGTCAGCAAATGACGACAATGAGCGAGAGCCACGACGATGAGCGAGACCTACAAGGCCATTGAGGTACGGAAACCTGGAGAGTTCGCTGAAGTGAGGCGGCCGCTTCGGGATCCCGGCCACGATCAGGTACGCATTCGCGTCGAGGCGTGCGGTGTTTGCCACTCGGACGCGGGAACGGTCGAAGGAAGCTTGCCTGGCGTTACCTATCCGCGTGTACCCGGCCACGAGGTGGTCGGGCGCATTGAGGCGGTGGGATCCGGCGTTCGCGGTTGGCAAGTCGGCCAGAGGGTCGGCGTCGGCTTTCTGGCCGGCTCTTGCGGTTATTGCGAATTTTGCCGTGGCGGCGACCTTGTGAACTGCCGGAACCAGGAGAACACGGGCGTTCATCACGACGGCGGCTATGCCGAAGTCTTGCTCGCCAAGGCGAGCGGTCTCATGTCGATTCCCGACGATTTGTCCTCCATCGACGCGGCGCCGCTGCTTTGCGCCGGACTCACGACATTCGGCGCTCTAAGAAACGCGCCGGCGCGGGCGGGTGACCTCGTCGCGATATTCGGCATCGGCGGGCTCGGTCACCTGGCGGTCCAATATGCGCGTCACATGGGGTTCGAGGTCGCGGCGATTGCGCGCGGCGCCGACAAAGCGGAATTGGCGAAGAATCTCGGCGCCCATCATTTCATCGACAGCGCGGTAACCGACGCCGGCTCGGCTCTGCAAAAACTCGGTGGGGCGAAAGTGATTCTGATCACCGCGTCGGGCGGCAAGACGATCGCCGAAACCTTCAACGGCCTGCGTCCCGAAGGCGTTTCGATCGTCCTGGGCGTTGGACCGGAGCCGATCGAGACGTCGAGCGCGGACCTGATATTCGGAAATCGTAGACTTCAAGGCGCTCTCACGGGCGACCCGGCTACAGGCGACGCAACGCTCCGTTTCAGCGTGCTGAGCGGAGCCTCTGCGATGATCGAAACGGTCCCGCTCGAGCAAGCCGCGGCCGCCTACGCGAAAATGATGTCAGGCAAGGCGCGCTTTCGCATGGTCCTGACCATGACGTGATGAACGACGGAAGGTCGAGCGTGAGCGGCGATCTTTCGGAAGACCAAGCCACCGGACTTGCGGAGCAGTCCGCCGCACCATCTCGGACAAGCGATCGCAACCGGCATTCGAGAGTAATCCACGAGCCCAGGTAGAAGACAATGAACCCGTTCCAGAGTCTATTTGATGCGCAGAAGTCTCATTTTGCCAGCAACATCACCCGCTCGCATGCGTGGCGGGTCGAACAGCTCGATCGTATGGGCAGGATGGTCAAGGAGAATGAAGCTGCGTTGCAGGAGGCCATTGCACGCGACTTCAAAACCGCCAGCCAGGAACATATCTTCGAAACTGCGACTGCGGTAACGGAGACTGAGTTTCAGAAGAGCCAGCTTTCTTCATGGATGGCCCCGACGGAAGCATCCCTTCCCACAGCGCTTGCCAAGACCGGCC
Organism: Bradyrhizobium tropiciagri; assembly: GCF_001189845.1. Taxonomy (GTDB): domain Bacteria; phylum Pseudomonadota; class Alphaproteobacteria; order Rhizobiales; family Xanthobacteraceae; genus Bradyrhizobium; species Bradyrhizobium tropiciagri. The sequence goes on from NZ_LFLZ01000021.1 coordinate 100,293, forward strand.
ACAAGGGAATGATCTATCGCGACCCTTACGGCGCGGTCCTGGTCATCGGGCCGTCCAACGGTCCCCTGACATTGCTGCTTCGGCCCGCTATCGCGGTCCTGGCCGCCGGCAATACTTGCGTCCTCAAGCTCAGTCCGGCCTTGTCGGCTACGTCGGCGGTGCTGCTCGATCTCGTGCCGAAATACTTCGACCCCCGCGCGGTCTGCGCCGTAGCGGGAGGCCGCGAGGAAACAACCGAACTCCTGAAGCTTCCCTTCGACTTCATCTTTTTCACGGGCAGCACCAAGGTGGGAAAGGTGGTTGCGCATGCCGCGGCCGAGAATCTTACGCCGGTTCTGCTCGAACTAGGCGGCCAAAATCCTGCCTTGGTCGACCAGACCGCAAACATCCCCGATGCGGCCAAAAAGATCGCGTGGGGCGCGACTGCGTGGGGCGGACAATGGTGTACGTCGCCAGGCTATGCCTATGTCCACGAGTCGATCGCCGACGCGTTCCTTGCCGAAGCCAAAAAGGCGCTGGTCGAACTCTATGGACGTGATCCCAAGAGCAATCCGGACTACTCGCGCATTATCAGCACCAAGGAAGCTGCAAGGCTCGCAGGGCTGATTGACCCCACGAAGGTCGTGTATGGGGGCAAATCGGATCCCGATGCTCGTTACGTCGATCCGACGATCCTCCATCCCGTCACTTGGGACGACGAAATTATGCGCGACGAAATCTTCGGCCCCATCCTGCCGATCCTGACCTACCGGACTTTGGACGAAGCCTTTGGCCGGATCGCAGCCACCCCACATCCTCTCGCAGCGTACGTCTTCAGTCGTGACAAGGCGGCGATCGACCGCTTCATCGGCGAGCTTTCGTTCGGCGGCGGAGCCGTCAACCAGGTCAACATCCAGCTGTTTATCGAGACGATGCCTTTCGGTGGCGTCGGACCATCAGGTATGGGTCATTACTACGGCAAGTATGGCTTCGACATGCTTACGCATGCCAAATCGATGCTCGTCTCGCCGCCGGATGTAGCGATCAAACATCTATTTCCTCCGTTCTCGCCTGAGAAGAACGCCGATCTCAAGATCTGGAGCGAGTACTGAGCGAGGATCCCGATCGCAACGCCCCTTTTGGTGCCTGACGCGGCTGGTGCACAGGCGCGAGCGAAGATGCCTATCGCGCAGGAGGATTGGAAAGGAAAGCCATGAACGAGTTACTGACGAAAGTTCTCGACGCGCACGGCGGCCTGGAGCGCTGGCGTAGCTACAACAAGGTTGAAGCCACGATTGTCGCCGGCGGCGGCTTCTTTGGCTTGAAAGGCGCTTTGATGGATGCGGACCCGCGCCGCTTGACTGTGTCTCTGCACGAGGAGCGAGCGTCACTCACAAATTTTGGGGCAGCGGATCAGCTCGTCATGTTCACGCCCGAGCGGGTCGCCGTCGAGAAGCTTGACGGAACGGTCGTCGCGGAGCGGTTTGCGCCCAAGGACTCGTTTGCCGGGCACCAGATGCACACGCCGTGGGATCCTCTGCATCTTGCCTACTTTAACAGCGAAGCCCTGTGGACCTACCTGGCGACGCCCTTCGCCTTTGCAATGGACGGTGTCCGGGTCGAGGAGGCGGAGTCCTGGCAAGAGGGCAAGGAGACCTGGCGGGTGCTGCGTGTCTATTTTCCCGGCTCGATCGGGACGCATTGCGAAATGCAGGACTTCTTCTTTGACGAGAAATTCGAACTCCGCCGGCACGATTACAGCGTCAATATCGCCGGCGGCTTCCCCGCCGCGCAACTGATGCTGGAATATACCGAAGCCAACGGCATGCGCTTGCCGAGCAAGCGTCGCGCTTACACGCGCGGCCCCGACCGGCGTCCGATCCTGGATATGCTGATGGTGTCGATGGAGATCAGTGACGTCGCCTTCTCTTAGGCGTGTCAGTCGATCTGAACCAGCTCGAGGAGAGTGCAGGAGTCTATATGGCAACGACGCTAACGATCAATGGTCAGGAAAGATCCTTCGATGCGCCGCCCGAAATGCCTCTGCTGTGGGTCCTGCGCGACATTCTCGGTTTGACCGGCACGAAATTCGGATGCGGCATGGCGCAGTGTGGCGCCTGCACCGTGCATGTCGATGGCAAGCCGGTCCGTTCTTGCGTGCTCCCCGTTGGCAATCTCCAGAGCCGCACGATCACCACCATCGAAGGCATCGGTGCGACGCCGGTAGGGGCGGGGGTGCAGAAGGCCTGGCTTGATCTCGAAGTCGTGCAATGCGGTTATTGCCAGTCCGGCCAGATCATGTCTGCGGCGGCGCTGCTCGCGTCGACGCCGGATCCCGACGACTCCGACATCGACGCAGCCATGGCGGGCAACATCTGCCGCTGCGGCACTTATGTGCGGATTCGAGCTGCCATCAAGCAGGCAGCTGCCACACAGAAATCCTAAGCGGCGCCCATGACCATCACGGCTGAAGTTCCGGAGATCTCGCGTCGTCGCATCCTCGGTGGTGCACTGGCGACTGGTTTGGTACTCGCCTTCCATCTTCCGCTCGGCGCCGCCAGGCCGCCGCAGACAAAGGATCCGGCCGCCGGAAAGTTTGCACCAAACGCGTATATCCGCATCGATGAATCCGACCAAATAACACTCATTATGCCACAGGTCGAAATGGGGCAGGGCATATATACCGGGGTCGCGACGATCCTGGCCGAAGAGCTCGATGCAGACCTAACTCAAGTCGTCCTCCAGCACGCGCCGCCGGAGGAGAAGCTCTATGCAAATCCGTCGTTCGGCATTCAGGCCACCGGTGGATCGACTTCCGTTCGGGCGTTCTGGACCCCATTGCGCAAAGCAGGCGCGGCCGCGCGGGCCATGCTCATCAAGGCCGCTGCGGACCAGTGGCAAGTCGCGCCGGCAAGTTGCAGCGCGGCGCTTGGCACGGTGCTTCACATCGAAAGTGGCCGTAGGCTTCGCTACGGCGAGCTTGTCGACCCCGCCAGCAAGCTGTCTGCGCCGAGCGATATTCCCCTGAAGGACCCGAAGAACTTCGTTCTGATCGGAAAGCCTTTGAAGCGTCTCGACACGCCGGACAAGGTCAACGGCAAGGTGATCTATGGCATCGACGCCATGATGCCCGGCCTGAAGTTTGCGACGTTGGCGCAATGTCCGGTCTTTGGCGGCAAGGTTGCCGATGTCGAAGACCATGCCGCGATGCAGATCCCCGGCGTAAGGCAAATCGTCGTGCTGGACGATTTGGTCGCTGTCATTGCCGATGATACCTGGACCGCCAAGCGCGGTCTCGAGGCCCTGAAGATCACCTGGAATGAAGGCAAGAACGCCAACGTCAGTTCAAAGGACATCTGGGACCATCTTCGCGCCGCCAGCGAGATCGAGGGTGTCGTCGCAAAATCCGTCGGAGATGTCGCCGACGCGCTGCACCTCGGCGAGACGTACGAAGCTTCCTACGAAATGCCGTTCCTTGCGCACGCGACCATGGAGCCTCTGAACTGCACCGTCCATGTCACGCCGAGTTTCTGTAACGTCTGGGTCGGAACGCAGATCATTGCGCGCGCCCAGTCGGTCGCCGCGAGGGCGGCCGGGCTTCCAGAAGACAAGGTGACGATCCATCAGCACCTGCTCGGCGGTGGCTTCGGGCGCAGGCTGGAGGTTGACATGATCGCCACAGCCGTTCGCATCGGCAGCAAGGTCGATGGACCGGTCAAGATCACCTGGATGCGGGAAGAGGACATCCAACACGACATCTACCGACCAGTTTATCGCGACACAATTTCAGCAAGACTGTCGGGCGACAAGGTGATCGCCTTCAAGTACCGCGTCGCCGGGTCTTCGGTGATTGCGCGATGGTTGCCGCCCGCCGTTCAGCAAGGCATCGATAATGACGCCGTCGATAGCGCCGCCGACACGCCGTACGATATTCCAAACTTCCAGGTGGAATATGTCCGCGTCGAGCCGCCCGCGGTGCCGACCGGCTTCTGGCGCGGCGTCGGTCCGAACAACAATGTGTTTGCCATCGAAAGTTTCATGGACGAGCTTGCCCGCAAGGCGAACAAGGACCCGATCGCATTTCGACGTGACATGCTTGGTAAGACGCCGCGTATCCAGCACGTGCTGGACCTCGTGGCGGAAAAGTCGAACTGGGGCCAGCCGTTGCCGCGACGCGTCGGCCGGGGCGTCAGCGTACAGCCGACGTTCAATACGTCGATCGCCACCGTGGTTGAGGCAGAGGTGGACTCCGGGGGCGACGTCTACATTCGCCAGGTGACGCTCGCCGTGGATTGCGGGCTCGCCATCAATCCGGACACCGTCGTGGCGCAGATCGAAGGCGGCATGATCTTCGGTCTGACCGCCGCCTTGTATGGCGAAATCACGCTGGAGAAGGGCCGCGTTCAGCAGTCCAACTTCCATGATTATCGCGTGCTGCGCATCGACCAGATCCCGAAGATCGATATCCATCTCGTCAAGAGCGGCGAGGCGCCTGGCGGGATCGGCGAGGCCAGTGTGATCGGAGGACCTCCGGCCTTGCGCAACGCCATCTACGCGGCGACGGGGGTCGCATTGCGCCGGCTTCCGATCGACCGGGGGCTGATCGCGGAGAAGAAGTCGTGGTTGTGAGAGCCGGGATTGTGAGAGTTTTCATCGGAGCTGTCATTGTCGGTGCCATCGTTGCGCTCGGCGCGGTTTGGTACGTGCGAGGTCCTGATCCGCTGGCCTTCACCGGCGGCAAGAGCGTCGCGCTGGCCGACTACAAGGATGGTGATCCGACCGGTGTGCCTACCTCCATGAGGCAGGCCAGCCTCCTTGAACGCGGCAGGTATCTCACGGAGGCTGCGGACTGTGGGGTTTGCCACACCGCACCCGGCGGCAAGGAATATGCGGGCGGCTTTGCTTTCAAGATGCCTTTCGGAACGATGTACTCGACCAACATCACGCCCGACAAGGAGACGGGTATCGGCAAGTACACCGACCAGGAATTCCTCGACGCGATGCATCGGGGCATCCGCCGCGACGGCGCGCGGCTTTATCCGGCAATGCCCTACACGTCTTACGCTTACATCACGGACGCCGACGCGCTGGCGATCAAGGCCTACCTGTTCAGCCTTGCGTCGGTGCGCGCAGTGCCTCCGGAAAATACCTTGATGTTTCCGTTCAATCAGCGCTGGGCCATGGCATTCTGGTCATTGGTGTTTAATCGCGATACGCGCTTCCGGCCTGATCCTTCGCAGAGCCTCAAATGGAATCGGGGGGCCTACTTGGCTGAAGCGCTGGCGCATTGCGGCGAATGCCACACGCCTCGCAACATCGGCTTTGCACTCAATAACCGAGAAAAGTTTGCCGGAGCTCCGGTGGGAGGCTGGCGCGCGTTCAATATATCGCCCGATAAGGCCACCGGCCTCGGAGGCTGGAGCGACGAAGATATCGCGTCGTATCTTTCGCTCGGACATGCACCGGGTCACGGCACCGCATCAGGAGCGATGGGTGAGGCCGTTGATCACTCCTTCAGCAAGATGACGCAGGCTGATATCGAGGCGATGGTCGCGTTCGTACGGAGCGTTCCACCCAGCACGACACCCGATTTTGCCTTGAGGTCGGCGCCCGCGCCGGCTTCTCACAAGGACGGTGTAGCCGCAAACTTGCTCGGGAAGAAGATATTCGAGGGCGCTTGCGCGAGTTGCCATGGCTGGACCGGCGAGAGTGCGGTTTCACCTTTCGCGACACTGACCGGAAGCGCCGCCATAAACGATCCGAGCGCGACGAACGTGGCACAGATCGTTATCGGCGGTACCAGACGCCTGACACCGGCTCGCGCGTTGTCGATGCCGTCGTTCGGCCATGTGCTCTCCGACGACGAGATCGCCGCGGTCTCCAACTACGTCACCGCCCGTTTTGGAGCCAAGGGCTCATCGCTCACGGCACGGGACGTTGCCAACATGCGAGCACAGGTCTCGGACTAGCGCGTTCACGCTACTCATCGTGTCTCGCCAGAGTGAGATGAGAGTGAATAGACTAATCAGCCACCGTGTAGAACGAGGTCGGTTTTGATGCTCAAGCCTTACACCCCGGCCCTTGATATGAGTGACATCCAGGCCACGGTCCTGCGGCCACGCCCGTCGCCTTACGTGGGAGAATACGTCGTTCTTCGCATCGACGACGCGGCGCAGGGGCGAGAGATGTTGCGCCGAATAATCCCGCATGTCGCGCCCGCGGACGAATGGTGGGTGCCATCGTTACCCGGCTGGCTAGGAATCGCCTTCACCTACCAGGGCCTCAAGGCATTAGGGCTGCCGCAGGCCTCCCTGGACAGCTTTCCCGTCGAGTTTCGACAAGGGATGGCGGCTCGCGCCGCGATACTCCACGATTTCGGCGGCAACGCGCCGAGCAATTGGGAATATCCGTTCGGCAACTCCGACATGCACGTCGCACTAGCGGTCTACTCGGACAATGAGCAGCATCTCGGCGAAATTCTGGCACGGGCGGGCCAGTCCCACCATGATCTCGCGCATGTCTCAGTTGTCTATCGCATGCGTTTCAATGAACTCCCGGGCGGACGCAATCCATTTGGCTTCCGGGATGGATTGCACAATCCGCACGTCGAAGGCAGTGTTGCTGAAGAAGATGGTTTTGTCCCTGCCGCCAGCAACGCGTCGATCAAAGCAGGCGAGTTCGTGATGGGCTATCCGGACGAACTTGGCCAGACGGCGCTGGCTCCGATTCCCGGCGAACTGCGGCACAACGGCACCTTTGTGGCGTTTCGCAAATTTCACATGGATGTCGCGGCGTTTCGCAAATACCTGCGCGCGCACGCATCCTCGCCCGAGGAAGAGGAACTCCTCGCCGCCAAAATGGTGGGACGATGGCGCAGTGGTGCGCCCTTGGTATTGGCGCCCGACCACGACGATCCCGCGCTGGGTGGTGATGCGACGCGCAACAACGATTTCAGCTATGCAGATGATATGAAGGGATTGAAGTGTCCATTCAGCGCGCATACTCGTCGCATCAATCCACGCGATGCCCTGAAGGACGACGTCGTCAACGTCAATCTCCACAAATTCCTGCGGCGCGGCACGAACTACGGATCAGCCTTGCCGGAGGGAGTGCTCGAGGATGACGGCGCCGAGCGCGGCGGCGTCTTCCTCCTGATCGGCGCACACTTGCAGCGGCAGTTCGAGTTCGTGCAGTCGCAATGGGCGACCGACGGCAATTTTATCAGTCACGGAGCCGAGCAGGATCCACTCGTCGGCAATAACGATGGTGAGGGCGTCTTCACCATTCCCAAGATTCCGGTTCGACGTCGTCTGCACGGGCTGCCTTGCTTTGTCTCTGTCCGCGGCGGTGAATATTGCTTCATGCCTGGCCTGCGCGCGCTGCAATGGCTTGCGCGCTTGGGCGATAACGCCGACTAGACGCGCAGCGTTAGCAAGGTTTTGCGTCGCTTTGTCAGCATTCACTCGAAGTTCAGCGCAGGGTCGCTTAATTCAAAGCTCGACGCTGCTGAAGATTTAGGAGAATCACCGTGCTCGTCGACGTCCGCACCTATCAGGTCAAACCGGGAAAACTCACCCAGGAGCTGGATCTTTACGCCAAACACGGCTTGGCGGCGCAAATCCGTCACCTGGGCGCGCCGCTTGCATATTTGCACGCTGAAAGCGGCGATCTGAACACCATGGTTCATCTCTGGACGTTTGAGGATGCCGCCGATCGAGCCTGCCGCCGCGCCGCCATGATGGCGGACCCGGAATGGCTGAATTACCTGAAGCTGGCCGACGAGGCCGCGTACCTGGTGGAGCAGCGCAACAGTCTCATGGTGCCGGCAAGCTTTGCTGCCATCAAACGGTGAGCGCGGTCATCGGTAACAAGGATTGTTCGACCATGTCCGATCACTTCTCCGGGCCTCGGGCCCTCTCCGAACCAGCCGCCGACATTACGGATGTGTATGCGTTTCCGGCGCCCGACAGTCCAGATCACCTTGTCTTGGTGCTGGACGTGTTCGGCAAGGCCGGCCCCTCAGCCGTCTTCTCCGACGCGGTCATCTATCGGTTTCGAATACGGCCGGTTGAGATTGCTGCAATGGGTCCGGAAGCGGCCTTTGCACCAAGTCAAACTGAGTTCACATTTGACTGCACGTTCGACGTCCCGAGTGGTACCGGCAACGCAGTGCGCCTGGCTCAGTACGGCCGCTGTCTCACGCCGGATGGACGTGTCATCTCGTTTCGCGCCGACGACGAGAACGGCGGTGTGGGTGACGGCGTCCAGGTATTCGCGGGCCAGCGTTCTGAACCATTCTTTCTCGACGTGCGAATGATCGAGAAGACGGCAGCCACCGGCAAACTGTCGTTCAAACCGAAAGGGTCCGACACTCTATATGGCACCAACATACTCGCCATCGTGATCAAGTTCGATTGGCGCAAGATGCTCAAAGGCGGACCGCTCTTCGCGGTCGTGTGTGAAACGCTCGTAGCCGGCAAGCAACCAGTTCGAATTGAACGTGTCGGCCGTCCTGAAATCAAGAACGTCACGTTGAGCTGGAAGCAGTTCGATCAGATCAACAGAGACCTTGAAATCCGCGATCTCTACAACAGCGAGGACGCCTTCGACATCAAGCGCGACTATTTCGATGTCTATCGGATGCGGATGAACGCCAATCTGGCATTCCACGATGGACTCGACGGCAAAATCGATTGGCCTTTCGATCAGCACGGCAATCATCCGCTCACCAAGCTGCTGTTGGCGGACTTCCTGGTCGTCGATGCATCGATGGCTTTCGCTGAAACGAGCTACTTCGATATCGAGCGTTCGATGCTCGAGGGCCGACTGCACGCCACGCCTGGCGGCCGGTGGCTCAATCAAGATTTCATGGATTTCGTTTACACGCTCTATGTCAACGGCATAAACGGCCCGCCCATCAACGATGGCGTCGACGCGCCGATCGCCTGGTCGTCTAAGACATTTCCGTATCTTGCGCCGCCCAACCCAACCAAGGCAGCGGTGGCATGATCGACTCGTCCGGAATCTCCGCGCCGGCCATTTGGCCCGCCGCCAGCCCGCTCACGCTGACGGACGGAACGATCGCTCTGCTCAATCTGCAGGCCCAAATCGATGGCCTCGAAGGTCACTGCACCTCAGCGGAAACAGCAACCCTGATCGACCTGCTCATTCTTCGCGGGCTCATCCTCGGGCGCATCAGCGATTATGAGCGAGCCGCGCAGCTGGCCAATCGTCAGGTCGGCGAAGCAACTACGGACGCGGCCGCCTACATGGCGCGCGCACGGACCCGCGCGGTATTCCATCGTTTTGCAGAGGCGCTTGACGATCTTGATAACGTCGATCGGATGTCGCCCCACGATGCTGCTGCAAAGCGGGAGCGTGCAGCAATCCTGCAGGCGCAGGGGCGCTTTGATGAAGCCCTCGCGGCATATTCTGCCGTCATCGACGGCGTGGGACAATTTGAACGAGCTGCCGCATTGACCGGGTTGTGGGCCGAGCGGGGCGAGGCCGACACGGCGCAGCACTTTTATCTCGATAGCCTGCGCAGCTACCGAGGCATCTCTCCGTTTCCGCTGGCGCTACTGGATTTTCAGCAGGGCGTCATGTGGATGAGGCATCAGCGGCTGGAGAAGGCGCGAACGTGCTTCGAAGCCGCGATACGTCGCGTCCCTGCCTTCGCGCCAGCGCAAGGCCATTTGGCGGAGGTCGAGGCAGATCTGGGCAAGCCTGAAGCGGCGCTGGCGCGGCTGTACCCGTTGGCCATTTCTTCCGACGATGCGGACTACGCGGCGCAACTCGCGCGCATCCTCGGCGAAATGGGTCGGAACGAAGAGTCCAGTGTTTGGCGCCACAGGGCTGCCGAGCGCTATGACGAGTTAACCACTGCACACCGCGAGGCGTTCGCCGATCATGCGGCGGAGTTCTGGCTTGGCCCCGGTAACGATCCGGAGGAAGCCCTTCGCCTCGCAATCCTCAATCTAGAAGTGCGGAAGACGCCGCGCGCGCGTGAACTCCTGGTGCAGGCGCTCGACGCGAACACGGCAGGAGCAGCATCTGCTCGGTGCTCCGGCCCCACCTTATCCAATTGAGCAGCAACCAGTCATGAGGAGAATACAATGACCACGAAAGTCATCGAAAACGAACGCACGGCAATGTCGCAGCACATAACGCGTCAGCCTGACGGGCCGGGCAAGCGCATCGGGAAAAAGGGAGAAATCTCCTTTCTCGGTAAACTTGCCCCCGGCGCAGCAAAAGTGTTCCGCGAGCGCTTACCGCAGATTCAAGCCGAGGCGGGATCTTGGGAAGACGGAGTTGGCACTGTGGTCGACTTCCGCGCGACGCTGATCGACAACGATACACGGATGTTGGTAACGATCGTCTACGATGGCGATTTCAAGCCCTATCTCGAGGATGTCCTGAGTAAAGCTGGCCCGTGGCTCGACCAGGTCTTTGGCGGATTTGAGGGCTTCAAAGGGGTGAAAGATCGTAAATCCGTTGAAGAGCTCGTCGCTAACACTCACTTTGAGTGCGACCTTTTCTATATCGCCAATCCGGACGTCACTGCTCGCGACGTCGCTAAAATGCAGCGGCTGAGCAAGGCAGTCGGCGACCTGCTCGATGCTGCGAATTGAGGGGCTGCGTCTCGTGGAGACCTCCCAGTCATGCTTCAACCCGCTGCACTCGTGGACAAGGCCATAATGGTCGTGACCCACGAGGCGGCGCTGGATCGCATGTGGCATGAAGGCTAGTCGGATTCGCAAACCGGCCAGTTGGCTTGTCCTAGAGCCAAATCATGGAGAACATCTGGACCCGCGCGATCGGCGCGATCCAAAAATGCATCTGAAGGTATTCCACCGGCCTCGGCTCCACGAGCTTGATGAAAACAGCCAATACCATGGAGGACACAATGGCTATGCTTGATTGGAACGAATATCGAGGGCAGATACTCGCCCGGCTCGGCGAAATCGGCAAGCTCTCACCGGATACTATCAGGGGCTACACGGCGCTCGGCGGGGCCGGCGCAAAGACCGGACATCTTGATGCCAAGACGCGTGAGCTGATCGCGCTTGCAGTCGCGATTACGCTGCGCTGCGACGGCTGCATCAGCGTGCACACGGCAGCGGCCAAGAAGCTTGGCGCTACCAAGGAAGAGATAGCGGAAGCGCTGGGTGTCGGCATCAGCGTCAATGCCGGTGCGGCCCTCGTTTACTCAACCCGCACGTTCGACGCGTTCGATGCGGCGCCGTAAGCGACGCGGCTCCATGTCGCCGTCGACACCGGCGTGGCCTGTGATCACCAACTTTCGCAAGAATTTGCCGTGATTTGCACTGCTTCACTCGCGTCAACGCTCCTTGTCGCATACCAATCGACTTATCGGAGGCGAACGACTCTCCCAAGTGCTTGGAGCCTGGCCCTTCGCCCCCTTCGCTGTGGCTCCCCGCGGCCGGTCCTTTCCCCCGGAGGACCGGCCGCCCCCTTCCGAACGGCTGAGGGATCGCGGGTGCTGGATGGGATGGGCATGCAGGTTCTTTGGATCGGGGAAGTCCAATCGTTGAGCCGGAAACGGACGGAGATTTCGCTATATGATCTATGATCATTTCTTTTCCGCAGCGCTCGCCCGGCTTCATGAGGAGCGGCGCTACCGCGTGTTTGCCGATCTCGAACGCATCGCCGGGCGCTTTCCGCATGCAATATGGCATTCTCCCGACGGCCCGCGCCCGGTCGTGATCTGGTGCTCGAACGATTATCTTGGCATGGGGCAGCATCCGAAGGTGATCGGCGCAATGGTCGAAACTGCGACCCGGATGGGCGCAGGCGCGGGCGGCACCCGCAACATTTCCGGGACCAATCACCCGCTGGTCGAGTTGGAGCGCGAGCTCGCCGACCTGCACGGCAAGGAGGCTGCCCTGGTCTTCACCTCAGGGTACGTGTCCAACGAGACCGGCATCGCGACTATCGCCAAGCTGCTTCCAAACTGCGTGATCTTCGCGGACGCCTTGAACCACAATTCGATGATCGAGGGCGTACGGCGCGCCGGCGTAGAAAAGAAGATCTGGTGCCACAACGACGTGAATCATCTCGAAGATCTGCTGGCGGGGGCGCCCCCCGATCGCCCGAAGCTGATCGTGTTCGAGGCGCTCTACTCGATGGACGGCGACGTCGCGCCGGTTAACCGCATCTGCGATCTCGCGCAGCGCTACGGCGCGATGACCTATATCGACGAGGTCCATTCGGCCGGCATGTACGGGCCACGCGGGTCCGGGATCGCTGCGCGGGACGGGGCCTTGCACCGTATCGACGTGGTCGAGGGGACGCTGGCAAAGGCATTCGGATGCCTGGGCGGCTACATCGCGGGCAGCGCCGACGTCATCGACGCGGTGCGTTCCTATGCGCCGGGATTCATCTTTACAACCGCGCTTCCGCCGGCGATCTGCGCCGCCGCTACCGCGGCGATCCGGCACCTCAAGACTTCGCAATGGGAGCGCGACCGACACCAGAACCGCGCGGCACGGGTCAAGGCCGTGCTCAATGCTGCCGGCCTGCCAGTGATGCCGAGCGAGACGCATATTGTGCCGGTCATGGTGGGCGATCCGGAGAAGTGTAAGGAAGCGACCGATCTCCTGCTTGCCGAGTACGGCATCTATGTCCAGCCGATCAACTATCCGACCGTCCCGCGCGGACCGAACGGCTGCGCATTACGCCGACGCCTTATCACGATTACGTGCTGATCGACGTGCTCGCAGAAGCGCTGGTCGGTGTCTGGGAACGACTTGGGTTGCCGCGGCGGTACCGGATGCTCGCTGCGGAGTGATCGGTAATGCATGGCGCATCGGCCACGCGCCGCACTGAGAGCGGTAGCGTTGCATTTCATCGAAGGAAATGATCAAGCGCTTTGGAGCACACAATGAAAAGTTGCTCAAGTCTGCGGTTGCCGCGGGTTGCCTGGTGGCCTTCGCGCCAGTCGCGCAGGCCCGCTCTACGTACGACGGATCCTGGGACCTTCTCTTCATGACCCAAAGCGGTGCGTACGATTCGACTTACAGCGCCTGAGGAAATGACTTGCAAAACGAAAGTCGTATTATATGATGAGTGACAGATAATAAGCGTCGCGAAAGGCGGCGCCGACACAAAGGAGGCACGCTTTGTCCGAGGACGCGATCGTGACACGCGAAGAGCGTGGCAGCATCTCCGTTTTGACCATGGTTTATCGGCCGTACAACCTGCTGGGCCCTAAGCTGATCAATGAGATCGTGGCGCAGATAGAGTCGTCTCAGAAGGCAGGCAGCCGTGCTATTGTGATCCGTAGCGGGCTGCGGCATTTCTCGGCTGGAGCGGACCTGGATATCTTCGACAAACGGGTCGCCGCGGGTGAGGCCGACCAGGCCGGCGAAAACAGGCGCCTCAGCGGCGTCGAGTTTCTGCGCTTCATGGAACTGCTGCCAATACCGCTGATTGCGAGTGTCCACGGCGTTTGCCTCGGCGGGGGTCTCGAGCTTGCGCTTTCCTGCGACTACATCATCGCGGCCTCTTCGGCCAAGATAGGATCGGTCGAGGCAACGCTGGGGCTGCATCCATTGCTTGGCGGAATCCAGCGTCAGGTGCAGCGGATCGGTGCCCAGCGGGCCAAGGAAATGTCGATGCTGGCCCGGCGTTATGATGCGCCGACCCTGGAGAAATGGGGATTGATCAATCTTACCGTCCCAGAGGAGTCGCTGGAGCAAGTCACAATGACGGTGGCGGAAGAATTCGCCCATGGACCGACAGTGGCGCATGCGGCCACGAAGCAACTCGTGCATATCGCGGTCAACGAAGGTGTGGTTGCTGCCGATGAAGCAATGGCAAGGGTCCAGGCGCCGATATGGGCTTCAGAAGACCTGAAGACGGGACTTGCGTCATTCCGCAAGAATGGTCCGGGTCTCGCAAAATTCGAGGGGCGTTGATATGAGCGGCCCTTTAACCGGAATCCGTGTTGTCGACTTCTCGCGTGTGCTCGCGGGGCCGTTGTGTGCTCGGACCTTGCAAGATCTGGGCGCCGACGTCATCAAGATCGAGCCGCCGGCTCCCGACGTCTCTCGCTTTGCGTTTCCGTCGACGGACGGGATGTCCGGCTACTACGCGCAGCAGAACGCCGGCAAGCGCAATGTGAGCATCAATCTGAACGTGCCCGGCGCCTATGAGCTGGCGCTGAAACTGTGCGACACCGCTGATATTGTCGTCGAGAATTTCCGCGCCGGTACACTCGGCTTCTTCGGACTGGACTATGAGACTCTCTCGAAGCGAAATCCGCGATTGATCTATGCCTCGATCACTGGCTACGGGCAGGGAGGGCCATGGCGCAGTCGTATGGCTTACGCACCAACGGTGCAAGCGGAGGCGGGCTTCACCGAGAACAGTGTTCGTCACTACGGTGACGCGCTGACGGAACCAAAGACAGACAGCCTGTCGCATGCTGACGTCTATGCCGGTTTGCAGGCGGTAATTGCCATTCTGGCGGCACTCAACAGTCGTCAGAAGTCTGGGCGCGGGCAATACATCGATGTTGCGATGGCCGCCACGTTGCTCGCGGTCAATGAACGCGCACATGTCGATCTCTCGGACGAGGATATCGGAGCGGAGCCCGCCGTGCTTGGGGCCACCGACTGCTCGTTCTTTGCCGGGCCGCAAGGCGAGCACTTTACGGTCGCGACCAGCATTGTCGGCAGCCGGACCTTTCCCTCCTGGTTGCGAGCCATGCGGCGCGCGGACCTTATCGATGATCCGCGGTTCAGCAGCGCGGCCGCGCGCCGCCTGAATTTTGGAACGCTTCACCAGATGATCCAGTCTTGGATTTTAACCTTTCCGGATATGGCGACCCTGGATGCTCAGTTCGACGAGGCCAAGATCGCGATGGGTGAAATTCGCTCAATCAAGGAGTTAACCTCGTCCGAATGGAGTGAGTATTGGGGCGCTGTGCAGTACGTACCGGACCGCAGCGGTGGTCAGTATCGCCTGCCTGGACGTCCGTGGCGCTTCTCGGCCGAGGAGCTGACGCCAATCGGGGCGCCGGCATTTCAAGGTGAGCATAACGTTGCGGTGTTCAGCGAACTTGGCGTCAGCGAATCCGACTTGAAGCGATTGAGCGAAACCGGAGTATTGGTGGCGCATCGACGGGCGCTTGAGCCTGAGGTTGCTGCTAAGTCGCAGTCCGAGAAGGGGCAGGCGGCCTGAGCCGTCGAGCACGAACAGGCCGGGATCTGGAGAAGCTATCCGGCGAGGCTGGTACGCGTAGAGCCGGCCTGATATCGTATGGGTTCATTTCGAAGCTCAAAGGGAGCCATGTCTCGCGTCAAACAAGGCCATCTCGCGAACAAGGAATGTTCCATGGCGCGGGCTATGGGAATCGTTGGTGACCGATGGACGATTCTCATTCTGCGGGAGGCCTATTATGGTGTGACGCGGTTTGATGAGTTCGAATACTACGTTGGCGTTGCGCCGAACATCCTGAGCGGTCGGCTAAAGAAGCTTGTCGATGCCGGCGTAATGACCCGGGTTCCTATTCCCCAACATTCCGGACGCTTCGAATATGTGCTGACTGAAAAAGGTCGCGATTTTTTTCCGGCGTATCTCGCATTGAAGAAATGGGGCGATGACTGGCTCGCCGAGCCTGGGGGCCCGCAGGTCGTATTCCGGGAGCGCAAGGCGGGACGCGCGATCATCTATCCAAAATTACTCGATACGAGCGGCAAGTCGTTGCGACTCGAAGATGTTGAGGTCATTCCTGGACCCGGAGCGGTGCCATTCAATCGAAGTCGGTTTGGCTCCGCCATCTCGGTCGATGAAGCCGCCGCGGAAGCATCACGTCGCAAGCGCAAGTAAGTTGCCGCGGCACGGAATGCTCCGCTGGTGAGAACACGACTGCCATTCATCGAAGACATGTTGGCTGATGGTGGAACGTGGGTGAACAGAGCTACTCCGCCAGTGCGGGGTCTCCTTCTCGCCGCTTGCAACGATCTTAAGCGCCCCATCGGGAAGCGGACGCTGCAAGGCTTTGGCCTCGTCCCAGGGAGCGCGCATCCAGACTTCGAATTCTTTCGCGGTTGTTAGGATCACAGGCATCGCAGTTGGGTGGACCCGCTTCACTTCGGCGTTCGCCTCGCAGGTTAGAAAGCCGTAGACGTCGGCGGTGATCTCACCTTCCTTTGCCTTGCGCACACTGGTCCAGTTCGTCCAGAGGCCGGCGAAGGCGAGGAGGGGCCTGCTCTCGTCCGGAGCGAACCACACGGGCACCTTCTTGCCATCGATAGTGTCGTACTCGCTGAACGACGTGAAAGGCACCAGGCAACGATGTTCTGGTCCTAACCAACGCTTCCAATGAGCGCTGCTGACGTTGCGGATGTTTGTCGTGCCGCTGTCCGGCTCCATCCGCAGCAACTCCTTGAAGTCAACCGTCTTGCCCTTTGCCTGCAGCTTTTGGGCCCGCTTCTTGGTGGTGTCATGAGGGCCGTTTGCGAGGATGGCATGCCCCAGCGCGCCAACGCGATTTCGCGACCGCCGGGGGCATCGCGTACAATAGGCGCGGGGTAGTCCGGGTAGACGCCCGGCATTGACGGCAGGTTGCCGACCCGGCTGTTGAGCGCGTCGAACAAGCGACGGATTGCGTCGACGCTCTTCGTCATCGAGTACAAGTTGCACATCTCAGACCTCTGGCGACGCTTGACCCGGACGCTGGGCCAGTTGCAGCAATGTGGCGGTCGGTCGCCGACCGGCCCTAGCACATTTGCTGCACCGCAGCCTGCTGGCAAGGTCATGAACAAAGGTATTCGAGGGATGTCGCAACGCCGCGAGGTCGACCTTTCGCGCCGTCTTGCAACGCGAGCACTCGATTTCGAGCCACGGATAGCCGCCATTGATTGACTGATCCACCTTCGGCGACCCTCCCAAACGCCGATCCAGTCAGCCGAAGCCTTCAGCCGAAAGTCGGGAAAGAGGCGCCGAATCGCGGCGTCCTGCTCATCTACGCTTAGGTAGGTCATCCGGGTGATCACCGAAGAACCGGTGCGACGGCGCGGTCCTGGCGTTACTCGGCGTCGGAGCGCCGCCGGCTACCGCGACAGGGATCGCTGCTTTGCCGGGCATGAAGCGGCTGCCGACCGAGCCCACGTCCTTGGCAACGCGCTGGACGTGCTCCTTTACCGCTGAGCGCGCCGGTTTCTCTCCGAACAGCTCTTCCAGGATTTGCTGCATCTCGGGGAGGGCGATATCTCCGCACAGCCGCCGGATCTTGACGGCGAAGTCGGTGAGTTCGTGGATGAAGACCGTTTGGTCGCTCTGATCGGCAGGCCAACGATCCGTGACGATGTCCTCATGGCACATCGGGTTTTTGGCGAAGACCTTCTTGCCCCGGTCGTGGGCATCCCCGACAATTGCCAGCATGCTCTCGACTTGATGGCTGAGCTCTTCCGCGAGCGAGGTCGTCTGGTTGGCGTGGCTGGCGACGTAGAAGGCCAGCAGCACCGACGGCGGCAACCGCCTGTTCTTGTGCCGCCTGTCGTAGCTAGATTGCGCCAACGTTTGATCAATTGGAGCGCGATGACGGCGCGCGACTTCTGGTAAGCCGGACACTGCTGCGGCACCGGAGCAGCGTCGGCGCGTTTCGACAGGATTGCACGTTCGCGGTCGTAGTCCAGCGACCGCCGCTCGAAGAAAATGCCGAAGTCCTGGTCCGCCGGGGTCCGCGCGATGAACCACTGCGCGAAGCCGTGTGGGTTCGCGTACAGCGAATCCTTCGGTTCGGACGGGTTCTCTGGCTTGGAGTGAAAGATCAGCCCCGTTTTCTCGACAGTGCCCGCTAGGCGAACGGTCGGCGTCACATCGAGGTGCATGCCGACGTAGTTAACAGTGCTGCAACGGGTTTTCCTATCGGTCTTGAGGTAGTAGCGCGATCCGGGCTCGCCGCGGATTGCGTCGTGAAGGGTCGCAAGCGCGTCTTCGGGATCGATGTCGGTGCGGAAGGCGAGATCGGCCATTACGTCGATGTCGAACTCGTCGTCGCTCGAGTGACGCGCGACGGTCGCGCCGATGGCGAAGCCGCCCTGCGGATAAAGTTGCGGACGAGTCCAGCCACGGGGCTGCCCTCACGCTCGAGCCATTCGTTAATGGCGTGGTAGTGGTCGATGGCGTGCTGGTAGTCCGTTGGGCTGAGCTGTATCCGGATCGCCACGTCGGCGAGCATCACGTCGACTGGCGCGAGGCTGGCAATCTGTCGCAGATAGCGATCGGAGTAATTCACGTCGACGCTTCCCTTGTAGCGTTGGCTTCATTCCCGCTTAGTTCAGCATGCAGGCTCCCCGGCAACTCTTCTGCACCGGTGGGGACATCTATTTTTCGGGATTCTTGGCGATGTGGCACCGAGTAGGCGCCACATCGTCTGGGTCAATCTGAGTTACACCTCAGGTAGCGTGTGATCGGCTCGTAGAAAAATTAGCTTCCCATAGAGGAAATCGGCCAATCAGGCATTCACAGTGATTTTCAGTCTTCGGTACGAAACGTGACCGCTTTGTTCCGGCCCTCCGACGGCCTCAATGGCCGCCGGACAAGATTTGTAGAATATCCTTCCAATGGACATCTAAGACCTATCCAAATGGACACGAATACGCACTGGAAGGACGACTTGGGTTGGTCTTCACATCGTCATGTATCGCTTCGTCGTTAGCTGCACCCCGTCGTGCTTCCGCACGTATCGCACTTCATGCAGGTGCCGTTCCGCACCAGCGTGAAGTTGCCGCACTCCGAGCACATCTCGCCCTCATAGCCCTTGGCTTTCGCTTCGGCACGGCGCTCGGCCTTGCTGGGGGCGACCGCTGCGGCGGTGCCGGGCTTGCTCCACTGTTGCAGCGCCTCGAGCTTCTCGGTCGGCGAGAGGTCGTGGCTGACTTCCTGCTTCAGGGCGACTGCGCCTTCGACGGTGTCGGAGGCGCCGCGCGAGGTTGCGCCGTGGGACGACAGCGCGGTGACGCGGCTGCCGCCGGCGGGGGCGTTGTCGGCGTTGCCGGTGACCGCAGTCGAGCCGCCGCGCATGACGACGAGGTTGTCGGTGCGCGACCGGGTCAGGCCCTTCGACAGGTACTTGGTGGCCTGGTGCTGGGCGGGGGCCTCATCCGGCTCCTTGCCTTCCTCGACGCCCTTGCCGAGCGCGTCGAAGCCACTTTCGTTCGGATCGACATGGGCGAGGTCGAAGCGCGCCATGTAGCTCACCGCGAGCTCGCGGAAGACATAGTCGAGGATCGAGGTCGCGTACTTGATCGAGTCGTTGCCCTGCACCGGACCTGCTGGCTCGAAGCGGGTGAAGGTGAAGGCGTCGACATACTCTTCGAGCGGCACGCCGTATTGCAGACCGAGGGATACTGCGATCGCAAAATTGTTGATGAAGGAGCGCAGCGCCGCGCCTTCCTTGTGCATGTCGATGAAGATCTCGCCGAGCCTTCCGTCGTCATATTCGCCGGTGCGCAAGTACACCTTGTGGCCGCCGACGACAGCCTTCTGGGTGTAACCCTTGCGGCGGTCCGGCATCTTCTCGCGCTCGCGCATCACCACGATGCGCTCGACCAGCTTCTCGACGATCTTCTCCGAGACCTGGGTGGCACGCGCGGCCATCGGCTTCTCGTAGAGCGCCTCCACCGCATCGTCCTCGTCCTCATCGTCGGAGATGAGCTGCGAGTTGAGCGGCTGCGACAGTTTCGAGCCGTCGCGGTACAGCGCGTTGGCCTTCAGCGCCAGCTTCCACGACAACAGGTAGGCGGACTTGCAGTCCTCCACCGTGGCGTCGTTCGGCATGTTGATGGTCTTGGAGATCGCGCCCGAGATGAACGGCTGGGACGCCGCCATCATCCTGATGTGGCTCTCGACCGACAGGTAACGCTTGCCGATCTTGCCGCAGGGGTTGGCGCAGTCAAACACGGGATAGTGCTCGGCCTTCAGGTGCGGCGCACCTTCCACGGTCATCGCGCCGCAGATGTGGACGTTGGCGGCCTCGATCTCGCGTTTTGTAAACCCGACGGCCTGGAGCAGGTCGAAGCCGGGAGCGGCGATCGCCTCAGAGCCGATGCCGAGCTGGTCGCGGATGAAGTCTTCGCCGAAAGTCCACTTGTTGAAGGCGAACTTGATGTCGAACGCGGTCGGCAGCGCCTTTTCCACCTTGGCAATGGCTTCGTCGGTGAAGCCCTTGGCCTTCAGCGTCGAGGCGTTGATCCCAGGCGCATTCGACAGCGAGCCGTGGCCGACGGCATAGGCCTCGATCTCGGCGATCTCGCTCTCGCGATAGCCGAGCGCGCGCAGCGCAGAGGGCACCGCCTGGTTGATGATCTTGAAGTAGCCGCCGCCGGCGAGCTTCTTGAACTTGACCAGCGCGAAGTCGGGCTCGATGCCGGTGGTGTCGCAATCCATCACGAGGCCGATGGTGCCGGTCGGCGCCACGACCGTGGTCTGGGCGTTGCGATAGCCGTTGACCTCACCGAGCGCCAGCGCGTCGTCCCACGCCAGCTTGGCATGCGCGACGATGTCGGCCTGCGGGCACGAAGCGTGATCGAGCGGCACCGGGTTGACCGAGAGCGCTTCATAGCCGGTCGCGTTGCCGTGGGCGGCGCGGCGGTGGTTGCGGATCACGCGCAGCATGTGCGCGGCGTTCTTCTTGTAGCCGGGGAAGGTGCCCAGTTCAGCGGCCATCTCCGCCGAGGTCTTGTAGGAGATGCCGGTCATCACGGCGGTCAGCGCGCCGCACAGCGCACGGCCTTCCTTCGAGTCATAAGGCAGGCCCATGGTCATCAGCAGGCCGCCGATATTTGCAAAGCCGAGGCCGAGGGTGCGGAACTCGTAGGAGAGTTCGGCGATCGCCTTCGACGGGAACTGGGCCATCATCACCGAGATTTCGAGCACGATGGTCCAGAGCCGGCAGAGATGCTCGTAGGACTCGATGTCGAAGCGCTTGGTGGTCGTGCTGTAGAACGTCAGCAGGTTGGCGGAGGCGAGGTTGCACGCCGTGTCGTCCAGGAACATGTATTCCGAGCACGGATTGGACGCGCGGATGTCGCCGGACGCCTTGCAGGTGTGCCAGTCGTTCATCGTGGTGTTGAAGTGCAGGCCGGGATCGGCGGAGGCCCAGGCGGCGTAACCGATCTTCTCCCAGAGGTCGCGGGCCTTCAGCGTTTTTGTGACTTTCTTGGTGGTGCGGCCGACCAGATTCCAGTCACCGTCGGTTTCGACCGCGCGCAGGAAGTCGTCCTTCAGCGACACCGAGTTGTTGGAGTTCTGGCCGGAGACGGTCAGGTAGGCCTCCGAGTCCCAGTCGGTGTCGTAGGTGTCGAACGAGATCTCCTTGTAGCCCTGCTTGGCGAACTGGATGACGCGCTTGATGTAGTTGTCCGGCACCAGCGCGCGGCGGGCGAGCTTGATCTCGCGGCGGAGCGCCGGGTTCTTCTCGGGATCGAAGCAGTCGTCGCCGCTGCCTTCGCAGTTGACGCAGGCCTTCATCACGGCCTTGAGGTGCTTCTGGTTGATCTTGGAGCCGGTGACGAGGGCGGCGACCTTCTGCTCCTCCTTCACCTTCCAGTCGATATAGGTCTCGATGTCAGGATGGTCGGCATCGACCACGACCATCTTGGCGGCGCGGCGGGTGGTGCCGCCCGACTTGATCGCGCCGGCGGCGCGGTCGCCGATCTTCAGGAAGCTCATCAGGCCGGACGAGCGGCCGCCGCCGGACAGCTTTTCGCCTTCGCCGCGCAGGCTCGAGAAGTTGGAGCCGGTGCCGGAGCCATACTTGAACAGGCGCGCCTCGCGCACCCAGAGGTCCATGATGCCGCCCTCGTTGACGAGGTCGTCGCCGACGCCCTGGATGAAGCAGGCATGCGGCTGCGGATGCTCATAGGCCGACTTCGACTTGGTCAGCTTGCCGGTCTTCCAGTCGACGTAATAGTGGCCCTGGCCGGGACCATCGACGCCATAGGCCCAGTGCAGGCCGGTGTTGAACCACTGCGGCGAGTTCGGCGCGACCATCTGCTTTGCCAGCTGGAAGCGCAGCTCATCGAAGAAGGCGAGGGCATCTTCTTCGCTCGAGAAGTAGCCGCCCTTCCAGCCCCAATAGGTCCAGCAGCCGGCGAGGCGATCGAACACCTGTTTTGCGCTGGTCTCGCCGACGATGCGCTCGTTCTCCGGCAGGGTGGCGAGCGCCTCGGTGTCCGGCACCGAACGCCACAGCCACGACGGCACGGTCTCTTCCTCGACCTTCTTCAGGCGCGCGGCAACGCCGGCTTTGCGGAAATACTTCTGCGCCAGCACGTCGGAGGCGACCTGCGACCAGAACTCCGGAACCTCGACGTTCTCGGCACGGAACACGACCGAGCCGTCCGGATTGCGGATCTCTGAGGTGGTCAGGCGGAAATTGATCCCGGCGTAGGGAGACTGTCCGCTGGTGGTGTTGCGTCGTTCGATTCGCATGGTCGAGCCCCGTCACTTCTTCTGCCCGGTCCCACGTTTCCCCGCAGGTTGCCGGAATGTTATCTGTTCGCGGACTCTGGGAACACGCGTGCACGCCTCCCGTCATCCGCAGCTCAGCCGGTGGATCCGGCCTGTTCTCTCGTCCGCTCGGCGCCGGTTTGGCCCGGCCCTGCGGCGGCACGTTCCCGATGGCACCCGACTTGGTCGGGTCCTCCGGGTCATGCATTCAACGCCCCAAAACGCTTCACGCGACACATCACGCGTACGCTTCTTCCGGGCCGGTTACGGCCTCTGTTTCCGGGTCCTTCTCGGCCCGTTTGTCGTTCCCGACCTGGCCTAAGACCTGGGCCCAAAATCAGGGCAGAAAAGCCCTTCACCCGCGGCCCGAAGGCCTGGCGGAGTGGTCATTTTGGAACCCTTGTGGGAGCGACCGGCGGGGACCCAAACACACTCGCGCCGAACAGGTTGAAAGCTAGGCCATGTCCGTCACGCCCGTCAAGGACTAGTACGAGTTTCTGAATCAAACACTAAATATGGTGGAAGGAGGGGGATAACAGGGGTCGGTGCCGCGCCTGTGATCGAGCCAACTATCGGTGAGTCCTCAGGGATTCCCAAGCCAAAAAAATTCGCTCCACCTGTGGATTGGAGTTTCGCCCCGCTGTTCACAGGCGAAGTTTTTATTCGCCGTCCCGGATTGAATTTTTGGGACTCACGTAGGCCTACGGGCAAACTACGGATCAGGCATGTCAGAGGCGTGATGGTCGGGCGACAAAATCGCGGGCAAGGTGCGGCCGACTCACATCCTTTTCACGCCTCTTTTCGCCCCCTTGCCGGGTTCCATGACAAACCAGAAGCCTTCCGTGCGGCCGCGCCTTGCGCCCGCCGGCCTGATGTTCCTCGCCATCACCTCGGTGGGCTGGGGGTTCAACTGGCCGTCCACCAAATTCTTGCTCAGCGAGCTGCCGCCGCTGACCCTGCGCGGCTCAACCGGGGTGATCGGCGCCGTGCTGCTCGCCGTGCTGGCGCTGATCCGTTCCCAGAGCCTGCATGTCGAGGCGAGGCTGTGGCCGCGCCTTGTGCTGTATGCCGCGCTCAACGTCACCGGCTGGATGGTATTGATGGGGCTGGCGCTGCTCTGGCTGCCGGCCAGCGAGACCGCGCTGATCGCCTACACCATGCCGGTGTGGGCTTCGCTCCTGGCCTGGCCGGTGCTCGGCGAGCGGCCGACGCTGCTGCGGACCATCGCGCTGGTGATGGCGTTCGCGGGACTTGCCGCGATCATGGGCGGCAACGGCATTTCCGCGAGCGAGGAGAAGCTGCCGGGAATCATCATGGCGCTCGGCGGCGCGTTCGGCTTTGCGCTCGGCACGGTGCTGGCGAAGAAATATCCGCTGGTGATGCCGCCGATCCCGGCCGCGGCCTGGCAGATCGGCCTCGGCTGCGTGCCGATCGCGATCGTCGGCTTCCTGATCGAGACCACGCATATCGACCGCATCACGACCGTCGGCTGGTGGCTCTTGGTCTATTCGACGCTGATCCAGTTCTGCGTCGCCTATGTCGCCTGGTTCGCCGCGCTCGCACGGTTGCCGGCCTCGGTGGCGGCGATCGGCACCATGGCGGTGCCTGTCATCGGCGTGATCGCCTCGGCAGTCGCGCTGCACGAGCCGCTCGGGCCGACGCAGATCACAGCGCTGCTGTTCACGCTCGCCGGCGTCGCGCTCGCGACACGGTAGGTGCGTCTCGCTACGCATTAAGCGGTTGATTGCGCCAGTTTAGCTCCGTCATCCTGAGGTGCGAGCGGAGCGAGCCTCGAAGGATGAATCGGCCACTAGCCGGGCCGTGCATCCTTCGAGACGCGCTACGCGCTCCTCAGGATGACGGGCTAACGGAACATCGCGGAAAGAGTCACATCACTCACCCAGCGCCTGCTGCAGCATGCTGGCGAGCTGGGCCTTGCGGTAGGGCTTTGCCAGCAGCAGCACGCCTTCATCGAGGCGGCCGTGATGCACGATCGCGTTCTCGGTGTAACCCGAGGTGTAGAGCACCTTGATGCCGGGCCGCCGCTTTGCGACTTCGTCGGCGAGCTGGCGGCCGTTCATGCCGCCGGGCATGATGACGTCGGTGAACAGCAAGTCGAACTTCTCGCCCTTGTCGACCAGCGCCAGCGCGGCGCGGGCGTCGGGCACGGCGATGGTCTTGTAGCCGAGGCTGCCGAGCTGCGTGACCACGTAGTTGCGCACCAATTGATCGTCTTCCACCACCAGGATGACTTCGCTGCCGCGCCGCGGCGGCTCCGGCGCGGGAGCTTCCACCTCGACCTGGCCGCGGGCAGGGGGCAGATAGAGCTTGATCGTGGTGCCGTGGCCTTCCTCGCTGTAGATCTTGATGTGGCCGCCGGACTGCTTGACGAAGCCGTAGACCATGCTCATGCCGAGGCCGGAGCCCTTGCCGACCTCCTTGGTGGTGAAGAACGGCTCGAACACCTTGTCCTGCACCGCGTGCGACATGCCGGTGCCGGTGTCGCTGACCGCGAGCAGCACGTAGCGGCCCGGCGTGATGTCGGGATTAACAGCAGCATAGGCATCGTCGAGCACGATGTTGCTGGTCTCGAACAACAGCTTGCCGCCGTTCGGCATCGCGTCACGGGCGTTGATCGCCATGTTGAGCAGCGAGTTGGCAAGCTGCGACGGATCGATATGGACGCTGGCGACATCGGGCGCGAGCACCGAATTGATCTCGATCTGCTCGCCGAGCGTCGGCCGCAGCAGCTTGGAGATGTCGACCACGGTGCCATTGATGTCGACGGTGCGCGGCTCCAGCGGCTGGCGGCGGGCGAAGGCGAGCAGGTGCTGAATCAGCTCGCGGCAGCGCTCGGCGGCGCGGTCGATCAGCTCGGCGGTCTGCGCAAGCTTCGGCTGGCTGCGCAGGCTGTCGACCAGCGTCTCGGTGGTGCCGGTGATGACCGTCAGCATGTTGTTGAAGTCGTGCGCGACGCCGCCGGTCAGCTTGCCGATGGCGTCGAGCTTCTGCGCCTGCTGCAGCTTGTGCTCGGTTTCGCGCGAGGCGGTGATGTCGTGATAGATCAGCGCGGCGCCGGTGATCGTGCTGTCGCCGTCGCGCAGCGGCCGGCCCGACACCACGAGGTGAATCTCCGGTGCGCCGCGCACCGGCCGGGCGACGAATTCCAGCCCGTCGAACTCCTCGCCGCGCAGCGCCCTGGCCGAGGGCATGTCGTCGGCCTGCATCGGTGTGACGCCGTCGGACTGGAACACGTTGCTCATGGCGCGCAGCTGCCGGACCGTCATGCCCGGCTTGTAGCGCAGCATCTTCTCGGCGGCGGGATTCGACAGCAGCACGATGCCCTCGGTGTCGATCACCAGCACTGCCTCCGCCATGCTGCGGAAGGTGGTTTCCATCACCGAGGTCGAACGGCGCAGCCCTTCGAGCGCGGCGCCGAGATCCTTGGTGCGCTCGGCCACCTTGCCCTCGAGCGACAGATTGGTCGCCTTGGTCGCGCTGAGCGCGCCTTGCAGTTCGCGGCTGGCGCGCCGGGCCGTCACCGTCAGCGCGACCGCGAGCAGCAGGATCATCGCGACGCCCGCGAGGTCGATGGCCAGCAGCAGCCGCCCGTTGGTCTTGGACTGGTCGGTACGGATCCCGAGCAGGCGGCGCTCCTCGGTGACCAGCCGGTCGAGCGCGGTCCCGACCTTGTCCATCAAGGAGCGGCTCTCGTCGGCTGAGGTCAGCGCCGCGGCGCCGGCCGTGTCGCCGGCCGTGCGCAACCTGATCAGCTCGGCGCCGAGCGCGATGGCGCGCTCGACCTGTCCCCTGGTGCCCGCGATCAGCTGCGCTTCCTCGGGCGCCGCCTTCACCGCGTTGGTCAGCTCGTCGAAGGCAGCGGTGAGGGCGGCGCTCTGCTCGCGGAACTCGTTGGCGAAGGATGTATCGCCGGTCAGCGCGAAGCCGCGCGCCGCGCTCTCGACGCCCCGCGGCAGCGGGCGCGCATCCGAAATGCATTTCAGGATTCGGAGCGTGCGATCGACCGAATCAATCTCGCTGCGCGACTTGACGTCCAGCCCGATCGACGCCGCGCTGATGACGAGGAGGATCGCAAGGCCACTGCCGAGGATGAGACGCTGGGAAGCCATCGACGATTAGTACGAGCAATTATTTCGAAAGACGAGCGGAAGGAGCAGACTTCGCCAGACATTCGTTAACGGCGGCAACCAGCGCCTGCGGGGTAAACGGCTTGCGCAGGCAGGCGGACGCCCCGAGCTCGATCGTCATCCGCAGGAAGTCCGGCGCGCGGTCGGCATTGGCGAAGGCATAGCCCGACATCGCGATGACTGGAATCTCGGGGGCGCGCTCATGGAAGATGCGGATCGCCTCGAAACCGCGCATATGCGGCATGAAGACGTCGACCAGCATGACGTCGAAGGTGGCCTGGTCCAGCGCGCGCATGCCCGCTTCACCGCCGTCCGCGACGGTGACGTCGAAGCCCTGGCGCTGCAAACACACCTCGATGGCAACGCACACCATCGGGTCGTCATCGACCACGAGAACGCTCGGCACGATGCATCCTCTTTCTGCGGCCTCGCGTGCCGACGACTCGCTTGGCCCGTCCGTCAATTAAGGCGGAACCTGGATGGAAAGTCTGTATCATAGAATGCATATGCTGTTTGCTGACAAGCAGATTTCCAGCTAGCCCTGATACCATCACTTGTATTTGTCCGCCCACAATACGACAGGTCCATGACCGCAGTTCCCGTCGCCGGCCGCGCCCCGCTATCACCGCTCGGCCTCGGATTCCTGGTCGTCGCCTCGACCGGCTGGGGCCTCAATTTCCCGATCATGAAGTTCCTCCTCACGGAGTGGCCGCCGCTGTCGTCGCGCGGGCTCTGCGGCGTGGTCGGCGCGCTCGGGCTCGCTGTGGTGGCGCTCGCACGGGGGCAGACGCTGCGCGTCCCTGATGGCATGTGGTTGCGGCTTGCCCTGGTATCAACGCTGTCGATCGGCGGCTGGGTCGCCTCGATGGGCCTGGCGCTGATCTGGCTGCGCGCCAGCGAGGCGGCCGTACTCGGCATATCGATCCCGGTGTGGGTCGCGCTGGTGGCCTGGCGGGTGCTCGGCGAGCGCGTGTCGCTGCCGCGTGCGCTCGCACTCGCGGTGGCGCTCGCCGGGATCGCGGCGCTGATCGGCGGCGGCGGGATCGACGCCAGCCTCGGCAAGTTGCCGGGCATTCTGTTCGCGCTTGCAGGCGCGCTTTGCGTCGGGCTCGGCACGGTGCTGACCAAGTTCTTCAAGCTCGCAATGCCGCCGCTGTCGCTCGCGGCCTGGCAGCTTGCGATCGGCTGCGTGCCGATCGCGATCGCCGGCGTCCTGATCGAGCAGCCGCAGCTCGCCGCGCTGTCGCAGTTCGGCTGGGCGTCGATGATCTACATGACGCTGATCCAGTTCTGTCTCTGCTATGTCTGCTGGTTCGCGGCGCTCGAGCGGCTGCCGGCGGCGACCGCATCGATCGGCACGCTGCTGGTGCCCGTGGTCGGCGTGCTGGCCGCAGCCGCGATGCTGCGCGAGCCGCTCAGCGCGAGCGACATCGCGGCGCTGGTTGTGACGTTCGCAGCCGTGGCGGTGGCGTTGCGGACATGAAAAAGGGCGGCGTTGCCGCCGCCCTTCGCCGATTTAGCAATTCAGGCCGCAATTACGGGCAGGGGTGCCGCAGGCGTCAAAGCCGAGATAGGTGCCCGAGGCCGGATCGTAGGACCGGTAGCGCTGCGCGCAGTAGCTCGCGTCGCCGCCCGGCGCGGCCTCCACGGCGACAGGGGCGCTGTCGTCGTAATAGCCGTAGCTGTCGTCATAGTAGCCGGGGCCGTAGCCGTAATAGCCGGAGCCGTAATACGCGCCCGAGGCGAGGGCTCCGCCGACGACTGCACCGGCAACCGCGCCCGGCCAGAAGCCGCCGCCACGGTGATAGCCGCCGTGCCAGCCTCCGCCGCCGCCGCGCCATCCACCGCCGCCGCCACCCGCC
>NZ_LFLZ01000022.1 GCF_001189845.1 Bradyrhizobium tropiciagri
CTTTAGCCCGCCATCGCCTGCTTGACGGCCGCCGGCTTGAAGCCGTTCCTCAATTCGAGGATCTTGGCCGCGATCTCGGTCACCGGGACCGGATGACTGATCAGGAAGCCCTGGGCCTCGTTGCAGCCCTCGGCGCGCATGTGGTCGAGCTGCTCGACCGTCTCGATGCCTTCGGCGATCGTGGTCATGCCAAGCTTCTGCCAAGCTGATGACGGCGCGCACGATCGATTTCGATCCATGCGTCGCGGTCGCATCGCGCACGAAGGATTTGTCGATCTTGAGCTTGTCGAATGGAAAACTGCGCAGATAGCTCAGCGACGAATAGCCGGTGCCGAAATCGTCGAGCGCGATCCGCACGCCCTGCGCTTTCAGCCTGTGCAGCGTTGCCAGCGTCTCGCTGCTGTTGGCAAGGAAGACGGATTCGGTGATCTCGAGCTCGAGCCGGCGCGGCGACAATTTTGACGCCGCCAGCGCATTGACGACGACGTCGATGAAGTTGGGATCACGAAACTGCACCGCGGAGACGTTGACCGCGAGCTTCATCTCGCTCGGCCAGGTGACGGCCTGCTCGCAGGCGCGGTCGAGCACCCATTCGCCGAGCGGACCGATCAGGCCGATCTCCTCCGCGATCGGGATGAACTGGTCCGGCGGAACCAATCCGCGCTTCGGGTGATGCCAGCGCAGCAGCGCCTCGAAGCCGCAGATGCGGTCGAGATGGAGATCATAGAGCGGCTGGTAGAACAGCGAGAACTCGTCCTTGACCATTGCCTCGCGAAGGTCGAGCTCGATCGCCCGCCGCCGCTGCAGGCTGGCGTCCATCGCAGGCTCGAAGAAGCGCCAGGTGCCCCGGCCCTCCATCTTGGCGCGGTACAAGGCGACGTCGGCATTCTTCAGCAGCTTCTCGCCGGTGGTGCCGTCGCCGGGCGACATCGAGATGCCGACGCTGCAGCCGACCACGACGCGATGCCCGTTCAGCTCATAGGGCGCACCGACGCATTCCACGATGCGGCGAGCGAGGCGTTCGGCCTCCTCGCCGCCCTGGACGCCACACTGGATGACCGCAAACTCGTCGCCGCCCAAACGCGCAACGGTGTCGACCTCGCGGACGCAAGCGTTGAGCCGGTCCGCGACCGCACACAGCAGTTCATCGCCGACCGGATGCCCGAGCGTGTCGTTGACCTGCTTGAAATTATCGAGATCGAGGCAGAACACCGCAAAGCCGGATCCGCGGCCGACCTGAGCCACCGCAAGCTCGATCCGTTCGGCGAGCAGCGTGCGGTTCGGCAGCTTGGTCAGGGCATCGTGCCGCGCCATGAACGCGATCTGCGACTCGGCGCGCTGCTGTTCGGTGACATCCTCGCAGGTGACGAGCCAGCCGCCGTCGGTCGTCGGCCGCTGCGCGATGGCGATGATCCGTCCGTCGCTGAGATGCTGCAGATAGTTGCCCTCGTGCTGGGCCATCGATCGCTCGCGTTCGCTCAGCAGGTCGGCGACCGTCCGCTCGCCATGATTGCCGGCGGCGACGCTGAGGCCGAGCACGTCCTCCATGGTCATTCCGGGAACGACGAGCTCCGGCGAAATATCGAAGATCTCGCAGAACCGGCGGTTGGCGACCTGGAGCCGCGCTTCGCTGTTGTAGAGGCACAGCCCTTGCGACATGTGCGTGAGCGCCGCATCGAGCCGCAGATTGGTCTCATGCAGCTCCGCCTTCTGCTGCTTCAGCGCGGAGATATCGCTGTAGACCAGGACGACGCCGCCCTCCTGCGTCTCGCTGCGGCTGACACGCAGCCAGCGTCCGTCCGAAAGCTGCGCTTCGCTGGCAAAACCATCGATGTCACCGTCGGCCGGCGCCAGGCTCGGGGCATCGAGGCGATCCGAGTGCAGAAGCTGCGGCGAGAGGCGGATGAATTCGCTTGCCCGCGAGTTGGCCAGCGCGATCTGGCCGTCAGCATCGAGCAGCACGACGCCTTCGCGCGACGTTTCGAGCGCATCGGACAGCCGCGCCTGCGCGGAGCGGCGTTGCGACACCTCCTGATCGACCATCCGCCTGATGTTGTCGCGCATGGTTTCCATCGCGGTCAGCAGCGTACCCAGTTCGTCGGTGCCGCCCTTGGGAACGGTCGCGTCGAGGTCGCCGCCGGCGATGCTGCGCGCAGCCCGCGATGCAATCGCGACGGGGCCGATGATGCGGCGCGCCAGCAACCATGAGAACAGCGCCGACAGGAACAGCGCAACCGTCAGCCCGGCGACGTTGAGCTGCAGGTCCCGCTTGATCGTCGAGAGCGCCTTTTGCCGGAACAGAAAGCCGTCGCCGGCCGTATAGTTGACCAATAGCTCAACCTGCTGGCTGACGATCTTGGAGTAGCGATCGACGTCGCCGACCGTGGCGCCCGATGCGCGCGGATCGACCGCCGGATTTTCCTCCACGGACGATCCGACGGCGCGGCGATGCAGCGCCATCCAGGCGTCGGCGGCTTCCTGAACCTTTGCCGCGGCTTGCGCAGCCCGTGTGGACTGCGACCGGTCGGCTGCGATCGTCAGATCCTCCGAGAGCGTCTTCGCGAGCTTCTCGATCTCGCTATCGAGGCTGGCACGAATCTCAAGATCGGTGGTCAACAGGCGCTGCGACGACGCGACCCGCATCGAGGCGAAGTCCGCACCGGCGGCGCGGGCGTAGTTGATCGACATCAGGGATTCGTCGAACGTCTTGGCCACCAGATCGCCGGCATGGCGGATGCCGAGGATGGAGTATCCGCCGAGCGCGACGGCAACGGCACTCATCGCGAGGCAGAAAATCAGGATCTGGGTGCGGATCGAACCCGTGGTCAGGGCAAGACGCGACAGGCGGCCGGTGGCGAACCGAATGGCTGCACCGGTCTTCCTCTTGAGGTTGCCTAATAGGCTATCCATACCCGCGTTTCGCCGTAGTGCTCGATGTTCAAGCTACGCAGAAACGCGCAGCGCTGCGGAAAAATGACTGTCTGCTCAAAATTGCCTTAGTAGTGACTGGAACTCATGCTGAAATCGTTAAGATCAGCTGGCGATAATCACCGTTACAGGTAATCCGGGGGCGCCACTTGCACCCTGGGGGTGCCGATGTCGGGCGTTCGAGGTTCAAGCGGGGGTCTTATGCAGTCAGGCTTGTTGCGCGCTGTGCGCCTGGGCCGGTTCGGCCGCGTGCCATTTGCGGCGGCGATCGTTACCGGAGCGCTAGCCGGAGCAGCTTTGGGCGCAGGCCCTTATGTCATTTCGCAGAAAGATCGCGAATTCAAGCCCGCCGAGATCTCGATCAAGCGCGGCGAGGCTTTACGATTCATTAACGATGACGGCGAGCTGCTGCATCACGCTTATTTGAGCAGCGATACGTTCAGTTTCGACTCGGGCGACCAGCAGCCGGGCAGCAAGTTCGACGTCACCTTCTCCGTGCCCGGCGACTACACCGTGCTGTGCGGCATTCACCCCAAGATGAAGCTCGCCGTCCACGTCGCCAAGTAGCCCATTTGAGGCAACGACGATTTACAGGACCGACGTCTTGAAGATCGCGGCGTGGCCGAAATAGTAGACGAACAACGTCAGCGACAGCGCGGCACAGAGCGCGACCGGAGCAAGCCATGCCGCGCGACGATCGCGCGGCAGGACCTTGTTGTCGGCGACGATCGCAAGCAGGACCGCGATGATCGCCGAGTGCCCGATCGTGTCGATCTTGCCGAATTCGAAGCATGCGCTGATGAACATCCCGGTCAGCACCGTCGCAGCGCAGCGCCGGATCAACGGCGTCCAGATCAAGGCGAAGGCGAGCGTGAATTCCACCATGCCGGCGGCGCGTATGTAGAACTCATTGTCGAAGCCGAGAGTCATCGAGGCATGCTCGATCAGCAGCGGGAAGCTCCACTCCGGATAGGCCCATTTCTCGATCGAGGCCCACATCAGCGTCACCGCCGCGGCGTACCGCATCACGTCGATCGGCCGGATGCCGAACAGATCCTTGTTCAGCCCGATAAGCGCAAAATAGGCGGCAACGCCGAGAAAAATCGGGTAATCGGCGAGATGGAAGACGCCGTAGCCGCGGACGCCGATCCCGAACAGGACCGCCATCCCCGCGGCCGACAATGGCAGCGTGCGCCGCGACAGCATGCCGGCGGCGATGCCGAGCTGCAACGCGCCCACCAAGTGTGACGTCGTCTTCAACTCGGGTGTCAGCAGGATCCCGCCCACAGCCCAGATCGAGATGAAGAAAAACGCGCAGACGGCGCGCATCATCAACTCGGTGCGCAGCCGCAATGCCTCGGTGATGCGGTCCAGCACCCGGATCGTCGCATCACCCAGCGATGTGGGCTCGATCAGGCAGCCCGCGAACAGCCAGAAGACGGCGACGCCGAGCAGCAGTTCAAAGTCGAGGCAAAGGACGTTCTCGAGTCCCCGGGGCTGACCGGCAACATCGTAGGCGCAGAACCATTTGACATGTGCCTCGGCACTGCGCGCGGCTGTAACGCAAAACAAAACCGCTGCAAAGCACGTGGCGAAATAGGAGCGCACAGCCGAGCCGGCATTTCGCTCCTGCCCACTAAACATTGAACCAACCGCCCACACACACTTAAGGACTTGTTTAACTTATATCAAATTTTAAGCTTTGCGCCTGCCCGTGACACCCGCTGGTTGCATTGTGGTTAATTGCGGCAGGCAAGCCCCGGCCCGTCCCTCAGAGCAGTCTTTTCAGCCGGTTCCATCGAATTTTAGCTAATTCCGGCACGGGGGCTCAATTCAACTGTCGTAGTGAAACCCGGACAAATCGGATCGGGAGGCCGGTTAGATGTTCGGAGCGTTGAGTGCCGTGAGTATCGGGGTGGGGTCGGCCCTCGCCTACCTGACAAAACCATCCGCAGAGCGCGCGGCGACGCTGGAGACCTGCGCGGGCGCGTTCCTGATCGTCGGGCTCGGCCTCCTGGGGGCCGCACTGCCGCACCTGGGCTAACCAGCCCCGTTTTAAACCCTCTGCGGCGGTCAGCGCGGCAGTTTGGGGACCCCTGCTACCGGTGGGGCAGTGGCGGTCAGGGTTTGCAGGAAAGCGATCAGATCCTTCTTCTCGTCCGCGGTCAGAGACAACGGCCTGATGTCGGGCGATCGGCTCGGCCGCTCGATCCCGCCCTTGTTGTACAGCTCGATGACATCTTCCAGCGTTGCGACCGATCCGTCGTGCATGTAGGGCGCACGGCGCGCGACGTCGCGCAATGTCGGGGTCTTGAACGCGTATTTCAGCTTCGCCGACGTCGGGAAGAAACGGCCGCGCCCGATGTCATGGCCCTTGGCGGTACCGATATCCTGAAACGACCCGTCGGAGAAGGACGGGCCGCTGTGACAGGACGAACACCGTCCCTTGCCGTTGAAAAGCTCGAAGCCCTGCTTGGCCGATGCGCTGATCGCGCTATCGTCGCCCTTGATCCAGCGGTCGAACGGCGCCTCGCCGGCAACGATGGAGCGCTCGAAGGTCGCCAGCGACTGCTCGATCCTCGGCCGCGTGATCGCGCCGTCTCCGAACGCGTGGGCGAACGCATCGACATAGCCCGGGATCGCCGAGAGCCGCGCGATCAAATCCGCCTCGGTCATGTTCAGGTTCATCGGACTGAGGATCGGCCCGAACGCGACGGATTCGAGATCCTTGAACTTGCCGTCCCATCCCAGCGGCTCGAAGAAGGCCACGTCGATCAGCGTCGGCGAGCGGATCGGCAGGCCCTTCGGGTCCTCGCCGATGGCGCGCGGAAGGCCGTCGCCCCATGACAGGCTCGGCTTGTGGCAGCTCGCGCAGGCATGCGTCTTCGACCGCGACAGCAGCGGATCGAAGAACAGCATCTGGCCGAGCGCGGATTTCGCCTCGGAATAGGGATTGCTGCTCGGAAAGGGAACGACGTCCGGCCGGCGATAGCCGGCCCTGACGGTCGCGGGGTCACGGGGCTCGGTCGCCGGGGTCAAGGCAAGCGACAGCCCTACCGGCAAAACTGCCGCGAGCAAGGTCAGGCTGACCCAAAGCCTCATCGGGGTCCTCAGACGGTATCCTGCTCGGTATATGCCCAAGCATGTTCAACGAAGTTTTAACGCTCGGTTGCGGGATATTACGGATGCCGGTGTCGGTCCCGGCGTATTCCCATCATCGTGAATACGATCAAGCCGCGCAGCGTTCGAGCGACACAACCTGTGGCGGCTGCGGCCGCTCTATTTCTTCGCCGGACGGACCGGCGCGGATAACTGCTCGGTGCGGTCGCGCTCGGTCATGTCGACCACGGTGTCCATCGGCGCGGTCAGCTCGTAGACATAGGAGACGTCGGTGAAGTACCGCTTCGCGGTGCCGCCGAGCGCTTCGGGCGCGACACGGTCGAGCAGGATCAGGCCGAAGTCGCTGTCGGCCCGCCGCGTCGCCTGGCTGGTGTTGAACTCCTCCCAGCGGAAATGGAAGACCGCGTCGGCATCCTCGCCGACCACTTCCCAATTGGCGACGATGTGCGGATGCTTGCCGACCAGCGACAGCCCTTCATCGGAGTGCGAGGCGAGCTCGAAGAACAGCAGCGACAGCGATTGCGCGGCGCGGGCGCTGACGGTGATATCAGGGCCGTTCACCGCGATCCGGTCGGCATGCGGGATCGCGCGCGATTCGAACAGGCCCTTCAGCTTGACGCCCTGCCACTGGCTCTCGCTGAGCAGCGTGACGACGTTCGACATCGCGTGGATGCGCCCGATCAGGAGTTCGCGCGCGACATCGATATCGGCGCCGTGCCGCAGCGTGCGGGTCACGATCGACTGGATCACCGCGAGGATGTTCTTGACCCGATGGTTGAGCTCGTCGATCACGGCAGTCAGCCGGCGTTCGAAGCCGATCCGGACCTCGATCTCGCGGCTGAGCCGCAAATTGTTGTAGGCGACGTAGCCGAACAGGCCGCAGACAATGCCGGTCAGCGCGAGCCCGATCGCCGCGACGATGGTCGCGGTCTGCTGCGCCCGCACCGTCGCGTTGCTCTTGGCGTAATAGTC
Organism: Bradyrhizobium tropiciagri; assembly: GCF_001189845.1. Classification (GTDB taxonomy): domain Bacteria; phylum Pseudomonadota; class Alphaproteobacteria; order Rhizobiales; family Xanthobacteraceae; genus Bradyrhizobium; species Bradyrhizobium tropiciagri. The sequence goes on from NZ_LFLZ01000022.1 coordinate 7,021, forward strand.
GAGCGACCAGTCACGGCCGCCGAACGTCACCGTGCGGACCATCGACGGCGACGGGCCGTCCTGGCGCACCGCGCGCGAGGTGACGATGCCCTGCTCGTTCGCAGTGAACTCGTCGTTGGAATCGCGCGGATCCTTCAGTGCCACCGCGAACAGCGAGGAATCGTCGTTGGTCAGCATCAGCGCCGACAATTCATACGAGAAGGTGATGAAGCCGGCCGGCTCCGAGGCGCCCTCCTGGAACACCGGCGCGGCAAGCACGACGCCGACCGGGCCGTTCTGCCGGAGCAGCGGCACCGGGTCCGAGGCCACCGGCTTTGCGTTGGCCATCGCCCGCGCCAGCATTGGGCCGACCACCGAGTGACGGTCGAAGGCGCGGCCCGGAATGCTCAGGGTCTCCGGATTGCGCGGCTCGACGTCCATCAGCACGTTGATCGGCTTGTCGAGCGCCTTGAGGTCGAGCGCCTGGTCGTCGAAATCCCGGATCGTCGGATTGGTGAAGCCGTTGGCCTTCAGCTCGGCCTCCGCTGCGCTCAGCTCGTTCGGCTTGAGCCGCGCGATCCAGGCGGCGACGACGAAATCGGTCTTGAAGGCATAGATCGCCGAGCGCAGCGGCTGCAGCATGTTGGCCTTCACCATCGAGGGCGTCTTGAACAGCCCCGAGGCCACCCGTGCCAGCAGCTCGCGCTCGGTCAGGCGGTCTTGCACCAGGCTGGCATGGACGTCGATCGCCCGCGCCAGCGCGATGCCGTCGATCGCAAGCTCCTGATCGTGCACCCGATAGGCGGCAAGACCGGAGAGCAGAACTCCGATCAACGCAATCAACGCAACGATGAAGCCCAGTCGAACCACACGCTTACTCGGCAATCAGGGGGTGGCGAAAGGGGACTGAAGGCATCTGGTTTCTGCGGGGGCGGCGACAAATCAGGGAGCGATGAACGCCAGCCGCAAAGCAATATGGAATGGCGATCATCGGTACGCAACAGGAGCCGGTCGGCAACATTAACGACGACGCCACCCGGCGGTCTTTGGCGGCGCCAAAGGTTGCTAATCGTCAAAGTTGGAATTTGTTCCGGCGATTGCGCAGCTTTTTTGCGGCGAAGGAGATCCTCCGGACGACCACCCCGTCATCCTGAGGTGCGAGCCTTGCGGCGCAATTGCGCCGCTGGGCGAGCCTCGAAGGATGAACGGCCCGGCTGGTGGCCGTGCATCCTTCGAGACGCGCGTTCCGCGCTCCTCAGGATGACGGGACCAGCAACTGGTTGCGCCGCCACAATGATTAACGCGCTACCTCGCCTTGGCCGCCTTGGCCGCCTTGCCCGTCGCCTGCGACCGAAGGCCGCCCTTGGTCTCGATGAAGCTGATGATGCGGTCAAGGCCGTCGCTCTTCTTCAGATTGGTCATCACGAAGGGCCGCTCGCCGCGCATCCTTTTGGCGTCGGTGTCCATCTTCTCAAGCGACGCACCGACATGGGGCGCGAGGTCGATCTTGTTGATCACCAGGAGGTCTGAACGCGTGATGCCCGGGCCGCCCTTGGAGGGGATCTTGTCGCCGGCGGCGACGTCGATGACGTAGATCGTGAGATCGGCCAATTCCGGCGAGAAGGTCGCCGCCAGATTGTCGCCGCCGGACTCGATCAGGACCAGATCGAGGTCGGGGAATTTCGCGCGCATGTCGGCGACCGCGGCGAGGTTCATCGAGGCGTCCTCGCGGATCGCGGTGTGCGGGCAGCCGCCGGTCTCGACGCCCGCGATGCGGTCCGGCGTCAGCGAGCCGGAGCGCACCAGAAACTCGGCATCCCATTTGGTGTAGATGTCGTTGGTGATCGCAGCGATGTCGTAGCGCTCGCGCATCGATTTGCAGAGCAGGTCCATCAGCGCGGTCTTGCCGGAGCCGACCGGACCGCCGACGCGACGCGGAGTGGGCCGTGGGAAGTGGGCATGTGAGTGCTCTCTCTTATCGTCGTCCCTGCCTAGTGCGCAATTGCGCACGGGAGCAGGGACCCATAACCACCGAACTTCAATTGTTACGACACGCTGGGGCCACGGCCGTGCATAACCACAAAGGCCGGTGGTTATGGGTCCCCGCTTTCGCGGGGACGACGCGTGGATGGTGTGGTGGCGCATCATGACCGGAACAGCCGCGTATACTGCGTCTCGTGACGCAGGCTCGCAAGATCAGCCCGGAAGGTCGCGCTGCCGAGATCGTCGAGCGCGGCTGCATTGGCCCGCGCGGCGGTCGCGGCAACGGCCGGCTCGAGATCGGCCAGCACGCGCTGGCTGTCGGTCTGCCCGAGCGGAATCAGCCGGGCGCCCGCGGAAATCCAGTTGGAGAGCACGGCATGCAGGAAGGCGTGCAGCGACGGCGCCAGCCGAACGCCATGCGCAGCGCTGACGATGCCGACCGCGACCGGATAGACGATCGGCCCGTCGCAGCCAGCGACCATGGGGTCGAGGCCGGGCGAATTCCAGGCCGCTCGAGCAATCTCGATGAAGGCGCGCCCTTGCGTCGTGGTCTCGAGCTGCCGCTCGCGTGACGGCACGAAGGCGGCGGCGAGCTCGGCGATCTCCTTGAGCCCGGCGTGGCCGGGCTCCGACGCCGCGCGATAACTCTGCGCGAGAAACACCGCGTCGCAAAATCCGCTGCCGTCGGTGAGCATCGTGGCGAGCCAGTCCCGCAGCGTCGCGGCATCGGTGATGTCGCCGGCCTCGACCGCCCATTCGATGCCGCTGGAATAGGCGAACGCCCCGACCGGAAAGGACGGCGACAGCCACGTCATCAGCCGGTACAGCGCGGCAGCCTCGTCCTCCGCCATCCCGCCGCGCAGCGCGGCGGGATCGGGCTCATTTGTGGTCATGAGCATGGGAGTGGTCGTGATGATGATGGGCGTGCTCGCAATGCTCATCATGATGATGGTGATCATGGTCATGCCCGTGATCATGATCATGGCCTTCACCGTGGTGGTGACCATGATCGTACGCATGGCTATGGGCATGATCGTGCCCGGTGTGACCATGCGCGTGCGCGTCAGCATGCGCGTGCTCGGCATAGGCGCCGCCCTCGGGATCGAACGGCGCCTCGATCTCGATGACGCGGGCGCCAAGCCCCTTCACCATCGCCTCGATCACGTGATCCCTGCGGATGCGCAGGCCCTTCGGCATGATCTGCGTCGGCAGATGGCGGTTGCCGAGATGCCAGGCGACCCGGATCAAATGATGCGGATCGCTGCCGCGGATTTCCGCAAGCGACTCTGGAGCTGCGACCACCTCGACGAGGCGGCCGTCCTCCAGCACCAGCGCATCGCCGCCGCGCAGCGCGACGGCGTTTTCGAGGTCGAGCAGGAATTCGAGCCCGCGCGTCCCTGATATCACCATCCGCCGCCGGTGCCGGTCGTCGAAATCGAGCACGACGGTGTCGGCTGCCGCTTCCTTCCAGCGATGCTGTCCCAGGACTTTGGTTGCGCGGATCATCGATGCCTCAGAGCTTCTGAACCTTGGCGTCGCTGATGATCTCGATCACCGTCGGCCCGGTCTTCATGTCGGCGGAATATTCGCGCCACACCTTCATGTGCGGCGCCTTGCTGTGCGCGGTCAGGTCGTCGCGGGTTTCCCAGCGCTCGACCACCACATAGAGATTGGGATCGTTGACGCTGACATGGCCCTCATAGGAGAGGCAGCCCTTCTCCTTATGGGTCTCGGCGATGCACGCCTTGTGCCCCCTAATGAAGTCGTCCTTGTTTTCCGGCTTCATCGGCGTGGTGGCGATCACATAGATCATGCTGTTGCTCCCATTCTTGTTTTTGTTAGCGGACGTCGACCTTCTCGGGCGTGATCACCTCGATCTTCGGCGGCGCGGCCATGCACTTCACCGCGACCCGGCCGAACGTCTTCATGTGCTCGGCAGTGCGATGCGGCACCAGCGCGTCGGCGTTTTCCCACTGCTCGACGAACACCATCTTGCTGTGGTCGGTGACGCTCTCATGCAGATCGTAGGCGATGTTGCCGGGCTCCTTGCGGGTTTCCTTGATGCAGGCCGTCGCCGCAGCGATGAATTCGGCGCGGGTCTCGGGCTTGATGGTCAGCGTAGCAACGACGTAAATCACGGAAATTCCTCCCGGTTTTCTCTTTTGTCTCGAGCCCTGTTGTGGGCGCGTTTTCTTTCCGCAAGCCGGAAATCGGCTTCGTTCGAAAACGCTCTGGCTACCGGGAGCGGTTTTAGAACATAAAATAGCGCTGTGCCATGGGCAGCACCTCGGCCGGTGCGCAGGTCAGGAGCTCGCCGTCTGCACGTACCTCATAGGTCTCCGGATCGACCTCGATCTCGGGCGTAGCGTCGTTATGGATCATGCTCTTCTTGGAGATTTTCCCACGGGTGTTCTGCACCGCGTAGAGCTTTTTGCTGATCCCGAGCTTGCGGGCGAGGCCGCCGGTGACCGCGGCCTTCGAGGTGAACACGACCGAGGACGCGGTGAGCGATTTGCCGAACGCGGCGAACATCGGCTGGTAATGCACCGGCTGCGGCGTCGGGATCGAGGCGTTGGGATCGCCCATCGGCGCCGCCACGATCGAGCCGCCCTTGATGATGCAGTCCGGCTTAACGCCGAAGAATGCCGGCGACCACAGCACGAGGTCGGCGAGCTTGCCCTTCTCGACCGAACCGATCAGCTTCGACACGCCATGCGCGATCGCGGGGTTGATGGTGTATTTGGCGATGTAGCGCTTGACGCGGAAATTATCGTTATCGTTGCCCTTGTCCTGCGGCAGGGAACCGCGCTGCTTCTTCATCTTGTCGGCGGTCTGCCAGGTGCGGATGATGACTTCGCCGAGCCGGCCCATCGCCTGCGAATCCGACGACATCATCGAGAGCGCGCCGAGATCGTGCAGGATATCCTCGGCCGCGATGGTCTCCTTGCGGATCCGGCTTTCGGCGAAGGCGAGGTCCTCCGCAATCGACGGATCGAGGTGATGGCACACCATCAGCATGTCCAGATGCTCGTCTATGGTGTTGCGGGTGAACGGCCGGGTCGGATTGGTCGAGGACGGCAGCACGTTCTTCAGGCCGGCGATCTTGATGATATCAGGCGCGTGGCCGCCGCCGGCGCCTTCGGTGTGGAAGGCATGGATGGTGCGGCCCTTGAACGCCTTCACCGTATCCTCGACGAAGCCGGACTCGTTCAGCGTGTCGGAATGCAGCATCACCTGGACGTCGTAATCGTCGGCCACCGACAGGCAGGTGTCGATTGCCGACGGCGTGGTGCCCCAGTCCTCATGCAGCTTCAGCGCGCAGGCGCCGGCCTTGATCATCTCGACCAGTGCCGCCGGACGCGAGGCATTGCCCTTGCCGGAAATGCCGAGATTGACCGGGAAGGCGTCGAACGACTGGATCATCCGCCCCATGTGCCACGGGCCGGGCGTGCAGGTGGTGGCGAAGGTGCCGTGCGAGGGGCCGGTGCCGCCCCCCAGCATTGAGGTGACGCCCGACATCAGCGCGTGCTCGATCTGCTGCGGGCAGATGAAATGGATGTGGCTGTCGAAGCCGCCGGCGGTGAGGATCTTGCCCTCGCCCGCGATCACGTCGGTGCCGGGGCCGATCACAATGGTGACGTTGGGCTGGATGTCCGGATTGCCGGCCTTGCCGATCGCGGCAATCATGCCCTCCTTGATCGCGACGTCGGCCTTCACGATGCCCCAGTGATCGACGATCAGCGCGTTGGTGATGACGGTATCGGCCGCGCCTTGCGCGTTGGTCACCTGCGATTGCCCCATGCCGTCGCGGATCACCTTGCCGCCGCCGAACTTCACCTCCTCGCCATAGGTGGTGAGATCCTTCTCGACCTCGATGATCAGGTCGGTGTCGGCGAGCCGCACCCTGTCGCCGGTGGTGGGGCCGAACATGTCGGCATAGACGGAACGCTTGGTCTTCACGGACATGTCAGCCCCCAGTTTCAGCCAGCGCGGCCCTGGCGCGCGCAATGGTGTCATCGAAAATGCGGTCGAGCCGCGGATTGATGCCCCGGCAACCGGCAACGACCTTCTCGGCCCAGGCCGCATAATCAGCGAGATCGTCGCGCTCGTCCTTGCTTGGACGCGGCACGATCCGGGCGCCGATATTGCTGACCTTGTCGGCGATCTTGATCAGCTTCGCGCTTGCCGATTCATGCGGCGCGTCCTCGATCTGCTTTTGCCGGCGCGCAGCCTTCGGCAGGCTCATATCGTCGGTGCATTCGACCACGAGCGAAGCGACGCGGTCGCTGAATTTTTGCGCGAGCTCTTCGCGCGTGGTCTCGGTGTCCACGATGCTATCGTGCAGCCACCCGGCAGCCACCAGCTCCGCATCAGTACCGTCCGTCACCTGCGCAAGCAGGTTCGCAACCTCGGCGAGATGGTTGATATAGGGCTCACTGCCCCGCCCCTTGCGCGCCATCCCGTTGTGACGGCGTGCGGCGAGATCGGCGGCTTCGGAGATGAGGCGGATTGCGGGAAGCATCGGCTACGAAGCTCCCTCGCGCCCGAACTCGTGGCGATTGTTGGCAGATCGCAAGATGTCCACTGCTGGAGCCCGGGGCTCACCCCTCTCCCCAACCCTCCCCCGCAAGGGGGAGGGAGCCTGAGAAGCGTGCTCACCTCACATCGCCGTGCAACTTCTCCATCTTGCATCACGGCTGCACCTCACCATCGACATCAGATGTAAGGGACGCATCGGCGGAAGGGTTCCCTCCCCCTTGCGGGGGAGGGTTAGGGAGAGGGGTGCCGCTTGCTCCGCGGCTTCCGCGATGCTCAGGGCCACTCCCTCAAGGTTTTTCATCACGTCGTCATTGGTGAAACGGAGAACGCGATAACCGCGCGACTTGAGCCACGCATCCCGCCGCTCATCATGACGGATGCGCTCCTCAAAATCGTGGCTCTCGCCGTCAACCTCAACGACCAGCTTGCAGGCGTGCGCGACAAAATCGGCGATGAAGTTGCCAATCGGTGCCTGACGGCGGAAGTTGAGACCAGCGAGACGATCGGCCTTCAGATGACGCCACAGCAAAGTTTCCGCGCGCGTCATGGCGCGGCGGAGCTGCTTGGCGCGATCGCGCTGGATGTCGCTCACTTGAGTGTGCGGCATACCCCTCTCCCCACCCTCCCCCGCAAGGGGGGAGGGAGCCCGGCCACGGTGCTCACCTCACTGTCGATCATCGGCAGAGTGCTCATGGCGTCAGATCAAGATCACAACTTCCCCTTCACCTCGGCGCGGAAGCCATAGATCACGCGCTTGCCGGCGAGGGCGACGAGCTGGACATCCCGAGTCTGGCCGGGCTCGAAGCGGACGGCGGTGCCGGCGGCGATGTCGAGGCGCATGCCGCGGGCTTTCTTGCGGTCGAATTTCAGCGCCGGGTTGGTCTCGAAGAAATGATAGTGCGAGCCGACCTGGATCGGGCGATCGCCGGTGTTTGCGACCGACAGCGTCACGGTCTTGCGGCCGGCATTGAGCTCGATCTCGCCGTCCTTGATGAAGAGTTCGCCGGGGATCATCCATCTCTCCTGTCATTCCGGGGCGATGCGCAGCATCGAACCCGGAATCTCGATCAACAACCTCTGGATTCCGGGTTCGGCCTTCGGCCGCCCCGGAATGACTGATGTGGCCTATCGGATCGGCTCGTGCACGGTGACGAGCTTGGTGCCGTCGGGGAATGTCGCCTCGACCTGGATGTCATGGATCATCTCGGGGATGCCATCCATCACCTGTGCGCGGGTCAGCACCTTGGCGCCGGCCTGCATCAGCTCGGCCACTGTGCGGCCATCGCGCGCGCCCTCGACGATGAAATCGGTGATCAGCGCCACGGCTTCCGGATGGTTCAGCTTGACGCCGCGCTCGAGCCGGCGACGCGCGACCATGGCCGCCATCGAAACCAGCAGCTTGTCCTTTTCGCGGGGAGACAAATTCATGCGAGCACTCTGATCGTTCTGAAACGTTTAAGTTGGGCATGATCTTATCGGAAAACCGGCATCCACTTTTCCGGATCATGCCTAGTTGAGCCACAGCCGCGGCAGCGGGCCGATGGAGGCGCGACCGAGCACCGCCATCATGTCGGCGCGCAGCCGGGCCGCATCTTGGGCACAGAAGCGCGCCATTGCAAAGCCATTCCAGGCCGAGATGCCGACTTCGCCGCCGAAGCCCTCCGACGCCTCGCGGATGCGCGCGATCAGCGCCTCGTCGCCCGGCACGATCAGCGCGGTGCCGATCGCGCAGCCGCCGCCGGCGATCGCGCGCCGTGCGAGCTTCGCGCCGATTTCACCGTCGAGGCGGATGGTCTCGGCGAACACCAGCCTGCCGCCACGCCGCATCCGCCAGCGGTCGAGGAACTCGCCATGGCGCATCGTCTCGCCCATCGCGGCGCGGCCGAACACCACGATCTCGCAGAGCAAAAGCGAGGCGCTATAGGCGAGGTCGATGTCAAAGCGGCGGTGAATCCGGGCACGGTTGAACAGGATGGTCTCCTGCGGCAGCCAAGAGAGATGCGCACCATCAGCGACCTTGAGCGCGATGTCGAGCCGGGCTGCCGCTCCCGGCGCGCGGTAAACCTTCTCCGCCGCCGCCGTGGTCAGCGTCAGGCGAGCGCCCTCGCCGGCCGCGATCGCTATCTCGAAGTGATCCCCACCGGCAATGCCGCCGGCGGTGTTGACGAACATGGCCGACAGGCCGTCGTCCTCCGGCGACGGAAATCGGACGCGCAACGAGCCCGACTCATGCAGATCGCCGCGGCGGGTCGCGCCGTCCTTGCGATGCACGCCGAACCGCACTGCGCCCTGGGCGCGGTTGGCCGCAAACGTCGCCGCTGCCTCGCCTGCGATCCCGCTCCGCATTCCCCCGACGCTCCCTCGCGCACGCCAAGATAAGGCGGCGTCACATCCTGTTCACAGCGCCATCTGGCGGCTGATCTCGGCGGGATCGAGGCTTGCGCGGTCGCAGGCATATTTCACCGCACCTCGATCCATCACGGCAAAACTGTCGCCGAGTTCGCAGGCAAAGTCGAGATATTGTTCGACCAGCACGATCGCGATGTTGCCGAGGTTGCGCAGATAGGAGATGGCGCGGCCGATATCCTTGATGATCGAGGGCTGAATGCCCTCGGTCGGCTCGTCAAGCAGCAGGAGCTTTGGCCGCATCACCAGCGCGCGGCCGATCGCGAGCTGCTGCTGCTGGCCGCCGGACAGGTCGCCGCCGCGGCGGCCGAGCATCGTCTCCAGCACCGGAAACAGCGAGAACACGTCGTTGGGGATGTTGCGATCTTCCCGCTTCAAGGGGCCGAAACCGGTCTTCAAATTCTCTTCCACCGTCAGCAGCGGGAAGATCTCGCGGCCCTGCGGCACGAAGCCGATGCCGCGCCGCGCCCGCTCATAGGGCTTCAGCGCAGTGATGTCCTTGCCGTCGAAATTGATCGCGCCGGAGGCGATCGGATACTGGCCGACCATGGCGCGCAGCAGCGAGGTCTTGCCGACGCCATTGCGACCGAGCACGCAGGTGACCTTGCCGGGCTCGGCGGTCAGCGAGACGCCGCGCAGCGCCTGCGCCGCGCCGTAGTAGAGATTGATATTGTCGATCTTCAGCATCGCCTAGCGCCCCAGATACACTTCGACCACCCGCTCGTTCGACGACACCTGGTCGATCGAACCTTCGGCGAGCACCGTGCCCTCGTGCAGGCAGGTCACCTTGACGCCGAGCTCGCGCACGAAGGTCATGTCGTGCTCGACCACCATGATGGTGTGGTTCTTGTTGATCTCCTTCAGCAGCTCCGCGGTCAGATGCGTCTCGACATCGGTCATGCCGGCAACGGGCTCATCGACCAGCAGCACCTTCGGATCCTGCGCCAGCAGCATGCCGATCTCGAGCCATTGCTTCTGGCCGTGCGACAGGCTGCCGGCAAGCCGGTTGCGCGCATCGGTCAGGCGGATGGTCTCGAGCACCTTGTCGATGCGTTCGGACTCGGCCTTGCTGCCGCGCCAGAACAGCGTGCCGCGCACGGAATGATCGACATTGAGTGCGAGCAGCAGGTTGTCCTGCACGGTCTGGCTCTCGAACACCGTCGGCTTCTGGAACTTGCGGCCGATGCCGAGCTCGGCGATCCGGGTCTCGTCGAGCCGGGTCAGGTCGACGGTGCCGTCGAACAGCACGGTGCCCTCGTCCGGCTTGGTCTTGCCGGTGATGATGTCCATCATCGTGGTCTTGCCGGCGCCGTTCGGGCCGATGATGGCGCGCATCTCGCCGGGCGCCAGCGTCAGCGACAGATTGTTGATGGCGTGGAAGCCGTCGAACGAAACGTGCACGCCGTCGAGATAGAGCATGGCCGAAGTGGCGCGGGTATCCATGACGTTCATCTGCCTACTCCGCCGGGTTCGGTGCGCCGACGCCGTCTTCGCGCGCGGCGCTGTCAGCGTCGGGAGAGCCGTTCCTTGACTTTGTCGTCTCCCACCAGCTGTTGAAGGTGCCGACGATGCCCTTCGGCAGCAGCAGCGTGACCAGGATGAACAGCGCGCCCAGCATGAACAGCCAGTATGGCGCGAGTGGCCCCGAGGTGAAGAACGTCTTGGCGTAGTTGACGACCACGGCGCCGAGCGCGGCCCCGACCAGTGTGCCGCGGCCACCGACCGCGACCCAAATGACTGCCTCGATCGAATTGCCCGGCGCGAACTCGCTTGGATTGATGATACCGACCTGCGGCACATAGAGCGCGCCGGCGACGCCGGCCATGCAGGCCGACAGCGTGAACACGAACAGCTTGTAGGATTCGACACGATAGCCGAGGAAGCGGGTGCGGCTTTCCGCGTCGCGCACCGCGATCAGCACCTTGCCGAGCTTCGAGGTCACGATCGCCCGGCAGATCAGGAAAGCGATGATCAGTGCCAGGCAGCTCAGCAGGAACAGCGCGGCACGCGTTCCTTCGGCCTGCACGTTGAAGCCGAGGATGTCCTTGAAGTCGGTCAGGCCGTTATTGCCGCCGAAGCCGAAATCATTGCGGAAGAACGCCAGCAGCAGCGCATAGGTCATCGCCTGCGTGATGATCGACAGATAGACGCCGGTGACCCGCGAGCGGAAGGCGAGCCAGCCGAAGCAGAAGGCGAGCAGGCCCGGCACCAGCAGCACCATCAGCGCCGCGAAGGCAAATTTGTCGAAGCCGTACCAGTACCAGGGCAGCTTGTCCCAGTTCAGGAACACCATGAAGTCGGGCAGGACCGGATTGCCGTAGACGCCGCGGCTGCCGATCTGCCGCATCAGGTACATGCCCATCGCGTAGCCGCCGAGCGCGAAGAATGCTCCATGGCCAAGCGAAAGAATCCCGCAATAGCCCCAGATCAGGTCGATCGAGAGCGCGAGGATGGCGTAGCAGACATATTTGCCCCACAGCGCCACCAGATAGGTCGGCACCTGGAACATCGAGCCTTGCGGCAGCAGCAAGTTCGACAGCGGGATCAGCACGCCGACCGCGGCGACGATCAGCACGAACGCGGTCGCGGCGCGGTCCAGCGAACGGGTCAGGATGTGCGGCGTCATGCTTCCACCGCCCGGCCCTTGAGCGCGAACAGGCCGCGCGGCCGTTTCTGGATGAACAGGATGATCAAGACCAGGATCGCGATCTTGCCGAGCACCGCACCTGCCACCGGCTCGAGGAACTTGTTGGCGATGCCGAGCGTGAAGGCGCCGACCAGCGTACCCCAGAGATTGCCGACGCCGCCGAACACCACGACCATGAAGCTGTCGATGATGTAGCTCTGGCCGAGATTCGGGCTGACATTGTCGATCTGGGACAATGCCACGCCGGCAATGCCGGCGATCCCCGAGCCGAGCCCGAAGGTCAGCGCGTCGACGCGCGAGGTGGCGATCCCCATCGAAGCCGCCATGCGGCGGTTCTGCGTCACTGCCCTCATCTCGAGGCCGAGCGCGGTGTAGCGCAGCATCGCGAGCAGGATGGCGAACACCGCGAGCGTGAAGCAGAGGATCCAGAGCCGGTTATAGGTGATGGTGATCTGGCCGAGCTCGAAGGCGCCGCTCATCCAGGAGGGGTTGCCGACCTCGCGGTTGGTCGGACCGAATGCGGTGCGCACGGCCTGCTGCAACACCAGCGACAGGCCCCAGGTCGCGAGCAGCGTCTCCAGCGGACGTCCGTACAGGAAGCGGATGATGGTGCGCTCGATCAGCACGCCGATGAAGCCTGCGACCAGGAAGGCGAGCGGCACCGCGATCAGTAGTGAGTAATCGAACAGCGTGGGATAGCGGGTGCGGATCACCTCCTGCACCACGAAAGTGGTGTAGGCCCCGAGCATCACCATCTCGCCATGCGCCATGTTGATGACGCCCATCACGCCGAAGGTGATGGCCAAGCCGATCGCAGCGAGCAGCAGCACCGAGCCGAGCGACAAGCCGTACCAGGCATTCTGCACCATCGACCACATCGCAAGATTGCTCTGGATCGAGGACACCGCGCTCGCGGCCGCCTTGGCAACCAGCGGCGGCTGGTCGCCAAGTCCGGTGAGCAGCGCCAGCGCCTCCTGGTCGCCGCGCGCCTTGACCACGGCGACGGCGTCCAGCTTGTCACTGTCGGACGCATCCGACTTGAACAGGATGATGGCGGCGCGCGCCTCGGCGAAGGCCTGCTTGATCGGCTTGACGCTCTCCTTGGCGAGCGCGCCCTCCACCGTCGGCAGCAGATTCTCTTCGTGGCTCTTGAACACCGATTGCGCCGCGGCGAGCCGCTTGGCCGGATCCGGCGACAGCAGCGTCAGGCCGCCGAGCGCGGCCTCCACGGTGCGGCGCAGCCGGTTGTTGAGCCGAACGGCAGCGGCGTTGTCGGGTACCTTGTCGACTGCTGCTCCCGTCGTGGCGTCGACGATCTTGCCGTCGGTCTGCGTGACGAAGACCTTCTTGCTGTCTGGATCAGCCGACAGCCGGCCGTCCTGCAGCGCGCTGATGATGGGCGACGCCAGCGCATTGCCCGATGCGGCAACCTCGCCGATCGCAGCCTCGGTGTCGGAGAACTCGTCATTGGCGAATTTGGCGACCGAATCCTCGAACGGGCTAGCCAGCGCCGGTACAGCAAGGCAGCTCAGCAGCAGGATCGAGAGACAAAGCGCGCGAAAGCGATCAATACAATTGGCAAACACGTCAGTACCCCGGCAGGAGTGGGAGGAGAAGGCGGCGAGTGGTGCCGCCTTCTCCAATGTTGGAAGGTTGTGTTGTGTCGTTGGTCAGCTCAGGAGCTTAGGAGCCTTTCAGCTGCTTAAGAGCCCTGGCCGCCGCACTTGTTGGTCTTGGTGTTGTAATTGCCGCACTTCTTGCCGACCCAATCGCCGATCAGGTCCTTGGAGCCCTCGAGCTCCTTCGACCAGGCGTCGCCGGCCACCAGGCCCGGGGTCTTCCAGACCACGTCGAACTGGCCGTTGCCCTTGATCTCGCCGATGAACACCGGCTTGGTGATGTGGTGGTTCGGCAGCATCTTCGAGGTGCCGCCGGTCAGGTTCGGCGCTTCGATACCCGGGAGAGCGTCGATCACCTTGTCCGGATCGGTCGACTTCACCTTCTCGACCGCCTTCACCCACATGTTGAAGCCGATGTAGTGCGCTTCCATCGGATCGTTGGTCACGCGCTTCGGGTTCTTGGTGTAGGCCTGCCACTCCTTGATGAACTTCTCGTTCGCCGGGATCTTGATCGACTCGAAGTAGTTCCAGGCGGCGAGATGGCCGAGCAGCGGCTTGGTGTCGATGCCGGCGAGCTCTTCTTCGCCGACCGAGAACGCGACGACCGGGATATCGGTCGCCTTGATGCCCTGGTTGCCGAGCTCCTTGTAGAACGGAACGTTGGCGTCGCCGTTGATGGTCGAGACCACCGCGGTCTTCTTGCCGGCCGAGCCGAACTTCTTGATGTCGGCCACGATCGTCTGCCAGTCGGAATGACCGAACGGCGTGTAGTTGATCATGATGTCGTCCTGGGCGACGCCCTTCGACTTCAGATAGGCTTCCAGGATCTTGTTGGTGGTGCGCGGATAGACGTAGTCGGTTCCGGCCAGCACCCAGCGCTTCACCTTCTCTTCCTTCATCAGATAGTCGACGGCGGGGATCGCCTGCTGGTTCGGCGCAGCGCCCGTGTAGAACACGTTGCGCTCGGACTCCTCGCCCTCATACTGCACCGGATAGAACAGGATGTTGTTCAGCTCCTTGAACACCGGCAGCACGGACTTGCGCGACACCGAGGTCCAGCAGCCGAACACGACCGCAACCTTGTCCTTGGTGATCAGCTCGCGGGCCTTCTCGGCGAACAGCGGCCAGTTCGATGCGGGGTCGACCACGACGGGCTCGAGCTTCTTGCCAAGCACGCCGCCCTTCTTGTTCTGCTCGTCGATCAGGAAAAGGATGGTGTCCTTCAGGGTGGTTTCGCTGATCGCCATGGTGCCAGACAGCGAGTGAAGGATACCAACCTTGATGGTGTCGTCGGCCGCTTGCGCGGGCGCGAAGGGCGAGGACGCCGCCAGGCCCAAAACCAGGCCGGCCGTCGCCGCGAGCGCGCGGCGGCGAGTCATCGTCGCTATTCCGTGAGTAAGTTGAGTAAGCATGAAATGTCGTCTCCCTGACGCAGGCGTGAACGCTTGCGAAACGGCCGCATGGCCGCCTGCGGTTAAGGGAATCGCAAGAACTGTGCCACGGTGCGTGGGCACCGTAAGCCGATGAACCAACTGGATAATTTCACGAGTTCCGGGCAAATACGGAGAACGACTGCTCAAACATTGAGCCAATGATTTGGCTGCCGAAAGAGCAATCAGGTTGTTTTTTAGGCAAAATCGCCTTTCTGGCTAAATTTCCGGCACTGATTTGTGACAGTTTGCGCGATGGTTCGGCGCATTCGGCGCACCAATCCCAGCGATATCATCTTGAAACCGCCCAGTTCCTGGTCCATATGGTCGCCATGCCCGCGACATCGCGGTGCCTTCGCGAGCTGCGTGTTCCTATGCCGTCCCAAGCGGCTTCTGGCTCGCCTTTCAGCTAACCCAGCTTGACGCCCCAGACACGCGGGTGTCCCGAACGCCACATGCGATTCCGGCCGATATTGGCCGGGACGACGGTGGCTTTTATGGAAAGAACCACCTTTTGACCTCCTTTCAGGATTTCGGCCTCGCCGATCCCATCGCCCGCGCGCTTCGAGAAGAAAACTATCTCACGCCGACACCCATCCAGGCCCAGACCATCCCGCTCGCACTTGCCGGCCGCGACGTCGTCGGCATCGCCCAGACCGGAACCGGCAAGACCGCGTCCTTCGCGCTTCCGATCCTGCACCGGCTGCTCGAGAACCGCGTCCGCCCGCAGCCCAAGAGCTGCCGCGTGCTGGTGCTCTCGCCGACCCGAGAACTGTCCGGGCAGATCCTCGACAGCTTCAACACCTATGGCCGCCACATCCGGCTGTCGTCGACGCTCGCCATCGGCGGCGTGCCGATGGGCCGCCAGGTCCGCTCCCTGATGCAGGGCGTCGAGGTGCTGGTCGCCACCCCCGGCCGCCTGCTCGATCTCGTGCAGAGCAACGGCCTGAAGCTCAACCAGGTCGAATTCCTGGTGCTCGACGAAGCCGACCGCATGCTCGACATGGGCTTCATCAACGACATCCGGAAAATCGTCGCCAAGCTGCCGATCCGGCGACAGACGCTGTTCTTCTCGGCCACCATGCCCAAGGACATCGCCGAGCTCGCCGAGGCGATGCTGCGCGATCCCGCCCGCGTGGCGGTGACGCCGGTGGCCTCGACGGTCGATCGCATCGCCCAGCGCGCGATCCAGGTCGATTTCGCGGCCAAACCGACTATTCTCGCCCAGCTCCTGAAGCAGGAACCGGTCAATCGCGCCCTGGTCTTCACCCGGACCAAACACGGCGCCGACAAGGTCGTGAAAAGCCTTGCCAAGGCCGGCATCGAGGCCAATGCGATCCACGGCAACAAGTCGCAGAACCACCGCGAGCGCACGCTGGCGGCGTTCCGGTCCGGCGAGATCCGCACGCTGGTGGCGACCGATATCGCGGCCCGCGGCATCGACGTCGACGGCGTCAGCCACGTCGTGAATTTCGACCTGCCCAACGTGCCGGAAACCTATGTCCACCGCATCGGCCGCACCGCGCGCGCCGGTGCCGACGGGGTCGCGATCTCGCTGATCGCGGGCGCCGAGGAGATGGGCTATTTGCGCGATATCGAGCGGCTGATCCGGATTACCGTGCCGCGGGAAGACCGCCGCACACAGGGTAACCGCGAGGCCGCAGCGCCTGCGCAGGCCACCCACCCGCATCGGGGCGGCCGCTCTGCGCCCCGCGCGCATAATGTCCGTGGGAATGAGGCCGCTCCTGGCACAAAAGGCCCTCGCCGCCGCCGCCGTCGGGGTGGTAATAATGGCGCGCCGCAGACGAGCCGGGGCGAGTCGCCGCGTCCGTCGCAGGCCGGCAACAGCGAAGGCATCCAGGGCGTCGCCTTCTTGCATCGCGAGAGCCGGCCGAATCCGCAACACAACCGCAACAACCGACCGAAGCACTAGCCGTCGCTCGATCTGGAGAACCATATGGCTAAGGAAGAGCTGATCCAGTTCGAAGGACTGGTGACCGAAATCCTCCCCGACGCTCGTTACCGGGTCCAACTCGACGCGGGACACGAGATCGTCGCCTACACCGCCGGCAAGATGAAGAAAAACCGCATCAAGACGCTGGCCGGCGACCGCGTCACGATCGAAATGTCGCCCTACGACCTCGAAAAGGGCCGCCTGATTTTCCGGCACAAGGACGAGCGTCCGAGCGGCGCGCCCGGCGGCCCGCCGCGGGGCGGCGCGCAGCGCGGCGGCCAGTTCCGCCGCCGATAACAGGCGGATTGCAACCGTTGCGCGCATGACGTCCTGGAGTCCTGCGCAACAATTGGCCGGCGGCTGCGCCGGCCAAAAAAAGCGCGCACGTCAGGATTGTTTTGAAGCCTTCTATCGAATAATATCCTACCCATCGATTTTCGGCCGGACGACATTAGCCAATACCGGTACAGCCGGTTCAGACGCTGACGACCCTTCCAAAAATTCGATCTCACCACCCCGCCGATCAGCGGGTCTTGAACTTGTATATCTGAGAAGGGACTACCCACGTGAGCATGGGAACCGTGAAGTGGTTTAACGCGACCAAGGGCTACGGCTTCATCCAGCCGGATGAAGGCGGGAACGACGTGTTCGTGCACATCAGTGCAGTCGAGCGCGCCGGCCTTGGCACTCTGCGTGAAGGCCAGAAGATCTCCTACGAGATCGTTGCTGACCGCCGTTCCGGCAAATCCTCGGCCGACAATCTGCGCGCCGCTGGATAAGCCGATTTCCCGGGAGCGCGAAGCTCCAGGAAATTGTCGTTAAAGCATCAAGGGCCGCACCTTCGGGTGCGGCCCTTTTTGTCTGCATCGCTGTTTTGTCGCCGTGATCCGGAGCGCTGTGACAAACGCGAAGCGTCTGCGCGAGAACATGCGCGCTCAGTATGTCGAGCAGGTCGTCGGCATGGTGGCGGCGGTCGGGGCATAGTACACGCAGATCGACTGCCGCGGCCGCGTGAAAGCAACGTCGCTGAGAGTGATGCCAGCCTTGGCCATCACGTATCCGACCGCCGGAACGTATTTGTAGCTCACCTCGCTGAAGATCAGATAGGTGCCCGCAACCAGCAGCGCCGGCGGAACGACGCTTGTCACGATGTCACCCTGACTGCGGCTCGAGGCCGTCACCGTGGCCTGCGTGGCGCCCGAGGCGATCGTCCCGGCCTTGCTCCACTGGATGTGCGCGATGTTCGAATTGTCGACGTAGATTTCCGAGAGCGTGACCTTGGTCGGCGACGCATCGTAGGGCGTCATGATGCCGACGCTGGCGCTGAAGAAGTTCTGCAGGTCGGCATCCACCACCTGCGTCGCCTGCGAGGTCAGGTCTGACGCGGCGCGCGCCATCAGCGTGACCTTGCGGTCGACCGCAACGCCGGATGAAAACTCGACGGTGCCAAAGAACATCACCAGCATCAGCGGCATGATGAAGGCGAACTCGACGGCGGCGAGGCCCCGGCGGTCACGCGCGAGAGCAGCAACGGAGCGCAGCAATGCCGCGGGCAGGGCTTTCACGACCTTGTTCATGAGCATGTGGCCCCGGCGGTTCCGGACGGCTCGTTCTTGAACGTCGCTGTCGCGATCAGGAGCCGCTTGCCATTGGGGAGGTTCGAGGCGTTGAAGCCGAGCTGGGTGACGAACAGCTGCCATTGATAGAACAGACGGACCACCACGACGTCGCCGTCCTTGCCGGGACACCATTTCACCTGGGTTGGATCGGTGATCGGCGTGATGTTGACGCTGCTGAAGCCGGTCGCGGATGGATAGCTGCGGACGTCGACGTAGACGCCGTTCATGCAGTCGAACAGCGTCGTGATCCGGCCACAGACATAGGCCTTGAACTGCGCCTGGGTATAGCTCAAGCCCTGAGCCTGGCCGGTCATGATGAAGCGAGACGAATCCTGCGTCACCGTCTCGAGCACCTGGCTGGCGAAGAAGATCATCGCCACTTCGATGATTGCAAACAGCAATCCGAAGAACAGCGGCGCGACCATCGCGAATTCCACCACGGTGACACCGCGGCGGTCTCGGCGAAAGCGACGGACGAGGCGGGCGAAAGTGGTCAGCGGCATCAACGACCCCGGATCAACATGGCGGCAACAACTACCCAAGAGTCATTGTCGAAGTATTTCGCCGGATCGAGACAGAGCGACCCGATCCGTTAGATCTTCATTAACCATCCCGGGTGAACGGCCTGCGATCGGCCAAAACTCCGGCGTGTGAGGCGCCGGAGCGGACACGCGTCAGTTCTGCGGCTTCGCGGCTCCGCCCGAGCCGGTGGCCTGATTGTTGAGCGTACCGGCCTGCTCCATGGTCGCCCTGAAATAGGTGTCGCCATCGCCGAGGGTGATGCGGCGCTGACAGACCGGCATGCAGCTGTAGGTCTCGCGATCGATGCCGCGGTAGACGGTGACGAGCTGGTCGGTCGGACCTTCGACTTGGATCTGGCGATCCACCAGCACCTGTCCGGTGCGGTCGAGTGCGATGAAATTGGTCGCGCCATAGCCCTTGCCGGTCACGACGACGACCCCGCCATTCTGCAGGGTGACGTCGGCGATCAGGGGATTGCCGACCACGATCGTGGCGATGCCGCCAGGCAGCTTGACGAGCTTGGCCTGATCGACATTGACCGCAATCCGATCCGGATCCGGCGCAGCCGTTGCGAGCGCGGGCCCCAGCAGCAGGGCTGCGGCCAGCGAGATGAATCCAATGCGCGCGACGGCGCGAATGCGTTGGGACTGAAACGACATACTCTACCCCGGGACGTTCACAAGCCGGCAAAGGCGATACGCAGCGGACCGGCGCCCGACGCAGGCAAATCTGACGGCAATTCATTTAAGAAGAGCAAAAATCGACCGCCGAATTGCGCGGATGTCACGACTTCCCGAGCCGGCAAGCCCGATGTCCGCGACATCGCCCGGAAATGCCCGGTCGTCGACGCTGTCGTCCTGCCACTGCGGCGGCGCGTGATCGAATCGCACCTTCCGGGGTTATCCCAATGTTAAAGAGTCTCCACGCAGTTTCTGCGCCAGCCACAACCACTGGGCGCACCACGTGTCGTCGATATCACGAATCGAAAAGCGCGCCGCCGGATCCGGCGCTCGCGGCCTGATTGTCGACTCTGCGCGGATTCGTGACGCCGCGGCGCGCTGGTTGATGTTCAGCGACTTCGGCGACGCCGCGCAGCGCCACATGGCGATCGCGTGGTCATGCATCGTCGCATGCACCCTTGCCGACGTGGTCTGGTTGCCAAATTCCGGGCTTTCGTTCGCATCGTCGAACTGGACCACGATCCTGCAAGGCATGGCATATTGCTCGATCGCGGCCGCATTCATCGCCATTGCCTCCAATCGGCTAGGCGCCGACGAGCGACGTCCGGCCGTCCTGTTGCGGCGGGGCCTGTTCATGACCGAGCTGTTCTGGCGCGCGCTGCTGCCGATCAGCGCGCTCCTGACCGCGGGCAGCACGCTCAGCTACCTGATCGCAGCATCGAAGCTGCCGCTCAGAGACGACGTCCTGGCTGGCGTCGATCATCTGCTGGGGTTCGACTGGCCAACCTTCCTGGCCGCGACAAACGCGCATTCGTTCGTCGCGACGCTGCTGACGACGGCCTACCAAAGCACCGGCCTGCTGTCGCAACTGGTCCTGGGGTGGCTGATCCTGCAACGGCGTGGCGACAGGCTCGCGGAGTTCATCGCTGTCCTCAGCTTGAGCGCGGTCGCGCTGTGCATCGGCATGTGGCTGATCCTCGCCGCGGGCGCGTTCGCTTATTTCCACCCTGCCCCGCACAGCTATGAGCACTTTGCGGCGCTCGGCGACATGTGGACGTTCGGGCGGACCTTCGCGATGTTGCGCGACGGATCGCTGTCGGTCGTCGACACGGCAAGCGTCGACGGCATCGTCAGCTTTCCCTCGTTTCACACCATGCTCGGCGTCATGACGATCTATGCCGCGCGCGACACGCGCTGGCTCGTCGTTCCCGTGTTCGTCGTGAACGCAACGATGATCGTCGCGACGATGCCGGTGGGAGGTCATCACCTCGCCGACGTCCTGGCCGGCGGCGGCCTGACCATTGCCGCCATCCTCATCGCTCGTCGCTCTGCCAGGCCGTCCGTCAGCAGGACTTAAGCTCCCACTTCGCAGCCACCCACGTCGTACGACCGCAACGGCTTCAGCTGACGGCGCGGACGTGAACGACCACGCGATCGTCGGCATAGAGGCGCTGCCATCCTCCGATATGATCCAGCAATCTGGAAGCCGGCGTGTCGGGAGCGAGCATCACGGCATCGATATCATTGGTCTCGAGCAGGCTGAGGAAACCGTTGACGTCCTTGAGCTGAAGCGCGCGGGCCAAGCCCATCCCGAACGTCTCACCGTAGAGCTCGGCGCGCCCGTCGATGAACACCGGCACCTGACGCCAGATCAGATATCCGCCGAACTGCAGATCGTTGAGCACCCGCTTGACGTGGCGCGCCTTCATCGCGTCAACCGCGGCAGCCGGCGAATAGATCGGCGGCGGCAATACGACCTGACGCGCCGCAGCGACTGAGGTCCACGCGCAAAGTCCGGCGAGGAGGATTGTGGCTGGAACGGCCCTCGGGCGGACGGTACAGGAGGCACGCAGGCGGAACTGGGTTGCGACCGGCGTGAGCACAGCGAGCGGCAGCAGCAGCGCGAACAGCTCGAGATTTCTGATGTGGGACAGGGCCATGTGCAGCAAGCCCAACACCAGGAGGATTCGCGGCAGCGGCAACCTCGCCCCGTAAAAGAGCGCAGCGCCGAGCAGGCCGAGGATGGACAGCGCGAACGGGTCGATCTCGCTGAACGTCGCCGGCCTCCATTCCTGGATGAGATGCAGCAACTCACCGAGGCCGAGAATCTTCAGCGAGGCAAGGATCGAGCCCCATCCATAGGGGGTCGCGCAGCACGCTACCAGCGCGCCGATGCCGAACGCTGCCCAGCGCACTGCCAGCGCCCACCTTTGAGCCGGCAGGGCATTCCACAACGCATCGAGCGCAAATGCACCGACCAGCACCAGGCCGAACAGAAAGCCGCCATGCAGGTTGGCCCACAGCGCGATCAGCGGCAGCAGCCAGAACGAAGGCGCCTCGCGGCGTTCGCTGGCGGTCATCAGGCCGTTCGCCCAGACCAGCATGATGGGCATCACCAGCACATGCGGGCGGGCCAGCAGATGCCCGCAGGTCAGGACCAGCGCCGCAAGGGCGATCAGGCTCGCGTAGATCGCCGGCAGCGCGCGGCTGAGGATCGCGGTCAGCAGCGCGAAGCTGGCGGCAGCACAGGCCGCGGCCAGCGCCGCCGGCCCGGTCCACCCGGCGAGGTCATAGGCCTTCGCGAACAGAACCTGCGCCAGCCAGGACGACGACACCCACGGCGCACCGGCCTTGGTGAATGAATAGATGTCGACCGACGGCAGCGTGCGATGGTCGATGATCCAGCGGCCGACGGCAATCTGCCAGTAGGTATCGGAATCGGCGAGCAGCCGGTCGCCGACGAACAGCAGCAGCGCATAAACGCCGCACGCCATCCAGAACCAGGCCGGGACCTCGGCGAACACGGAGCTTTCGCCCGCGAGAAGGTCGCCGTCTCAACACTCATGATGGCACCCGGCGGCCACCGGCGTCACTGCCGGAACGGATAGGCCAGCTGTCCGCCGATCTCGGTCGGCACGCCCTGCTCGGCATCGACGCCGTAATCTTCCGGAAGCTTGCCTTCGGGCATGCGGAACGTCCCGAACAGAATATCCCAGAGCGGGAACGTGCCTGCGAAATTGGTGTCGCCGCCATCCTCGAGCCCGGTGTGATGCCAGCGGTGAAACACCGGCGTCGCGATCACATATTTGAACGGGCCGAGCGTCCAGTTCAGGTTGGCGTGCACGAATGCCGAGTGGAATGTGGTGAACGGCCCGACCCACAGCATGATGTTCGGCGAGATGCCGGCCATCAGCAGGATCACGTCGACGGTGATCGTGCCGATCAGAAGATTGACCGGATGGAAGCGGGCCGCCGAGATCCATTCGAGATCCTCGGAGGAATGATGGATGGCGTGGTACTTCCAGAAGTCGCCGCGGTGGAACATCCGGTGCAGCCAGTACAGCATGAAATCGGAGCCGACGAGGAAGATAATGGACTGCAGCCAGAGCGGAAGCTGCGCCAGCGGGCCGTGCCCGTTCTCGTAAAACGCAATCAGATCGTCGGCGCCGTGAACGTTGAACACCACGGCCGCGCCAACCACCAGGAGCCCGATGCGCAGCACGCGGGCGAACACCGGCACGAAGAACCAGTAGCAGATGTCGGTGACCAGCTCACGCTTCTGCCACCACGGCTTGCCGGGATTGCAGGCCCAGAAATGGGTGAGCACCGTGAAGAACAGCGCCAGCGCGATGGTGATCGGCACCACCTTCATCATCGTCTGGCCGATCATCTCGATGACTTCAAAGGGAAGGCTGGGCATGACGGCCTCATTCGACGGAAGCCCCATGGGTACAGATGTGCACTTAAGGAGCCGTGAACAGGTGCGCGCAGCGGTCCTCAGCAACAATCCGCAATTTGAGCGGACCGCTTAATCCCAAATTTACTGTGCGCAACAAGTGCGGGTTCCCACTGTGTTTGTGCGATCAAATTAACTGCACCGAAATTGTCGAACCGTAGGGTGCCGCAATGGTCACGGTGCTGAGAACGCCGGCGAGACCAAACCTAGTTCGACCAGCCACGTGTACACAGGAGTTACTTATGAAGAACCTCGTTTCGCGCTTCGTGAAGGACGAGTCGGGCGCGACCGCCATCGAATACGGCCTGATCGCCACCGGTATCGCCATCGCGATTATCGCTGCAGTCAACGGCGTCGGCACCAAGCTCTCGGGCACCTTCAGCACGATCGCCGGTTCGCTGAAGTAAGCCGGTTCCGACGAACTCGCATCAAAGGTCCCGGCATCCCCGGGACCTTTGCTATTTGTCGGGGGCTGCCCGGCGGCCTCCGTCGCCGCGCCGGCGATCCTTTCCCGATTGTTCACCATTGGCCGCTAGCGTCGGGTCTCGACCGCAGCTCCAGCTTGACGGCATGAATCCATGATCCTCGACATCGCGCGCTTGATGCTGTTTCCGGCCCTGATGGCCTTCGCGGCGGCGAGCGATCTGTTGACCATGACGATCCCGAACCGGATCTCGCTGGCGCTGGTGGCCGGCTTCTTCGTCCTGGCGCCGCTGACCGGGATGGGCGTCCAAGACATCCTCAGCCATGCCGGCGCCGGCGCGCTGGTGCTGGTGGTGGCATTCGGCATGTTCGCGATGGGGTGGGTCGGCGGCGGAGACGCCAAGGTCGCGGCTGCGGCCAGCCTGTGGTTCGGATTCGAGCATCTGCTCCCCTATCTGGTCTTTGCCTCGCTGTTCGGCGGCGCACTGACCGTGCTGCTGCTGCAGCTCCGGCAATGGCCGCTGCCCTACCCGCTCGCGTCCCAGGCCTGGCTCAGCCGCCTGCACGACAAGCAGACCGGCATTCCCTACGGCATCGCACTCGCCCTCGGCGCCCTGCTGATCTATCCGGAGACGGACTGGATCAAGACGATTGATCTCGCGCACTTCGCCTTGCGCTGAGAAAGCAGCGGTAACCGCCCGTTAAGGCGATTTAGATACGCCTCATTAACCATGCTTTGACGAATAGCTGGTCAACTCCCATCACGGCGGCGGCAGCGTCGCGGCGTCATGTGGAAAGTGAAGCGTAATGGATAAGGCCCGCATTCTGGTCCTGGCAATTGCAGGCTGCGCCGGCCTAGCGGCGCTCTATTTGGCGAGCGGAAGCGACGACAAGCCGGCGCCGCCTCCGCCGGTCGCGCAGCTGCCAACCGTCGACATCCTGGTCGCGAAAGCCGACATCGGCCTCGGCCAGGCCGTGAAGCCCGAAGATTTGCAGTGGCAGACCTGGCCGGCGGCCACCGCCAGCGCCAGCTTCATGCGCAGGGACAGCCACGCCGAAGCGATCAAGGACGTCACCGGTTCGATCGCGCGCGCTCCGTTCATTCAGGGCGAACCGATTCGCGAGCAGAAGCTCGTCAAGGCCGACGGAAGCGGCTTCATGGCCGCGATCCTGCCGACCGGCATGCGGGCAGTATCGACCGAAATCTCGCCCGAGACCGGCGCCGGCGGCTTCATCCTGCCGAATGACCGGGTCGACGTCCTGCTGTCGAAGCGCGACAAAAACCCGGACCGCAACGGCGCCGACCTCATCAATTCCGAGGTGATCCTGACCAATATCCGCGTGCTTGCGATCGACCAGGCGCCGAAGGAGAAGGACGGCACCAACGCACTGATCGGCAAGACAGTGACGCTGGAGCTGAAACCCGAACAGACCGAAACGCTGGCGCGCGCGCGCCAGAGCGGCGTCCTGTCGCTGGCGCTGCGCAGCATCGCCGACAACAACGCGCCCGAAACCAAGACCGACGACAACCACCCGAGGCGCGGTGAGACGATCAACGTCATCCGCTTCGGCGTTGCCAACCAGGCAACGATGCAGAAGTGACCATGAGGACACACGTGATGATGGGCGGGGCAACTCAACGGACAATGCGGGCCTTCATGGTCCGCGCATTGTCGTTCTCGGCCGTCGCGGCGCTCTCGCTCAACCCGGCGCTGACGCCGGCGGTGGCGAGCGATTATCGCGCCGCGCCTGCCCCGGCTGCATCCGCCGACGGCAGCCAGATGAATGCCCGTTTCCTCTCGCTCGGCGTCGGCAAATCGATCGTGATCGACCTGCCCAGGGACATCAAGGACGTTCTGGTGGCCGATCCCAAGATCGCCAACGCCGTGGTCCGCTCGGCGCAGCGCGCCTACATCATCGGCGCGACGGTGGGCCAGACCAACATCGTGTTCTTCGACGCCGCCGGACAGCAGATCGCGGCCTATGACATCGCCGTCAAGCGCGACCTCAACGGCGTCCGTCAGGCGCTGCGCGCGGCGCTGCCGAATTCCGATATCCAGATCGAGGGCGTCGGCGACGGCGTGATGCTGACCGGGAGCGCCGCGAGCCCGATCGATGCGCAGCAGGCCGGCGATATCGCCACCCGGCTGGTCGGCGGTCCCGATAAGGTCGTGAACTCGATCGCGGTTCGCGGCCGCGACCAGGTGATGCTGAAAGTCACGGTTGCCGAAGTCTCGCGCAGCCTGATCAAGCAGCTCGGCATCGACCTGACCGCGAACCTCAACTACGGCACGACCGTGGTGAAATTCGCCAACACCAACCCGTTCACCGCGAACAGCGGACCGCTGGTGTCCGGCAACAATCTCACCACAGCGTTCGGATCGTCGGTGACGGCGACGCTCCGCGCCATGGAAAGCGCCGGCGTGGTACGGACGCTCGCCGAACCGAACCTGACCGCGATATCAGGCGAATCGGCGACCTTCATCTCGGGCGGCGAATTTCCAATTCCGACCGGCGTGACCTGTCAGACCTCGTCGACCGGCACGATCGGGAATTGCGTTCAGACCGTCAGCTTCAAGAAATTCGGCATTTCGCTCAACTTCACGCCGGTGGTGCTGACCGAAGGACGGATCAGCCTGCGCGTGATGACCGAAGTGTCGGAAGTCTCGACCGAGAACGCACTGACAGGCGGCGCGGGCGGGACGACGATCCCCTCGATCAAGACCCGCCGCGCCGAGACCACGCTGGAGATTCCCTCGGGCGGCTCGATGGCCATGGCCGGCCTGATCCAGGACCAGACCAAGCAGGCGATCAACGGCCTCCCCGGGCTGGCATCGCTGCCGGTGCTCGGCACGCTGTTCCGCAGCCGCGACTTCGTCAACAACCAGACCGAACTGATGGTCCTGGTGACGCCCTACGTCGTTCGCGCGGTGGCGCAGAAGGACCTGTCGCGTCCGGATGACGGCTTCGCCAACGCATCCGATCCGCAGGCCGACCTGCTGGGCAGCCTCAATCGCATCTACGGCGTGCCCGGCCGCACCGAGCCGGCGCGGAATTACCGCGGCACCTACGGCTTCATTACCGACTGAGGCGGACGATGACACAGACCAAACCCAGACCATCCGCCGATCACAAGCGTGCCGTCAGTCTCGCCGGAGCGCTCGTCGGCCTTGCCATGACGCTCGGCGCCTGTCAGCACGCTGCCGACAACAGTTTCGCGATGGTGGATTCACCGGCCGACTATCGCCTGCGTCACCCGATCGCCGTCACCGAGGCCGACCGCTCGATCGTGGTCTTCGTCGGCCGCAGCCGCGGCGGCCTGACCGCGGAGCAGCGCGCCGAGGTGATGGGAATGGCGCAGGACTGGATGCGCGAAGGCACCGGCGCCGTCACCATCGACGTTCCCGTCGATACGCCGAATGCCCGGCCCGCGCAGGAATCGCTGCGCGAGATTCAGGCGACCTTTGCCGCGGCAGGCGTGCCGACGCGCGGGATTCTCGTTCGCAAATATCATCCCGAGAATCCGCGCCTGATGCCTGCGATCCGCGTGAATTATCCCAAGATGAAAGCGGAGGCCGGGCCGTGCGGCCTCTGGCCGGAGGATCTCGGCCCGTCGATGCACAACGGGTCCTACATCCAGAACAAGCAATACTACAATTTCGGCTGCGCCAATCAGCGCAACCTTGCCGCCATGGTCGAAGACCCGACTGACCTCGTGCAGCCGCGCGCGGAAACCCCTGCCTACACGTCGCGCCGCAACATCGCCTTCGACAAGTATCGCAAGGGCACCACCACTGCCACGACCTATCCCGAGGCCGACAGGGCCAAGCTAAGCGACACAGGAAAATGATCACCTACGCGCAGCAAAACTCCGAAGAGCAGACGGACGCCCCGCCGCAGGCCGTGGACGACCATATTGCTCCGGCGCCACGGGTTTCGGTTCAAGCGTTCTGCGAAACGGTCGAGACCGCCGCCGCCGTGCAGTCGGCTGGCGAGGATCGCCGGCTGGCCAAGGCTCACCTCAAGATCCAGATGGGCGGCATGGCGGCCGCCATCGAGGCCTATCGCTCGGCGCCGACGCCCAACGTCATCATCCTCGAGACCGAGAGCCGCAGCGACATTCTGGCCGGCCTCGACCAGCTCGCCACGGTGTGCGACGCCGGCACAAGGGTGGTCGTGATCGGCCGGGTCAATGACGTCACGCTGTACCGCGAGCTAGTGCGCCGCGGCGTCAGCGACTACGTGATCGCGCCGGCGCATGCGATCGACGTGGTGCGCGCGGTCTGTAACCTGTTCTCGGCGCCGGAAGCCAAGGCGGTCGGCCGCGTCGTCGCCATCGTCGGCGCCAAGGGCGGCGTCGGCGCCTCGACGATCGCGCACAATGTCGCCTGGGCGATCGCCCGCGACCTGGCGCTCGATTCCGTAGTCGCCGATCTCGACCTTGCGTTCGGCACCGCCGGGCTCAACTACAACCAGGATCCGGCGCAGGGCATCGCGGATGCCGTGTTCTCGCCGGACCGTGTCGATACCGCCTTCGTCGACCGCCTGCTGTCGAAATGCACCGACCATCTCAGCCTGCTGGCGGCGCCGGCTACGCTCGACAAGGTCTACGATTTCGGCGCCGAAGCGTTCGATGCGATCTTCGATACGCTGCGCACCACGATGCCCTGCATCGTGCTCGACGTGCCGCATCAATGGTCCGGCTGGACCAAGCGCGCGCTGATCGCAGCCGACGACATCCTGATCGTGGCGGCGCCTGACCTCGCCAATCTGCGCAACGCCAAGAACATGTTCGACCTCTTGAAGGCATCACGGCCGAACGACCGCGCGCCGTTGTATTGCCTGAACCAGGTCGGCGTGCCGAAGCGTCCGGAGATCGCGGCCGGCGAATTCGCCAAGGCGATCGAAAGCCAGCCGATCGCCGCCATCCCGTTCGATCCGCAGATCTTCGGTTCGGCCGCCAACAACGGCCAGATGATCGCGGAAATCTCCGCCAATCACCGCGCAGTCGAGATGTTTCTGCAGATGGCGCAGCGGCTGACAGGCCGCGGCGAAACCAAGAAGCCGAGGGGGTCCTTCCTGTCGCCCCTGCTCGAAAAGCTGCGGTCCAAATAGTGGTCCGCGTGGAGTCAAGACGTCGTGTTTGGTAAGCGTAGCGGAAACGATGGGGATGTGCGGGCACCCAAGCCCGCTTTTCAGACGCCGGAGCCTGCCGGATCGTCGCCGATGGCGCGTGAGTCCGCCGCCCCCACGATATCGTCGCCGCCGCTGGCCCCGGCCAAGCCGTCGCCCGCTCCCGCCGTCGAAGCCCGCCGCTCCGACAATTACTATCAGGTCAAGGCGACGATCTTCGGCGCCCTGATCGAGGCGATCGACCTTGCCCAGCTCGCCAAGCTGGATAGCGAGTCGGCGCGCGAGGAAATCCGCGACATCGTCAACGAGATCATCGCGATCAAGAACATCGTGATGTCGATCGCCGAGCAGGAAGAGCTGCTCGACGACATCTGCAACGACGTGCTCGGCTACGGACCGCTCGAACCCCTGCTGTCGCGCGACGACATCGCCGACATCATGGTCAACGGCGCGGGCACGGTGTTCATCGAAGTCGCCGGCAAGATCCAGCGCACCGGCATCCGCTTTCGCGACAACCAGCAGCTTCTCAACATCTGCCAGCGCATCGTCAGCCAGGTTGGCCGGCGCGTCGACGAATCCTCGCCGATCTGCGACGCCCGCCTCGCCGACGGCTCGCGCGTCAACGCCATCGTGCCGCCGCTGGCGATCGACGGGCCCGCGCTCACCATCCGCAAATTCAAGAAGGACAAGCTGACGCTGGAGCAGCTCGTCAAGTTCGGCGCCATCACGCCGGAAGGGGCGACCATCCTGCAGATCATCGGCCGTGTCCGCTGCAACGTGATCATCTCGGGCGGTACCGGCTCGGGCAAGACCACGCTGCTGAATTGCCTGACCAACTATATCGAGCACGACGAACGCATCATCACCTGCGAAGACGCCGCCGAACTTCAGCTGCAGCAGCCGCATGTGGTGCGGCTGGAAACCCGGCCGCCGAACATCGAAGGCGAGGGCCAGGTCACGATGCGCGAGCTGGTCCGCAACTGCCTGCGTATGCGTCCCGAGCGCATCATCGTCGGCGAAGTCCGCGGACCCGAAGCGTTCGACCTGTTGCAGGCGATGAACACCGGCCACGACGGCTCGATGGGCACGCTGCATGCCAACAATCCCCGCGAAGCGCTGTCACGCTGCGAATCCATGATCACCATGGGCGGCTTCTCGCTTCCCTCACGCACCATTCGCGAGATGATCTGCGCCTCGGTCGACATCATCGTGCAGGCCGCGCGCCTGCGCGACGGTTCGCGCCGCATCACCACATCACCGAGGTGATGGGGATGGAAGGCGACACCATCATCACTCAGGACATCTTCCTCTACGACGTGGTCGGGGAAGACGCCAACGGCAAGATCATCGGCAAGCACCGCTCGACCGGCATCGGCCGGCCGCGCTTCTGGGAGCGGGCGCGCTACTACAATGAAGAGAAGCGGCTTGCGGCGGCGCTGGACGCCTCCGACTCGCCGGCGCCGGTCTAGGGGAGCGCAGGATGCAGACGCAAACGCTCGCTCTGGCCTTCCTCGCCGCCACCACCGTGGGCGGCATCGCCTGGGTCTTCCTGTACCCGTACCTCTCGGGGGAGAAGAAGGCCGAGTCGCGCCGCGCATCGGTGGCGCGCAACGAGCAGTCGACGACGCGCGGCAGTGAGCGCACGCAGCGCTCCCGCCGCGAGCAGGTCGAGGGATCGCTGAAGGAACTCGAGGCGCGGCGGCAGAAGGACAAGAAGGTCCCGCTCGGCGTCCGCATCTCGCAGGCCGGGCTGGAGTGGTCCGAGCAGAAATTCTGGATGATCTCCGGCGGCCTCGGCCTGTTCGGGTTCGGCGTGGCCTTCATGGTCGGCGGAGGACTGCTCGGTGCGGCCGGCATCGGCTTCGCCATGGGTCTCGGCGCACCGCGCTGGCTGCTCGGCTTCTTGAAGAAGCGGCGGGAGAAGGCGTTCCTGAAGGCGCTGCCCGACGCCGTCGACGTCATCGTGCGCGGCATCAAGGCCGGCCTGCCGCTGTTCGAATCGCTCAAGGCGGTCGTCAACGACGCACCTGAGCCGCTGCGCAGCGAGTTCCTCGCGATCATCGAGACCCAGGCGATTGGCATGCCGCTCGGCGAGGCCTGCGCCCGGCTCTACGAACGCATGCCGCTGCCGGAGGCGAACTTCTTCGGCATCGTGATCGCGATCCAGCAGAAATCCGGCGGCAATTTGTCGGAAGCGCTCGGCAATTTGTCGCGGGTGTTGCGCGACCGCAAGAAGATGGCCGAGAAGATCCAGGCGATGTCGATGGAAGCGAAGGCCTCCGCCGCCATCATCGGCTCGCTGCCGCCGATCGTGATGATCCTCGTGTTCCTCACGACGCCGGACTACATCGCCCTGCTATGGACGAACCCGATGGGCCAGCTGATGCTGGTTGGCTGCGCGCTCTGGATGACGTGCGGCGTGCTGGTGATGAAGAAGATGATCAACTTCGATTTCTGACGGTGCAGCATGATTGATATTCTGGTTGCCAAGCTTCACGACGTCAGGTTCATGACCATGCTGCTTGCCTTCTTCGCGGCAAGCGCGACGGTCTACACGCTGGTGATGCCGCTGCTCGCCGGCGGCGACCTCAACAAGCGCATGAAGGCCGTCGCCAGCGAGCGCGAACGCCTCCGGCAGCGCGAACGCGAACGCCTGGCCAAGTCGGAAAAGGTGACGCTGCGCCAGACGCCGCGGCAGGCCGTCTCCAAGATGGTGGATGACCTGAACCTCACCAAATGGCTGGCTCAGGAAGCGGCGATCGAGAAGCTCGTGATGGCCGGCTATCGCGGCCACGCGCCGTATGTCTACTTCCTGGCAGCACGCGCGGTCACGCCGATCCTGATGCTGATCGGCGCAATCATCTACACGTTCTTCATCGCCGGCGCGACCTGGTCGCTGACACTCAAGATCGGCATTTGCGTCGGCGCGGCCTATGCCGGCCTGCAGGCGCCGATGCTGTTCCTGAAGAATGCGATCTCCAAGCGCCAGCTCCAGATCAAGCGCGCTTTCCCTGATTCGCTCGACCTGCTGCTGATCTGCATCGAGTCGGGCATGTCGGTCGAGGTCGCGTTCCGCAAGGTCGCCAACGAGATCGCCGGACAGTCGATCGCGCTGTCGGAGGAGTTCGCGCTGACGACCGCGGAATTGTCCTACCTGCAGGACCGCAAGTCCGCCTACGAGAACCTTGCGCGCCGCACCGGCCTCGAAGGCGTGAAGTCGGTCTGCATGGCCTTGCAGCAATCCGAACGCTACGGCACGCCGCTCGGCCAGAGCCTGCGCGTGATGGCGCAGGAAAACCGCGACATGCGCATGAACGAGGCCGAGAAGAAGGCCGCGGCGCTGCCACCCAAGCTGACCGTGCCGATGATCCTGTTCTTCCTGCCCTGCCTGTTCATCGTGATCCTCGGGCCGTCCTACATCAAGATCGCCACGATGCACTGAGCTGCACAGCAGCGTCTACGAAGAGCGCCCGGCAATGCCGGGCGCTTTCTTTTGTGAGCACATGAGCACGATGCTTCGCGAGCTGAGAGCTTCGCTATCAAGCGCAATAGGCGTGGAGCGCTAGTCGTCCTTGGCGACGACAGGCGCAGCGCGCGATGCGGTCCGCGGCCCGTCCTTGCTGTTCAGCATATCGCGGAGATAGGCGACGTTGGCCGCCGCCTCTTCCGCCGGCAGGTCGGCCTTGACGATGGTTTCAGCCTCGGCGAAGCGGCCCTGCAGGCCGACGACCAGCGCAAGGTTCTGCCGGATGCGGGTGTCGGCGCGGGCGCTGGCATAGGCCTGGCGCAGCGTGTCTTCCGCCTTCGGCAATTCCTTGGTCAACATGTAGGACAGGCCGAGATTGGACAGCACCGACGGCTCGTCCGGCGCCAGCCGCAGCGCGCTGGCGTAATAGCGCCGCGCTTCCTCGTGCCGGTTCAACTTGTCGAGCGTGGTGCCCTGCACCGACAGGATCCGCCAGTCCGGATTGTCCGGACTGTGCGCGCGGCTCAACACGTCGAATGCGGCCTGCGAATTGCCGTTGTCGGCGAGCGCGCGGCCATAGGCAGCGAGCAGCGGCTTGCTGCCGGGGCTGGCGAGCGTGGCCTGCTCCAGCACGGCGCAGGCCTGCGAGCGCTGCCCGGTCATGCGCAGCGCCTGACCGTAGGCGATCGCCGCGTCGACATCCTTGGGGTTCTTGCGATAGCGCTCGCCATAGAGCTCGACGGCTCGACGCGGATCGTCGGGCGTGGGATCCGGCCGCGACGCGATCGATCCGGTCACGTCGGACATCGTCTGGCAGCCGCCAAGCCCTGCGGCCAACAGCGCCACAAAGGCTGCGGAAGCGAGATGCCGGGTCAAATTGGACTGTCGACGCATGGCACTGTGACTCACGAAATCGGGCGAATGGATCCAACTGAGCGTGCCAGCAATAGACTGTTAACCCTAACGTCTGGTTAACTGGCGCGGTCAGGGATCGGCGCGCCCGGTTCCAATGCCGCAGGTCACGTCAACCGCGGGCGCGCTACCATCCGCCATGAAAGGCGTGTAGTAGCCAACCAACGACGCCAGAACAGCCGAGAGCCGCATGCCATCCGTGTTCGAGACCGCACCCACGACCGCCGTCACGCCGATCACTTTCGTTACAAGGGCGACATGGGATGCGATCCGCAGCGAATTGCCGGCGCCGGCGCGCCAGTTCGCCGAGGCCAATGGCTTTGAGGCCAAGCCCGGCAAATCCCTTGCCTTGCCGGCGGCTGACGGCGGCATCGCGCAGGTGCTGTTCGGCCTCGAGGATTCCGATCACAAGGCGCGCGATCCGTTCCGGCCCGGCGCCCTTCCAGGCCTGCTGCCGCCGGGCGTCTACCGCTTTGCCAATGCGCCGCAGGACACGCGGCTTGCCGCGCTCGCCTTCGCGCTCGGCTGCTACCGTTTCGGCCGCTATCGCAAGAACAAGGCCCCCGAGGTTCGCCTGGTGCCGCCCGATGGCGTCGACGCACCGAGATCGCGCGGATCGCGGATGCCGCGGCGTTGGCGCGCGATCTCATCAACACGCCGTCCAACGACATGGGCCCGGCCGAGCTCGCCGAGGTGGCGCGCGATCTCGCAAGCCGGTTCGGCGCGACTTTCAATTGCATCGAT
Source organism: Bradyrhizobium tropiciagri (assembly GCF_001189845.1). Lineage (GTDB taxonomy): Bacteria > Pseudomonadota > Alphaproteobacteria > Rhizobiales > Xanthobacteraceae > Bradyrhizobium > Bradyrhizobium tropiciagri. The sequence goes on from NZ_LFLZ01000022.1 coordinate 40,813, forward strand.
GGCGACGAGCTCGCGCAGAACTTCCCGCTGATCCACGCCGTCGGCATGGCCTCGACGCGCGCGCCGCGGCTGATCGATCTCAGCTGGGGCGATCCGGCCCATCCAAAGGTGACGCTGGTCGGCAAGGGCGTCTGCTTCGACACCGGCGGGCTCGATCTCAAGCCGTCGAGCGGCATGCTGATCATGAAGAAGGACATGGGCGGCGCCGCCAACGTGCTGGCGCTGGCACAGATGGTGATGGACGCGAAGCTGAAGGTGCGGCTGCGCGTGCTGATCCCGGCGGTCGAGAACGCGGTTGCCGGCAACGCGTTCCGCCCGCTCGACATCTTCAAGTCGCGCAAGGGCATCACCGTCGAGATCGGCAACACCGACGCCGAGGGGCGGCTGGTGCTCGCCGACGCGCTGGCGCTGGCCGACGAGGAGACGCCGGATCTCCTGGTCGATCTCGGCACGCTGACCGGCGCTGCGCGCGTGGCGCTGGGCCCCGATTTGCCGCCATTCTACACCAATGACGAGGCGCTCGCCGCTGACGTCGCAGCTCACGCAAAGGACGAGAACGACCCGTTGTGGCGGATGCCGCTATGGCCGGCCTACGATGCCTGGCTCGACTCCAAGACCGCTGACATCACCAACGCGCCGTCAGGCGGCTTCGCGGGCTCGATCACCTGCGCGCTGTTCCTGCAGCGCTTCGTCGAGCACGCCAGGAGCTGGCTGCATGTCGACATCTACGGCTGGACGCCATCGGCAAAGCCCGGCCGCCCCGAGGGCGGCGAGTGCCAGGCCGCGCGCGCGATCTACAAATTGCTGAGCCAGCGTTATGGATGATCCCCGCCTCACTCCCGCCCGCGACGACGCCGCCGCGAAATATCTCGAGGGCAAGGTCAAGGCTGCGCGCTTCGTCGAAGGCGAGACCTTCGAGGTCGTTGACGCCATCGCGCCGCTGCGGCGGACGCCGGCGGCCGATGCCGAACAGATGACGCAGGCGCTAAGAGGCGAGCGCGTCACGGTGTATGACCGCAACGGCGAAGGCTGGGCCTGGGGTCAGCTCGCCGATGACGGATATGTCGGCTGGATTCCCGGGGCCGCGCTGGCCAAGCCCGGCGCCGCAGCCACCCACAAGGTGACGGCCCTGCGCACGCTGGCGTTCCCGGGACCGTCGATCAAGCTGCCGCCGGTCGAGGCGCTGGCGATGGGGAGCAAGCTCGCAATCGTCCATGAGGACGGCGCCTTCGCGGTGACCCGCGACGGTTGGCATCTGCCGCATCAGCATCTCGCGCCGCTCGACGCGATGGCGCAGGACTTCGTCGCCATCGCCGAGCAATTCGTCGGCACGCCCTATCTGTGGGGCGGCAAGTCCAGTCTCGGCATCGACTGCTCCGGCCTGGTGCAGATCGCGCTGACCGCCGCCGGTACCGGCTGCCCGCGCGACAGCGACATGCAGCAGGAAGGGCTCGGCCGCGAATTGACTACAGCGGAATCCAGGCATCTGCAGCGCGGCGACCTGATCTTCTGGAAGGGCCATGTCGCAATTGCGCGCGATGCGACCACGATCGTGCACGCCAACGCGCATCACATGGCTACCGCGGTGGAGAACACGCAGGCTGCGATCGCGCGGATCAAGGCCGCCGGCAGCGAGGTGCTGGCGATCAAGCGGCTTTAAGCAAGATCCATCCCCGTCATCCTGAGGAGCGCGAAGCGCGTCTCGAAGGATCGACGGCCCCAACCGGGCCACGCATCCTTCGAGGCTCGCTTCGCTCGCACCTCAGGACGACGTGGACGAGAACCGAGACGTTGTAGGATGGGTAGAGCGCAGCGAAACCCATCAAGCTCCAACCGCGCGGCGAAGTGATGGGTTTCGCTTCGCTCTACCCATCCTACTGATCTGTCATTCCCGGGTGCGCAATTGCGCACCTGAGGGCGACGCGTGGCGTCGAGCCCGGAACCCATCGGGCCGCGCGCCCCGGAATGACACCGGATTACGTCGCCACCGTCCCGTCGCCGGCCGCTTCGATGCGGAACGCGGCGGCGAACAGCGCGCGGGTGTAGTCGCTCTTCGGATTCTTGAACAGCTCGGAGGCCGGCCCCTCCTCCTCGACCTTGCCGGATTTCATCACGATCAAATGGCTCGCCAGCGAGGCGACCACGCGCAGATCGTGCGAGATGAACATGTAGGTGAGGTCGCGCTTGCGCTGCAAATCGCGCAACAGGTCGACCATCTGGGCCTGCAGCAGCATGTCGAGCGCTGAGGTCGGTTCGTCCAGCACCACGAAGTTCGGCTCCAGCACGACCGCGCGCGCGATCGAGATGCGCTGGCGTTGGCCGCCGGAGAATTCGTGCGGATAACGGAAGCGCCAGTCGGGATCGAGCCCGACATCCTTCAATGCCTTGATCACCCGCGCCTCGCGCTCCTCGCGCGACAGCTGCTCCTGATGCACTTCGAGCCCCTCGGCGATGATGTCGGCGACCGACATGCGCGGGCTGAGCGAGCCGAACGGGTCCTGGAACACGATCTGCATGTCGCGGCGGAATGGCCGCATCTGCTTGAAGCGCAGGCCCTGGATGTCCTTGCCGAGGAACACGATCGGACCATCGGACGAGATCAGCCGGAGCAGCGCCAGCCCAAGCGTGGTCTTGCCGGAGCCGGATTCGCCGACCACGCCGAGCGTCTCGCCCTTGCGCACCGCGAGGCTGACGCCATCGACCGCCTTGATATGGCCGACGGTCGAGCGCAGCAGCCCGCGCTTGATCGGAAACCAGACCTTGAGATTGTCGGCCGACATCACGACCTCGGCGCCTGGCTGCGGCGGCGCCGGATCGGGCTTCGGCTCGGCCGCCAGCAGCGCCTTGGTGTAGGCGTGCTTCGGCGCGGTGAAGACCTGCTCGACCGGGCCCTGCTCGACGATCTTGCCGTTGTTCATCACGCAGACCGTGTCGGCGATGCGACGGACGATGCCGAGGTCGTGGGTGATGAACAGCAGGCTCATGCCGAGCCGGGCGCGGATCTCAGCGAGCAGCGCCAGGATCTGCGCCTGCACGGTGACGTCGAGCGCCGTGGTCGGCTCGTCCGCGATCAACAGATCGGGCTCGTTGGCGAGCGCCATCGCGATCATCACGCGCTGGCGCTGGCCGCCGGACAATTGGTGCGGATAACTCTTGAGCCGCGTCTCCGGCTCGGGGATGCCGACCTGGCCGAGCAATTCCAGCGTCCGCGCCCGCGCCGCCGCACCGCTGACGCCCCGATGCAGCGACAGGATCTCGCCGATCTGGGTCTCGATGGTCTGGAGCGGATTGAGCGAGGTCATCGGCTCCTGGAAGATGATCGAGATGTCGTTGCCGCGGACCTCGCGCATCTCCTGATCGGATGCGGCCAGGAGATCGCGGCCGCGGAACCGGATCGCGCCAGAAGGATGCGAGGCCGTCGGATAGGGCAGCAGCTTCAACACCGACAGCGCGCTGACGGATTTTCCCGAACCGGATTCACCGACCAGCGCGACGCATTCGCCGCGCTTGATCGAAAACGAGATGCCGTCCACCGCAACCGAACGGCCGAAGGCGACCGAGAGGTCGCTGACATCGAGCAAAGGCTGGTTGGTCGCGTCCATCCGTCAGCCCTTCGAGAACGTCTTGCGCGGATCGAAGGCGTCGCGCGCGGCTTCGCCGATGAAGATCAGCAGCGACAGCATGATCGCGACCGAGAAGAAGCCGGTGAGGCCGAGCCACGGCGCCTGCACATTGGCCTTGCCCTGCGACAGCAATTCACCGAGCGAGGGCGAGCCGGGCGGCAAGCCGAAGCCGAGGAAATCCAGCGCCGTCAGCGTCATCACCGAGGACGAGACGATGAAGGGCAGGAACGTCATGGTCGCGACCATCGCGTTCGGCAGCAAATGGCGGAACATGATCTTGCCGTTGGAGACGCCGAGCGCGCGCGCCGCCTGGATATACTCGAAATTGCGGCCGCGCAGGAATTCGGCGCGCACCAGGCCGACCAGCGAAACCCACGAGAACAGCAGGAGGATGCCGAGCAGGATGAAGAAGCCCGGCGGCAACACCGCCGAGATGATCAATAGCAGGTAGAGCGAGGGGATCGCGGTCCAGATCTCGATCAGCCGCTGGAAGATCAAATCGGTCCAGCCGCCGAAATAGCCCTGCACGCCGCCGGCGGCGATGCCGATGATCGAGGACAGGATGGTCAACGTCAGGCCGAACAGCACCGAGATGCGGAAGCCGTAGATCAGCCGCGCAACGACGTCGCGGCCCTGATCGTCGGTGCCGAGCCAATTGTATTCGAGGTCGCGGCAGCCGGTCAGCCCCTTCCGCTTCACCACGTCCGCGCACTGCTTCTCGGTCAAGAGCCAGGTCGGCTTCGACGGCACCGCCGTCGGCGGGTCGAGGTTGCGGCTGTCATAGGAATAACGGATCGGCGGCCAGATCATGCTGCCGCCCTTGGCGGCGATCTGCTTCTGCAAGTAGGGATCGCGATAATCGGCCGCGGTCTCGAAATCGCCGCCGAAGGTGGTCTCGGCATAGGTGAAGATCACCGGCCAGTACAGACGACCGTCGTATTTGACGAGCAGCGGCTTGTCGTTGGCAATGAAATTGGCGAACAGCGACGCCACGAACAGGAAGAGGAATATCCAGAACGACCAGTAGCCGCGGCGATTCGCCTTGAAGTTCTGCCAGCGCCGCCTGTTCAGCGGCGACGGCGAAAAGCCGTGGCGCGTGGCGGGCACGGCCTCGCCGAGCGGCGATTGCGTCGAGGTCTCGACCGGCTGGGGCGCGAGCAGCGTCATCAGACCTCCCGCGCCTCGAAGTCGATCCGCGGATCGATCCACATATAAGCGAGATCGGACAGCAAATTGACCACCAGTCCGACCAGCGAGAAGATGAACAGCGTTCCGAACACCACCGGATAGTCGCGGTTCAATACGCTTTCGAAGCCGAGAAGGCCGAGCCCGTCGAGCGAGAAGATGGTCTCGATCAGCAGCGAGCCCGAGAAGAACGCGTGGATGAACGCGCCCGGGAAGCCGGCGATCACGATCAGCATGGCGTTGCGGAAGACGTGGCCGTAGAGCACCTGACGCTCGCTGCAGCCCTTGGCGCGCGCGGTCATCACATATTGCTTGCGGATCTCGTCGAGGAACGAGTTCTTGGTCAGCAGGGTCATGGTGGCGAAGGCACCGAGCGCCATCGACACCAGCGGCAATGTCAGATGCCAGAAATAGTCGATGATCTTCCAGTACCAGGGGAATTGCGACCAGCCGTCCGAAGTCAGGCCGCGCAGCGGGAAGATATTGAGGAACGAGCCGCCGGCGAACAGCACGATCAAGAGGATCGCGAACAGGAAGCCCGGGATCGCAAAGCCGACGATGATCACCGCCGAGGTCCAGGTGTCGAACCGCGAACCGTCCTGCACCGCCTTGCGGATGCCGAGCGGGATCGAGATCAGATAGGTTAGGAGCGTCATCCAGATGCCGAGCGACATCGAGACCGGCAGCTTTTCCTTGATCAGCTGGATCACGCTGACGCTGCGGAAATAGCTGTTGCCGAAGTCGAACCGCGCGAAATTCCAGACCATCAGGGCGAAGCGCTCGGGCGCCGGCTTGTCGAAGCCGAATTGCACCTCGAGCTTCTTGATGAAGTCAGGATCGAGGCCTTGCGCACCGCGGTATTTCGAGTTGATGGCCGCGCCGGCGCCCGCGCCCTGACCGCGCTGTGCACCGAAATCGCCGCCGCCACCCGACACGCGCGAGGTGCCGCCGGTATCGGCGCCGTTGATCTGCGCGATGACGCGCTCGACCGGACCGCCCGGAGCAAACTGCACGACCACGAAGGACACGAACAGGATGCCGAGCAGCGTCGGCAGCATCAGCAGGATACGTCGGGCGATATAGGCGCTCATCGGCTACTTCGCCTGCTCGAGCTTGGCGCCTTGGCCGCATCGTACCACCAATTCTCCGGCGCGCCGACGCCCTGGGTATATTTCGCCAGCTTGTCCGTGTGACCGAACTGATCCCAATAGGCGATCGGATGCGTGTTGCGGTACCACTGCGGCACCCAGTAACGACCGGCACGGAACACGCGGTCGAAGGCGCGACAGGCGACCGTCAGCTCATGGCGGCTGTTCGCGCCGATGATCTTCTCGATCAACGCATCGATCGCCGGGTTGGAGATGCCTGCGAGATTATAGGAGCCCTTGGTCTTCGCCGCCTGCGAAGAGAAGAACGGCCGCATGCTGTCGCCGGGCGTCGCCGAGAAGCTGAAGCGCTGCATGGTCATATCGAAATCGAAATCTTCCACCCGGGCGCGGTACTGCACCGCGTCGACCAGGCGGAACGTCGCCTCGATGCCGAGCGTTCCGAGATTCTTGATGTAAGGCCCATGGTGCGGCTGCAACGAGGGCTCGTCGTTGAGGAATTCGATGGTGATGGGCTCGCCGTTCGGCAGCACCCGCTTGCCTTCCTTGACGACACAGCTGGCCTCGTTGAGCAGTTGCACCGCCTTGCGCAGCAAAGCGCGGTCCTGGCCGGAGCCGTCGGACACCGGCGGCACGAACGGCAGGCCGAACACCTCATCGGGTATCTGGCCGCGGAACGGCTCGAGCAACGCAAGCTCCTCCGGCGAGGGCGGCCCCTCCGCGACCATGTCCGAGTTCTGGAACGGCGAGACGGTGCGCGCATACGCATCGTACATGATGGTCTTGTTGGTCCACTCGAAGTCGAAGGCGCAGATCAGCGCCTCGCGCACGCGCGGATCCTTGAACTTGTCGCGGCGCAGGTTGATGAACCAGCCCTGCGCGCCTGAAGGGGTGTCGTCGGGCAGCGTCTCGCGCTTGACCCGGCCATCCTTCACCGCGGGAAAATCGTAGCGTGTCGCCCAGACGCGCGCGGTGAACTCCTCGCGGAACAGATAGCTCTTCGAGGTGAAGCCCTCGAAAGCCACATCGCGGTCGCGATAGAATTCGTAGCGCACCGTATCGAAATTGTAGCTGCCGCGGTTGACCGGAAGGTCGGCGCCCCACCAATCCTTGACGCGGTCGTATTCGACGTAGCGGTTGACCTCGAAGCGGCCGACCTTGTACGGCCCCGAGCCGAGCGGCGCATCGAGCGTCGAGTCCTCGAACGACCGCGTCGCGTAATAGGCCTTGGAGAAGATCGGCAGGCTCGCGACAAAGAGCGGCACGTCGCGCGCGCGCCCCGCCGCGAAGGTCACCACCACGGTCGCGTCATCGGGCGCCTCGGCCTTGACGAAGTCGCGCAGCTGCACCTGGATCAGCGGGTGACCTTTTTCCTTCAGCGTGGTGAGCGAGAAGGCGACGTCCTGCGCGGTCAGCCTCACACCGTCATGGAAGCGCGCCTCGGGACGCATGGTGAAGCGGTAGACCAGCTTGTCCGGCGAGATCTGCACCGACTTCGCGGCAAAGCCGTACATCGCGTCGGGCTCGTCATTGGCGCGCGACATCAGCGTCGCGAACGTCATGTCCATGCCCTGCGCGCCTTCGCCCTTCAGGACATAGGCGTTCAGCGAGTTGAAGGTGTAGTAGGACTGGTTATAGGCCCGCACCCACGGGATCACCGAGAAGGCGCCGCCCTTCGGCGCTTTCGGATTGACGTAGTCGAAGATCTGGAAATCCGCGGGATATTTCAGGTCGCCGAACACCGACATGCCGTGCATCTCGGTTCCGTTGTCGGCAGCCGCCGGTGCGACACGCAAGCCTGCAGCACTCAACGCACCGATGCCGAAGCCGAGTGCGTGCCGACGGGAGAATAGCGCCATGCGCGAATCCTTCGATCTTATGAACGCTTGAGCTTGGCCGCCTTGTCGGCGTCGAACCACCAAATCGCAGGGAATCCTGAGAGGCCGTATTTGGGCAATTCTGCCGGACGGCCGAAGCGATCCCAACGTGCCGTGCGCAGCTTCGGATAATTCCACTGCGGAATGACGTAATGGTTCCACAACAACACGCGGTCGAGCGCCTTTGTCGCGGCAACGAGATCTTCGCGATCGGTCGCAAAAACCACCCGCTCTATCAATTTGTCGATCACCGGATTCTTGATGCCCGCAATATTGCGTGATCCGGCTGTGTCCGCAGCTTTCGATCCCCAGTATTCGCGCTGCTCGTTCCCAGGCGACAGGGATTCTCCCCAGGACCCGATGACGATGTCGAAATCCCAGCTGCGAAGCCGGTTCTCGTACTGGATCGGATCAATCGTGCGTACGGTGATCGAAAATCCGAGCCGCTCGAGTGCTGGCTTGTAAGCCAGCATGATCCGTTCGAAATTCGGATCCTCACTCAGCAACTCGATCGAGAACGGCTCTCCACTCTTGGCATCCACGAGCTTCCGGTCGCGCACTTCGTAGCCTGCCTCCTTGAGCAGGCGTGAGGCTTCGCGGAGGTTGTCGCGGACAGCCTCGGGGTTTCCGCCGACCGGGTTGGTATAGACCGTTGTGAAAACTTCGGCCGGCACCTGATCGCGCATGGATTCAAGGATTGCGAGTTCCTTGCCCTGCGGCAGCCCGGTCGCCATCAACTCGTCCGCGCCATCGAAATAGCTGATGATGCGCTTGTACTGGCCGAAGAACAGCAGCTTGTTGACCTCTTCGAAGTCGAACGCAAAGTTCAGAGCTCGGCGAACACGCGGATCCTTGAATTTGGTGCGGCGCTGATTCGGGACAAAGGCTTGCATGACGCCCGAACTGCGGTTCGGAAACTCCTCCAACACCACGCGCTTGTCGGTGACAGCCGGAAAATTATAGGCGGTCGCCCATGCCTTCGCGCTGTTCTCCAGGCGCCAGTCGATCTGATCGCCCTTGAATGCCTCGATCGCAACCGTCGGATCCCTGAAATACTCGTAGCGCAACTCGTCGAAATTGTTGCGCCCAACATTGATCGCGAGGTCGCGCCCCCAATAGTCCTTGACGCGCTCAAGCACGATCGATCTTCCAGCGACGAATTCCTTGACGCGATAGGCGCCCGACCCAAGCGGCTTCTCGAGCGTCGTTCCGGAAACATCACGCTTGCGGCCTTCGCTATCGGTGCTTTCCCACCAGTGTTTGGGCAGGATTGTCAGTTCACCCACGATCTGCGGAAGTTCCCGGTTGCCCGGCATGTCGAACACGAACTTCACGTCGCGATCACCGATCTTCTCCGCCCGGACCACATGGCTGTAGTAGGCTGAATACATCGGATGATGTTTCTTGAACGCCTCAAGCGAGAAGATCACGTCATCCACGGTAACGGGCGCGCCGTCGTGCCATTTGGCCTGTGGGCGAAGACGATAGATGACGTACGAGAAATCGTCGGGATAACTTGCGGCCTCCGCGAGCCCCCCGTATTGGGTTGATACTTCGTCGAGTGACGGCGTCATCAGGGGTTCGTAGACCAGCGCGACCGCGCCCGCGATCGAGCCCTTCACGCCCGAAACCACCACGTTGAAATTATCAAAGGTGCCGATCGCAATCTGGCGAACGCTGCCGCCCTTGGGCGCATCCGGATTGACGTAGTCAAACCGCTTGAAGTCGGCCGGGTATTTGACATTGCCGAACAGCGACAAGGCATGCCGCCATTTTAGCCCGTTCGGAGCGTCATCCGCGAATGCCGGAGTGACCGCTCCGGTGCCGGGGCCGAAACCGAGCGCCGACGCCATTGCCGCCATTGCGCTGCCCTGAAGGAGGTGTCGTCGGGTGATAGCCAAATTCGGAATTCCTGTTGCTGACCCCGCCTAGATGGACCTCAATATACGGCAACGGTTCGACGATTTACGTTGCTTTTTCCTAATGATGGCCGGTCTGGAACCGATCCGCTGCGGCGAAACGTCTCGATAGCAAATCCGGCAACACCAAACGAGAGCGACCGTTCCCCATGCGAAAACGGCCAGGCATTGCCTGGCCGTTTCATCCACCTGCTTGCGCGAAGCAATTCGTTACTTCGAGGCGGTCGGGAGCGGAGCCGGATGCTCCGAGTTCGAATTCAGATAGGCGATGATGTCGGCGCGTTCGCTATCCTTCGGCACGCCCGCGAAGCCCATCGCGGTGCCGGGGACGAAGCCCTTCGGGTTGGTCAGGAACTTGTTGAGGTCGTCAAACGACCAATCGCCGCCCTTGCCCTTCATCGCGGCCGAGAAATTGAAGCCGCGGCCCTCGCCCTTCTTCTCGCCGACGATACCGTAGAGGTTCGGACCAACGCGGTTGGGGCCGCCCTTCTCGAAGGTGTGGCAGGCCTGGCACTTCTTGGCGGCCGCCGCGCCCTTCTCGACCGAGGCGGTCTGCAGCAGCTTCTCGATCGGCTCGGAGGCGGCCGCAGCGGCCTCACCGCCACCGCCATGGGACTCTTCCTTCACGGCGATCTCAAAACCCGGCTTCTCCGGCATCTTGGCCGAGAACACCGATCCGGCGGTAAAGCTCATCACCAGGACGACGATGCAGGTGCCGAGAACCGCACCGAGGATTTTGTTGAGTTCGAAGGAGTCCATTTTGGGTCAGGCTCCGGGCCTTGAATGTCGACTTCAGGCCGGGAATACGGCCGCGGGGAAAGACCCGGGAATCGACCTTTCGTGCCTCCCCCCAGGCAGGGTTGAGATATCGGTTTGCCCGCGCTCTGGCAACCCGTATAAACGCGCCGAATTCAACCTCCTCCCGGCAATTTCCGCAGCCCGGACGGGCCCCGACACGAATGACGCAATCCCGTACCTTGGTGCTGATTCCGGCCCGCATGGCCGCCACCCGACTGCCCGGCAAGCCGCTGCTCGATATCGCGGGCGCGCCGATGATCGTCCATGTGCTGCGGCGGGCCGAGGCGGCCGGGATCGGCCGGGTCGCGGTCGCCACCGACTCGGCCGAGATCGCAGCCGCGGTGACGGCTGCCGGCGGCGAGGTGGTGATGACCCGCCCCGACCATCCCTCCGGCTCGGACCGGATCCATGAAGCGATGATGACCCTCGACCCGGACGGCCGCGCCGAGATCGTGGTCAATCTGCAGGGCGATTTCCCGACCATCACGCCCGAGACCATCCGTAGCGTGATGCCGGCGCTCGACGATCCCGCGGTCGACATCTCGACCCTGGCCTCGCAGATTCATACCGAGGATGAGGATCGGGCCCCCAGCGTGGTCAAGGCAGTCGGCTCGCCGATTGGCCCGAACCGGCTGCGCGCGCTGTATTTCACCCGCGCCACGGCGCCCAACGGCGACGGGCCGCGCTACCACCATATCGGCCTCTACGCCTACCGCCGGGCCGCGCTGGAGCGGTTCGTGAAGCTGCCGCCCTCGCCGCTGGAGCAGCAGGAGAAGCTCGAGCAACTGCGCGCGCTGGAGGCCGGGATGCGGATCGACATCACCATCGTCGGCACCGTCCCGCGCGGCGTCGACACCCCGGCGGACCTCGAAACCGCCCGGCGGATACTTTCCAAAGCCTAACCGGCTGGTAAAAGGCCACCCATGACCAAGAAGCTGAAAATCGCATTCCAGGGCGAGCCTGGCGCCAATTCCCACATCGCGATCGTCGAGGCCTATCCCGACGCTGAGCCGATGCCCTGCCCGACCTTCGAGGACGCGCTGGCCGCGATTTCCTCCGGCGAGGCCGATCTCGGCATGATCCCGATCGAGAACTCGGTCGCCGGCCGCGTCGCCGACATCCATCATCTTTTGCCCGCCTCGGGCCTGTTCATCGTCGGCGAATGGTTCTTGCCGATCCGCCACCAGCTGATGGCAATCAAGGGCGTCAAGCTCGCCGACATCAAGAGCGTCGAGAGCCACGTCCAGGCGCTCGGCCAGTGCCGGCGCACGATCCGCAGGCTCGGCATCAAGCCGATCGTCGCCGGCGACACCGCCGGTAGCGCCCGCGACGTCTCCGAACGCGGCGACAAGACCGTGGCGGCGATCGCCTCCCGCCTCGCCGCCGATATCTACGGCCTCAACATTCTTGCCGAGGACATCGAGGACGAGACCCACAACACCACCCGCTTCGTGGTGCTGGCGCGCGAGGAAAAATGGGCCGCGCAGGGCTCGGGCGCGCTGGTCACCAGCTTTGTGTTCCGGGTGCGCAATCTGCCGGCCGCGCTCTACAAGGCGCTCGGCGGCTTCGCCACCAATGGCGTCAACATGACCAAGCTCGAAAGCTACATGGTCGACGGCAATTTCTTCGCCACGCAATTCTACGCCGATGTCGACGGCCATCCCGACGACCGCGGGCTCGCCTTTGCGCTCGAGGAATTGAAGTTCTTCTCGCGCGAATTCCGCATCCTCGGCGTCTATCCCGGCAATCCGTTCCGCGCGACCTTCAGAGAAACGCAGGACTGAGGCGCGGGCGAAGTCCTTCCGTACGTCGTCCCGGCGCAGGCCGGGACCCATAACCACCGGCTTGGGTTGTAGGGAGGGACAGCGGCCCCAGCGAAGCGCAACAACTTTGATTCGTGGTTATGGGTCCCGGCTTTCGCCGGGACGACAGCCGTTATGCCGCCCTCTTCTGCAGCCCGAACGCCTCGGCCAGCAGGCTGTAGGACTTCTTGCGCGCCTCATGGTCGTAGACCGCGGTGATCACCATCAGCTCGTCGGCCTGGCTTGCCGCGATCAGCGGCTCCAGCTTCGTCATCACGGTCGCGGGGCTGCCGACGAACAGCCGCGCGCGGTTGCGTGCGATCGAGGCGCGCTCGGCGTCGGTGTAGGGATAGGCCTCCGCCTCCTCGATATCAGGCAGCGGCAGATACTGGCCGCGGTCGCGGCGCAGCCGGTTGAGATCCATCGACATCGCAAGCCGCTCGGCTTCCGCATCAGTCTCCGCCGTGACGACGGCGACTGCGAGGATCGATTGCGGCGTCGCGCGCCAGCCCGACGGCTTGAAATGCGCCCGATAGTTCGTCATCGCGGCAATTGCATCGTGCGTGGCAAAATGGTGCGCGAACGCAAAGCCCATCCCGACCTGCGCCGCGAGCTCGGCGGAATAGTCGCTCGAGCCGAGCAGCCAGATCGGCGGCAGCGGCGAATCATCCGGCATCGCCACCACATTGTTGTAGGGATGGCCGGCCGGGAAATCGCGCGTCTCCCACAAGGTCAACTCATGCAGCCGCTCGAGGAAATCATCGCCCTCACGGCGATCGAGCCGGCTGCGCAGCGCGTAGGCGGTGGCGCCATCGGTGCCGGGCGCGCGGCCGAGACCAAGATCGATGCGGCCGGGAAACAGTGCCTCCAGCATCTTGAAGCGCTCGGCGACCACGAGCGGCGCATGATTGGGCAGCATCACGCCGCCGGAGCCAACGCGGATGTGCTGCGTCACCGCCGCGATCTGCCCGATCATCAAATCGGGCGCCGGGCTCGCGACCGAGGCGAGGTTGTGGTGCTCGGCGAGCCAATAGCGGACATAACCGAGGCCATCGACATGGCGCGCCAAATCGATGCTGTTGCGGAGCGCGGCGGCGGGCTTGGTGCCGGTGGTGACGACGGACAGGTCGAGGACGGAGAGCGGGATCATGGCCGACAACCTAGTGTGAGGTCAGGAGGCGACAAAGAGCCCGGCTGCGCAGAGCAGTCCCGCACCCGACGGCTGGTGGAGAGAGCAACGAGGCTTGGGACGAAAAAAGACGATTCATCGACATATTATCCTGCCCACAGCTCATTTCGGCGACCCCGCACATGCAGAATTAAATTTATGCTATATAATACAGCGAAATAACTCATCTTCGCGACAAGTCGCCCCTCGCCCACCATGCATAACCCGCAGTTGATTTTTCTCGTTTCCTTGTCACCTATGGGCAATTTCCCATATCCGATGGGCTGTTTTGGCCCACCGGTTTGGCTTATCTTAGGGCCTTCATATCCAGGTCGGACGTCGACCCTCCAGTTGCGGAGCCCTTGCGTATCATGACCGAGACCATTTCCTCCGTGCCGGACGGACAGCGCGCGCCAAAGGCGCCGAAAATCTCCTTCGAGTTCTTCCCGCCGAAGACCGAGGAGATGGAGCGCAATCTCTGGGAGACGATCAATCGGCTGGCGCCGCTGACGCCGAACTTCGTCTCAGTCACCTACGGCGCCGGCGGCTCGACCCGCGAGCGCACCCATTCGACCATCACCCGCATCCTACGCGAGACCGATCTGCTGCCGGCCGCGCACCTGACCTGCGTCAGCGCCTCGCGCGGCGAGATCGACGAGATCGTCGACCGCTATCATGAGGTCGGCGTCCGCCACATCGTGGCGCTGCGCGGCGATCCGCCGGGCGGCATCGGCACCCCGTACTTCACCCATCCCGACGGCTACCAGAGCTCGGCCGAGCTCGTCGCCGGGATCAAGAAGCGCCACGCCGATATCGAGATCTCGGTGTCCGCCTATCCGGAGAAGCATCCGGAAGCCGCCGACTTCGACACCGACATCGACACGCTGAAGGCCAAGGTCGACGCCGGCGCGACCCGCGCGATCACCCAGGTGTTCTTCGATAACGACCTCTACCATCGCTATGTCGACAGGGTGCGGGCGCGCGGCATCGAGATTCCGATCGTGCCGGGCATCATGCCGATGCACAATTTCAAGCAGGCGCGCAACTTCGTCACCCGCGCCGGCACCAGCGTGCCCGACTGGCTCGCCGAGAAGTTCGAAGGCCTCGACAACGACGCCGAGACCCGCAAGCTGGTGGCGGCAACCGTCGCCGCCGGCCAGGTGCAGAAGCTGTTCAAGCACGGCGTCGACACCTTCCACTTCTACACCATGAACCGCGCGGACCTCGTGTTCGCGATCAGCCACCTGCTCGGCATCCGGCCGAACGGTGCCCAGAAAGCTGCCTGACATGTCCGTTCCCGTTTCTCCCAAGCGTAACGCTTTGCTCGCGGCTGCCCGCGAACGCATCCTGGTGCTCGACGGCGCCATGGGCACGATGATCCAGGGCCTGCAGTTCGACGAAGCCGCCTTTCGTAGCGAACGCTTCAAGGACTTCCACCGTGACATCAAGGGCAACAACGATCTCCTGATCCTGACCCAGCCCGAGGCGATCACCGACATCCATGCCGCTTACTTGCGCGCCGGAGCCGACATCGTCGCGACCAACACCTTCTCCTCGACTTCGATCGCGCAGGCCGACTACGATATGTCGGACCTCGCCTATGAGATGAACCTGCAGGGCGCCCGCCTTGCGCGCGCCGCCGCCGAGCGGGTGAGCGCTGAGGACGGCAAACAGCGCTTTGTCGCCGGCGCGCTCGGCCCGACCAACCGTACCGCCTCGATCTCGCCTGACGTCTCCAATCCCGGCTATCGCGCGGTGACCTTCGACGATCTGCGCAAGGCCTACGGCGAACAGGCCAAGGGCCTGCTCGATGGCGGCGCCGATCTGCTGCTCGTCGAGACCATCTTCGACACGCTGAACGCCAAGGCGGCGCTTTATGCAATCGCCGAGATCATCGAGGAACGCGGCATCGACGTGCCCGTGATGATTTCCGGCACCATCACAGACAAGTCCGGCCGCCTGCTCTCCGGGCAATTGCCGGAGGCGTTCTGGCATTCGGTGCGGCACGCCAAGCCGATCACGATCGGCTTCAACTGCGCGCTCGGCGCCGAGGATCTGCGCGCGCACATCGCCGATATCGGCCGCGTCGCCGACACGCTGGTGTGCGCATATCCGAATGCCGGCCTGCCCAACGAGTTCGGCCAGTATGACGAGACGCCGGACTACATGGCGCGGCTGATCGGCGAATTCGCCGCCGCCGGCCTCGTCAACATCGTCGGCGGCTGCTGCGGCACCACGCCCGACCATATCGCGGCGATCGCCAGGGCCGTCGCCCCGCACAAGCCGCGCGTGGTTCCCGAGATCGAACCGCGGCTCAGGCTCTCCGGCCTCGAGCCGTTCACGCTGACCGACGCGATCCCGTTCGTGAACGTCGGCGAGCGCACCAACGTCACCGGCTCGGCGCGCTTCCGCAAGCTGATCACCGCGGGCGACTACACCGCCGCGCTGCAGGTCGCACGCGACCAGGTCGAGAACGGCGCGCAGGTCATCGACGTCAACACGGACGAAGGCCTGCTCGATTCCGAGAATGCGATGGTGACGTTCCTCAACCTCGTCGCCGCCGAGCCCGACATCGCCCGCGTGCCTGTCATGGTCGACTCCTCGAAATTCCACGTCATCGAGGCCGGCCTGAAATGCATTCAGGGCAAGCCGATCGTGAACTCGATCTCGATGAAGGAAGGCGAGGAAAAATTCCTGCACGAGGCGACCGTCGCCAAGCGCCACGGCGCCGCGGTGGTGGTGATGGCGTTCGACGAGACCGGCCAGGCCGACACGTTCGCGCGCAAGACCGATATCTGCAAGCGCGCCTATGACATCCTGGTCAATCGGCTCGACTTCCCGCCCGAGGACATCATCTTCGATCCGAACATCTTCGCGATCGCGACCGGCCTCGAGGAGCACAACAATTACGGCGTCGACTTCATCGAGGCGACACGCTGGATCCGGCAGAACCTGCCCGGCGCGCACATCTCCGGCGGCGTCTCCAATCTGTCGTTCTCGTTCCGCGGCAATGAGCCGGTGCGCGAGGCGATGCACTCGGTGTTCCTGTATCACGCCATCCATGCCGGCATGGACATGGGCATCGTCAATGCCGGGCAGATGATCGTCTATGATGACATCGACCCCGAGCTGCGCCAGACCTGCGAGGACGTCATCCTCAACCGCGATCCCGGCGCGTCGGAGCGGCTGCTGGCGCTGGCCGAGAAATTCCGCGGCAAGGAGAAGCAGACCAAGGAGCAGGATCTCGCCTGGCGCGAATGGCCGGTCGAGAAGCGACTGTCCCACGCGCTGGTGCACGGCATCACCGAGTTCATCGAAGCTGACACCGAAGCCGCCCGCCAGAACGCCTCCCGCCCGCTCGACGTCATCGAAGGCCCGCTGATGGCCGGCATGAACGTGGTCGGCGACCTCTTTGGCGACGGCAAGATGTTCCTGCCGCAGGTCGTGAAGTCGGCGCGCGTGATGAAGCAGGCGGTGGCCTATCTGATGCCGTTCATGGAAGAGGAGAAGGCGCGCAACCTCGCCAACGGCATTACCGGCGGCCGCAACGCCGCGGGCAAGATCGTGCTCGCGACCGTTAAGGGCGACGTCCACGACATCGGCAAGAACATCGTCGGCATCGTGCTCCAGTGCAACAATTTCGAGGTGATCGACCTCGGCGTCATGGTGCCCGCGAGCAAGATCATCGAGACCGCGAAGGCCGAGGGCGCCGACATCATCGGCCTTTCCGGCCTGATCACGCCTTCGCTCGACGAGATGAGCTTCCTCGCCGGCGAGCTGGAACGGCAGGGCATGAACGTGCCGCTCTTGATCGGCGGCGCCACCACCAGCCGCGTGCATACCGCCGTCAAGATCGACCCGAACTATCCAGGCGGGCCGGTCGTGCATGTCAACGACGCGAGCCGCGCCGTCGGCGTCGCCTCCTCGCTGCTGTCGGCCGAGAAGAAGCAGGCCTATGCCGCCGAGGTGCGCGCCGAATACGCCAAGATCTCGACGGCGCATTTCCGTGCCCAGGCCGACAAGAAGCGGCTGAAGCTCGCTGAAGCGCGCGCCAACAAGGTCGCGATCGACTTTGCGGCGGTGCCGCCGAAGAAGCCGGCCTTCTTCGGGCTGAAGAGTTTTGACGCCTACGATCTGGCTGAGCTTGCCGACTACATCGACTGGACGCCGTTCTTCCAGACCTGGGAGCTGACCGGCCGCTTCCCGGCGATCCTCGACGATCCGAAGGTCGGCGAGGTCGCGCGCTCGCTCTATGCCGACGCGCGCAAGATGCTGGACACGATCATCAAGGAGAAGTGGTTCACGGCGCGCGCCACGATCGGCTTCTGGCCGGCGAACGCCGTCGGCGACGACATCGAGGTCTATGCCGACGAGAGCCGTGCCAAGAAGATCGCGACCTTCCATACGCTGCGCCAGCAGCTCGAGAAGCGCGAGGGCCGCTTCAACGCCGCGCTGTCGGACTTCGTCGCGCCCAAGGACACCGGCGTGCCTGACTATATCGGCGGCTTCGTCGTCACGGCGGGGATTGGCGAGGACGCGGTTGCTGACCGCTTCAAGAACGCCAATGACGACTACTCCTCGATCCTGTGCAAGGCGCTGGCCGATCGTCTGGCCGAAGCCTTTGCCGAGCGCATGCACCAGCGCGTGCGCAAGGAATTCTGGGCCTACGCGCCCGGCGAGACGTTTTCGGCCGACGAACTGATCCTCGAGAAATATGACGGCATCCGCCCGGCGCCCGGCTATCCGGCGCAACCCGACCACACCGAGAAGCGGACGCTGTTCGCGTTGCTCGACGCGGAGAACACCGCGGGTGTGAAGTTGACCGAGAGCTTTGCGATGTGGCCGGGCTCGTCGGTCTCGGGCCTGTATTTCTCGCATCCCGAGAGCTTCTATTTCGGTGTCGGCAAGATCGAGCGCGACCAGGTCGAGGACTATGCCGCGCGCAAGGCCATGACGGTCGCCGAGGTCGAGCGCTGGCTCGCGCCGGTGTTGAACTACATCCCCTCGCAGGATGGAGCCAAGGGCCAGGCGATCGCGCCCGCCGCGACGCCCGCCAATGACGAGGAACTGGCCTCGCATCCGCAGGGCTGCACCTGCGCGGTGCACCTCGCCTGGCGGAAGAAGAAGGTGGGCTCGGGCTAGGCCTTTCTTCCCTTCTCCCCTTGTGGGAGAAGGTGTCGCGGACGAAGTCCGCGACGGATGAGGGGTCTCTGTCCGCGGAGACAGACCCCTCACCCGTCCGTCCGCGATGCTCTGCATCGCGTCCACCCTCTCCCACAAGGGGAGAGGGGAAGAAATGCGGAGTGGCCTCACCATGCAGTTCTTCTCCTTCTGGCGATCGCTGGCGAGCTTTCGGGTGCGGATCGCGCTCAACCTGAAGGGCGTGCCGGCCGAAATCGTATTCATTGATCTCGACGCGGATGCGCATCGCGCCGATGCGTATCGTAAGATCAATCCGCAGATGGCGCTGCCGGCGCTGGTGACCGACGACGGCACCGTGCTGTTCCAGTCGCTCGCGATCATCGACTATCTCGACGAGAACTATCCCGACCCGCCGCTGCTGCCATCGGATGCACTCGGCCGGGCGCGCGTACGCGGGCTGGCGTTGATGGTCGCCTGCGAGGGCCATCCGCTGCTGACGCCGCGGGTGCGGCGCTATCTCGACCGCGAGCTCGATCTGCGCGACAGCCAGCAGAACGCCTGGCGGCGGCATTGGACCGTCGAGACGCTGGCGGCGCTCGAGGGCCACCTCGCCGGCCACAAGGAAACCGGCCAATTCTGCCACGGCGATGCGCCCACGCTTGCCGACATCTGCCTGGTCGGCCACGTCACCGCGGCGATCAACCAGCAGATCAGCCTGGCACCCTGGCCGACCGTGAAGCGGATCCACGAGACCGCGATGGCACTGCCGGCGTTCGCCAAGGCGCATCCCTCGGCGCAGCCGGACACACCGGAGGCAATGCGGGCGAAGTGAGCTCACCGTCGTCCCTGCGAAAGCACTAGGGCATGCACACATCTTTTCCGATCGAAAAACCGACTCTTAATCAAGGACTTGGATGTGGGGCGATGACCAAAGTTCGCGAGCGCAGCTTAGCTAAACGTCGTCATTTCTCTGCGTTCTTCAGCCAAGTCCTTGAGAAGACTCCAGAAGATGTGTGCATGCACTAGTGCGAAAGCAGGGACCCATAACCACAGGGTTGTGTCGTTGAAGTGAGCTGTGGCCCCAGCGCTAAACAATAACGACCGGCTGTGGGTCCTGGCTTTCGCCAGGACGACGCGGTGGATGGTTCTCGATTCATGATCTCAAACAACTGCTGTCGTCACCCGCGAAAGCGAAAGCGGGTGATCAGTATTCCAGAGACACCGATGCTTGAGCCGAGAGGCCACGGCGTACTGAATCGCCCGGTCGAGCCGGGCGATGCCAGCTTTGGTGGGGACGCAGCCTCGCTTTCTCGCGACACGAATCGTCCGAGCTTGGCTTATCCGCCGGTATCGCTCTCCACGTTCCCGGCAATGCGATCCCTGACCGTCCGCGCGATCGCGGCCGGCGCCTCGTCGGGTATTGCAAAGCACGAGCTGGCGTTGATCTCACAGAGCACGTAAGTGTCGGCACCATCCGCATCGCGCGGGCCGTAGAGGAAGTCCGCATCCCAGATCACCGGCAGCGACGCTTCGTCGATCGTCAGCGTCTCCATCAGCTGCGGAATCCATTCGTCCTCCATCGAACGGCGCAGCGCCCGGAATTGCGGGGCATCGGGGCCGTGCATGATGCGCGGGCCGGGCTGCGCTTGCGGTGAATCCGGGCCTTCCGGCGGCGGCGGGATCAAGGCCTTGATCAGCTGGTGCCCGAACCCTGCGACCTTCGAACCGCTGACATAGCAACGGATCATGCCCTCGGGCAGGCGCGGCTGGAATGGCTGATCGATGATGCAGCCGCCCCAGCCGAAATACGGCTCGCAGTGCGCCATGAAGGCCTCCAGCGGCAGCTCCTCGGGCTGGCTGCCGCGCAGCGCGTGCAGCACACGCACGGTCGCGTCCGGCAAGGCTTCCACCTTCCAGACGCCCTGCCCGCCATTGCCGCGGTTCTGCTTGAGGACGCGCGGACCGGTCACGCGAAGCCGCGACGGGAATTCGGCGCGGAAGGCATCGGCCGTGGCGTATCGATGCGTGTCGGCGCCCCAGCCAAGGTGACGCGTGCGATGAAGCACTTCCTTGACGCCCATCTTCAGGATGACGTCAGGATGGGCGCTGACCCATGGCCTTTCCATCGGACGCTTCGCGGCGACCTCGCGCAGCAGCGGATCGAGCGTCGCCCGCGTCTTGCCCTGGTGGATCGGATCGACCCAGACCAGGACGCCGTCCATGGTCAGCAATTGGTCGCGGACGAGATCGGCGATAGTCTCGTCATAGACGACGGGCACGGCCTCGATGCCGGCGGCATCGAGCGCTTCGAAGACGCGAACGAAACGGCTGTTCTGCGGCGTCGCCTCGCGGCGCGCTGCGGCATCTCCACGCCACAGGATGGCGATCCTGGAACGGCGATTTTCGGAACGAAGGAATGTGTGTGGTTCGGTGTCCATATCAAAGCTCCACGACGGTTGATGTCGCGCAGAGCTTGGACCGAAGTCTCACGGGGAGTCTGCTTGTCCCCGTGGGAGTAACTCTAGACGACTTCGCGCAGGTTTCAAGATCGGCGTGGGATCACGCCATGATCCCGTGCAGCCCCAGCCAGCCGGTGTAGAGGCCGACCAGCACGATCAGCGCGGCCGACACGTAGGGCGCGCGCTGTGCGAATTGGCTGAAGCCGCCCCAGTGACGCTCGACATGGCGAAGGCTGAGCGCGGCCGCAACGCCGGCGGAGACCATGGTGATGGCAAGCCCGATGCCGAAGCAGAGCACCAGCACGAAGCCGAGGCTGAACTGCTTGAGCTGAAGGCAAAGCAGCAGCACGGTGATCGCCGCCGGGCACGGGATGAGCCCGCCGGTCAGGCCGAACAGGATGATCTGCCACGTCGTGACGGTGCGTCCGGCAAAGCGCTTGCGGATGTCGGCCGCGTGCGCGCGCGCATGCGCATCGTCGGCGTCGCCGAGGTCCATATGCGCGTGGTCGCGCTCCTCGAACAGGACTTCCGCAATGTCTGCCCGCACCGACAGGCGTGCCTTGAATTGATGCGGCTCCGGAATTTCATCGATGCTTTCCAGATAGCCGTTCTGCTCGGCGAAGCGAAAATGCTGCTCGCTGCCGTCGGGGCGGATCGTCACGACATCGACCTCGCCGGCCGTCGGCAGCGCCCCGGCCTCGCTCCGCAACCGCCAGCGCGGCGGCACGCCGTCCTCGAAGACTTCGAGCGACAGCGGCTGACCGGCCAGGGTCAATTGGCGCGCTTCGTCGTGATGATGGTGATCATGGTCATGATCGTGATCATGGTGATGGTCGTGTTCGGAGGTCTGCTCGCGCCAGGTGCGCCAGGCCATCCAGGCCGCGATCGCGATGATGATGACCGCCGAGGCCAGTTGCAAATAGGCTTCGCTGCGTTCGCCGGACCATTGCTGGCCGAAATGCAGGCCCGCCAGCGCGACGATCCAGACGATCGCGGTGTGCGAGATCGCCGCCGACAGGCCGAGCAGCACCGCCTGCACCACTGTGCCGCGGATCGCGATGATGAAGGCCGCCATCATCGTCTTGGAGTGGCCGGGCTCGAGACCATGCAGTGCGCCGAGCAGGATCGCACTGGGGACGAACAGCCATGCATGCGCGCTGCTCTGCTGCAGCAACTGAGACAGATCGGTCATAGGCTTCGCTTCAGGACGGGCGTTACTTCAAATAGGTGCGAACGACGTCGATCAGATCCGCGGCGCCCTGGGCCTTCTCGGGATCCTTTTCCCGGGAGGGATCCACGACGTGATGGCGGATGTGATCCTCGAGCAATTCGGCGGTGAGGCCGTTGATGGCGCCGCGAACCGAGGCCACCAGCATCAGCACGTCGGCACAGCCGATCTCGGATTCCAGGGCCCGCTCGACGGCCTCCAACTGCCCCTTGATGCGGCGAACCCTGCCGACGAGCTTGGACTTGTGCTTGATGGTGTGCGACATGCAAATAATATAGGGGGTTACCCTATATTGGTCAATATCGCTGTCGGCTCGTTTCGGCGGAATCCGCGACGTCATGGACCGAACTCAACGCTGTGATTGTTCCTGTCATAATTGCTGAATTCTTGGTGATCCGCCGGTCCGGCTGTGCGGTTGACAGCAACGCGTATTGGTCTTCTATTGAGGGCACGGGGATGTGCGATCTCCCCGCGAGGCGACATGCCCAAGAATCGCGTCCTGTCACCAAGGGCGCACCATGTCGTCATACACATCGATCTCATCCGAAAAACTGTCTCGTCTCATCGGCACGGCCAAGGCGCCGACGCTCGTCGACGTTCGCATCGATGAAGACTTCACCGCCGATCCGCGCCTGATCCCGGGCGCGATCAGGCATTCGCATCTCGACGTCCAGGATTGGGCTTCCGGCCTCAGCGGTCAATCCGTGGTCGTAATCTGTCAAAAGGGACAGAAGCTCAGCGAAGGCACCGCCGCCTGGCTGCGGTGCGGCAACATCGCGGCGGAAGTTCTCGAGGGCGGCCACCTCGCGTGGCGGGAGGCAGAGCTTCCCACTGTTCCCGCAGACAAAATTCCGAAACGCGACGGCCGCGGCCGTACCGTCTGGGTCACGCGATCGCGGCCGAAGATCGATCGCATCGCCTGTCCGTGGCTGATCCGCCGCTTCGTCGATCCCGCAGCCGTGTTCCTGTTCGTGACGTCAGCAGAGGTCGAGGCCGTCGCCGAACGCTTCGACGCGACGCCGTTCGACATCGAGAACGTGTTCTGGAGCCATCGCGGAGAGCTTTGCACGTTCGATGTGATGATCCGGGAATTCGGCCTCTCGACGCCGGCGCTGGAGCGGCTGGCGACGATGGTGCGGGCGTCGGATACCGCGCGGCTCGATCTGTCGCCCGAGGCGCCCGGATTGCTCGCGGCCTCGCTCGGCCTGTCGCGCATGTTCGACGACGACCTCGAACAGTTGAGCGCGGGCCTTCTACTCTACGACGCCTTCTATCGCTGGTGCCGCGACGCGACCAAAGAGACGCACAACTGGCCGACCAGCAAGGTGAAGCCGTAACCGGCTTTGCGGCCAATGCAGAGGCGCGCGGAAATCGCGCCTCCGGACCACCTGGGGCAGGACAACACCACCAGGAGAACAACCATGCCGAAGCAGAAACTCCTTCACCTGATTGTTGCCTTCGCGATCGCGGGTACCGCGATGCCCGCCCGCGCGCTGACGCAGGACGAGCTTGTCGCGAAACTTCAGGCCGCCGGCTACGCGAGCGTCAGCGACGTCAAGTCGACGGCCGAAGGCATCACGGCGAAGGCGATGAAGAACGGCAAGCCGGTGAGGCTCGTGATCGACAGCAGCGGCCAGGTCAGGGAGCAGGACTGAGGCCCTGTACCGCGCAAGCCGTCAAAACCAAAGCGATGGAGGACAACAATGATGAGAGCAACTCTGGCCCTGTGCCTGGCCGTCCTGTGGCCGGCTGCGATTCTGGCGGCACCGGCGGCGCTCAGCGATGACCGGGAAGCGGCCGTGACGTCGCGGGCAGCGACCCTTCATCCGCAGGCAACCGAAACGCTGCGCGGCATCGTCGATAGCGTCGATGAGGGCAACGATACGCTGCTGATA
Source organism: Bradyrhizobium tropiciagri (assembly GCF_001189845.1). Classification (GTDB taxonomy): domain Bacteria; phylum Pseudomonadota; class Alphaproteobacteria; order Rhizobiales; family Xanthobacteraceae; genus Bradyrhizobium; species Bradyrhizobium tropiciagri. The sequence goes on from NZ_LFLZ01000022.1 coordinate 65,015, forward strand.
CGGCTGTCCGCAGACAGGACCGAACCATTCAAGGTTCAGGACGGCTTGATCTTCAATGCCGTCCGCTTCGGCGATCCCGTCGAAATCTCGGTGCAGAACATCTCGGGATTCCGAACCATCGTCGGGCTCGCAAAGGAATAGAGCCGCGATCCGAAGCATCAACGATGCGATCAATTCACATGTGGAGGGTCCGATGACCATGAACACCGAACGCCGGAACTTTATCGCAGGGGTCGGTGCCGCAGCTGCATCAACAGCCGTGCTCGGCACCAACCAAGCCCTTGCCCAAGCCAACCCACAGACAGGAGCCAGGGCGATGTCCTATCAGGCCAAGCCGATGCCGTTCGACCCGAAGTCGATCACCGGCATCTCGGAAAAGATCCTCGTCAGCCACTACGAGAACAATTACGTCGGCGCGGTGAAGCGGCTGAACGCCATCGGCACGCAGCTCGCCGAACTCGACTTCGCCAAGGCGCCGAACTTTGTGATCAACGGCCTGAAGCGCGAAGAGTTGATCGCGTCAAACTCGATGATCCTGCATGAGATCTATTTCGATGGGCTCGGCGGCGCAGGCAAGCCGGGCGGCGCGCTCGCCGAGGCGATTGCACGCGACTTCGGCAGCATGGAGCGCTGGCGCGCGGAATTCTCAGCCATGGGCAAGGCCGAAGGCGGCGGGTCGGGTTGGGTGATCCTCGCCTACTCGCCCCGCGACAAGCGGCTCGTCAACCAATGGGCGGCCGATCACACGACGACGCTCGCCGGCGGCCGTCCGGTCCTGGTGCTCGATATGTATGAGCACGCCTATCACTTGGACTTCGGCGCGGCCGCGGCCCGCTATGTCGACATCTATATGGAAGCCATCCGCTGGGACAACGCGGCCCGGCTGTATGAGCAATACGCAAAGGAGACGTGAGGAGAGTTCTGTGAGCAAGCGAATGAATGAGGCGATCTTCCGGAAACCATCCCTGATCCGCCGCGATGAACAAAACTCTCTGCAGGGAGCTTTCCCGTGATCACGCCAACAGATTCGCAGCGCAGCCGCTTGGCAGAACTGGCACGTTATTTCCTGCGCCTCGGCTTTCTCGGCTTCGGCGGCCCGGTCGCGCTGGTCGGGCAAATGGAGCGGGAACTGGTCGACGGCAAGAAATGGCTGACCAAGGCTGAGATGAAGGAATCGATCGCCATCTGCCAATCGCTTCCGGGACCACTGGCTATCCAGGTCGGCATCTACGTATCCTGGCTTCGCGGCGGCTTCTGGGGGGCCTGGGTCGGTGGATGGTGCTTCATCCTGCCCAACTTCGTCATCGTGGCTTCGCTCGGCGCCCTCTACGTCTATCTCGGCGATCTCCAGCCGGTGACCGCGATCTTCTACGGTGTCAGTCCCGCAGTGATCGCGCTCATCCTTCACTCCTGTTACCGGCTTGCCAAGCTCGGCATGGAAGACTGGCTGCAATGGACGATCGCGGCGGTTTGCCTCGCCGTCACGGTCATCCTCCAGGCCGAGGTCGCGCTACTGTTCATCGGCGCGGGCATCGTGGGCATCCTCTACTACGGCAAGCCGTTTAAACGTTCGCCTGCGATCCTGCCGGGAATTGCCATCGTGCCGGCAGCCGCCGGTCCGATCGCGCCGGTCGCAAGCGGGTCCACGCTTTCCAAGCTGCTCCTGTTCTTCCTCAAGGCCGGCTCGCTGACCTTCGGCAGCGGCCTCGTGATCGTGCCATTCCTCGAGCAAGGGCTCGTGCAGCAATACAACTGGCTCGACGAGCGGCAATTCCTCATCGCGGTCGCGATCGGCATGATCAGTCCGGGACCGGTGGTGATCACCGCAACCTTCGTCGGCTACCTCGTGGCGGGATTTTGGGGCTCGGTCGTCTCCACGATCGGCATCTTCTTGCCGTCGTTCCTGCTGGTGCTGATCGTTGCTCCCCTGCTCGCGCGCCATCGCGGAAACGCCAACGTCCAGGGCTTCGTCAAGGGGGCCTATGCAGCCGCGATCGGAACCATCCTCGGCGCTTGCATCCTGCTCGGCAAGATCGCCATCGGCGACTGGCTCACCGCGTTGATCGGAATCGTGTCGCTGGCGGTGCTGTTCCGCTGGAAGGTCAGCAATCCGCTGCTCATCGCGGCGACCGCCGTGGTCGGCCTGATTGCGTATCCATGGCTGCAACCGAGCTGGGTGATGGTCCATTAGCCGACCAGCCCAACTCGCCGCTCCTCCGACCATCCTGGTCGGAGCTCACGCGCGTTGAGAAGTCAGCTGCGGCTCTCTACATGAGGAGGTGCTCGCCCGCCGCTGCGGCGCGATCCCGCATTCCACCGAAGAGTTCATCTCATGCGACCTCACATCATCTGCCACATGGGCACGTCGATCGACGGCCGGCTTCACCCCAGCCGCTTCACCAAGGCAGCTAGCGGCATTCCCGCCGACGTGCTGCGCTCCCACTATGAGAGGATCCATGACGGCTTCGATGCCGATGGATGGATCATCGGCCGCGTCACCATGAACGAGATGGCCAAGGGAACGGAGCGGCACATCGCCAACCCACCGAGGCTGCCGCGCGAGCCGCATCTTTCCAACCGCGACGGCCGCAAGCTCGCTGTCGGCATCGATCCGTCGGGCCGCGTGCATTTCGGCAAGGACAATGTCGGCGGCGATCATGCCGTTGCGGTGCTCGGCGAACAGGTCTCCGACAGCCATCTCGCCGAGCTGCGCGAGGACGGCGCGTCCTACATCTTTGCAGGCCCCAAAGGTGACGATCTGCCGGGCGCGATGGCGCAGCTTGCATCCCTGTTCGGCGCCAGGAGACTGTTGCTCGAGGGAGGCGGCGGGATCAACGGCGCATTCCTCAAGCACGGGCTGATCGACGAGTTCAGCACGCTGATCTTTCCGGCGGTCGACGGCGTTGCCGGATCGCAAAGCATCGTCGACTACCACGGACCTGACGGTGACCGTCCCGGCGCTGGACAATCGCTGCGGCTGACGCATTGCGAGACGCTGGAGGGCGGCATGGTGTGGCTGCGCCACGCCGTGGAGCGCGCGCCGGGCTGAACGCTGGACGGTCGAGCTCTCTCGACAAGGCCGGCGATCCGGCTCACTTTGCGCCTGCGGACATGACGGATGCGGGGGCGGCATGGAGCATTGGCTTCGCATAGGCGCGAGCGTTGCCTCGATCCTGACGTCGATCATCGCGGCCGGCGCCTCCATCCTGTTTTGGGCGAACAAGCGCTCGAGACGCACGCGGCTCGAAAATTACCTGAAGGCGAAGAAGCAGAAATCGCCCGACGAGCTGTTCTCCGCGACGCGCCTGATGGCCGATCTCGGCATGACGGAGGCGGAGATCTTCGCGGCCAGTTTTGCCAGTCGCCACATTGCCCGGGACGTTCGCAGGGACCTCAGCACCGGCTTCGCGGCCGAAGTGCTGTTTCAGTACCGCGACGATCCGATATCACGCTGAGCGTGCAGCCCAGCGATCGATCGCCTATTGCCTGGGACTCTGCGACCAACCGTTCCGGCACGCCGCGACGAAGAACGCGACGCGGCGCGGCTTGATGCCGGGCATGACGGGACGGCGGCTTGTTCAAGCCAGCGTCAGAACTTGTAACTCAACGCGGCGCGGGCAACGCTGAACCTGCTCTCACGGCTGGCGTTGTAACGGATCTGGCTCTGCACCGGATCGGTGCCCTGGAACGTCGCCGTGGTGCCGCTTGTCCCGAGATCGACGTAGAGATATTCGCCGCGCAGCGTCCAGTTGCTGGTGAAGGCATATTCGGCGCCGCCGCCGGCGGTCCAGCCGACGCGGACGTCGGAATTGTCGCCAAGCCAAAGCCGCGACAGGCCCGTGGAAAACGCTGACGAGTTGGCGATGTTGGTCTTTACCTCGCCATAGGCGAGACCGCCCGTCGCATAGATCAGCAGGCGTTCGGCCGGCACAAAGCCGATGCGGCCCCGCACGGTGCCGAACCAATCGACCTTGCTGGTGCTTTGAAAATTGTAGTTTCCGGTCGCGGTGGTAATTCGGCCGCCCCCGCCTCGACCACCAAACCGACCAAAACCACCGACATCGAAAACGGCGGTGGTGCTTCCGCCCCGGGACGATTTCAGATCCGCACTGTTGAAATCGGTTTCCACGCCCAGGACAACCCGATCGATCCGATAATTGTATCCGAGTAGTCCGCCAGCAGTGACGCCCGCTTGGTTGCTGTCCGAAGCGGGGACACGAACGACGTTGTCGGGGCCGACGATCGAAATCACATTGCTGCTGGTCGTGACATTCCCACCATCATACCAACCGCCGCCCACATTCACGCCAGCGTAGAAACCAGACCAGTTGAACGCGGGAGCCACCAATGGCGGAGCCTTCGTCCAGCTGCGCTCCGGCAGGTCAGCGGCAGACGCCGCGCTTGCAAAGCCCACAAATAAAGCCAGGCCAACCCCAGCGATCGCAAAACCACGCATTCCCATTCCCTTGCACTCGGCAAAGCCGATTAACCTGAGGTTGTGCATCGAGGAAGAGCGGCGGCAGCATGCCGCACTCGAACTCCGGCATTTGTTGCAATGTGTTGTGAATTTACAACGGCGCGAGTTCGCTGAACGAACTTTGCTTGAGTAACGGTATCAATCGGTCCCGAACCGGTATCCGGTTCTGCACGCCGCGACGAAGAACGCGACGCCGCGCGCGACGTGCTCATCGATCTCCGGGTCGAGCGCCTTGAGGTCGACCTCGAACAGCGCACGGAGCAGCATCGGCACCGCGATGATGTCGAGGAACAGCCGCGCCGTGGTCGGCAGATGCTCCGGTGCGAAGGCCGGCAGCTTGCCGAGCTCGTCGGATTGCGTCAGCTCGCGCAGCAGGTGAATCCCGAGCTCGGTGCTGAGCGCACGCGCCCGGCGGTTGACCGTGGCGGCGAGGTCCGGGAAGCGGTGCGCCTCTGCGATCGCGAGCCGCATCAGGCCGATCCGGTCGGCATCGAAGCCCCAATGCAGCAGGGTCGAGGCGACGCTGGTGAGGCGCTCCTCGATGGTCGCGCCGACCGGCGGGTCGGCCTTGAACTCGGCGATGCGCGACAGGATGTCCCGCGTCACCACTTCGGTGAACAGCGCGCGCTTGTCGCGGAAGCGCGCATAGATCGTGCGCTTGCCGGAGCGCGCGGCCTCGGCGATCTCGTCGATGCTCGCACCTTCGAACCCGCGCTGCAGAAACACCCTGCGCGCAGCATCGAGGATGCGCGCATCGACCTCGCCGGCCAATTCCTTCGGCGGCCGGCCAGCGCGCACCTCGACCGGGCTGGCCGCAGGTCCGGTCCTGGGCGCGCGCGGCGTCTTCAGGGTGCTCGTGGTCATCGCCTCGACCCAGGTTCCATGAACCGGTCAGGCCGGCAATGTCAGTCAATATAGCCCTATCACATCTAGTTGTAAATAGAACGGTACAGTTTCGTTCCTATTGACGCGTCGCGCAACCGGGGCTATTTGCCGCACAGAACGGAACGGTACCGTTCCCTTTTGCGAAGACCTTGCAGACCTCGCCGGACAGCAGGAGCAGCCATCATGTTCGAAGACACTGTTTTGGAGCGCGCTCAAGAGGGGCACCAGGGTATCGAGGGCGCGCCCTCGATCTCTCATGAGCCCACCACATCGGAGCGGCCGGAGATCACCATGCGGGCTCCCGCCGAGGGGCGCCCGGTGAGCAAGGAGCCCGCCCCGCCGGCAACGATCCCGCCGGAGGCCACACCGCAGAAGCGCGGCCTCCTGCGTCGCCGTCCGGTGGTCTCCGCGATCGGCGCGGTGCTGCTCGCCGCGACGCTCGGCGGCGGCACCGTCTATTGGGACTACACCGGACATTTCGAATCCACCGACGATGCCTTCATCGCGGCGCGGCAGTCCGCGCTGGCGCCCAAGGTCTCCGGCTACATCACGGCGGTTCCGGTCACCGACAACCAGCATGTCGAGGCCGGCGACGTGATCGCCCGGCTCGACGACCGCGACTATCGCGTCGCGCTGGCGCAGGCCGAGGCGCAGGTCGCGGCGGCACAGGCCAGCATCGAGAATGTCGATGCGCAGCTCGACGTGCAGCAGGCGCAGATCGCGGCTAACCAGGCCCAGGTGGACCAGGCGCAGGCGGCGCTGACCTTCGCGCAGCAGCAGGCGACGCGCTACCAGCATCTGGAGCAGACCGGCTACGGCACGGTGCAGAATTCCGAGCAGTACACCTCGCAACTGCATCAGCAGCAGGCATCGCTCCTGAGCGCGCAGGCGACGCTCAACCTCGCGCAGCGCCAGGTGGAATCGCTGAAGGCGCAGCGCAAGAGCGCGGTCGCCAACCTCGCCCAGGCCGAGGCACAGCGCGACCAGGCCAAGCTCAACCTGTCCTACACGACGGTCACCGCCGCGCAGCCCGGCCGCGTCGTCAATCTCTCGGCCGCGGTCGGCCAGTTCGCGCAGGCCGGCACCAACCTTTCGATGTTCGTGCCCGACCAGACCTGGGTCACCGCGAACTTCAAGGAGATCCAGCTCGACCAGATGCGTCCGGGCGAGAAGGTGACGCTGAAGATCGACGCCTATCCCGGCCGCACCATCAACGGCCATGTCGAAAGCGTGCAGCCCGGCTCCGGCACCGCGTTCTCGCTGCTGCCGGCGCAGAACGCCACCGGCAACTACGTCAAGATCGTGCAGCGCGTACCGGTCAAGATCGTGATGGACAACCCGCCGACCGATGTCGCGCTCGGCCCGGGCATGTCGGTGGTGCCCACCGTGCGCATCAATGCCGCGCCGTCGCTGCTCGAACGGCTTGGCAAGCTCTGATCCCAGGAGGCTGTCATGGGTGCAGCAGCAATCGATGCCAAAAGCCTCCCTGTCCCGCGCGTCACCGTCAATCCCTGGCTGATCGCCATCGTGGTGGCGCTCGCGAGCTTCATGGAGGTGCTCGACACCACCATCGCCAACGTCGCGCTGCCCTATATCGCCGGCGGCATGGGCGTGAGCGAGGACGAGGCGTCCTGGGTGGTCACGACCTACCTGGTGTCCAACGCCATCATCCTGACCGCCTCGAGCTTTCTCGCAAGGATGCTGGGGCGCAAGACCTTCTTCCTGATCTGCCTCGGCATCTTCACCGTCAGCTCGGTGCTGTGCGGCTTCGCGCCCAATCTGAACGCACTGCTGCTGTTCCGCATCCTGCAAGGTCTCGGCGGCGGCGGCATGGTGCCGGTGGCGCAGTCGATCCTCGCCGACGCGTTCCCGCCGGCCAAGCGCGGGCAGGCATTCGCGGTGTTCGGCATCGCCGTGGTGGTCGCGCCGGTGGTCGGCCCGACGCTCGGCGGCTGGCTGTCCGACAATCTGTCCTGGCACTGGTGCTTCCTGATCAACGCGCCGGTCGGCGTGTTCGCGATAGCACTGATCGCCGCGGTGCTGCAGGAGCCCGCGAAGGCCAAGGGCGCGCAGCCGCAGGACAACACTTTCGACTTCATCGGCTTCGCACTGGTCGCGACCTTCCTCGGCGCGCTCGAGGTGATGCTCGACCGCGGCCTCGAGGACGACTGGTTCGCCTCGCCCTTCATCATCACGTCAGCGGCGATCTGCGCCGCGGCGTTCGTGCTGATGATCCCGTGGGAGATGAGCCGCCACAACCCGATGATCGATTTGCGGATGGTCGCGACCCGGCAGTTCGGCGCCTGCTTCCTGGTGATGCTGGCGACCGGCGCCATCCTGCTCGCGACCACCCAGTTCCTGCCGCAGTTGGTGCAGCAGGATTTCGGCTATACCGCGACCTGGGCCGGCCTCGTGCTGTCGCCCGGCGGCGTGGTCACCATGCTGATGATGTTCGTGGTCGGCCGGCTCGCAGCGAAAGTGCAGCCGAAATACCTGATCATCGTCGGCGCGCTTGTCATCGCCGCCTCGATGTACAGCATGACCAACGTGTACGGCGATCTCGGCTTCTGGTTCATGGCGCGCTCGCGCATGCTGATCGGCATCGGCCTGCCCTTGATCTTCATTCCGATCATGACGGCGTCCTATGACGGCATTCCCACCGGGAAGACCGACCAGGCCTCCGCACTGATCAATGCGGCGCGCAACACCGGCGGCTCGATCGGCGTCTCGATCGTCTCCAACGTGTTGACGCATCGCCAGCAGTTCCACCAGAGCCGGCTGGTCGAGCAGGTGACGCCGTCAAGTCCGCAATATCAGGACACCCTGCACCAGGTCACCGACTACTTCGTCGCCCAGGGCAATGCGTTGGCGCAGGCGCACAGCCAGGCCATCCAGTGGATCGGCCAGCAGGTGCAGATCCAGGCTTCGTTCCTGTCCTACATGGATGCGTTCTGGGTCCTGATGCTGATCGCACTCTCGGCGATCCCGCTGGCGCTGACCTTGCGCAAGGTCAAGCTCGGCGGTCCCGCCCCTGTCGGCCATTGACGAATGCAGAGGTCAACCGCGATAGGGGATCGCCTCGATAGACGTCAAATGCCGCTCGTGGCGGCAATGACCGTATCCCTTAGCCAGCGGTGCGCAGGCAGATCGTCGAAGCGGCGGTGCCAGCTCATGACGCTCTGCAGCCTCGAAGCATCGAACGGCAACTCCCGCATCTCGATCGGATAAGCGCGGCGGAATTCGAGCGCGAGCTTGCGCCCGAGGATCGCCACCATGTTCGATTGCACCAGGACCGCGCCGGCGGACAGATACGGCACATCGGAGGCAATGGTGCGCTCGGCCTTGCGCGCCCGCAGCCAGGCATCGATGAAATCCAGATTCTCGCCGCTGGAGGTGATCGCAAGATGCGGCAGCTCGACCAGCGTCTCACCGGTCAGCTTCTTGCGCAGGGCCGGATGACCGGCGCGCAGCACCGCGACGAAGCGATCCTCGATCAACCGACGGGCCGCGAAGCGCTCGCCCTCCAGCGCGCCGGCGGAAATCGCAAGATCGAGTTCGCCGCGATCGAGCCTATCGGTGAGATTGAGCGTCCCGCTCGGCACCAGCGTCAGCCGTACCCTTGGCGCCTGCGCGCGCACCGCCGCGATGATCGCGCCGGCCGCGACCACCGCAGCATAATTGTTGACTGCAATGGCGAAGCGCCGATCCGCCTGCGCCGGATCGAAGCGATCCCCTTCGACCGCCAGTTGCAGTTCGTTGAGCGCCTTGCGGACCGGCAGCGCGAGCGCTTCTGCCCGCGGCGTCGGCAGCATGCCGGACGGGGTGCGGAGGAACAGCTGGTCTTTCAGCGCGTGACGCAGCCGGTTCAGCGCGTGGCTCACGGCAGGCTGGCTAATGGCGAGCGCGCCGGCCGCGCGCACCACGCTGCGCTCGCGCATCACGGCGTCGAAAACCAGCAGGAGGTTGAGGTCGAGATTGCGCAGCCGCATGCCGCTATCATGCACGATATGAATTAGCGGATAAAGACAATTCATTTGAATAATATCGGGCCGGGGCCCAGCTTCCGGCCATGCCCGAGAACCCGCACAGCGCCATCGCAACCCGGCCCCATCGTGCCAACGCACGCGTACTGGTCGGTGTCCTGGTCGCCCCCGATGCCGCGGCCATAGCCGTGCCGGAGACCTTCGCGCGTTGGCAACGGCTCACGCCGCTTGCGACATGGCTGCCGATTGCGCTGCGCGAGACCAGCTATGCCGGCATCCTGAGCGGCGTTGCGGCGGCGCTCGATCGCGTCGATGTCCCCCCGCGGCAGTTGATCCTGCTGGGCGAAGGATCCATCGCGCGGCGCATGCTCGAACTGACGCTAAAGGGCGAGCTGCCCAGCGGCGGCATTGTCGCAATCGACGTCGCCTCCGAAGCACTGCCGTTTCCCGTGGTGCCGACGGTAACCGCAATCCGCCTCGTCATTCATCACAACGACGAAGCGCCGCAAGGCAGCCTGATCGGTGCGCTGCGCGCCGCCGATCTCGACGCACGGATCATCAATCTCGACCTGACCGCCGGCCACGGAACGCAAGCGGCCGCGGCGAGCGCAACTGAAACCTTTGTCCTCGAGCTGGTTGCAACGATCGGCCGCCGGACCACCGATGGAGCTGGTAACCCATGACATCGAAGACCCTCAAGATGGCGGGCGCGTGCCTGGTGGCCGCCGCAGTCAGCGTCGGCCTCTATGCCGTGGATCGGCCGGACCGCGCAGCCGACGAGGCTCCGGCAGCGGCCCAGTCGAAGACGGTTACGCCTGCCGTTCCGGTGACGGCGACGAAAGTCCTGCAGCATGATGTGCCGATCGTGCTCGAGGGCCTCGGCACGGTGACGCCGATCAATACGGCGACCATCCGCACCCAGGTGCAAGGCACGCTCGACAGCGTCGATTTTGTCGAGGGCAAGCGGGTGAAGCGCGGCGATGTGCTCGCCAGGATCGACCCGCGGGTCTACGAGGCCCAGGTCGACCAGGCGGAGGCCGCGCTGGCGCGCGACGAGGCGAGCCTGAAGAACGCCCGGACCAATTTGGCGCGAACCCAGCCGCTCGCCAATCGCGGCTTTGCCACCCAGCAATTGCTCGATACCCAGGATTCGCAGGTCGCGCAGGGCGAAGGCACCGTCGCGCTCGACAAGGCCGCGCTGGAGGCCGCACAGACCCAGCTGAGCTACGCCACGATATCAGCGCCGTTCGACGGCGTCACCGGCATCCGCCGCATCGATCCCGGCAACGTCGTACACCCGACCGACACCAATGGGCTCGTGGTCCTCACCCAGTTGCAGCCGATAGCGGTGATCTTCACGCTGCCGTCGGGCGAGATCCCGGGCGTGCAGCAGGCACTGGCATCCGGAGACGCGTCGGTCGACGTCTATGATGCACAGAACAAGCACAAGCTCGACCATGGCAGCCTGATGCTGGTCAACAACCAGGTCGACAGCTCGACCGGTACGGTGCAGCTGAAGGCATCCTTTCCCAATGCCGGCAACACGCTGTGGCCCGGCACTTTCGTCAACGTCCATCTGACGATCGCGGTTCGTCACGACGCGCTCACCGTGCCGCTGACGGCGGTGCGCCAGGGTCCTGACGGTGCCTTCGCCTACACGGTCGGCCCGAACAACGTGGCCAGCATCCGCAATGTCACGACCGGGCAATCGCGCGACGGGCAGGTCCTGATCGAGCAGGGCCTCAAAGCCGGCGAGACCGTCGTCACCGCGGGCCAGTACCGGCTCAATCCGGGAACCACGGTCGAGATCGTGCCCGACGACAAGAAAGACCAGGTCCAGGACGCAACCACCGCAAGCGCAGGAATGCTGCCATGAATGTCTCCGCAGGTTTCATCCGCAAGCCCGTCGCCACCGCCTTCCTGGCGATTGCCATCGTGCTGGTCGGCATGATCGCCTTCGTGCGGCTGCCGGTCTCGGCGCTGCCGACGGTGGATACCCCGACCATCCAGGTCACCGCGCAACTGCCCGGCGCCGACCCGCAGACCATGGCCTCCTCGGTCGCGACCCCGCTGGAGCGGCAATTCGGCCAGATCGCCGGCCTGACCGGCATGAGCTCGAGCAGCGGGCTCGGCAATACCCAGATCACGCTGCAATTCGCATTGAACCGCAGCGTCGATGCGGCCGCACAGGACGTGCAGACCGCAATCGATGCGGCATCAGGGCAATTGCCCAAGACGATGCCGTCGCCGCCGACCTTCCACAAGGTCAATCCGGCCGACGTGCCGGTGCTGCTGATCGCACTGACGTCGGACACCGAGCCGCTGACCAAGGTCGACGACTATGCCGACAGCATCCTGGCGCAGAAATTGTCGCAGGTGCCGGGCGTCTCGCTCGTCACGATCGGCGGCACGCAGAAGCCGTCGATCCGGGTGCAGGTCAATCCCGCCAAGCTCGCCGCCGCGGGGCTCGATCTCGAGCAGTTGCGCACCACGCTCGGCAACATCACAGTGAACCAGCCCAAGGGCGTGCTCTACGGCAGCCAGCAGGCCTATACGCTTGCCACCAACGACCAGGTGCTCGTCGCAAACAAGTATGACGATCTGATCATCGCCTATCGCAACGGTGCGCCTGTGCGCCTGCGAGACATCGGGCATGCCGTGGTGGCGGCCGAGGACGTCACGCTGCACGGCTGGTACAACGACAAGCCCGCCGTCATCCTCGCGATCCAGCGCCAGCCCGGCGCCAACGTGATCAGCACGGTCGACGGCATCAAGAAGCTGCTGCCGCAGCTGGTGTCGAGCCTGCCGTCCGACATAAAGGTGACGATCGCCTCGGACCGTACGCAGACCATCCGCGCCAGCGTCGCCGACGTTCAGCTCACCCTGGTGCTGACCATCGCGCTGGTGGTCGGCGTGATCTTCCTGTTCCTGCGCAACCTGTGGGCGACCATCATCCCCGCGGTCTCGGTCCCGATCTCGCTGATCGGCACCTTCGGCGTGATGTATCTGCTCAACTACAGCCTCGACAATCTGTCGCTGATGGGCCTGTCGATCGCGGTCGGCTTCGTCGTCGACGACGCCATCGTGATGATCGAGAACATCTCGCGGCACATCGAGGAAGGCCTCTCTCCAATGCAGGCCGCCCTGAAGGGCGCCGGCGAGATCGGCTTCACGATCATATCGATCTCGGTCTCGCTGATCGCGGTGTTCATTCCACTGCTGCTGATGGGCGGTGTAATCGGCCGCATGTTCCAGGAATTCGCCGTCACTGTGTGCGTTGCCATCGTGGTGTCGGTGATCGTCTCGGTGACGCTGACGCCGATGATGTGCGCCTATCTGCTGTCGCCGCACCAGGGCGCCGAGGCCGGGATCATCTCGCGCATGCTCGAGCGCGGCTTCGTCGCGATCCAGACCGCCTATGAGGCCGTGCTGGCCGCGGCGCTGCGCTACAAGGCGACGACCCTGTCGATCATGCTGGCAAGCATTGCGGTGACCGGCCTGCTGTTCGTGGGCATCCCCAAGGGCTTCTTCCCGCAGCAGGACACCGGCATGATCACCGGCATCACGGAAGCCTCGGCCGACGTCTCGCCGTCGCAGATGGCGACGCTGCAACGCAGCGTCATCGACGTCATTTCCAAAAACCCCTCGGTCGCCAACGCGACCGGCTATATCGGACCAGGCGGCCCGACCGTGACCGAGAACAACGGCCGCCTGTTCGTGCTGTTGAAGCCGCGAGCCGAGCGCAACGCGTCGGCCGATCAGGTGATCCGGCAACTCGACACCGCGCTGCAGAAGATCAAGGGGATGTCGGTGTTCATGCAGGCGACGCAGGACATCAATCTCGCCAGCCGTCTGTCCAAGACGCAGTACCAGTTCACCCTCACCGACGTGAACCAGGACGAGCTCAATCTGTGGGCCGGCAAGCTGTATCAGAAGCTGAAGACGCTGCCCGAACTGGCCGACGTCGCGACCGACCAGGCCAACGCCGCGCGTCAGCTCAAGCTGCAGATCGACCGCGACGCGGCCTCCCGCCTCGGCATCGATCCGGCCGCGGTCGACAATACGCTCTATGATTCCTTCGGCCAGCGTCACGTTGCCCAGCTGTTCACGACGCTCAACACCTACTACGTGATCCTGGAGGTCGATCCGTCGTTCCAGCTCGGCCCCTACGCGCTCAACCGCATCTATGTCCGCTCGTCCGCGGGGACGATGGTGCCCTTGAGCCAGATCGCGAGCATCGACTACGGCACCGCGCCGCTCTCCGTGAATCACCAAAGCCAGTTTCCGTCGGTGACCCTGAGCTTCAACCTGGCGCCGGGCACGGCGGTGGGGACGGCGGTCGCGGCCGTGCAGAAGGCGACCGCCGACCTGCACGTGCCGTCGACCGTGGTCACCAGCTTCCAGGGCAATGCGCAGGCGTTCCAGGCGGCGCTCGCGTCGACGCCGATCCTGATCCTCGCCGCCGTGGTCGCCGTCTATCTGATCCTCGGCATGCTCTATGAAAGCACGATCCATCCGATCACGATCCTCTCGACCTTGCCGTCCGCCGGGCTCGGCGCGCTGGTCGCGCTGTGGGCCTTCGGGTTCGGGCTCGACGTGATCGGGCTGATCGGAATCATCCTGCTGATCGGCATCGTGCAGAAGAACGGCATCATGCTGATCGACTTCGCGCTGCAGGCCGAGCGCCACCAGCATGTCTCCGCCGAACAGTCGGTCTACATGGCCTGCCGGGCCCGATTCCGGCCGATCCTGATGACGACGATGTGCGCCATGCTCGGCGGCGTTCCGCTGATGATCGGCACCGGCACCGGATCGGAGCTGCGTCAGCCGCTCGGCTTCGCCATCGTCGGCGGACTGATCGTCTCGCAGCTGATGACGCTGTTCACGACGCCGGTCGTCTACATCTATCTCGACAGGCTGAGCCGGTCGTTAGCCAACCTGCGTAGAGGTACGCGGAAGGCCGCGCCGCACGAGCCTGAGGCGGCCTTGTGACCTGTGCCCAGAGCTCGTCTCAACCCGCGCGGCGGCGCTGGCCGCGCCACCACAGGCCGAAGGCGATGGTGACCGCGGCGGCGAGCGAGAACCAGGTGATGGCGTACTGCATGTGGTCGTCCTTGAGACGCACCTTGAGCGGCCCGGGCTTCGGCGTGCCGCTGTCGGGCACCGGCGCCTCGAGGTCGATATAGAACGGCGCGACCTCACCCCAACCGAGCGCCTGTGCCATCGCACGATGATCGCGCACGAACCACAGCCGCTTCGCCGGATCTTCCTTCGGCGTCAGCCGGCCCGGCGGCTCGGGAAAGCGGATATAGCCGGTGAGCTCCACCGGCGTGCCGGTGACGAGGCGCCCGGTGACGCGATCCTCGAAGGCGCGGTCCTGCATCGTGTTCTGCACAAACCCGGTGTTGATCACCACGGTCTCGCCGCTGGCGAGCTTGGCCGGCAGGAACGCCCAGGTGCCGGGTCCCGAAACGTCGTCGCGCACCGCGGAGCCGGAGCTGAACACCATCGCGTCGGGCTGCTTCGCGTAGGTCGCGGTCAAAGTGACACGGCGGAATTCATCCTTCGCGGAGGTCACCGTGGGCCATGCCGATGGCGGCGGCAGCGCCGAGGTCGGGGCGGCCAGCCGGGCGTCGAGGGCCGCGATCAGCGCGTGCTTCTCGACCCGGCGCTGCAATTGCCAGACGCCGAGGGCGATGAACACCGCGATCAGGATCAGCGTGAAAATGCCGAAGCCGGCCGCGCTCGGCCGACGCGTCTCACTGTCATTCATTTCGGGTCGCGCTCGATCAGTTGGCCTTCGGCGGCCTTGTGGTGGAATTGCAGCGCGATCAGCAGCGCCTTCATCGAGCGCAGCGGCAGGATGGTGGTGATCACGATCAACGGCAGCCACAGCGCGGCGTGTACCCAGAACGGCGGCTGGTACTTCACCTCGACGATCAGCGCCGCCGCGACCACGATGGCGCCGGCCAGCATGATGATGAAGATCGCCGGCCCGTCGCCGGCATCGATGAAGGCGTAGTCGAGGCCGCAGGACTCGCAGCGCGGCGCCAGGGTCAGGAAGCCGGAATAGAGCTTGCCCTTGCCGCAGCGCGGGCAGCGGCAGGCGATGCCGCGGATCGCGCTTTCGGTCACGGTGGGCGGAGTATCGGTCATCGGTTCTCTTCAAAAGCAAAGGGGCGGCCATCTGGCCGCCCCTTGTTAGCACGTCGGCCTGCGCTTTAGTGGGCGCCGTGGGCCATGGACTCGGCGCCGTGGCCCCAGACGTAGATGCAGATGAACAGGAACAGCCACACCACGTCGACGAAGTGCCAGTACCAGGCGGCGAACTCGAAGCCGAGGTGCTGCTTCGGCGTGAAGTGGCCGGCATAGGCGCGGATCAGGCAGACCAGCAGGAAGATGGTGCCGACCAGCACGTGGAAGCCGTGGAACCCGGTCGCCATGAAGAAGGTCGCGCCATAAACGTTGCCGCCGAACGAGAACGTTGCATGGGCGTACTCATAGGCCTGCACGCAGGTGAACAGGGCGCCGAGGATCACGGTGAGGATCAGGCCCTGCTTGAGGCCCTGGCGATCGTTCTCCAGCAGCGCATGGTGCGCCCAGGTGACGGTGGTGCCCGAGGTCAGCAGCAGCAGCGTGTTGAGCAGCGGCAGATGCCAGGGGTCGAAGGTCTCGATGCCGTGCGGCGGCCAGGTGCCGGGCACCGAGCAGGCGCCCATCGCCGTGCCGGCGCCGCAGCCGAACACCGCGTCGCGGGTGGCGTGCACCGCGTCGGCCGGGAACAGCGCCGAGTTGAAAAAGGCCCAGAACCAGGCGACGAAGAACATCACCTCGGAGGCGATGAACAGGATCATGCCGTAGCGGTGGCTGATCTGCACCACGCGGGTGTGGTCGCCCTTGTACTGGGCTTCCTTGATCACGTCGCCCCACCAGCTCGCCATGGTGTAGAGCACGCCGATGGTGCCGATGCCGAACACGATCGGCGCGGCGGAATACATGTGGTGCATCCAGCCGATCGCGCCGAACGCCATGATGAAGGCCGAGATCGAGCCGACCACCGGCCACGGGCTCGGGTCGACGAGATGATAGTCGTGATGCTTGACTTGCGCCTCAGCCATTGCCGTCTCTCCATTCGCGTGCCGCAAGGCACGTCTTAATCTTAAAATTCCAGTCTCTTCAGCATGATCTTCTCGGAAAACCGGTCCCCACTTTTCCGGATCATGCTCTAGCCGCCCTTGCGCTGCTCCGCCTCGCCGGCCGCCACGGGCTTCGGCGTAGCGTCGCGCACGGGGAAGAAGGTGTAGGACAAAGTGATCGTCTTCAGCGTGTCGTTCTCGCTGTCCTTGGCCAGCGCCGGATCGACATAGAACACCACGGCCATCTCGCGCTTCTCGCCCGGCGCCATGGTCTGTTCGGTGAAGCAGAAGCAGTTGATCTTCTGGAAATAGGCGCCCACCGTCAGCGGCGCCACGTTGTAGGCGGCCTGGCCGGTCGTGGTGCGCGCCGACTGGTTGGTCACGGTGTAATAGACCGTGACGACCTGGCCGATCTTGACGTCGATCGTGTTCTGCTCGGCCTCGAACTTCCAGGGCAGGCCCGGCGCGACGTTGGAATCGAAGCTGACCGAAATGGTGCGCTCGAGCGGCGCATCCGTCGGCACCGCGGTCGCGACCTGGGTGGTTCCGTTGAAGCCGGTGGTGCGGCAGAACCAGTTGTAGAACGGCACGGCCGCGTAGGACGCGCCGACCATCAGCACCACCACGAAACCGCAGATCGAGGCGACCAGCGCGTCGCGCGTCAGCATGCGGCGCGTGACCTTGGCGCCTTCACCCTGTTGCGGTCCCTGGTTCGCCATCTCGCTCACAGCGGCCGCACCAGCACGGCTGGCCCCTTGACGAGGGTGACGGCGAAGAACAGCACCACCATGACGCCGAGCGCGAGCGCAATCGCGATCGAACGGTGGCGGCGGCTCTTGAGCTGCGCCTCGGTGAGGACGATGCCTTCTGGTTCGTTCTTGTCGTCCATTGCTATCCCGTGCGCCCCCATCTCGCCCCCCGGCGTCCCTATCCGATGATGATGGGCAGGATCGCGCGGACCACGACCTCAACGAGGAGGACGGCGAACAGCGCGAACAGATAAAGGATCGAGAAAGCGAACAGCCGGCGCGTGGCGCGGTTGGCCGCAACACCTTCGCGGCGGCGATAGACCTCGATGGCGAGCCACAGCATGCCGGCGCCTGCTACCAGCGAGGTGACGCCGTAGATCGCGTCGAAATAGCCGAGCGGCCAGGGCGCCAGCGCAACTGCGACCAGCACGATGGTGTAGAGCAGGATCTGCAGCCGGGTCGCGTCGGGGCCGGCGACCACCGGCAGCATCGGAATGCCGGCCCGGGCATAGTCGTCGCTGCGGAACAGCGCCAGCGCCCAGAAGTGCGGCGGGGTCCAGAAGAAGATGATCAGGAACAGCAGGATCGGCTCGACCGAGAGCGAGCCGGTCGCGGCGGCCCACGCCACCACCGGCGGCAGCGCGCCGGCGGCGCCGCCGATGACGATGTTCTGCGCGGTCCAGCGCTTCAGCAGCATCGTGTAGATCACGGCATAGAAGAAGATGGTGAAGGCAAGCAGCGCGCCCGCCACCCAGTTGACCAGGATGCCGAGCGTCATCACCGAGAAGAAGGCGAGCGTCAGGCCGAACGCGTACGCCTCGGCCGGGGTGATCCGGCCGCGCGGGATCGGCCGGTTGGCGGTGCGCGTCATCAGCGCGTCGACATCAGCCTCATAGGCCATGTTGAGCGCACCGGAAGCGCCGGCGCCGACCGCGATGCACAGGATCGAGGTGAACGCCAGCACCGGATGCACATGCACCGGGGCGATCATCAGCCCGACCAGCGCGGTGAAGATCACCAGCGACATCACGCGCGGCTTCAAGAGCGCGATGTAGTCGCCCACTTCGGCCTCGGAGATCCGGGGCAGCTCGATGGCGTTGTGATCGACAACCGACAAGATCAGGTCTCACTTCTCTTAAGTAAAGGCGCGGCGCACCCAAGGTGCGCCGCGTTGTCTTGGACTTACTGCACGCGGGGCAGCACTTCGAACTGGTGGAACGGCGGCGGCGAGGTCAGCGTCCACTCCAGCGTGGTCGCACCCGCACCCCACGGATTGTTCGCGGCCTGCTCCTTGCGGACGAAGGCATCGATCACGCCGTAGATGAAGATCAGCACGCCGACGCCGGAGATGTAGGAGCCCCAGGAGGAGATCAGGTTCCAGCCGGCGAACGCATCCGGATAGTCGACATAGCGGCGCGGCATGCCCGACAGGCCGAGGAAGTGCTGCGGGAAGAACACCAGATTGACGCCGACGAAGGTGAACCAGAAGTGCGCCTTGGCGATCTTCTCCGAGTACATGTAGCCGAACATCTTCGGGAACCAGTAGTACCAGCCGGCGAAGATACCGAACACGGCGCCGAGCGACAGCACGTAGTGGAAGTGCGCCACCACGTAGTAGGTGTCCTGCAGCACGCGGTCGACGCCGGCATTGGCCAGCACGACGCCGGTGACGCCGCCGACGGTGAACAGGAAGATGAAGCCGATCGCCCAGATCATCGGCGCCTTGAACTCGATCGAGCCGCCCCACATCGTGGCGATCCAGGAGAAGATCTTCACGCCGGTCGGCACCGCGATCACCATCGTGGCGGCGACGAAATAGGCCTGCGTCGCCGACGACATGCCGACGGTGTACATGTGGTGCGCCCACACCACGAAGCCGATGCCGCCGATCGCGACCATGGCGTAGGCCATGCCGAGATAGCCGAACACGGGCTTGCGCGAGAAGGTGGAGACGATCTGGCTGATCATGCCGAAGGCGGGCAGGATCAGGATGTACACTTCGGGGTGGCCGAAGAACCAGAACAGATGCTGGAACAGCACGGGGTCGCCGCCGCCGTCAGCCGCAAAGAATGTGGTGCCGAAATTGCGGTCGGTCAGCAGCATGGTGATCGCACCGGCGAGCACCGGCAGCGACAACAGCAGCAGGAACACCGTCACCAGGATCGACCACACGAACAGCGGCATCTTGTGCAGGGTCATGCCCGGCGCGCGCATGTTGAAGATGGTGGTGATGAAGTTGATGGCACCGAGGATCGACGACGCACCGGCGAGATGCAGCGATAGGATCGCGAAGTCGACAGCCGGACCCGGATGGCCCGAGGTCGACAGCGGCGCGTACATGGTCCAGCCGGCACCGACGCCGTTGGCGCCCGGCTCACCCTCGACGAAGGTCGACAGCACCAGCAGCGCGAACGAGGCCGGCAGCAGCCAGAACGAGATGTTGTTCATGCGCGGGAACGCCATGTCGGGCGCGCCGATCATCAGCGGCACCATCCAGTTGCCGAACCCGCCGATCATCGCCGGCATGACCATGAAGAAGATCATGATCAGACCGTGCGAGGTCACGAACACGTTATAGGTGTGCGTCTCGTGGAATATCTGGACGCCCGGGTACATCAACTCGGCACGGATCGCGATCGACATCGCAGCGCCGATGATGCCCGCGATCACCGCAAAGACCAGGTACATCGTACCGATGTCCTTGTGGTTCGTGGAGTAGAGATAACGCCGCCATCCGGTCGGATGGTGGGCGTGATCATCATGGGCGTGATCGTCGTGTGTCGCTGCGCCTGTCGCCATGTTCAAAATCCTGCCTTGCAGTCCCTCTCGGACCTTGCGGTCCCGTCGCCCTTATTCCATCCGCGCCGTAAGCCGTTTGGGCTTACTGCGCCGCCTGACCAGCCGAGGCGTAGGAATTCGCCGGGTTGGTCGCAAACTTCTTCTTCGCCCCTTCAACCCAGGTCGCGAATTCCTGGTCGCTGACGACCCGGACCGCGATCGGCATGAAGGCGTGGTCCTTGCCGCACAGTTCCGAGCACTGGCCGTAGAACACGCCGGTCTTGGTGGCCTTGAACCAGCTCTCGTTGAGGCGGCCGGGGACCGAATCGATCTTCACGCCGAAGGCCGGCACCGCGAAGGAGTGGATCACGTCGCGCCGGTGGTCTGGATCCGCACCACCTTGTTGACCGGGACCACCATCTCGTTGTCGACGCCGAGCAGACGGGGCTGCTTGTCCTTGTCGAGCAGCGAGTCGAACTCGAACTTGCCGTTATCCGGGTAGGCGTAGGACCAGTACCACTGCTTGCCGGTGACCTTCACGGTGAGATCCGGCTTCGGCACGTCGAGCTCCAGGAACAGCAGGCGGAACGACGGCACCGCGATGCCGACCAGAATCAGGACCGGGATCAGCGTCCAGGCCACTTCGATCAGCGTGTTGTGGGTGGTCTTGGAGGGGACCGGGTTGGCGCGGGCGTTGAACTTCACCACCACGATGACCAGCAGCGCCAGCACGAACAGGGTGATGACGGTGATCAGCACCAGCAGGAAATTGTGAAACCAGATGATGTTTTCCATCACCGGGGTCGCGGCTTCCTGCAGCGTGTGCTCCCACGGCGCCGGCTGCCCCATTTCGGCGAAGGCCGATCCCGCGGCGACAGACGCCACACCCGCTACCGCCAACCCCAGCAATTGCCTGCCCAACCGGCCAATCGACATCTTCATGCCGCTCGCGCTCCCTTGCATTATTCCCCAAAGCACCTCCGGCATGTGGCCGAAAATGCAGCACGATCCGCCCTGACAAACGGCCTTCCGGACATACCCGTCTCTGAGTCAAGGTGGGTACGGGAGCCAGATCGCTAGAACGCGTCGAAATCCAGCCTCTCAAACCATAATTCTCAGGCGCTCGCAATGCAGTAGTAGGGCCGAAAGCCATGCGCCTGCGATGAAGCTGCCGCTTGCGATTTTTCCCGCAAAATCAAGCGAAAGTCGCCGAAACAACGCCGCATGCAGTTGACAGGGGGATTACCGGATGTACCCACAGACGGGATAGCCCACAGGGACCTGATTCGCTGCGGGCTGCCCCAATCCGGCGCAGGAATGGCTTCAAGATCGCCTTCAAGGCGCCGTCATTGCGGTATCAGTCGACGGGCGAGCACGATCCGGAACAGGGACAGCCGGTTTCCGAAAAGATCATGCTCAAACAAAGAGATGAGATCACGATGCGATTTTTGAGGGCGCATCCTGATCGGGCGTGCTAGCGGCGGCCGGGCGGACGGCCGGTCCGACCGAACATCAAAGGATCGACCCGGATGGGCGCTTCGAACATTCGTTTGACGATGGCCTGCTGGCTCGGCGGCCTCGTGATTCTGGCCTCTTCTCTCGGCCTCACCCAGACAGCGAACGCGCAAGGCGCGGTGCGTTCGGTCCATGGCGACTGGCAGATCCGCTGCGACACCCCGCCCGGCGCCCAGGCCGAGCAATGCGCACTGATCCAGAGCGTGGTAGCCGAAGACCGCTCCAATGCCGGCCTGACCGTGATCGTGCTGAAGACCGCCGACCAGAAGAGCCGCCTGATGCGCGTGGTCGCCCCGCTCGGCGTGCTGCTGCCCTCCGGCCTCGGCCTGAAACTCGACAATCAGGACGTCGGCCGCGCCGGCTTTGTCAGATGCCTGCCCAATGGCTGCGTCGCCGAGGTCGTGATGGACGACAAGCTGCTCGGCCAGCTCAAGAACGCCAAGACCGCGACCTTCATCATCTTCGAGACCCCGGAAGAGGGCATCGGCTTTCCGCTCAGCCTGAACGGCCTGGCGGAGGGCTATGACAAATTGCCCTAGGTGAACTAGGGCAGCACCGGAAGTGCCGTAGTCCGGATGAAGCGCAGTGCAATCCGGGACCGGCATCAACGCCGGCCAGTTTTTCCCGGATTTCGCTTCGCTTCATCCGGGCTACATCAGGCCGGCTTACCGGCCTCCGCCCGCATAATAATCGAACAAGCCGCTCGCATCGGCGGACAACCAGTCCGCCTCACCCGTCATGTATCCCTCGACCTTTCCGCTCACGCCGATCAGGAACGAGATCGGCATGCCGTACAGCGCGAATGGCGTCTCGACCTCGGCAGCGTCGACGCGCGAGACGAGACCACCGGGATCGAAGCCGATCGTCAGGTGACGCAGCTTGAGCTGCTTGACGTAGGGCGGCACCAGCGCACGGTTGCGGTCGGTGCTGACAGCGATGACCACAAGGTCGCTGCGGCCGCTGGCGGCGAGGCGATCCAGCATCGGCAGCTCGGTCCGGCACGCCGCGCACCAGGTGGCCCAGAAGTTCACCAGCACCAGCCGGCCCTTGAACGCGGCGAGATCGAGCGCGCCGCCAGCCAGCGCCGGGATCGCCACCGGCGGCACTGGATAAGCACCTTGAACTAACGTGAACTGGTGCCGGATGGTGCCGAATTGCGGCGGTCCCGACGCGGCGCGCGCCGGCATCGCGAGCGCGGCGCCCGCGCCGATCATGCCGGCGACGACGGCGCGGCGTGTGGGCACGCGAACAACAGTCATGATCAGTTCTCCGCTTGGCTTGATGGCTGCATCGCTCACGACCGGATGTAGGACCAGCCGGCTTCCTGCAATTCGATGATGCGCCCGGGCCCGTTCGGCACCAGGTCGACATTGTCGAGCAGGACCAGCGGATGGCCCTCGGCACGCTCCATGCCGAGCTTGGTGGCCTCGCAGACCACGAAGCGGATGTCGGGCGTCAGCCCGCGCACCACCCGCAGCAGATCCTTCACCGGCGAGGTATCGGCGCGCAGCATGTGGACCCCGGCATTGTAGGCGACGACCTCGATCTCGAACGGCTCGTTGCGCTCACGGTAATATTTCGGGAGGTTGAGCGCGGTCGAGATCAGCGCCCGCATCGTGGTCGGGTCGTCGCTGTTGATCGGCAGCACCACATGGTGCACGCGCGGCTCGGACTGCTGTGAGCCGAGGTTTTTGGGCTCCGGTTTGGAGACCGCCGCGACCGAGCCGGTGAGCAGCAAGGTCACGGCGAACGGCACCGCAAATGCGAGCACTAACCCCACAGCGAGCGTCAGGATGCGGCGAGAGGGGCGCATCGCGGCGACCTCACGGCGCCGTCGCGAGCAGCGCGAACTGGCTGCGCTTGGCGTAGGCGACGATCGCGCTCAGCGTCAGCAGCACGAGCGCCGGGACCGGCGAGCCGCCGATCACGAACAGATGGCTGATGGTCGCACCGACCATGATGCAGCTCAGCAGCACGCCGCCGAACGCTGCGACCGGCGGCAGCAGGATCAGGACCGCGCCGATGAGCTCCAGCGATCCGGTGAAGTAGCGGAACCACTGGCCGAGCCCGATATGCTCGAATTCCTCGACCAGCATCGGCACGCCGTAGAACTTGGCGGCGCCCGCGGCGGCGAAGGCCAAAGCGAGCAGTCCCCTGACGACCCAGAGACTGACGGATTTCCAGCGCGACGGCGCCGCGGCAACAGCAACTGACATGGATGACTCCCCAATTGTTCGAATCGACCGGACCGCGCGGCCACCTGACCGATCGGCGGCAGGCCCGCAACTTTCGATGGGCTAAATTCGGGAGTAAGATGAAAAGAACAAGTAGGATCATTTTTGTGAGGTAGTATGAAAAAACAGACTATTGAGCCTGCAGCACCTCCGGCGGCGTCCGAGCCGTGCGACGGCGACATGCTGGCGCAATTTCATCGCGCGCTCGCGGTGCTGGCCGGGAAATGGAAAGGCGACATCCTCTGGCAACTGATCGACCGCAAGCGGCGATTCGGCGAGCTGCGGCAGGCCATCCCCGGCGTCACCCAGCACATGCTGACCACGCAATTGCGCGATCTCGAGGCCAATGGCCTGGTCAAGCGCACGGTCTATCCCGAGGTGCCGCCCCGGGTTGAGTACGAGATGACGCCGTCTGCCAAGGCGCTCGCTCCGGTGTTCGACGAGCTCTACCGGTGGGCGCAGGAGCACGGTTTTCCGACCTCGGCGCAGGGCGCGGCCGGCAAGGGCGCGCAGCCACCGTCGCAGCCTGGCGATGCAGCCGGGCCGGAGAGCCAGCCACGGAAGGCCGGCCGGCGCGGCGGCTGATGACGACAAGGTGAGGATCCCGAGGGGCTGCCGTGACCGATGTCACTGTCGCAGGCACTCCCGGTTTGCCACCCCAAACACTATGTTTGGCAATCGCCGTCCGGGCCTCGAACCGGGACCGGCACAGGTTTCCGGGTTGTAAGATGAGTTTTCCGCTCGTCTCTGCTTCAATCGCCGGAATCCCTGCGTCCGGGTTCCGCACTGGCAATCAGCTGCGCTTCAGGCAAGGATGACGAGGAATCGCCCAAGGAATCGCCAAGACATCGGCAAGACATCGCACTGCGTCGGAGTGACCATGACCAATCCCGCCACGACCTCCCTGCTCGACCGCGCCAATCTGGACCGCGATGCCGTCCGCCGCGAGGTGGCCCGCGGCCTTGAAGGTGCCGATGACGGCGAGCTGTTCCTGGAGTTCGGGCAGACCGAGGCGCTGGTGTTCGACAACGGCCGGCTCAAGCAGGCGACCTATGACACCTCGCAGGGCTTTGGCCTGCGCGCCGTCAAGGACGACGCGGTCGGCTATGCGCATTCCTCCGACGTCTCGATCCCGGCGCTGATCCGCGCCGCGGACGCGGTCGCTGCGGTGCGCGGCGGCTATGCCGGCACGTTCGCTGCGGCGCCCGCCCACACCAATGTCAGACTCTATGGCGACGAGAATCCGCTGGACGGACCCGCGTTCGAGGCCAAGGTAAAACTGCTCGGCGAGATCGACGCCTATGTCAGGGACAAGGACCCCCGGGTGCGGCAGGTCTCGGCCAGCCTCACCGCAACCTGGCAAGTGGTGGAGATCCTGCGGCCCGACGGCGAGAGCTATCGCGACATTCGCCCGCTGGTGCGCGTCAATATTTCCGTGGTCGCAGGTCAAGGCGACCGGCAGGAGAGCGGCAGCAAGGGCTATGGCGGCCGCGAGGGCTATGCGCGCTTCATCGAGACCAAGGCCTGGCGCGACGCCGCCGACGGCGCGCTGCGCGAGGCGCTGGTCAATCTCGAATCGGTGCCGGCGCCCGCCGGTGAGATGGACGTGGTGCTCGGCGCCGGCTGGCCTGGCGTGATGCTGCATGAAGCCGTCGGCCATGGGCTCGAGGGCGACTTCAACCGCAAGCAGACCTCCGCATTCGCCGGCCTGATGGGCCAGCAGGTCGCGGCCAAGGGCGTCACCGTGGTCGACGACGGCACCATGGCCTCGCGCCGTGGCTCGCTCTCGATCGACGACGAGGGCACGCCGACCAACCGCACCGTGCTGATCGAGGACGGCATCCTGGTCGGCTACATGCAGGACCGCCAGAATGCCCGGCTGATGGGCATGAAGCCGACCGGCAACGGACGGCGGCAGAGCTATGCCCATGTGCCGATGCCGCGCATGACCAACACCTACATGCTCTCCGGCGACCGCGATCCGGCCGAGATCATCGCTTCGGTGAAGAACGGCATGTATGCCGCCAATTTCGGCGGCGGCCAGGTCGACATCACCTCGGGCAAATACGTGTTCCAGTGCACCGAGGCCTACAAGATCGAGAACGGCAAGCTCGGTGCGCCGCTGAAGGGTGCGATGCTGATCGGCAATGGGCCGACCGATCTCCACAGGATCACCATGATCGGCAACGATCTTGCGCTGGATACGGGAATCGGCACTTGCGGCAAGAACGGCCAGGGTGTGCCGGTCGGCGTCGGCCAGCCGACGCTCAGGATGGAACGGATTACGGTCGGAGGAACGGGCTAGTGAGCAGCGGAAACGAAGTCGTGGCGGCGAAGCCGACCAGCTGGCGCGGACAGGCCGTGCAACTGGCCGCGATCGTGGCCGTCGTGTTCCTCGCCAAGGGCGCGATCGCCGAGCCGTTCTACGTGCCGTCGGGCTCGATGGAGCCGACGCTGCTGATCGGCGATGCGTTGGTCGCCTCGAAATTTCCCTATGGCTACGGCGCGGCGTCGCTGCCGATCCAGATCACGCTGCCGGAAACCGGCCGGGTGTTCGGCGAGACGCCGAAGCGCGGCGACGTCGTCGTGTTCCGCTGGCCGGGCGATCGCTCGCAGGCCTGGGTCAAGCGCGTGGTCGGGCTGCCCGGCGATCGCATCCAGATGCGGCAGGGCCAGCTCTTCATCAACGACCATCCGGCGGCGCTGAAGCCCGACGGCACCGGCTTTGCCGAGGACGATCGCGGCGGCGGCGAGGATGCCAATCGCTATATCGAGACGCTGCCGAACGGCGTCAGCCATGCGATCTTCAAGATCCGCGACAACGGCCGGCTCGACAACACGCCCGAGGTGACGGTGCCGGCGGGCCAGCTGTTCGTGCTCGGCGATAACAGGGACAATTCCGCCGACAGCCGCGTGCCGGTGCGCGACGGTGGCGTCGGCCTGCTGCCGATCGACAATCTGATCGGCCGCGCCGACGCGGTGGTCGGCTCCTGGGACATGGGCATCCGCAGCCAGCCGGTCTGGACCTGGCTCTCCGGCTTCCGCCTCGCGCGCTTCTTCACCTCGGTGCAGTGAGCTTGCCGACGTGACCTTCGACGACGTCAGGACCCTGGTGCTGGCGTGGCCGGAGGTCGAGGACGGCTCGTCCTACGGCACACCGGCGCTGAAGGTGCGCAAGAAGATGCTGGTGCGGCTCAAGGAGGACGGTGACAGCCTGGTGATGCCGGGCGTGCCGCCCGACGAGCGCGACATGCTGGTCGAGAGCCAGCCGAAGACTTTCTATTTCACCGATCACTATCGGGATTATCCGACCGTGCTGATCCGCCTGTCGAAGGCCAAGCGCGCAACCGTCGAGCCGCTGCTGCGCCGGCACTGGCGCACGCTGGCCTCGAAGAAAGCGGTCAGGGATTATGACGAGCAGTAGTCCGTAGGATGGGTGGAGCGCAGCGATACCCATCGTTGTGGTCTCATGCACAATCAAGATGATGGGTATCGCTTCGCTCCACCCATCCTACGGCATCTCGATGACCTCTGACGAATTCCTCACCGCGGCACTGCGCAACCCGGTCAATCCAGCGATCACGGACGAGCTTGACCGCCTCGGTTTGCCCGACGCCTGGCTGGTGGCCGGCTGCCTGGTGCAGAGCGTGTGGAATGTGCTGACGAAGCGGCCGTTCGATCACGGCATCAACGACTACGACGTCTTCTATTTCGATTCCGACACGTCGTGGGAGGCCGAGGACGCGGTCATCCGCGAGCTCACCGCGCGGCTCGGCCATCTCGGCGTCGCGATCGAGGTCCGCAACCAGGCCCGCGTCCATCTCTGGTATCCGGGCAAGCACGGCGTGCCCTACCCTGCGCTGTCATGTTCGACCGACGGCATCGATCGTTTCCTCAGCGCGAACGTGCAGGTCGGTATCCGCCGCAGCGCTGGCGGCTACGACGTGTACGCGCCAAGCGGCTTTGACGATGTCGCCGGCATGATCGTGCGGCCGAACTGGACCGCGAATTTTTCCGCGGCGAATTATGCGACGAAGGCTAAGCGGTGGAAGGCACTGTGGCCGGAGATCACGGTGCTGGCGGCAGAGTGAATCCGGGCTGCATCCGCATACGAAATGCGGCCTCTCCCCTTGTGGGAGAGGCCGGAACGCATGAAGCGAAGCGCAATGCGGTCCGGGTGAGGGTCGCGGTCTATCGAGGGATTTCGACTCGCCGAGAGACCGCAACCCCTCACCCGGATTGCATCTGGCGATGCAATCCGACCTCTCCCACAAGGGGAGAGGTGAAGCGGTGCATGCGGAGAGATGCCTGGCTACCGCACCACGCCCGACGTGAACCCCGCCTTCCGGCGCGGCGGCTTGATCTCTTTCTTCAGGAAGCAACGCGCGTCGCGGCCGGCATAGCCGGGGCGGGCGTAGGTCCAGGCGCGGCACTTGTTGTCGGCGGTGCAGGCGGCCTGGCAGGCCTCGTCGCCGTCGCTGCTCTTCAATTCGAAATTCTTGTAGTCGCCGCCGAGGCGATCGATCGAGGTCTCGATGGCGCCGCTGCGCGGCTCGACCACGCCCGCGCCACGCACCCCGGAGACGCAGCAATTGTCCTGCACCCGCAGCGGCACGGTGTTCTTCAGCCAGCACACTGCGCCGTTGTTGGCATCGGTCGGATAGTTGAAGCTCCAGGCGCGGCAGCGGCGGTCGCGCTCGCAGGTCAGCGCGCAATCGGCGGGATCGCCCGTCGTCACCGGCGCGTTCAGATAGTCGCCGCCGGGACGGTCGAAATTGGTTTGCGCCAATGCCGGGCGCGTGACGGCAACGGCCGACAAGGCCGCGAACATCACCACACACGCCCTAAAGAGGCGGCCTATCCCCATGAGATTGCTTTCAAATTCGCACAGCCCCGCGTATCCCGCGGGGCGTCATTTGAACGCCATGAACCTGTACGGCTGATGAACGGCGAGGCAGCGGCAGGTGCGACAACACCGCCGTCCGCACGCGTTCGGGGCCCGGGCCGGGATTAGAAGGCGTACTCCTGATAGGCCGGTTCCACCGAGCCCTTCCAGGGCCCGTTGAACTTCTCCAGCATCTCTTCCGCCGGCGAGCGGCCGGTCTCGATGATGCGCTCGAGCGGTTCGAGGAAGCGGCTCTCGTCGCGGCCGAGATGGTCGATCCGGCCGCGCCGGCGCAATCCGGCATGCGACAGGACCAGGCACTCCTTGGCGATCTCGAACAGATAGCGATCCTTGATCCGCGCCTTGAAGCCGAAACGCGGCACGTCATCGCGCAACGCCTGGCGCTCCGGCGCGGTCCAGTGCCGGACGATATCCCAGGCGGCATCGAGGCTGTCATTGTCATAGAGCAGCCCGACCCAGAATGCCGGCAGCGCCGGAAGCCGGCCCCACGGCACGCCATCGGCGCCGCGCATTTCGAGGTAACGCTTCAGCCGCACCTCGGGGAAGATCGTCGAGAGATGATTGGCCCAGTCCGACAAAGTCGGGCGCTCGCCGGGGAGGATCTTGTTCTTGCCGGCGAAGAAATCGCGGAACGACGAGCCGGAGACGTCGATATATTCCTCGCCGCGCTTGACGAAATACATGGGAACGTCGAGCGCGTAATCGACATACCGCTCGAAGCCCATGCCGTCCTCGAACGCGAACGGGATCATGCCGCTGCGCGCATTGTCGGTGTCGCGCCAGATCTCGGAGCGGAACGACAGGAAGCCGTTCGGCTTGCCCTCGGTGAACGGCGAGTTGGCGAACAGAGCAGTCGCGATCGGCTGCAACGCCAGCGACACCCGCAGCTTCTTCACCATGTCGGCTTCGGAGGAGAAGTCGAGATTGGTCTGCACCGTGCAGGTCCGGAACATCATGTCGAGGCCGTATTTGCCGACCTTCGGCATGTAGTTGCGCATGATCTTGTAGCGCCCCTTGGGCATCACGGGGATTTGCGCGCGCGACCAGGACGGCGTCATGCCAAGACCAAGGAAGCCGATGCCGAGCGGGGTCGCGATCTCCCGCACCTGTGCCAGATGCGCCATCAGCTCCGATTGCGTCTGGTGCACGGTCTCGACCGGCGCGCCCGACAATTCGAACTGCCCGCCCGGCTCGAGCGAAATCGCGCCGCCGCCGGTGACGTCGTAGAGCCCGATGATGTTGCCGCACTCCATGATCGGCTCCCAGCCGAGCAGGAGCTTCATGCCTTCGAGCAGGGCGCCGATGCCCTTCGCGCCCTCATAGGGCACGGGCTGACGGCCTTCGAGCGTGAACGGGGTCTTCTCGTGCTCGGTGCCGATCCGGAATTCGGACTCGGGCTTCACGCCGGCTTCAATCCACGCCACGAGTTCGTCGCGCGACTGCAGCGGCGTCATGTCGATCTGGTCACGCGCCATAGAAAATCCAACTCAAGGGCGCTTCGATCGAAGGCGCGCGGTGGCAGGGACATCCGTGGGCCGCAACGGCCGCGGATGATGGGATCAGGAATATCATCGGGCGGACACGCCGTCTCGCGCGGGCGCGGCCTTGGTATCGCTCTTTGCATCGGTCTTGGTGTCGCCCTTGGCATCGCTTTTGGCGTCGCCGCAGGAACAGCCGAGACGGTCGAGCAGACCGCACAGCCGTTCGGCGTCGGCGTCGGACAATTTCGAGCCGACATGCTTGTCGATCGCGGCCGAATAGGCGCTCCACATCTTCTTCTGCAGCTCGCGTCCGGCCTCGGTGATCTCGACGAACTGGCCGCGCTTGTCGATCTTGCATTCGCGCCGGGCGGCAAGCCCCTCGTCGACCAGCTTGTCGATCAGCCGCGAGGTCGAATATTGCGGGATCAGCATCTGGCGCTCGAGCTCGACGGGGCGCAGCTCGCCGGACGGTGCGCGCGACAGCTCGAGCAAGGCGTCATACCAGGCGAGCGGCGGAAAGCCGGCCTTCTTCAGATCCTGCTCGACGCAGTCCAGCACCCGGCTCGGCACCCGCATCAGGCGGATCCAGGCGGCCGTCGCCTCGCTCGATAGCTTGCGTTTCATCGTCTAGTCCATAAGGTCCCGGCACCGACTGTACCGCACTGAATGCATCTGCATCAATCTTGACTATTCCATGCAGGTGCATGTAGGCAATCCCTCTCCGGACGCCAAGAACAAGGGAAGGAATACCCCCATGAAGCTTTATTACTCCCCTGGTGCCTGCTCCCTCTCCCCCCACATCGCCCTGCTCGAGGCCGGCCTGCCCTACGACCTGGTCAAGGTCGATCTGCGCGCCAAGAAACTCGAAAACGGTGACGACTTCCTGCACGTGAACCCCAAAGGCCAGGTACCCGCGCTGGCGCTGGATACCGGCGAGATGGTCACCGAAGGGCCGATCATCATCCAGATGATCGCCGACAAGGTCGCCGACAAGAAGCTGGCGCCCGCGAGGGACTCCAACGAGCGCTACAAGCTGCTCGAATGGCTGAACTACATCACGACCGAACTGCACAAGAATCTCGGCCCGATGTTCTCGCCGGTGCTCGCCGACGACGCCAAGGCGTTCTTCAAGGACCGCGCCATGGGCAAGTTCAAATATGTCGACAGCCAGCTCGCCGGACGCGAGTACCTGATGGGCAACCAGTTCACGGTCGCCGACGGCTACCTCTTCACCATGATGATGTGGGCGCAAGACCGGCTCGGCTTCGACTTCTCCGGCCTGCCGAACGTGACGGCCTACAAGGCCCGCGTCGCAGCGCGCCCGAAGGTGCAGGAAGCGATGCAGAAGGAAGGCCTGCTGAAGGCGGCCTGAGCTTTCGAACCTGCTGGATGAGACGAAAAGGGCCGGATCGAGATCCGGCCCTTTTGCGCGCACGGCCGGCGGCGAGGTCACCTCCAATTTTCAGCAGTTTGTCATCTTCCGCGTAAGCGTGCTTTCGCCATGTCGCGAACACCGCGCCCGGGTCCGGCAACTATTCCCTCGATCGGGCGTAGCCGGATTGCTGCCTCACCCGGCGGGAGATGCGCCAATGAGTAGCTCTCTATCCAGCAACGCTGCCGACCGGATGGTCGAGGTCCTGGCGGGCTCGACGGCGCTGCTGGCAAATCCCACCGGCGGACTGACCGACCTTCCGCTTTCGGTGACATCGGTTTTGCCTGACGACAGTTCGGCCGATACGGCGGCCGCCCAGCCGGCCCACGGCCTGGTCGACCCGTTGCCGGGGACGAATGCGCTGGAAAACACGACATCCCTGCTCGGCGACGGCACCGCCGCGGCGACCGCTTCCGACCTGCCGTTGGTCGGGAGCTTGCTGAACACGAGCGACCTGCCTGTCGTCGGTAGTGTGCTGAACGCGGCAATGCCCGTGGAATCGGATACGACGGCGCTCGCGCCATCAGGCGGAACGCTGCATCCGGTGCTGGATACCGCCAATACCGCAGCCCAGGGCACGGTCCATTCCTCAGCCGACATCCTGTCCCAGGCAACCGCCCTGCCTGATGTGCTTCATGGCGTGACAAATCTCGGCCAGGCGATCGACCTCGGCAGCATCACCACGATCGGGACCGGCGGCGGCCATACCAATCTGGTCGCCGACGTTCTTGAGGTGCCGGGACAGCTCCTTGCCGGCAATCTCGGCGAGACGATCGCGCATCTCGGCGCCGATATCACCGGCGTCGTCCATGCCGTCTCAGGGCTGGCAGACACACTCGTCTCCGACGTCAGCGGTCTGCTGAGCCCGGTCACTGGGTTGGTCGGCCAGCTTAGCCACGGCCTCCTCGATAACGGGCTGCTCAATCTTGGCGGCGACATCAGCGCGATCGAAACGGGCCAGAACGGCCCGCATCTGCTCGATCTCGGCGCCCTCACCGGCACGCACGGCCTCAACATTCCGAATCTCGGCGGCGTCGGCGCGGATGGACTGGCCGGCAATCTGCTCGGCAGCCTGAACCTCAGTCTCCTCGGCGACAGCAGCGCCTCCGGACACGCCGCGAGCGCGCCGGTCTCCGCGCCGGTCGATCTCGGCGCGGTCGGGCATGATCTGCTCTCGCCGCTCACACATGGTCACGGCATCCTCGATGCGCACGGCACCCACATCCTCTGAAATTGCCGCCAATCCGCGGAGGCGCGGGATCGCCGCGCTTCCGCAGCTCCCTCTCCATGTCCATTGGGCATCACAGGCTTGAACATCCGCGGGGCGCGATGATCGGTCAGGGCAAACGTTTCTCCTTACTGCCGGTTGAAATCCGGGACGCAGTCACGGCCGTGCGCGGCGCACTGGTCGCCGTGGCGATGGCGAGCGGCCTCGTCAATCTGCTGATGCTGGTCGGACCGGTGTTCATGCTGCAGACCTATGACCGCGTGCTGCCGAGCCGCAGCATCGCAACCCTGGTCGGCCTGCTCGTGATCGCCTTGGTGCTACTCGTCGTGCAGGCGGGCGTCGACGTGCTGCGCAGCCGGCTCTTGGCACGCATTGCCGAGATCTTCGACGAGACCATTCGCGGCGCGGTGTTCGACAGCGTGCAGCATGCTTCCCTCAGCCGCCCGAACGGCGATGGCCTGCAGATCATGCGCGATCTCGACACCATCAGGGGCTTCATCGCCGGCAGCGGTCTGGTCGCGATCTTCGACCTGCCATGGACCCCGCTCTACATCATGGTCTGCACGCTGTTTCATCCGCTGATGGGCCTTGCGGTGGCCGGCGGCGCGGTCGCGCTGGCGCTGATCACGGTCGCGGCCGAGCTGTTCACGCGCGCGCCGACGCGCTCGCTCGTGGCGCTGGCCTCGTCGCGGCGGCAGATGGCGGAGACCGCGTTCCACCACGCGCCGGTCGTGCACGCGCTCGGCATGCAACAGCGAATGTCCGAGCTGTGGTCGGACCGCACCCAGGCCTACCTCAACGCGCAGCGCGTGACCTCCGACCTGACCGGCACGTTCGGCAGCGCCTCGCGCTTCCTGCGCATGATCCTGCAATCCAGCGTGCTGGCGCTCGGCGCCTGGCTCGTGATCAACCAGCAGGCCACCGCCGGCGTGATGCTGGCCGCGACCATTCTCTCGATCCGCGCGCTGGCGCCGATCGAGCTTGCGATCGCCAATTGGCGCAGCTTCATCGCGGTCCGCGCCAGCGTCGGCCGGCTTGCCGAAGCCCTGACGGCGGTGCCATCGCGGTCGGCGTTCACGCCTTTGCCCGCGCCGAAGAACGAGGTTCGCGTCACCTCGATCAGCCTGACCGCGCCGGCCAGCGACGCCGTGGTGCTGCACGAGGTGAGCTTCGCGCTGCGCGCCGGCAACGCGGTCGCGGTGGTCGGCCCCAGCGGCTCCGGCAAGTCGACCCTGGCGCGCGCGCTGGTCGGCATCGGCGCGCCGGTGCGCGGCGTGATCCGGATCGACGGTGCGACGCTCGCGCAATGGGATCCGCTCGCGCTGGGCCCGTCGATCGGCTACCTGCCGCAGGACGTCGCATTGTTCCGCGGCACTGTGGCCGAGAACATCTCTCGCTTTGCCGCAGCCCCTGACGCCATCAAATTGCTCGCCGCCGCGCGCGAGGCCGGCGTGCACGAGTTGATCCTGCGGTTGCCTGACGGCTATGAGACCGAGGTCGGCGACGGCGGCCTGATGCTGTCGGGCGGCCAGCGGCAGCGCATTGCGCTGGCCCGCGCGCTCTATGGCGATCCGTTCCTGGTGGTGCTCGACGAGCCGAACTCGAATCTGGATTCCGAGGGTGAGCGCGCCCTGATCCACGCCATCGCACGGGTCCGCGCCCGCGGCGGCATCGTGGTGGTGATCGCGCACCGGCCGGCGGTGCTACAGGCGGTCGATCACATGCTGGTGCTGAACGAGGGACGCATGCAGGCGTTCGGCACGACAGCGGCGGTGCTGCCATTGCTGGTGCCGAAGGCCACGCAGCCCGCACCGGCTGCGGCCGCCGAGCCAGAACCAGCGCCATCGCGCCGCAAGCGCAAGAAGGACGCGGAGCCACGGCAAAATGCCTAGCGCCCGGCAATCGGTCCATCATCACATCCTCGCGGTCGCAATGGCCGCAGCGATCCTCGTCGCCAGCATCGGCATCATGGGCGCGGCCACCAAGATGTCGGGCGCGATCATCTCGCAGGGTTCGCTGGTGGTCGAGTCCAGCGTCAAGAAGGTGCAGCACCCCTCCGGCGGTGTCGCCAAGAAGCTCTTGGTCGAGGACGGCGCCCGCGTCGCCAGGGACGATCTGTTGATCCTGATGGACGAGACCGTGGCGCAAGCCAATCTCACCGCAGTGACCAAGAGCCTGTGGGAGCTCGAGGCGCGCCGCGCGCGGCTGCAGGCCGAGCGTGACGGCGAGGCCGAGATCGCATTTCCCGACAGCGTGGCAACGCTCAGCGATCCCGCGGCGCAGGCCGTCGTCTCGGGCGAGCAACGGTTCTTCCAGCTGCGCAAGGACGCCAATGAGGGCCAGAAGCAGCAGTTGCAGGAGCAGATCGCGCAGCTCAGGGAGCAGATCGGCGGCATGCAGGACCAGCTGAGCGCCAAGAAGCAGGAAGCCGATCTGATCGCCAACGAACTGACCGGCGTGCAGCAGCTTTGGGAGCAGCGCCTGGTTTCGCTGTCGCGCCTCTCCACGCTGCAGCGCGATTCCGCGCGGCTGCTCGGCGAGCGCGGCCAGCTCACCGCGTCGATCGCGCAGGCCAAGGGCAAGATCTCGGAAACCGAGCTGAAGATCCTGCAGGTCGACCAGGATTTCCGCTCTGGCGTTGCCAAGGAGCTCGCCGATGTCAGAGCCAAATATGCCGATGCGATCGAGAAGCAGGTCACCGCAAAGGATCAGACCGAGAAGCTCGAGATCCGCGCGCCGCAGGCCGGCGTCGTGCACGACCTCACCATTCACACCCAGGGCGGCGTGATCGCGGCCGGCGAAACCATCATGACCATCGTGCCCGACCAGGACAATCTGATCGTCGAAACTCATGTTGCGCCGCAGGATATCGATCAGGTCAAGCTCGGCGCATCGGCGGTGCTGCGCTTCACCAATTTCAACCAGCGCACCACGCCGGAGATCGAGGGCGAGGTCAGCCGGATCGGCGCGGACGTGTCGCGGGACGACAAGACGGCCCCGAGCTATTTCCTTGTCCGCATTGCGATTCCACCACCTGAGCTGAACAAGCTCGCGACCGCGCATCTGCTGCCGGGCATGCCGGTCGAGGTGTTCATCCCGACCAGCGAGCGCACGGTGCTGTCCTATCTGATGAAGCCGCTGGCGGACCAGGTGCACCGCGCCTTCAGGGAGAAATGAGCGGTGCAAACTTTCGACGCGCGGTGGAACAAATCAAATTTAATCCGCATTCTACCGGTTAAGACTAAGTCGGCGTACTTCCGGCTGAGGGCGTTGCCGTCCTTGTTCGTGCGATCCAACTGACCGACTATGACCTGCGGCGCGCCCTCCGCTCCAACTGGTCTGAAAATGTGACGATCGTCTCCACGCTTTTATTGACCAGCACGCTCGTCGGGCTGGCAACCAGTTTGTACTTTCGGGTTTGGACATTGATGCTGGTGTCGCCGCTGATCGCGGTGCTCGCGGCAATCGTGCTCCAGTCCGATGGCTATGCATTTGCCACCGGCGCCCCGATCGTCGTCGCCTGCCTCGCATTCAACCAGATCGCCTATCTCGCCGGCGCCTTGCTGTCGCCGGACAATGACGGCTCAGTGGCGGAAGAAATCGACGGCGTTCCACGCCGCGGCCGCGAGCACAAGATCCACGGCCAGAACGAGTAGCGCCAGTCCGGTCCACGACGGACCCTTGCCGCGCAAGCGCAGCGGATTCAGGCGTCGCGGCGGCGAGAGCGAGAAAGAACGCTTGCCCGCAGTTTCGGCAGCCCCATCCTTGAGCACAACACGCATTGCACGACACCCCAGCCTGATCGTCGCCTTGCTGATCTCCTAGACGATCAACCAGCAAGAGTGATGCCAGCAGCATGGTGCCAGTTGGGAACAAGCGTGGCGGGACTTTGACCGCCATGACCGTCACGCAACAGGATCAAGTCGGATCGATGACCGGAGCCGCTTCACCTCGCCACGCGGGCGGGGAGAGGCATAGGCCGCCTTTGGCGGCCGTTCTCAAGAACGCCGAAGCAGAGCTTCGGCTATGACGCATCGTCAGATGCGTTCCGGGTTAGGGGGAGTCTCCGCGAACACAGCTATCACCGAATATGCGGAGACGGCCCCTCACCCCAACCCTCTCCCCGTAAGAACGGGGAGAGGGAGTGGAGAGGCGCTTAGGCCGCCTGCTTCTTCGGCGGGAAGCGGCCGTAGAAGGTCTCGCCCTTGGCTGCCATCTCCTCGAGCAGCTTCGGCGGTGTGAAGCGCGAGCCGTATTTCTTCTCGAAGGCGTGGCAGAGCGCGACGAAATTCTTGGTGCCCATGAAGTCGATGTAGGACAGCGCACCGCCGGTAAACGGCGCGAAGCCGAAACCGAGGATCGAGCCGACATCCGCCTCGCGCACGTCGGTGATGACGTGATCCTCGACGGTGCGCGCGGCCTCCACCGCCTGCACCACCAGGAAGCGCTGCTTCAATTCCTCGACGCTGAGCGTATTGGGATCGAGCTGCTTCGGCTGCAGATTGGCCAAGCCCGGCCACAGGCTCTTCTGACCCTTGCCCTTCTCGGGATAGTCGTAGAAGCCCTTGCCGTTTTTGCGGCCGAAGCGGCCCTGCTTCTCGACCATCTCCACCATCAGCTTCTTCTGCGCCTGGTCGATCGCGTTGGGGCCGAGATCGGCCTCGGTCGCCTTGGTGATCTTGAGGCCGAGATCGAGCGCGACCTCGTCCTGCAGCGACAGCGGGCCGACCGGCATGCCGGCCATCTTGGCGGTGTTCTCGATCATCGCCGGCGGCACGCCTTCGAGCAGCATCTCGTTGCCCTCGGAGATGTAGCGCATCACGCAGCGGTTGGCGAAGAAGCCGCGGCTGTCGTTCACCACAATGGGCGTCTTGCCGATCGCACGGACATAGTCGAGCGCGGTCGCCAGCGCGACATCACCGGTGTTCTTGCCGAGGATGATCTCGACCAGCATCATCTTCTCGACCGGCGAGAAGAAATGGATGCCGATGAACTTGCCCTGGTCCTTGAACTCCTCGGCCAGCGAATTGATCGGCAGGGTCGAGGTGTTGGAGGCGAAGATCGCACCCGGCTTCAGCAGCGGCTGTGCCCTGGCATAGGTGTCGGCCTTGACCTTGCGGTCCTCGAACACGGCCTCGATGACGAGGTCGCAGTCCGAGATCACGTTGTAGTCTGATGTCGCCGAGATCCGCGCTAGGATGGCGTCGGCCGCCTCCTGCTTCATCCGGCCCTTGGCGATCAACCCGTCGACCACGGTCTTGGCGTGGCCCTTGCCCTTGTCGGCGCTCTCCTGGTCGCGATCGACCAGCACGACGTCGATGCCGGCCTGCGCCGAGACATAGCCGACGCTGGCGCCCATGAAGCCGGCGCCGATCACGGCGAGCTTCTTGACCTTGGTCGGCGGCACGCCGGCCGGGCGGCGCGCGCCCTTGTTCAATTCCTGCATCGACAGGAACAGCGAGCGGATCATCGCCGCCGCTTCCTTCGAACGCAGCACCTTGGTGAAGTAGCGCGACTCGACCCGTAGTGCGGCGTCGATCGGCAACTGCAGGCCTTCATAGACGCAGCTCATGATGGCGCGCGCGGCCGGATAATTGTCGTAGGTCTCGCGGCGATAGATCGCGTTGCCGGCCGGGAACATCTGCATGCCCATCTTGGAGAAGACGGGGCCGCCGGGCAGCTTGAAGCCCTTCTCGTCCCACGGCGCCACGGCCTTGCCGCCGCCCTTGATCCAGTCCTTGGCAGCCTTGATCAAATCGGCTGCCGGCACCACAGCGTGGATCAGGTTGAGCGCCTTGGCGCGGGTGAGATTGACCGCCTCGCCCTTGAGCAACAATTGCATCGCATCCGCCGGCTGCACGAGACGCGGCACGCGCTGGGTGCCGCCGGCGCCGGGGAACAGGCCGACCTTGATCTCGGGCAGACCGAGCCGGGTCTTCGGGTTCTCGGCCGCGACGCGGTAGTGGCAGGCCAGCGTAATCTCGAAGCCGCCGCCGAGCGCGAGGCCGTTGATCGCCGCGACCCACGGCTTGCCCGAGGTCTCGATCGCGCGGAACGACAGCGACATCTGGCGGCTCTGCTCGAACAGCATCTGGTTCGCGGCTTCCTCGCCCTTCTCCTTGAAGAGCTGGGCGTAGCTGCGGTTCATGCCCTCGAGCATCGAGAGGTCGGCGCCGGCGCAGAACGCCTCCTTCGCCGAGGTGATCACGACGCCCTTGATCGCGGCATCGGTCGTGGTCTGCTTGATGATCTCGCCGATCTCTTGGGTGGAGACCTCGTCGAACACGTTCATCGAACGGCCGGGGATGTCCCAGGTGACGAGCGCAATGCCGTCGGCGTCGACGTCGAACTTGAAATTCTTGTAAGCCATGTTGCGGTTCCCAATCTCTCCGTCATCCCCGCGCAAAGGCTTTGCCTTTGTCGCTGGAGGTGGCCTCGCTCTTGCGAGGCCCTCGAAGGATGACCCGGTGAATCTACCCATCCTTCGAGGCTCGGGCTGTCGCCCTCGCACCTCAGGATGACGCTGCCTTCTCGGTTACACGCGCTCGATGATGGTGGCGGTGCCCATGCCGCCGCCGATACACAGCGTGACCAGCGCCGTTTCCTTGTTGGTGCGCTCGAGCTCGTCGAGCACGGT
This sequence comes from Bradyrhizobium tropiciagri, assembly GCF_001189845.1. Classification (GTDB taxonomy): domain Bacteria; phylum Pseudomonadota; class Alphaproteobacteria; order Rhizobiales; family Xanthobacteraceae; genus Bradyrhizobium; species Bradyrhizobium tropiciagri. Next base: position 104,456 of record NZ_LFLZ01000022.1, read on the forward strand.
GCCGAGGATCATGGCGCCAGTCGCACCGAGCGGATGGCCGAGCGCGATCGCGCCGCCATTGACGTTGATCTTGGCATTGTCGATGTCGAACGCCTGGATGTAGCGCAGCACCACCGAGGCGAACGCCTCGTTGAGCTCGAACAAATCGATGTCCGACTTCTTCATGCCGGAGCGCGCGAACAGCTTTTCGGTGACGTCGACAGGGCCGGTCAGCATCATCGCGGGCTCCGAGCCGATATTGGCGAAGGCGCGGATCTTCGCACGCGGCTTCAACCCGTGCTTGGCGCCCGCCTCCTTGCTGCCGAGCAGCACCGCGCCTGCGCCATCGACGATGCCGGAGGAGTTGCCGGCGTGGTGCACGTAGTTGACCTTCTCGACCTCGGGATGCGACTGGATCGCCACCGCATCGAAGCCGGCCATCGCTGCCATCGCGGCGAATGACGGCTGCAGCTGCGCCAGCGACTGCATCGTCGTGGTTGGACGCATGTGCTCGTCCTTGGCAAGGATGGTCAGGCCGTTGACGTCCTTGACCGTCACCACCGACTTGTTGAAGCGGCCTTCGTCCCAGGCCTTAGCCGCGCGCTGCTGGCTCTGCACGGCATAGGCGTCGACGTCATCGCGCGAGAAGCCGTATTTGGTCGCGATCAAATCGGCCGAGATGCCCTGCGGCATGAAATAGGCCGGAACCGCCATCGAGGGATCCATCGGCCAGGCGCCGCCGGAGGCGCCGATGCCGACGCGGCTCATCGATTCCGCGCCACCGCCGATCACGAGCTCATGCTGGCCGCTCATGATCTGGGCCGCGGCGAAGTTCACGGCATCGAGGCCGGAAGCGCAGAAACGGCTGATCTGCACGCCCGGCACCTTCTCGCCGAGGCCGGCGTTCAGCGCAGCAAAGCGCGCGATGTCGGAGCCGGCCTCGCCGACCGGATCGACCACGCCGAGCACGACGTCGTCGACCAAATCCTCGGGCAGATTGTTGCGCTCCTTGAGCGCCTGCAGCGGCACCGTGGCGAGCGCCAGCGCGGTGACCTCGTGCAGCGCGCCGTCGGCCTTGCCGCGGCCGCGCGGGGTACGAACGTGATCGTAGATGTATGCCTCAGGCATGACGCCCTCCTTGATATGAGGATCATAATATATACGGAAGGAAGCGCCGCCGCATGGGTGCGGCGGCAATTATTCAGAACGCTTCCGCGGCCAGTTCCATCGTGGTGGCGCTGCCGGTCTGGATCCGGGCCAGATGCACGGCAGTCTCCGGCAGCAGCCTCTCCATGAAGAAGCGGCCGGTCACGAGCTTGGTGTTGAGGTAGGGCGTCGTGCCGGCGGCGGCCTTGTCCTGCGCCACCTTGGCCATCTTCGCCCACATGTAGCCGAGCGCGACGAGGCCGAACAATTTCATGTAGTCGGTCGCGGCGGCGCCGGCATTGTCGGGCTTGGTCAGCGCGTTCTGCATCAGCCAGCCGGTGGCCTGCTGCAGATGGCCAAGCGCGGTGGAGAGCGGGGTGATGAACGGCTTCATCGCCTCCTCAGTGCCATGCTCCTTGGCGAAGGCCGTGACCTCGCCGAAGAACGCCATCGCGGCGCGGCCGCCATCGCGCGGCAGCTTGCGGCCGACCAGGTCGAGCGCCTGGATGCCGTTGGCGCCCTCATAGATCATCGCGATGCGCGCATCGCGCACGAACTGCTCCATGCCGTGCTCGGCGATATAGCCGTGGCCGCCGAACATCTGCTGCGCCGAGACGGTGTTGGCGAACCCGGTGTCGGTCAGGACGCCCTTCAGCACCGGCGTCATCAGGCCCATGTGATCGTCCGCGGCCTGGCGGTCCTTCGGATCATTGGAGCGGTGCGCGACGTCGCTCTTCAGCGCGGTCCACACCACCATGGCGCGCGCCGCCTCGTTGAAGGCGCGGATGGTGAGCAGCGTGCGGCGCACGTCGGGATGCACGATGATCGGATCGGCCGGCTTGTCGGCCGCCTTGACGCCGGTCAGCGAACGGCCCTGCAGACGCTCGCGCGCATAGGCGACCGCGTTCTGGTAGGCGACCTCGGACTGGGCGAGGCCCTGCACGGCGACGCCGAGACGGGCCTCGTTCATCATCACGAACATGCCCTGCATGCCCTTGTTCTCTTCGCCGACCAGCCAGCCGGTGGCGTTGTCGTAGTTCATCACACAGGTGGAATTGCCGTGGATGCCCATCTTGTGCTCGATCGAGCCGCAGGTGACGCCGTTGCGCGCACCCAACGAGCCGTCGCCGTTGACCAGCACCTTGGGAACGACGAACAGCGAGACGCCCTTGATGCCGGCCGGCGCGCCTTCGATACGCGCCAGCACGAGGTGGATGATGTTGTCGGCGAGATCGTGCTCACCGGCGGAGATGAAGATCTTGGTGCCCGTGATCTTGAAGCTGCCGTCCGACTGACGCACCGCCTTGGTGCGAAGCAGGCCGAGGTCGGTGCCGCATTGCGGCTCGGTCAGGTTCATGGTGCCGGTCCATTCGCCGGCGACCATCTTCGGCACATAGGTTTTCTTCTGCTCGGGGGTGCCGTGCACCAGGAGCGCCGCGGTCGCACCCATGGTCAGGCCGCCATACATCGAGAACGCCATGTTGGCGGAGATCTGGAATTCGTTGACCGCCTGCGACAGCGTCACCGGCAGGCCCTGGCCGCCGAATTCGGTCGGCGCCGAGAGGCCGAGCCAGCCGCCTTCGGCGACCTGCTTGTAGGCGTCCTTGAAGCCCTTCGGCGTGGTGACGCTGCCGTCGTCATTGCGCTTGCAGCCTTCGAGATCGCCGGTGCGGTTGAGCGGCTGCAGCACTTCCTCGCTGAGCTTGGCGGCCTCGCCGAGGATCGCCTCGCGCACATCGGCCGACGCATCGGTGAAGCCGGGAAGATTGCCGTAGCGATCGATCTGGAAAACGTCGTTGAGCAGGAAGCTGACATCTTCGACGGGGGCTTTGTAGGTCGGCATGCTGATCTCCCGGCTGGCTCGCGGCCGCATATGCGACCGATGCTGCGCAGCTTTTCCTTGGGTTTGTTGGAACGGACCTTATCCGCTTCCGGAGGTCCGCGGCAGGTGCTAGCGAGACTAAAGCGCGATGAGATTGGGTCGGTTCGTTATCGCGCTTCAGCCCTTTGTTTGAGCATGATCTTTTCGGAAAACCGCTTCGCACTTTGCGCTAACGCGGCCCTTCGGGTCCGGATCATGCTTTACGATTGCGACGTTGCGCCGCTCTGCTTCATCAACTCCTCGCCCATCATCCGATGCAGCAGGTTGATCGCCTTGAGCGGACGCACCATCACCTTGAAATGCGTGATCCGGCCGTCACCGTCGAACGTGATGATGTCGACGCCGTTGAGCTTGATGCCGTCGATCTCGTTCTCGAACTCGAGCACCGCGCCGGTGTCGCTCCGCCACTCGCCCAAATATTTGAAGGTCGGGCCGCCGAGCACCTTGGCGGCGCTGGTCAGATATTTGAAGGTGATGTCGCGGCCGCGCTGCGGCGTGTGCACGACCGGACTTTCGAACACCGCGTCGGGATGCAGCAGATCCCACAAAGCGGCGGTGTCGTGGGACTTCATGTAGGCGTACCACTTCTCGAGGCCCGGCTTGCTCATTCGGACGTCTCCTGCGGCGGGGTTGTAAGAAGCCTGAACGTCGGCCGCGCGCGACAAGGCGGCACGCCGATCACCATATGCATATTGACGCATATGCACAGTAATGCATAAAGTCAAGCGAACTTCAGAATGGCGAACTCGGGAACTGAGATGGAGGTGGGCGTTGGCACTCGGTGACGCAATCCTCGCCTGCCTCACGGAACGTCCGATGACGGGCTATGAGCTCGCCAAGACGTTCGACGCGTCGATCGGCTTCTTCTGGAAGGCCGACCATCAGCAGATCTACCGGGAGCTCTCCCGGCTGCGCGACAAGGGCCACGTCCAGGGCCGCGAGGTGGTGCAGTCGGGCAAACCCAACAAGCTGGTCTACACGCTGACGGCCGAGGGCCGCGCGGCGCTGAAGCATTGGGCGGCGCGGCCGAGCGTTCCGCCCTCGATCAAGGACGATCTTCTGGTCCGGCTCTATGCGCTCGACTGCGTCGACATCGAGCCGCTGCGCACCGACCTGATGGCGCGGCTGGAGCATCACCGCGACCGCTATGAGCGCTATGAGCGTCTGCTCAACAAGCGCTTTCCCGACGGCACTGCGCCGCCGGCCGACGTCGGCAAGATGCTCAGCCTGCGGCTTGGGATGCGCCACGAGCGCATCGTGGTGGAATGGTGCGAGGAGGCGCTCGACACACTGTCGGCGATGTCCGGCCGCAGCAACGTCATGCCGCTCGACGACGGCAAGCGCGAGAGCAACGGCTAGAAACAATCTTGCTTGCCGCGTTGTCGTCACGCGAAGCGGGATCCGCGTTGCCTGAAAACGATAGGCTTGTCCTGATCCGGCGCAACAGGTTCCCGGATTCCCTAACTTTAAGGCCCGCCGGCTGCATTCCTTAACCCGTTATTTACCGTGAGGGGAAAAAGTCAGCAGCTGAAGCAGACGACCAGCGCAGAATTCGATTGTCTCTTAACGGGAATGCGCGGGGAGGCTGCGGGCGCAGAGTATGGCGCCGGAGTCGGGACCGGACGGAATCATGAATTCGCGCGTATCGTGGAGTGTTGACGGCATCGATCCCTCCGTCCGCGACAGGGCCGAGGCGGCTGCGCGCCGTGCCGGCATGTCACTGAACGACTGGCTCAATTCGACCGTCGGCGAACCGAGCCCGCCGGATTGGCGCATCGAGCAACGGCAGCCGATGCCGAGCCGGGAAAGCCGCGAGGTCGCGGACATCCATCAGCGGCTCGACGCGATCACCCGCCAGATCGAGCAGATTGCAAAGCCGTTGACGCGCGCCGAAGCGGTGCGCGCCGAGGTGCCGCGCGGCCAGCCCGCGGTCGCACGGCAGCTCAACGACGCGATCTCGCGCCTCGATGCGCGGTTGTCGCAGATTTCGCGGCCGCAGCCAGCACGCGAGCCGCAGCCCCAGCCGATGATGCGGGAAGCGCAGATGCAGCGCGAGCCGCAGATCAACGACCGGCAGCTGGAGGAGAGGCTGCGCCAGGCCGAGGCGGTCGAGCGCGCCGCCGCCCAGGTCTACCGCCCCTCGCCACCGCTGAGCCCGGCGTCGTTCGATTCCGCGATCGCGGAAATCGCCGCGCGCCAGAATGAGCTCGATGGCCCCGCGCCCCGGCAGATGCCACAGCGCAATGCACCGCCTCTGCAGCAATCGGCGCCGCCGATGGCCGCCTACGCGCCGCAGCCCGCGGCGCCGGCCGGGCCGGACTTCTCCTCGCTCGAGCGTCATCTGCTCAAGATCACGAGCCAGATCGAGGCGCTGCAGCGGCCCGACCATATCGAGCAATCGATCGCGTCGTTCCGCGGCGAGCTGGCGGAAATCCGCCAGGCGATCACCGAGGCGATGCCGCGCCGCGCGATCGAATCGATCGAGAACGAGATCCGCTCGCTGCATCACCGGATCGACGAGATCCGTCAGGACAGCAACAACGGCCAGGGCCAGGCGATTGCCGGCATCGAACGCGCGCTGTCGGACATCCGCGAGGCGCTGCGCACGCTGACGCCCGCCGAGCAGCTCACCGGCTACGACGAGGCGATCCGCAATCTCGGCGCCAAGCTCGACATGATCCTGCGCGCCAACGACGATCCGTCGACGGTGCATCAGCTCGAGAGCGCGATCGCGGCGCTGCGCGCCATCGTCTCCAATGTCGCCTCCAACGACGCGCTGCTGCAGCTCTCCGGGGACGTGCATGCGCTGGCGGCGAAGGTCGACCAGCTGTCGCAGATGTCGCGCGGGGATTCCTTCGGCGACGCTTTCGCCGGGATCGAGCAACGCATTGCGGCGCTGGCCTCGTCGCTGGAAGGCCGCGAGCGGCCGGCCGGCTATGACAATACCGACGTCATCGAGGGCGCGCTGCGCTCGCTGTCGGAGCGGATCGACCGCCTGCAGGTCGGCAACGACAGCTCGTCGGCATTCACCCACCTCGAACAGCGCGTCTCCTATCTGCTCGAGCGCCTGGAGTCGGCCGACCAGCGCTCCGGCAATCTCGGCCGGGTCGAGGAAGGGCTGCATGACATCATGCGGCACCTCGAGGCGCAGCACGCCCATATCGCCTCGCTCGCCGACGCCACCCGCAACAGCGTCAACACCTCGGCGCCACACCCGATGATGGACAGCGGCATCGTCGATCTGGTGAAACGCGAGCTGTCCGACATCCGCTTCAGCCAGTCGGAGACGGATCGCCGCACCCAGGATTCGCTGGAAACCGTTCACAACACGCTCGGCCACGTCGTCGACCGGCTGGCCATGATCGAGAACGATCTGCGCACGGTGCGCACCGCGCCGCCGCCGGCTCCGCCCGCCCCCGCGCCGACCGAACTGCGGATGGACGCCCCGCGGATGGAGATGCCGCGCGCGGCGATGCCGCAGCCGTTCGCGCAGCCCCAACCCGAATCCTACAAGGCTGAATCGTACAAGCCTGAATCGTACCGGCCCGAATTGCCCAATCCTGCGCTGGCGCAGGAGCACTTCATGTCCGCGCCGCGCGAATTCCATGCCGCGCAGCCGGTCGAGACCGCGCCGCCGCCGCTGCCGCCGCGCGCGATCAGCGAGATCCTCGAGCCGCATGCCGCGTCCGCACGCGCTGCGCTGGCGCCTGAGCTGCCGCCGGATCATCCGCTAGAGCCGGGTACCCGCCCGTCGGGCCGGGCGTCGTCGCCGTCGGAGCGGATCGCGGATTCCGAGCGCGCGATCTCTGATCTTCCCGCCGGCAAGAAGGAGCCGGTCTCGACATCGAGCTTCATCGCCGCCGCCCGGCGCGCCGCGCAGGCCGCTGCCGCACAACCCGTCAACGAGAAGGCGGCGCGCGCAGCGAGCAAGGCCGCCGCCAAGGCCAAGGAGAAGGCCGACAAGGCCGCGAAGGCAGCTGCCGCCAAGTCCGGCGCCGCCGCAACCGAAGCGCCCGAGGCCCAGCCCTCGACCATCACCTCCAAGATCCGCTCACTGCTGGTCGGCGCGAGCGTGGTCGTGATCCTGCTCTCGACCGCCAAGATGGCGATGAACCTGCTCGACACCAGCTCCGCGCCGCAGGTGCCGGCGATCGAGCACAGCGAGCCGGCCGCGCCCGCCGCGCTGCCGCCCGCCGAGAACTCCCTCGTGCCCGTCCCCGCGCCGGCTGCGCCGTCGAGCACGCCGGGGCCGTCGATGACCTCGCCGACCCCGCTCGGCCGCCAGTCCAACAACTCGCCGGCGCCGAACACGCTCGACAGCGCGCAGGTGACGATCCCATCGGCGCCCGTACCCGCCGCCGCGCCGGAGCCGGCCGCGGCGACGCCAACGGCCCCCGCCAGTGATATCACCGGCACGATTCCGACGGCTCCGCCGCTCGGCGGCAAGCTCGCCACGATCCAGATTCCGGCGGGCGAGAAGCTGCCCGACGCGATCGGCGGTCCGGCGCTGCGCGCGGCCGCGATCAAGGGCGATGCGGCTGCGGCCTATGAGGTCGGCGTCCGCTATGCCGAGGGCAAGGGCGTGACCGCCAATGTCGACGAAGCCGCCAAATGGTACGGCCGCGCGGCGCAGGCCGGCGTGGTGCCGGCGATGTTCCGGCTCGGCACCTTCTATGAGAAGGGCCTCAGCGTGAAACGCGACTTCGATCTGGCGCGGCGCTATTACGTGCAGGCAGCCGAGCGCGGCAACGCCAAGGCGATGCATAACCTCGCCGTGCTCGACGCCGATGGCGGCGGCAAGGGCGCCGACTACAAGAGCGCCGCGCAGTGGTTCCGCAAGGCGGCCGATCGCGGCGTTGCCGACAGCCAGGTCAACCTCGGCATCCTCTATGCCCGCGCATCGGTGTCGAACAGAACCTCGCCGAGTCCTTCAAATGGTTCAGCCTCGCCGCCGCACAGGGCGACGCCGACGCCGGCCACAAGCGCGACGATATCGCCAAGCGGCTCGACCCGCAGTCGCTGGCCGCCGCGAAGCTTGCGATCCAGACCTTCACCCCCGAACCGCAGCCGAGCGATGCGGTCAATGTGCCGGCCCCGGCCGGCGGCTGGGACGGCGCCCCCGCGCAGCCCGCGGCGGCGAAGTCCGTCAGGCAGCCGTCGAAGCGGACCGCGGCGCTGGCCGCCCCGGCTCACTAAAACGAGAATAGCTGCGGCGCCTTGACGGCGCCGCTGTCCTATCCCTCCGCCCTTTCCCCGTGTAGACAGACGCAGTCGCGCGCCAATGGTGCACGCGTTCCGGAGGGTCAGGCTTGTCTGTCGACGATCGTCAGGATGATGGAACGGGCCATCGTTCGTCGCCGACCGGTCCCCGCGTCGCACCGCCGCGTCAGACGCCGTCTCCGTTTACCGCGCGGCCCAACGCCGCGCCTCGACCGATGCAAGCCGACCCGGCGCCGCCGCCGCGCACCTTCCGGTTCTCGCTCTGGTCCATCATCATCTTTGTGCTGCTGCTATCGAGCGTCGCCATTCAGGCCTACCGCGACCTGTCGAGGCCGGGCGCCTGGGACTTCTGGCGCGAGACCTACATCGCCGCGAGCATGACGTCGGCGGTGATATCGGACGTCGACATCGACGGGTCGGGCCGTGGCCGGCGCGCGCTCGCAATCAGCGGCAAGATCGGCTCCGCCAGCGCGAGCTGGTTCCGCGACCGGCTCAGCGAGGCGCGCCTCGCGGCCGGCGATGCCGTGCTGCTGTCGTCGCAGGGCGGCGCGCTGAACCAGGCCGCGATCATGGGCGAGGTCATCCGCACGCATGGGCTCGTCACCGCCGTCGCTACGGCAGACGCATCGGGCAAGCTGCGCCCAGCGGCCTGCGCGAGTGCCTGCGTCCTGGTCTATGCAGGTGGTGAGACCCGCTATGGCATCGCGGGCTCGCGGCTCGGGGTGCACCGCTTCACGACCAGCGCACCGGTCAGCGATCCCCTCGCCGAGGCGCAACGCATCCAGGGCATGGTGCTGGGCTACATGACCAAGATGGGCGTCTCCTCCGGGATCGTCGAGGCGATGTCGCAGACCTCGGATATCCGCTGGTTGAGCCCGAAGGAAGCGCTCGCGCTGAACCTGATCACGAGGCCGGTTGATCGGCCCTGAAGCATGGTCCGGACCCGAAGGGCCGCGCTAGCGCAAAGTGCGGAGCGGTTTTCCCTCGCGACAAACGCGGAACGCGTTTGCGCGGAGGTCATGCTCAAATAAGCCGATACAGACGTCATTAATCTGAATTATCAACCACGTCCGCAGCCGGGCCGCCACGTGCGGCGAAAAATGCCACCCGGCGCGGAATCTTTAGTCCCTCCCCCCGCTAATTTCGGTTATGCAAGAACGCGGCAATCGACCCGCGTTCGCCTGCTCCTTGCGCGCCGACCGGATTCGTTCAGCCGGAGAATGCCCGACCCGAACGACATCACGCCGTGATGCGGCCTTGCGCCCCAGCATGCGGCGAACCGACAAGAAGCGACGCGCGTGCAGCTCTACCTCCCGATCGCCGACATTCCGGTCAATGTCTTCCTCATCCTGGCGATGGGCGCGGCGGTTGGATTCGTCTCCGGCATGTTCGGGATCGGCGGCGGCTTCCTGATGACGCCGCTTCTGATCTTCGTCGGCATCGCGCCGGCGGTCGCGGTTGCCTCGGTCGCGAGCCACATTGCGGCGTCCTCGTTCTCCGGCGCGATCTCCTATTGGCGCCGGCGCGCGATCGACCCGCTGCTGGCGGCGGTGCTGCTGGTCGGCGGCACGCTCGGCACCACGTTCGGGGTGTGGACCTTCACCTTCCTGCGCTCGCTCGGCCAACTCGACCTGATGATCGCGCTGTCCTACGTCATCCTGCTGACGACGGTCGGCGGGCTGATGTTCTGGGAAGGCCTGCGCGCGATGCTGCGTTCGCGCGGCGGCGGCGCGGTCACGCTGCGCAAGCCCGGCAGCCATGGCTGGATCCACGGCCTGCCGCTGAAGCTGCGCTTCAAGCGCTCCAAGATCTACCTCTCGGTCATCCCGGTGGTCGTGATCGGGCTCATCATCGGCTTCATCGGCGCGGTCATGGGCATCGGCGGCGGCTTCATCCTGGTGCCGCTGATGATCTATGTGCTGCGGGTGCCGACCTCGACCGTGATCGGCACCTCTATGGTGCTCACCCTCGTCACCATGGTGTTCGCGACCATGCTGCACGCGGTGACCAACCATCTGGTCGACGCCGTGCTGGCGCTGATCCTGATGATCGGCGGCGTCACCGGCGCGCAGTTCGGCGCCCGCGCCGGCCAGAAGATCCGCGGCGAGCATCTGCGCCTCCTGCTCGGCCTGCTGGTGCTCGCGGTCGGCATCCGCTTTGCGGTCGAGCTGGTGATCCGGCCGCAGGACCTGTTCAGCATCCGCGAAACCGGCGGAGCCCCGCCATGAGGCTGCGCGCGCTGCTTGCCATCGCGGGCCTCGCTGCCGCCAGCCTGGCGGCCGCACCCGCGCGTGCCGAGCGGCTGATCGTGTCGGTTTCCAACCACCGCGTCACGGTGACGCCGAATTATTCCGGCGGCGAGCTCGTGCTGTTCGGCTCGGTCGAGAAGGACGACAAGACACCGCCCAGCCGCGCCAATTACGATCTCGTCGTCACGGTATCCGGCCCGCGCGCCGACATGGTGACGCGGCGCAAGGAGCGCAAATTCGGGATCTGGATCAACACCGACTCGCGCCAGTTCCTGCAGGTACCGGGCTATCTCGCGCTGTTCTCCAATCGCCCGTTCGACCAGATCGCCTCACCGGAGGTGCAGCGGCGGCAGCAGCTCGGGCTCAACAATGTGCTCTTGATGCAGCGGGTCGGCCCCGACTTTGCCGACGTGGTGCCGAACGACCCCTTCCGCAGCGCGTTCGTCCGCCTGCGCTCCGAGCACGGCCTGTACCGCGAGGCGACCTCGGCGGTGACGTTCCTGACGCCGACCCTGTTCCGCACCGGCATTCCGCTGCCGGCGGAGGTGCCGATCGGCACCTACAATGTCGAGATCAAGCTGTTCTCCGAGGGCGCGCTGGTGACCAAGACCGAAACCGCGTTCGAGATCGTCAAGGTCGGCTTCGAGCAGTTCGTCGCCACCACCGCGCGGCAGAACGGCCTGGTCTACGGCCTCGTCACCGCATTCATGGCGCTGATGACCGGCTGGATGGCCTCGATCGTGTTCCGCAAGGACTAAAGGCGTAGGTTGGGTGGAGCGAAGCGATACCCAACATCCGGAGCCGCGGCGACGTGATGGGTATCGCTGCGCTCCACCCATCCTACGGTCTCTGCAACGCACTCTCGAACGCGTCGTTGAGAATGGAAAGGCCGAGATCGATCTCGCCGTCGCTGATCGTCAGCGGCGGAGCGATGCGGAATACGCTGCCCATGCCGGGCAGCTGCACGATGTTGGTGCTCAGTCCGAACTCCATGCAGCGCTGCGACACGCGCGTGCCGAGCGCTTCGTCGGGCTCCTTGCTGAAGCGGTCGCGCACGATCTCGATGCCTTGCATCAGCCCCCTGCCGCGCACGTCACCGATGCAGTCGAACCGGTTCTGCAGGGCGAGGAGCCCATCCCGCAGCCGCGCACCCGCGATCCCGGCGCGCTCGACCAGTCGGTCGCGCAGGATGATCTCGATGACCTTCAGCCCGACCGCGGCCGGCATCGGGTCCGACACATGCGTCGTGTAGAACAGGAAGCCGCGTTCGTGACAGCGCTCTTCGATCTCGGCTGATGTGATGACCGCGGCCAGAGGCAGGCCGGCGCCGAGCGTCTTCGACAGGGTCAGGATATCAGGCACCACGTTATCGCGCTCGAAGGCGAACATGGCGCCGGTTCGCCCGAGGCCGGTCTGCGCCTCGTCGACGATCAGCAGCATGCCGCGCGCGCGGCACAATTCCTTCAGCGCGGCGAGATAGCCCTCCGGCAGATCGATCAGCCCGCCGGAGCTGAGGATCGGCTCGGCGATCATGCAGGCTAGCGAACCGGTCGATTGGCGATCGACGAGATCGAAGGCGTAGGCCAGCTCGGCCCGCCAATCGGACGCGTTGCCGAAGCGCGGGCGATAAGGGTTTGGCGTCGGGATCGCGAGCGAGCCGACCGGCGCGGGACCATAGCCCTTGCGGCCGGCCGAATACGTCGTCCCCGCCGCGCCTGATGTCATGCCATGCCAGGACTGCGCGAACGCGACGGTCTCGAAGCCGCCGGTGGCGAGCTTGGCCATCTTGATGGCGGCCTCGTTCGACTCTCCGCCGGTGCTCAGCAGCATGACGCGATCGAGCCCCGGCGGCAGTAACTCCGCGAGCTGTTCGGCCAACGCGACCACCGGGCGCGTCAACATGCCGCTGAACAGATGGTCGAGCCGTTCGGCATGCGCGCTGATGGTCTTTACGATCTCGGGGTGACCGTGACCGAGCACGGCGCTCATCTGCCCGGATGTGAAATCCAGGATGGCTCGGCCGCCGGCGTCGTAGACGAAGGATCCGGAGGCGCGCTCGATGATGACCGGGGCGAACATCCCGCCATAGCGAATGAGGTGGCGCCGGGCGCGATCCCAAAACGATTTGTCGTCATTTCCAGTCATGCCCGCTCCTTGCCGCTCCGTCGCCGCGCGCTGGAGACCATCGCAGCGCATGTTATGCGCCCACTGCAGTAAAGACATTGCGAATTCAGATGCATTCCGGCCCATCTTCTGCAATCAATTGCGCAAAAGACGGAAAGCGCGCACAAAATGGGAACCACGATCGTGATCGACGAGATGGATCGGAAAATCCTCGACGTGCTGCAGGTCGAGGGGCGCATCACCAATCTCGAGCTGGCCGAACGGATCGGCCTCTCGTCCGCCCCCTGCATGCGGCGGGTCCGGACCCTCGAAGAGGACGGTGTGATCAATTCCTATGTAGCGCTGGTGGACCCTGCGCGCGTCGGGCTCGGCTTCGACGTCATCGTCGAGGTCCGCCTCAAGCAACAGAACAGGGAATCCTTCGCGCGCTTCGAGAAGAAGGTGATCGACCTTCCGGAGGTCGTCGAATGCTGCATGATCGCCGGCGATTGGGATTACGCCCTGCGGGTCGTGTCGTCCGACCTCGCTCGCTATCAATCGTTCATCCTCGACCGCCTGATGCATCCGGACAGCGATATCGCGAGCTACCGCACCACCATCATCCTGCGGAAGGTCAAATCGACAACCAAGATCGATAGCTCGCTGTTCGCCAAGGATTGAGGCGCGTAGGTTGGGTGGAGCGAAGCGATACCCAACATGGATCGGCGCAGCATAGTGATGGGTATCGCTGCGCTCCACCCAACCTACAAGTTCGAACTTACAGCAGGAAACCGATCCCCATCGCGATCACGCTGAGCGCCATCGCAGCCGTAGAGAGCCAGCCGAGCCAGTACAGCCACCCGCCGATCACGAAGCGTCCCATCACCGCCCTGTGGCGTGCCATGACCATCAGCAGCACCATCACGGGCACCGCGAGCACACCGTTGACGACCGCACTCCAGTACAGCGCCGAGATCGGATCGATCGGCGTGAAGTTGAGCGCAATGCCGATGCCGCCCGACAGCGCCAGCACCGAATAAAACGCGATCGCCTGTTTCGGCTTGCGCGTCAATCCGACCGGCCATCGCCGGCCCTCGCCGACCGCGTAGGCCGTCGCGCCCGCAAGCACCGGGATCGCTAAGAGGCCGGTGCCGATGATGCCGAGCGCGAAGATCACCTCGGCGAACGGCCCGGCGATCGGGCGCAAGGCCTCGGCGGCCTGCGCCGAAGTCTGGATATCGGTCTTGCCGGCGGCGTGCAGCGAGGCGGCGGCGGTGACGATGATCGACAGCGCGATGACGTTGGAAAATGCCATGCCGGTGATGGTGTCGGCACGAATGCGGAAAAACTCCCTTCGCGCGCCGTAGTGCTTCTCGATCAGTGGATGCTTGGCGAGATCCGCCTGCTGCTCCTCCGCCTCCTGTGAAGCCTGCCAGAAGAACAGATAGGGTGAGATCGTGGTGCCGAAGATCGCGACGATGGTCGTGAAATAGTCCGCGCTCCAGGTCAGACGCGGAACCAGCACGCCTGCCAGCGCCTGCATCCACGACACCTTGGCGAATGCGAGCGCCGCGACATAGGCGAACAGGCTCAGCGTCAGCCATTTCAGGACGGCGACGTAGCGCCGGTAGTTCATGAAGATCTGGGCGGCGACCGAGGCCACGCCGAACAGCACGACATAGAGGATCGCAGGGCCGCCGATCAGAAGCCTGGTCGCATCCGCCATGGCCGAGAGGTCGGCCGCAATGTTGACGGTGTTGGCGATGAACAACAGCATCACCACGGCCGCGAGCAGCCAGCCCGGATAGTGCTTGCATACGTTGCCCGCTATGCCGTGCCCGGTGACGCGGCCGACCCGCGCGGAAATTTCCTGGATCGCCGCCATCAACGGGAATGTCATCAGCATGGTCCAGCCGATGCCGTAGCCGAGCTGCGCGCCGGCCTGGCTGTAGGTGCCGATGCCCGACGGATCATCGTCCGCTGCGCCGGTAATCAACCCGGGTCCGAGCGCCTTAAAGACGCCCGCAAGGCTGAATGATTTCGGCCGATCGGCATCGCCCGCCGGCGCGATGCCGGCCTTGCCATGATGCTTTCGCGATATCGGCCTGTGCTGTGTCATACCGGTCGGAGCCATCGCGACAACGAACCGGACCTGCCCCGGTTCCAACGATGAAACTCGCACGCGGCCCTCCTGCCCGCCATGCGCTGGATCAAGTCTCCGACGACGCTTCAATGATCGTGGCGACCCCGGGCTCGAGGATGCGCAGACGGCGGCCGAAGCCGAGCGTATCGAAGCTCGCGCGCAGGTCGCCGGCGTTCTGCCGGAAATGCGCCCAGCCATCGGTATGAACCGGCACGATCACCGCGTCGGCAAAGGCGCGCGCAGTCTCGATCGCGTCGTTGGTGTCCATCGTGAGATGGAACGGGCCGCGGGTTTGCGCCGCGCCTGCAAACGGCAGCACCACACCGCAATCGAAGCGCCGTGCGACCTCGGCGACACCGTCGAACCAGGTGGTGTCGCCGCTGACATAGACTGGACGGCCGGGTTTCGCCGGCTCCACCACGAAGCCGATGACGTCGCCGGACAACGGCTCGATGCCCGCGGGCCCGTGCCGCGCCGGCGTCGCGGTGATGGCAAGCGTCCGGCCGCCCTTCTTCAATATGGTCGACGCCCAGGGCGCAAAGCCTCGGCATTACCGCCGAGCCGCTTGGCGCCGGCCTGCGTCGTCAGCACGCGCTTCGCGCCTTTGAGGAAATCCCGGCCGGAATGGTCGAGATTGTCGGAATGCTGGTCGTGGCTCAGCAGCACCGCATCGATCTCGCCGACGTCGCGGGCGCCGAGCGCGGGGCCCGTCAGCTTCTCCAGCTTCACATGCGGCAGTTGATAGTCGCCGGGCGCATCGAAGGTCGGATCGGTGAGCAGGCGGAACCCGTCGATCTCGATCAGGGCGGTCGGGCCACCGATCAGGGTGATGGTGATGCTCACGTTCCACTCCTCTTGGGCGATGCCGCGGCAGGGCGCGTCACCAGGTAAATGCCGAGAGCGACCGGAACGATCCCGAGCAGGTCGCGAAATTCGACATGCTCGCCGAGCACGAGATAGGCGAACAGCATGCCAAGCGGCGGCATCAGGAAGTGATAGGCGCTCGCGGCGGTCGCGCCACACACTTTCAGGAGATGAAACCAGAGCAGATAGGCGAGGATCGAGCCGCCGAGCACGAGGAAGGCGAAGGCGCCGGCGAGCCGCATGCTGGGCACGATGTCAGCGACGCTGGACAGCGTGAAGGCGAACGGCATCACCGCAAGGCCGCCGGCAATGTTCTGGATGCCGTTGCCGATCCACAGGCTGCCCTTCGGCGCCAGCAGCTTGAACAGCACCGTGCCGGCAACGATCGAGGCGAGCGAGGCCAGCGTGAACAGGATGCCGTGCGGGCTATCGGTGCCGACCTTCATGCGATGCCAGACGATGAAGGCGACGCCGACGATGCCGAGCACGAGGCCGACCACCTTGCGCAGAGTCATGGACTCGCCGAGGAACAGCGCCGCCAGCATGGCGGTGAACACCGGATTGGCCGAGACGATCAGCGCACCAAGCCCGGCCGAGACGGTCTTCAGCCCGGTATAGCCGAGGCCGAGATAGAGCGCGTTGTTGGCGACGCCGATCACCGCGAACACGGCGACATCGCGCCAGGTGAGGTCCCATTGGTCCCGGCGCAGCCAGGAGATGCCGAGGATCAGGACTCCAGCGAGCGAGAACCGCGCGGCGAGCAGGATCAGCGGCGGGCAATCGGTGACGCCGATCTTGCCGGCCACGAATGCGTAGCTCCAGAGCAGGCAGAACAGCGCGATCAGCAGCGGCAGGGTGTTGAAACGGGCGCGGGGGGCGGCGATTGAAGATGCGGCGGACATGGAGTTCTCCTGGGATTTTCTCCCTCGCCCATGATCTAGGCCCGCACCTTGATATTTGTAAATTAAATGATAGACTGATATCCAGTGGATTTATGAATGGAGGCTGCGATGCTCGACCTGGAGCTTCTGCGCAGTTTCGTCTCGGTGGTCGATGCCGGCGGCTTCACCCGCGCCGGAGAGCGCGTCCACCGCACGCAATCGACGGTCAGCCAGCAGATCAAGCGGCTGGAGGAGGATGTCGGCCAGCCGCTGTTGATCCGCAGCGGCAAGGACGTCACCCCGACTGACGCCGGCGATCAGCTGCTGACCTATGCGCGGCGGCTGCTGGCGCTGGCCGAGGAGGCGCGTGATGTGGTGTCGCGCGCCGGCAGCGAAGGCGCGATCCGGATCGGCATCACCGAGGATTTTGCCGCCTACCGGCTGACGAGGCTGCTCGCGACCTTCTCGCGCAGCCATCCCAATTTGCGCCTCGACGTACGCTCCGGCCAGAGCCTGTTCCTGTACCGCGACCTCGAGCGCGGCGATCTCGACCTCGCGCTGATCAAGCGCGCTGCCAGCGAGAGAGGCGGCATCGCGGTGTGGCCGGAACGCGTGCATTGGGTGACGAGCAAGAGCCATCCGCGCGACACCACCATCGGCTCGGTGCCGCTGATCGGCTTCGGCTCGGGCTGCCTCTATCGCGCCCACGCCATCCATTCGCTGGAAAGCGCCGGCCGCAACTGGCACATGGCCTACACCTCCTCCAGCCTCGCCGGCATCCAGGCCGCGGTCGCCGCGGGCCTCGGCTTGAGCATTCTTTCGGAAATGTCGATCCAGGCCGAGCACCGCGTGCTGACGGCGAAAGACGGCTTTGCGCCGATCGAGCGGACCGAGGTCGCCCTCGTCGCCGCCCCCGAGGCGAGGCCCGCGACATTGCGGCTGGCGGACCGGCTCGCGGAGTATTGCGAGAGCGTGCAGGCGAAGGCGGCGTGACGTTCGCGCCGACATCCTCCCCTGGAGGGGTCGAGACGAGCGAAGCTCGCTCTGGGATCGGTTCGCATGAAATGCGAACCGAGGTGGGGTGAAGGTCCATCCAATCGAACAGTACCCGCGTTGAGAGATCACCCCACCCCGACTCACATCTCGCTGCGCTCAATGTGAGCCGACCTCCCCCTCCAGGGGAGGGTGAAAGCGACCGTCAATAACACCGCGACGCGGCGAACGCGTGGACGCGGTTGTCGCCGAGCACGTGGGCCATGAAGCCGGGCGACCGGAAGATCCGTGCGAACGCTGCGTCGCGGATGCTCAGCCCGCCGGTATAGGCGCCGAACGCCGGCATCACCGCGCGCTCGCCGTCACTGGCGAAACAGCGCCGCTCGATCGAGCGGCCGCGGGTCGGCACCCGCGCCTTGGGGTGCAGATGCCCGGCGATCTCGCCGGCAGCGCCGGTCGGCTCGTGGCGGAACACGATCGGACCGATCGCGACCTCGGTCGCGACCACGCCGCCGAGGCTGGACGGCAGCGCCGGATCGTGGTTGCCCGCAATCCAGATCCAGTTACGTCGCACTTGCAGCGCCGCCAGCGCCTCGCGATCCCCATCCGACAGCCGCGCATGCGCATCGCGATCGTGAAAGCTGTCGCCGAGCGCGATCACCTGCCGCGGATCGTGCCGCGCGATCACAGCCGCGAGCCGGCTCAGCGTCGCCACCGTGTCGTAAGGCGGCAGCAGCACGCCGCGGCTGGCGAAGCTCGAGCCCTTTTCCAGATGCAGGTCGGAGACCACGAGCAGGCTCTGCTCTTCCCAGAACAGCGCGCCGGAGAAATCCGCCACGAAGCCGACATCCGCCACCGTGACCCTCGAAACGCGCATGTCGTCACCGTCTCGCAAAGCTAGCGCGCTTGCCGTCACGTCCTGTTCCCCAAGATATCAGCGTTATGTCATAGCCTCCCGCACGAGTTCCTCGGCCGCCTCGGCCAGAAGCTCGTCGGATGCTTCGCCATAAACTGACTCGCGGCCGATTTCCAGCAGCGCGGGGACGGCAAGCGGGGAAACGTGGTCGAGATCCTTGTGGGTGATTCGGCCGTGGATGCGCGACAGCATGTCGCTGAGGCGGCGGAGATCGAGCAATCCGGTGGCGGCATCGCTGCGCGCGGCGCGCAGCAGCACATGGTCGGCCTGGTGCTTGCGCAGCACGTCGTAGATCAGATCTGTCGAGAACAGCACCTGGCGACGCGACTTCTCCTCGTCGGTGAAGCGGCGTGCGATCAGACCTGAGATGATGGCACAGTTGCGGAAGGTGCGCTTCATCAGCGCGGATTCCGCAAGCCACGCCTCGAGGTCGTCGCCGAGCATGTCGGGATCGAACAGCGCGTTGAGATCGAGCTTGCCGGTCCGGATCATGAAGGAGAGATCGCCGACGCCCCAGACCGCGAGCGCGTATTCGTTGGCGACGAAGCCGAGCGGACGGGCGCGGGCGCGCTCCAGCCGGCGTGTCAGCAGCATGCCGAGCGTCTGGTGCGCGAGCCGCCCCTCGAAGGGATAGCAGACCAGGTAATGACTGCCGCCGCGCGGAAAGGTTTCCACCAGTAGTTCGCGCACCGCCGGCACGCGGGAGAATTTTCGCTGCAGCGACAGCCAGTCGTGGACCTGATCCGGGAGAGCCTTCCAGGCAAGGCTGTTGTCGAGCAGCTTGCGCACCCGTTCGGCGAGATAGGTCGAGAGCGGGAACTTGCCGCCCATATAGGACGGCACTTTTGCGTCTTTGTCATTGGCGCGAGAGACGTAGACCTGATCTTCAACCAAGGCCTCGTAGCGCACCACCTCACCGCCAAAGACAAAAGTGTCGCCGGGCACCAGGCCCTCGATGAAGACCTCCTCGATCTCACCCAGCATCCGGCCGCCGCGGGCGATCGCGCCGGTCGATCCGTGACCGCCGGCGCGCGAGCGCACCAGCCGCACCTTCAGCATGGTCTCCTCGACGATGGTGCCGACATTGAGGCGGTAGCTCTGCCGCACCTTGGGATTGGTGACGCGCCAGCGGCCCTGCTTGTCCTGCTTGATCCGCGCGAAACGCTCATAGGTCTTCAGCGCGTAGCCGCCGGTGGCGACGAAGTCGACCACGTCGTCGAAATCGGTGCGCGACAGCGACGCATAGGGCGCCGCGGTCCTCACCTCATCATAGAGCTCATCGGACAGGAACGGTTTGCCGCAGGCGCATCCGAGCACATGCTGGGCCAGCACGTCGAGCGCACCCAGGCGCAGCAGCGGCGTGTCCTGCGCATTCTCGGCGATGGCATCGATCGCGACCGCGCATTCCAGCACCTCGAACCGATTGGCCGGCACCAGCACGGCGCGCGAGGCCTCATCGAAGCGGTGGTTGGCGCGGCCGATCCGTTGCATCAGCCGCGACGATCCCTTGGGCGCGCCGATATTGATGACGAGGTCGACATCGCCCCAGTCGACGCCGAGATCGAGCGAGGAGGTGCAGACCACGCCGCGCAGCCGGCCCGCGGCCATCGCGTCCTCGACCTTGCGGCGCTGCGCGACGTCGAGCGAGCCGTGATGCAGCGCGATCGCGAGCCCGTCGTCGTTCATGCGCCACAGATCCTGGAACAGCATCTCGGCCTGGCTGCGGGTGTTGACGAACACCAGCGTGGTCTTGTTGCGCTTGATCAGCTCATACACCTCGGGCAGCGCGTGGCGCGCGCTGTGGCCCGACCATGGCAGCCGTTCGCGCGTGTCGAGCATCTCGACCACCGGCGGTGCGGCACCGCCGGCGATCACGACGTCGGCGGATGCGCTCTCGCCGCCGGGCTGCGGGACCAGGAAGCGCGCGAGCTGCTCGGGCTCGGCCACTGTTGCCGAGAGGCCGATGGCGCGGGTCTGCGGCGCGATGGTCCAGAGCCGCGCCAGCCCGAGCGACAGCAGATCGCCGCGCTTGGAGGTGACCAGCGCGTGCAGCTCGTCGAGCACGATGCGCTTCAGCGAGGAGAATAGGAACGGCGCGTCATCGGACGCCAGCAGCAGCGCCAGCTGCTCCGGCGTGGTGAGCAGAATGTCCGGCGGATAGCGCCGCTGCCGCTGCCGCCGCGACACCGGCGTGTCGCCGGTGCGGGTCTCGATCCGGATCGGCAGGCCCATCTCGGCAACCGGCGTCTCCAGGTTGCGCGCGATATCGACCGCGAGCGCTTTCAACGGCGAGATGTAGAGCGTGTGCAGCCCGGAGCTGCGGCGAACCGAGCGGCCGGTGGAAACGACCTTTGGCCTTGGATCGGCTTCGACAGCTGCCTCACTGGCTTGCCGCAGCGGTTTGATGCCACCCGGCTCGCCCGCCAATTCAACCAGGGTCGGCAAGAACCCCGCCAGCGTCTTGCCCGCACCGGTGGGCGCGATCAGCAGCGCGGAGCGTTCCGCGCGCGCCTTCGCCAGCAGCGCGAGCTGGTGCTCGCGCGGCGACCAGCCGCGTGAGGCGAACCAGTCGCGAAACCGGCGTGGCAAGAGATCGGCCGTTTCCGACGGCGGAACGGAAAAGAGATCGAGCGTCGACACGCCCAAGAGGTAGGCGGTTCAGACGGTTTCGTCGAGGGCGGGATGGAAATGGCGGCAGGTGGCAGCGGCGGAGCTTTGTCCGCCCCCTCTCCCCGTCCTTCACGGGGAGAGGGTTGGGGTGAGGGGCTGCTTCCACGAGTGCCGGGCGCCGTGAGACCTGTACCCCCTCACCCGGATC